>NZ_JCAXEG010000012.1:0-209304 GCF_059758875.1 Streptomyces sp. GQ60 | reverse complement strand
CCGCCCTCCGTGCCATAGCGGGGGTGTGAGGTGCGCATAGCCGTCACCGGATCGGTCGCCACCGACCACCTCATGACCTTTCCCGGACGCATCAGCGACCAGCTCCTGGCCGACAAGCTCGACCGGATCTCCCTGTCCTTCCTCGTGGACACCCTGGACATCCGGGACGGCGGCGTCGCCGCCAACATCGCCTACGGGCTGGCCCGGCTCGGCCACCGCCCGCTGCTCGTCGCGGCCGTCGGCCAGGACTTCCACGACTACGGCCGCCGGCTCGCGGCCCTGGGCGTGCGCACCTCGGCGGTGCACGCCTCCGCCACCCGGCACACGGCCCGCTTCCTGTGCACCACCGACCCGGACGGCAACCAACTCGCCTCCTTCTACGCGGGCGCGATGGCGGAGGCGGCCGACATCGACCTCGTCGACGTGATGAACCGGTGCGGCAGAGCCGACCTGGTACTGATCGGGGCCGACGCCCCGGCGGCGATGCTCCGCCATACCCGGGCCTGCCGCACCCTGCGGATCCCCTACGCCGCCGACCCGGCCCAGCAGCTGGCCCGCCTCGAAGGCCCGGACATACGGGAACTCGCGGACGGTGCGCAGCTGTTGTTCACCAACGAGTACGAGCACGAACTGCTGCTGCGCAAGACCGGCTGGACCCACACGGAGGTGCTGCGGCGGGTCGGCACGTGGATCACCACGCTCGGGGAGAAGGGCAGCCGCATCGAACGGGCGGGCAGCCCGGCAGTGGACGTCTCCGCGGTCCCCACGGACGCCGTGGTCGACCCGACCGGCGTCGGCGACGCCTTCCGGGCCGGCTACCTGGCCGCCCTCGCCGCAGGACACACCTCCGTGCGCTGCGCGCGGACGGGTTCCGTGATGGCCTCGCTCGCCCTGTCGGCCGTGGGCACGCAGACGTACGACACCACACCGGACGCGGTACGGGAACTGCTCCGCACCGCCTACCGGACGGACGCGCCGGACGCCATCCCCACCCCCGCCCGCACCGCGGCCGCACCGGCGGAGCCGGCCGCGACCGCCGCACGCTTCGCGGGGTCCGCAGCCGGCGAGGCGCGCCGGTGAGCACGCTCACGCTGCCCCGTACGAGCCCGGGCCCGGCCGCTCTGATCGCGGCCGGCCACCGCTCCTACTCCTTCGAGTTCTTCCCGCCCAAGACGGGTCAGGGCGAACGCGTGCTGTGGCAGGCCCTGCGCCGGGTCGAGGCCGTCGACCCGTCCTTCGTCTCCGTCACCTACGGGGCGGGCGGATCCTCACGGGAGCGGACCACCGCCCTCACCCAGCGGATCGCGGAGCACACCATCCTGCGCCCCGTCGCGCACCTCACCGCGGTCGGCCACTCGGTGGCCGAACTGCGCCGCATCATCGGGCGCTACGCCGACGCGGGCGTGCGCGACGTACTCGTCCTGCGCGGCGATCCGCCCGGTGACCCGCGGGGGCCGTGGACCCGCCATCCGGGGGGTCTCGACCACGCGGTGGACCTGGTCCGGCTGGTACGGGAGCTGGGCGACTTCAGCATCGCGGTCGCCGCGTTCCCCGAACGCCACCCCCGCTCAGCCGACTGGGACGGCGACATCCGGCACTTCGTCGCCAAATGCCGGGCGGGCGCCGACTACGCCATCACCCAGATGTTCTTCCGCGCGGAGGACTACTTCCGGCTGCGCGACCGGCTGGATGCCGCCGGATGCGACACCCCGGTCATCCCGGAGATCATGCCCGCCACCCGGTACGACCAGATCCGCCGCTTCGCCGACCTGAGCGATGCCGCCTTCCCGCCCGACCTGGCCCGCCGTCTGCACGCCGCCCGGCACGACCCCGACGAGGCCCATCGCGTAGGCGTCGAGCACGCCACCGAGCTGGCCCAACGCCTCCTGGACCACGGGGCGCCGGGGCTGCACTACATCACCCTCAACCGGTCCACCGCGGCACTCGACATCCACCGCCGGCTGAGCCTGCCCACCCGCCCCGCGGACCAGTAGGGCGGGGATCCACCACGGCCGTCCGCGCGAGGCGACCGTACGCGCACGTTCCGAGTCCGCACCCTCGACCCCGGGAGACGCATGCCCATGACCCGCACCGCCCCCTTCATGACCTGCACGGGCCCCGTGCTCCCTTCCCGCCCCGCCCTCAAGCGCTACGAGGTCTACGGCCGGCGCGTGCGGCCCGATGAGGACGGCGGCAACCCCGGCCCGCCCGCCCGGCACGCGCCGACAGAGGCGGCCGGGGCCGTCGAGGCCGCCGAGGCCTTCGAATCCGAGGAGGACCGGTGAGCAGGTTGCGCTGGCTGACCGCCGGGGAGTCACACGGACCCGCACTCGTCGCCACGCTGGAGGGACTCCCTTCCGGTGTTCCGGTCACCACGCGGATGGTGGCGCACGCGCTGGCCAGGCGGCGGCTGGGCCATGGGCGTGGCGCCCGGATGAAGTTCGAGGAGGACGAAGTCTCCTTCCTGGGCGGGGTGCGGCACGGCCTGACCATGGGCGGCCCCGTCGCGATCATGGTGGGCAACACCGAGTGGCCGAAGTGGGAGACGGTGATGGCGGCCGATCCGGTGGCCCCGGCGGAGCTGGCCCGGCTGGCGCGCAACGCGCCGCTGACCCGACCCCGCCCCGGTCACGCGGATCTGGCCGGTATGCAGAAGTACGGGCTGGACGATGCCCGGCCGGTTCTCGAGCGGGCGAGTGCGCGGGAGACGGCGGCGCGGGTGGCGCTGGGCGCGGTCGCCAGGTCGTACCTGAAGCAGACGACCGGCATCGAGATCGTCTCCCACGTGGTGGAGCTGGCCACGGCCCGTGCCCCGTACGGTGTGCTGCCCACGCCTTCGGACGAGGCGAGGCTGGACGAGGATCCGGTGCGCTGCCTGGATCCGGAGGCTTCGAAGGCGATGGTCGCGGAGATCGACCGGGCCCACAAGGACGGCGACACCCTCGGTGGTGTGGTCGAGGTGCTGGCGTACGGCGTACCGGTGGGTCTCGGCTCGTTCACGCACTGGGACCGGCGGTTGGACTCGCGGCTCGCAGGTGCGTTGATGGGTATCCAGGCGATCAAGGGCGTCGAGGTCGGCGACGGCTTCGCCCTGGCGAGGGTGCCGGGGTCGAAGGCGCACGACGAGATCGTGCGGACAGCCGAGGGGGTGAAGCGTACGACCGGCCGGGCGGGCGGCACCGAGGGCGGCATGTCCACGGGTGAGCTGCTACGGGTCCGGGCGGCGATGAAACCGATCGCGACGGTTCCGCGTGCGCTGGCGACGATCGACGTGGCGACCGGCGAGGCGGCCGCCGCGCACCATCAGCGGTCCGACGTGTGTGCCGTCCCGGCGGCGGGCATCGTGGCGGAGGCCGTGGTCGCGCTGGTGCTGGCGGACGCGGTGGCCGAGAAGTTCGGCGGGGACGGGGTCGGCGAGACGCGGCGCAACGTGCGGTCGTACCTGGCGCATCTCCCGATCGGGTGAGCGGCGCGGCGAACGGTGCGGCGAACGGTGTGAGGTGCCCGACCCGATCGTGAGGGGTGGGCACCTCGCCGCGCGCGGACCGTGCCCCCACACCAGCCCGGGGATCAACCCCGCGCGTGCTGCTGGAGGGTGGCAGCCAAGAGGTGGGAATCGAGCAGGGAGACGTCTGCCGTCCTGTCCGCCCGTGCGTACCCGGCCAGCATCCGCTTGGTCAGGACGAGTGCTTCGGGCGAGCGTCGGACGAGTGGCCTGGTCCAGGAATCGATCACCTTGTCCAGTTGGTCGAGCGGGGCGGTCCGGTGGAGCAGACCGATGCGGTGGGCCGTCTCGGCGTCGAAGACGTCGCAGGTGAGCATGAGTTCGCGGATCCTGGCGGCGCCCACCTCGGAGACCAGGCGTCCCATCGCCCCGCCCCACGCCGGCGGCAGCCCGATGCCCACCTCCGGCATGCGGAAGCGGCTGGTGTCGGCACCGGCACGCAGATCGCAGAAGGAGGCGAGGGCGAGACCCGCGCCGATGACCCGCCCGTGCAGCCGGGCGATGGTGACCGCGTGGGTGTTCTCCAGGGCCTGGCACAGGCGGTGCGCCTTGTCGGCGATGCGCCGCAGGCCCACTCCGGACGGATCGGCGGCCAAGGCCTCCTGGTACTCGTTGCGGTCGGCACCCAGGCAGAAGTCCGTACCCAGCGACGACAGCGTCAGGATCCGGACGTCGGGTCTCTCGTGCAGCTCGTCGAGCAGGGTGATGAGATCGTCGAGGACCGCGGTGTCCAACGTGTCCTCCTGCCCCCAGGGGTTGAGACGGACATGCAGTACGGGGCCGTCCTGCTCGGTGCGCATCGCCTTGGGAGCGGTCCGGACGTGTGCGGGGGCGGGGGAGGGGGCCGGGTCGGTCATGCGAGTGCCACGTCCAGGTTCAGGAGTCGCCGGAACGCCACACGGGGCGCCATCGACGGGGGGCGTACGAGGGTGAGGCGGGGCAGGCGCTGGACCAGTTGGTGGAGGAGCGTCTGCGCTTCGAGGCGGGCCAGCGGTGCGCCGAGGCAGTAGTGGATGCCGCCGCTGAACGCGAGGTGGTCGGCGGCCCGTTCGGGGTCGAACCGGTCCGGGTCGCTGTGCCTGGCCGGGTCCCGGTGCGCCGCGCCGATCATGAGGTGGACCATCTCGTCGCGGCGGATCTCGAAGCCGCCCAGCACGGAGTCCTGCGAGGCGATCCTGCTGATCACGTGGGTGGGCGGGTCGTAGCGGAGGGTCTCTTCCACGAACCCGGCCACCAGGCCCGGGTTGTCGGCGACCACGGCCCAGCGGTCCGGGCTCTCGACGAGGCGGAGCGTCATGGTCGAGAGGAGGGTCGCGGTGGTTTCCAGGGCGGCCAGCAGGACGAACAACACGAGGAAGTAGACCGCTTCGTCGGCCTTGTCCTGGTCGGGCTCGATCGCGTCCCACGTCCGGATCCACCGGGTGACGGGGTCGTCGCCGGGGTGGGAGCGCCGGTCACGCACCAAGGCCATGAAATAGGTGCGGAGTTCGGCGGTGGCGGCGTCGGACAACGCGAGTTGGCTGGCCGACGGCAGCAGCTCCTGGGTGAAGACCTGATCGTGGGTCAACTCCCGGAGTCTGGGCCAGTCGGCCTGTGGTAGCCCCAGCCAGTCACCTATGGCGGCCACGGGCAGCTCCTCGCAGACGAGCTCCGCGAAGTCCGCCTCGCCGGTGCGTATTCGCTCCGTGAAGGCGTCGAGGAGCTGATTCGCGGTCCGTTTCACATTGCGGCCGATGCGCTCCACGGTGCTCCGGTCGAAGGTGCCCGCCGCCCGTCGCACCTTGGTGTGGTCCGGTGGGTTGAGCGCGGCGAGCGTGTTGCCCATCTCGCGCGAGGAGGGCGCGTTCCAGCGCGTCCCGGCCCCTTGGCGCTCGCGCCATTCCCGGTCGGGCTCCAGCCACTGACGGCTGCGCAGAACCTGGTCGCAGGCGGCGAAGCCCGTGACGGCGAAACCGCCCCAGGGGGCGGGCACCACCTCGCCCCGCGCGAGTAGTTCGGTGTAGATGGGGAAGGGGTCTGCCTGCCCTCTGGCCGTACGGAGACGGGAGAAGAGGGAGGCGGACGCCCGGCGGTCGTACGTCGGGATAGTGGCAACGCCCATATGGCGGCTCCTTTCTGAGAACCAGCCGCCATGCATACCCGCATGATCGTTAGAGCATCCACTACCACTGAGTACTCAGCGAGTTACTAGAATCACACTTGCCTCACTCGCCCCTGGTCCATGCCAGGAAGCGGCTGAACAGGCCGCCCTTCGACTGCGGCGCGGCCCCGGCGTTCGCACGCGAGGGTCCGGAGCCGGCGGGCGCGGGGGCGGCCGTCTGCTGCGGGAAGGGCTGGCCCGCGTTCGAGCCGGCCGTCCCGGCCACCGGGGGAACGGTCTTCGGGGTGAAGCGGATCGGGAGGGTGACCAGCGAGCGGCTCCACGGGCTCGGCGCCCAGGTGAGCGACTTGAACGGGACCCGCAGCTCGACGTCGTGGAGCTGGTTGAGCAGCGCCTCGACGGCAGTCACGGCGATCATGAAAGCCGGGTCCTTGGCGGGGCACGCGTGCGGGCCCGCCCCGAAGGCCAAGTGCGCCTTGGCGCTGAGCTGTTCGCGGTGTTCGGTCAGCTTCGGGTCGGTGTTGGCCGCGGCGAACGAGATGAGGACCGGGTCGTTGGTCCGGACCACCCTGCCGCCGAGCTCGACGTCGTGAGTCGGGTAGTGAACCGCGTAGTTGGCGATCGGCGCGTAGTTCCAGAGGGTCTGGGAGACCGCGTCCTCGACCGGGAGACCGGCCTGCCAGTCCTCTCCGAGGTACAGGGCGCTGCTGGTGCCGATGGCCGCGGCCAGCGGCGCGGTGCCGCCGGAGAGCAGGGTGACGAGCTGGTGCAGCACCTCCTCGTCGCTCAGCTGGGACGAGTGCTCCATCAGCCGCGTCGTCAGGTCGTCCGTCGGGCGCCGCCGCTTGAGTTCGATCAGTTCGGTGAGCGCCCCGCCGAGCACCTCGTCGGCACCGGGCGTCCCCTCGAAGATGCCGCTGATGCCGGCGATCACGCGGTCGCCGATCTCGGGCGGGCAGCCGAACAGGTCGCTGAAGACCAGCAGCGGCAGCGGCTGGGCGTACTCGGACATCAGCTCCGCCTGGCCGCGGATGTCGGTACTGAACTGGCTGATCAGGTAGTTGGCGGACTGCTGCGTCTGCCTGATGAGCTGGTGCTCGTTGACCGTGGCGAGGCTGTCGGTGACCGCCCGGCGCAGTCGGGCGTGTGCCGCACCGTCGCTGAAGAGCGCGTTGGGGCGGTAACCCATCATGGGCAGCGCCGGACTGTCTGCGGGGACGCGGCCTTCGTTGAGGGCGTTCCAGCGGCGGGAGTCGCGTACGAAGGAGGCCGGGTTCTGCAGGACGTACAGGGCGGCGTCGTAGCTCGTGACGAGTTCGGCCTGGACGCCGGGGGCGATGTCCACGGGTGCGCTGTGGCCGAAGAGGCGCAGCTGCTCGTACTGGCTGTCGGGGTCGGCTCCGAACTCGGGACCGTACAGCTGGACGTTCCCGTGCGCGGGGCAGCCGGGGGGTATCTCCTGCGGCCCAAGAGGCTGTTGCATGGCGGGGGGGCTCCTAGCTGAGTTGGGACATGAGGTGTTTCACGAGGGTGATGAGGGCCCGCGCGGAGGAACTCTCGTCCCGTACGTCGCACTCCACGACAGGGGTCTCGGCGGTGAGGTTCAGCGCCTCGTGCACCTCGTCGAGCGGGTAGTGCGTGGTGCCCTCGAAGTGGTTCACGGCAATGGCGTACGTCAGGCCGAAGCGTTCGACGAGGTCCAGGACGGGGAAGGACTCGTGCAGTCGCTCCGGGTCGACGAGGACCAGCGCGCCCAGGGCCCCCCGGGAGAGCTCTTCCCACATCTCCTTGAAGCGCTCCTGGCCGGGCGTTCCGAAGAGGTAGAGGACCAGGGTGTCGCTCAGGGTGAGCCGGCCGAAGTCCATGGCGACGGTGGTGGTCGTCTTGTCGGGTGTGCCCGACAGGTCATCGAAGCCCACGCTGGCTTCGGTGATCTCTTCCTCGGTCCGCAGGGGTTCGATCTCGGAGAGACTGCCGATGCAGGTGGTCTTGCCGACCCCGAAGTGCCCCACTATGAGGATCTTCACCGCGTGGGAGACATCTGGATCCAGGTACACGGGGGTTACGCTCCGAATCGATTCTTCAGGCCCTCGAGGACGGCGCTGACCAGTTCTCTGTCGACACGTTCGGCGCGCGGTATCGGTGTCCTCGCGAGGATGAGGTTGTCCTCCTCCAACTGCGCCAGCAGGATGCGGACGATGCCCAGGGGCAGGTGGGTGTGCCCCGCCACCTCGGCCACGGACAGGAAGCCGTTCGCCACCAGGTCCATGACCTGCCCCGCTTCCGGGGACAGCGTGCGGGCCGCGGCCTGTCCGTTCTCCACCGCCGCCGTCACGAGCGTCGTGTGCTCGTACTCGTGGTCCGGGGGCAGCGCTCGTCCGTTCGTGATCACGAAGAGGGGGACTAACGGAGACGTCAGTTCCAGCTCTTCATCCTGTTCGAACCCATCAGGCATGGCGCGTCCCCTTCCCTTGTGCCGCCGTCGCGTTCGCCGTCGCGGTCAGTCGGGGAACCACCTCGTGCAGACGCGTCGTGAACTGCTCGATGTCGCAGTCGTGTTCGGCGGCCGCCGCCAGGAAGGCATCGGGTCCGGCCGTCATCAGGAAGATCCAGCCGTGCTGGAACTCGATGACCGTCTGACGCCATTCCGCGTCCTCGATGACCCCCGCGAACTGGGAGGTCACCCGGCTGTAGGCGTGGATGCCGGTCATGGCCGCGGAGATCGTGTCCGCGAGGTCGCGGTTCATCCCGCTGGTCGCCCCGCGGGGAAGACCGTCCGATCCCAGCAGCACGGCGTGGCGGGCGCCCTTGACCTCGGACATCACCTGGTCGAGCTCGCCGAGGGCGAACCCCGTGTCACCGGAGCCCTGCTGCCGGGGGACACCCGCCCGTGGCCCACCGGCCTCCTCGGAGTTCACCCGCGGCGGCGAGGTGAGGTTGTTGCCCAGTCGGGCGACGAGGCGGTGCATGCGGAAGGAGATCTGCTGCATGTCCACATCGGGCGCGGCCGCGGCGGCGAGGTAGGAGCCCTGCCCCGCACCGATCAGGAAGCTCCAGCCGTGCGAGAACTCGATGATCGTCTGGTTCCACTGCCGGTCCTCCTCGGGGCCGGCGAAGTGTGCCGTCGCCCGGCTGAGCGACTGCATCCCGGCCATGGCCGCCGAGATGGTGCGTACGTCCTTCTCGGCCAGGCCCTCGGTCGCGCCGCGGGGAAGGCCGTCCGCGGACAGCAGGACGGCGTGCCGTGCGTGGGGCACGTTGTGCACGATGTCCTCGAGCATCCACGACAGGTCTGCGGTCATGCCTCTTCGGGCCCTTCGAACGAGGTGGCGTCAAGGTTGCGACCGGAGAGCGTGCCGCGCTGGAAGGCCCCCAGACTGCGCCCGGAGGCGCGGCCCGTTTCCCCCGCGGTCCGCGGCGCGGGCGCGGCGGTGTCGGCATCGGGATCGGGGACGCTCGCGATGGGCGCCTGGCGTGCGCCGCGCTTGGGCAGGCCGTGCATCGTGCGCGAGGTCGCGCTCGGCTGCGGCCGGCTCTCGGTGGCGCGCCGGATGTCGCTGACCGGGGCCTCGGAAGCCGCCGGAGCCCTCGGGGCCGGCGGGGCCTGCGGGGCGGGCGGTATCTCCTCCATGGTCCACAGCTCCTCGGGCAAGAGGACGACGGCCCTGACGCCGCCGTACCTGGAGACTCCGGTGACGTCGACCTTGAAACCGTGCTGACGCGCGATCAGGCCGATGACCGGGAAGCCGAACTTCGGCTGAGTCCCCAGCTGCGACAGACGGGGGGCGACTTCTCCCGAGAGCAGCGCGGTCGCCCGCTGCCGCTCTTCGTCGTTCATGCTGACACCGGCGTCGTCGATGACGATGCACAGGTTGTTCTGGACGCGCTGGAACGTCACCTCGATCGGCGCGTCGTGCTGCGAGAAGCTGGCGGCGTTGTCGAGCAGCTCCGCCACGGCGAGGGCGACCGGCGCGACCGCGGACGACTTCAGGGCGAGGCTGGTCTGCTGCATGATGGCGACCCGGTTGAAGTTGCGGATCTGCCCCTGGGCGCTGCGCACCACGTCGTAGACGCTGGCGGGCCTGTTGCGGCGGCCGAGCGGCGCGCCGCACATGACGGCGATGCCCTGAGCCTTGCGCGCCATCTGGGCGTTGGCGTGGTTCACGTCCAACAGGTCGCTGAGGACCGTGTGTCCGCCGTACTTGCGCTGGATGCCGTCCAGGAGCGTCGTCTGCTCGGCCGCGAGGCTCTGCAGGAGGCTGGCGGCACCCTTGAGGACGGCCTTGGTGTTCTCCTCCGCCGCTTCCTTGGCTTCGCGGAGCGTGGCGTCCTGCTCGTTCCGGAACCGCTGCAGCTCGGCGTACGACGCGTGCAGTTGGCTGTCCGCGGAGAGGAGCCGGTGTCTCAGTTCGGCCTCGGTGTGTTCCTTCTTCGCCCCCAGCGCTCTGTTGCGGGCGACGAGTGCCACGACCGCGACAACGGCTATCGCCGCCACCGCAACCAAGCACCACACAAGTGCGTCTCGATTCATGGAAACCTTTCCCGGCGCGTGCCATGCGGACGGCTGCAGATGCACCTCGCGAGGCCCCGCAACACAGCTGATCGACACGGTTCACCTGCTGTTACGCGGTGAGCATGCCGCCGATCACACATCAGCATCTGCGTCAAAATGGAACAAGATCACAGATGCGGGGATGCTATCACCGGATCTTCGGCCCCTCGGACGCCCACCATGACGCCGCATCCGCCCAACCAGGCTGCCACAGCCGCTGGTTGACATGGCCTTTCGGCCCCTCGCCTCTGCCGCCGACCCCGCTTCCCGTCACCGATCCGTTAAACAGTTCTTCACGTGAGGAGTGGCGATCTCTCACATCTGCCGACGGGGCCGTCAACCGGCCCCAGGACGAGCCGCAACGGCAGATGCCTGCGCCCGGTCCATGGGTGCTCGGTTCGGAGACTGCCCGTTAGCGGAATCCGCGGGGGACGCGAACAGGCCGCCGTCCGATCCGCGCTTCGCCAACAGGTCGTGCAGCGCCTGCTCCTGACGGGCCGGGTGGCCACCGCCATCGTCGCGTCCGCTCACGCCGGGGGACGAATCCTCTCGCCCCGGGCGTCACAGGGCAGCACGGCCTGGGGATGTGAGGACCGCAGGGTGCGCAGGGTCTGCGCCTCGACGGCCGTGATCGCTTTGGGCGGCACGTTGATCAGCCAGCCGAAGGGCCGGTCCACGTCGCGGATGATGAACAGGGCGCTGCCCAGCAGGACCGTGATGACCACCAGGGCGGCGAGCTGTCCGCGGTTGTCCCGGTGCGGCACGGCGACGCCGAGGGAGACCACGGTCACGGTCAGCGCGCAGAGCAGGAACCAGAACATGGGCGCCGGGATGCTGGGGGCGGCCTGGGCCAGCCGCTCCTCGCGGGCCAGCGCCCGCTGGTCGTCGGCGGCGATCAGCATTCCGAAGGACTGCTCGGCGCGCAACTGCCGGAACACCTCGGGGAAAACGCTGCTCCACTCGTCGGAGGCGGACGAGGCGCGGACCTCGGCCATGGCCGGCCACTCCGAGAACCGCACCGTCCGCGCGTAGCAGACGGTGTCCTCGAGCAGCCGGGTCCGCTGCGGCTCGGGGGCGTAGCCCGCCATCGACGCGAGGTGGGCCAGCTCGTGCGCCTCCCGCCGGGCGGCGCTGTCGGCCAGCCCGTACGAGCCCGAAGCGGTCACCAGCACGAAGGCCAGCAGCAGGATCGTCAGGGTCTGCATCGGGCCGACCAGGTCCTGGACGCCCATGCCCTGCTCGCTCGCGCGGACCAGCCGCGGCCGCAGGTACCGGTTCGCGGCGAACGACGCCACCAGCGCGAGCACCAGCACCACGATGATGACCACCGGCCGCACCTCCCGTCACGGCATCCTCCAGCCCCACCCCGGCCCCCCTCCCGCCGCCGCGCCCGGCCCCCCACCCGAACGGCCCTGGACACGGGGCAGGAGTGCGCCTTCCAGCCGGGCTCGTAGGAGGTGGCCGTTCTCCCAGCGTCCGAATCCGTCGGCCGAAAGCGACCGGAAGTCGCCCGGGGCCACGCGCCGGCTCGGGCGGATGGTCGGGGCGGTACTCGTGGCCTTCGTTGCCCGCCCGGATTCCGCTGTTCAGCTCTTGCGGGCCAGCGGCTGCCCGGCGAAACTCACGCCTTCCAGGCCATGGGCCATGAGGTTGCGAATGTTGCTGTGATCGGTGCCGTTCGGCGTCGCCAGCACGCTGCGGTAGTGCTCACCGAACGCCAGCAGCGCTTCGCGGTCGCTCAGCCCCTCCAGCAGGGCCAGCCCCAGCGTCTTGCAGGAGCCCTCGTTCTCCCCTGCGACGTTTTCCAGGTCCCCGTTGCGGAACGCCTGCGGCTGGTACTCGTAATGCGCGGCGACGAAGGCCAAGGTGTCGGCGAACTCGTGCTCGCCCGACGCAAGGCTCGCCCGCAGCGAGTTCAGATCAGTCATGTTGGTTCCCCTGGCTTGAACAGACGTTCCGATTGCCGTCCGTGACCGGACGACATTACCCCTTCAGCGCCAGCCGGCAGGAACCGCGCGACACGGCCGAGCGAGCGGCAACTCCGCAGGTCACGACGCGCGTCGGGGTCGCAGCCGGGCGCACCGTTCAACGTCCCCGAACGTCAGGCCGAGAGGCTGGAGACCGCGTCACCGACGTACTTGGATCCCAACACGGCGAACAGCACCGCCATGATCGCTGCGCTGTGTGCGGACATCCCCGTCTTCCAGCCGCCGAGGATCTCTGCCGCACGCGCTCCGCCGAACAGGAAGACGGTGACCGGTACGGCTGTGCAGAGCGAGGCCACGAGCACCATCACGACCACCGCGACCGTCTTGCCGCCCGTGTCCGCGCCGCTGCCGGCGATGGCGACCGCGCCGCCGACGAGCAGGACGAGGTTCTTGGGGTTGGCGACCGCCAGGAGACCGGCCAGGCCCACGGCCTTGCCGGGTGTGAACCGGTCGATCGCCGCCATCCACTTCGGAGTGGGGGCGGGACGGCCCTCCCTGGGGCGGCCCCGGAACTGCTTGAACGCGAGGAGCAAGAACAGCACGCCCAGAACCAGCTTCAGCCAGCTGGTCCAGGCGGCCGGGCCACCGTCGGAGTCTGCCGCGCCGGCTCCGCTGCCCAGCAGCACCAGCACCGTGGCGGCCACCGCCAGGGACACCGTCCACCCCGCGGCGAAGGCGAGACCGTTGGCGCGGCCCTTGGGGGTGGCGAGCATCAAGATGACGGCGATCATCGGCATGGGGCTGATCGCGATACCAACAGCGGACGGCAGCATCTGCCCGATCGCGTCTCCCACCGCACACCTCCTTGATCAAACCCTGCGGGGCCGCACACCCACCGCACACCCACCCGGCGGATGCGGAGCCACACATCTCGCGGCCCACAGCCCCGACGCTATGAGCAAACCTCGTCCCCCGCACCCCAGGCGCCGTGCCCGCTCCGCCCCGATGGCACCGGAGCAGCCGGCCACGCGGGGCTGCCGCCGCCGTGTGCCCGCCGCCCCGCGTGGCGCGCCCCGGGGAGGGAGCCGAGAATGAGAGAGCCGGACAAGATCCGCGCAAGGTCGCCCGCAGAGACCGCGGCGCTGCGTGCCGGGGCGCTCCCACCCGCAAGGGCGGTCGCACGACGAGGTGACGCGCGAGCTCTCTGAGCAGCGCCGCTCCGGGGCGTTCGGGGCAGGAAGCACCTTCCTCCCCGGCATGCTGTCAAGGACCCAGGTGATCGCACATGTGCCGATGGCTCGCCTACTCGGGGACACCCATGCTGCTCGACACCATCCTGTACAAACCGGCCCACTCGCTGATCGACCAGAGCCTGCACTCCAAGCTCGGCGTGGAGACCACGAACGGCGACGGGTTCGGCGTCGGCTGGTACTCGGAGGACAACAGCACGCCGGCCCTGCTCCGAGACGTGGGCCCCGCCTGGAACAACCGCAACCTGCGGGAAATGGCGGACCACGTCCGCTCCCCGCTGTTCTTCGCCCACATCCGGGCATCGACCGGCACCGCGGTGCAGCAGTCGAACTGCCACCCGTTCCGGCACGGTCGCTGGATGTTCATGCACAACGGCGCCATCTCCGGCTTCCACCTGATGCGCCGGGACCTCACGCTGCTCGTCGACCCCGCGCTGTACGCCGACATCGAAGGGACGACCGACTCCGAGGTGATGTTCTACCTGGCCCTCACCTTCGGCCTGGACCAGGACCCGCCCGCCGCCGTGGCCCGGATGGCGGGGGTCGTGGAGCGCGCCGGGCACGACCACGGCGTGGAGTTCCCGCTCCAGATGACACTCGCCATCACCGACGGCGAAAGGGTCTGGGCCTTCCGCTACTCCAGCGGGCACGCGTCCCGGTCGCTGTTCTACAGCAGCCGGGTGGACGCCCTGCGCAGACTGCACCCCGATGTCGCGTTCCTGCGCGACGTTTCCGAGGAGACCCGCCTCATCGTGTCCGAACCCCTAGGTGATCTGCCCGGCGCCTGGAACGAAGTACCCGAGAGCAGCTACGGCGTCGTCCAGCCCGGCGCCGACGAGCTGTTCCCGTTCGCCCCGTCCCCTGCCTGACACGAGCCGCTATGGAGCGGACGAGCGGGGGCAACGTCCGCGTCGCTCCCTCCTATCGGACGGACCGGCCGCAGGGGCATCGGCGCGCACTCACCACGCTGGGCCGAACGGGTGGCCCGGAGGACCCTCCGGACGCGGATCCGTGGTGGCTTCCGTACGGTGAGGAGAAACGATCATCAGGCCCGGCAGCGGGCCGGGCGAAGGGGACCGGCGGATGACCGACCCGGGCCGGAAAGGGTCTGATGCCGCATCGTGGTGGCGATCGGTGGTGCCGTCCTCCTGGCGCCAGGTCCTGCCGGGCGCGGCGCTGCTCGGCTACCTCAACGGCGTCTCCCCCATGATCATCGCCACCCAGCTCGGCAAGATGCTGGGGATCAAGGTCACCTCCGACGACTTCTTCCCGACCGTCGGGGAAGTGCTGCGCAAGCTCGGCGACGCCTCGCTCGCCACCGTCGCATTGAGCGTCGCGCTGCTGACCCTGCTGCTGCTGATTCAGCGCTTCACCCCGAGAGTCCCGGGCAGCCTCCTCGTGGTGGTGCTGGCCATTGCCGCGTCGGCGGCCTTCGGCTTCGAGGATCGCGGCATCGTGATCGTCGGCGACCTCGACGGGGGCCTGCCACCCCTCGGGCTTCCCCGTGTCGGGCTGACGGACCTCACCGAACTGGTGCTGCCGGCAGCGGGCATGGCCCTGGTCGCCTTCGCTGACGGCAGCGCCATCGCGCGGGCCTTCGCCACCAAGAACGGGTACGAGGTCAGCGCCGACCAAGAGCTGATCGCGCTGGGCGCGTCCAATGCGGTCTCCGGTCTGTCGGGGGCCTTCCCGATCGGCAGCAGCGGCTCCCGCACCGCGCTCGCCGACGCCTCCGGGGCACGCTCCCAGATCGTCGGCCTGGTCGCGGCGGCCGTGGTGGCCCTGGTCGCCGCCTTCGCCACTCCTCTGATCGCCCCGCTGCCCAAGGCCGCCCTCGGTGTCGTCGTGGTCGCCGCCGCCCTCAGACTCTTCGACTTCGGCGCCATCGTGAGGCTGCGTCGGATCCGCGACGCGGAGGCGGCCCTGGCCGTCGCGGCGCTGGTCGCCGTGCTCGCCGTGGGCGTACTCAACGGACTGCTGGTGGCCGTCGCCCTGTCGATCGGGGTCTTCGTCTACCGCACCGTGCGTCCGCACGACGCCGTCCTGGGCCACCTCGAGGACATCGACGGCTACCGCGACATCGACGAGAACGAAGGCAGCCAGACCCTGCCCGGCCTGCTGGTCTACCGCTTCGACGCCCCCCTCTACTTCCCCAACGTGCCGTTCTTCGCCGAGCGGATCAAGGCCTTGGTGGCACGAGCCGACGTCCCGGTGCGCTGGGTGATCGTCAACACCGAAGCCGTCACCTACATCGACGCCACCGCCATCGACACCCTGCGCGAACTGCGGACCGAACTCGCCAAGCGAGACGTGGTGCTCGCCCTGGCCCGCCCCAAGGCCTCGCTGCGCCGGGTCCTCGAAGACACCGGTCTCGCCGCCGAGTTCGGCGAGGTCCACGTGTTTCCCACCGTGCGCGCAGGTGTAGCCGCCTACCGGATGAAGTCCTAGCCGCGGTTCTCCCGATCGGCACGCCGTTCGCCGTCGGCAGCCCCGCGCCACGCCACGGGGAACCGCTCGGTGGCGCGGCCCTCGACCCAGGCCAGCAGCTCCTGCGGGAGGGCGCGGCGCTCGTGCCGGCAGGCGTCCAGCACCCGTTGAAGCAGGGTGCGCAGTCGGAGCAGACACATGGGTGAGTTTCGAGCGGCGACGACCACGTCGTCGAGGGCGTCGCGCAGGTAGTCGTTCCAGTCGGGCACGGGGACGATGACCCGGACCACGCCTTCCGTGTCGCGGACCTGTCCGACGTCGAGATCTTGGGTTGCCAGGCGCAGCAGGGCGTCCTCGATGTGGTCGATGGCCTGCACCGCGGTGGCGGGGTCATTGACCGCTGAGGAGAGGGCGCGCAGGGCGATGTCGGCGAGCAGGCGCAGCGCCAGTCCCGGGTCCTGGTCGAAGGAGCGCTCGACGCCCGGGAGGAGCGCGCCCAGGACCGCATCGTCGGGCAGGTCTCCGCCGTGGACGCGGGCCACGGGCAGTTGCCGGACGAGGAGGTTCCCGGGTGGTTGAGCGAGGACGACGACGCTGTCGTGCCGACAGGCGCTCTCCACCAGCGAGGGGACATCGATCTGCTGAAGCAGCGTGCCGGCATGCGGCCATCGCACCACACGCCCCGGACCGGCCGGCGAAAAGTTCTGGGGGGCCGTGCCCTCGTGGGGCTCGGCGTAGAGCCTGTCGAAAACCTGATGGCCCCGGTTCGCGATGGCTTCCAGGGAGGGGGAGAGCTGGATCCAGCTGAACGCCCTGACCTGGAGGGATCGCATGAGCGCCAGGGTCGCGAGGGCCAGCACCATGGCCAGGACCGGTACGGCCACCGAGACGCGGTCGCGGGTGCCGACGGCCAGTGCGGCGGTGACGCAGAAGACGAAGACGCCGATGGCGAAGGCGAAGGTCCGCCATACCAGCGGGTCGTCGCGGAAGAGCCCGAGACGCGGGCTGAAAGTGGTGGACGCCCACTGCACCACGAGGAACAACAGCGAGAAGATGATGCTGACCAGGCTGATCACGCCGAAGCCGATGGTGAACAGGACGTTGATCACGGGCCCTGAGTCTGTCAGCGGGCCGTATGCGATCGAGGGAGCGGCGAGGCCCGCGAGCAGGCCCGCCCCCATGCAGACAGCCTGTGCCAGGTCACTTCGGAGCGCGCGGCGCGGGCGATGGAACAACCCCGCCGGGCGGTTGCGGTGTTTGCCGGCAGGCGGCGCTGACGGGTTGGCCACGACATGTCCCCTCTGCCCGTCGGCGTACCCCCCTACCGTGGCCACTCCGGTCGGGTGTGTGTCTTCCCCCTAGTCATACCTCCGACCTCCCCCCGTCGCATCCGCTGATCGAATCCGAGGGGCGCCTCCGGTCGCGCGACCGGGGCGGAGCGCCTTTGCTGGACGGGCAGCGGGTGCCCCGCTGCCGGCGGCCATCCGCGGAGCGCACGTGCAGGAGACTCGATGGAATCGCAGCCAAGTGACCGGGGCCGGTGGCTTCACCCGCACCACGTGCGCCTGCTCCTGCCACTCCTGCGCTCCACGGTCGTGGCGGCGGCCACCACGACCGGGTACTTCCTGCTCCCCTTCGACCGGGGCCTCGACCAGCGCACCGTCACGGGGCTCGTCCTGGGCCTGTTGGGTATCGGCGCACTGCTCGCCCTGCAAGCGGTCAGCATCATCCGTTCGCCGCACCCCCGGTTGCGTGCGATCGAGGTGCTGACCACTGCCGTCCCGATCTTTCTGCTGCTCTTCGCGGCCACGTACTTCCTGTACGCACGCGAGCAGGGAGTCCATGCCTTTTCGGAACCGCTCAGCAGGACCGACGCCCTGTACTTCACGCTGACCGTCTTCGCCACCGTCGGCTTCGGCGACATCGTGCCGGTCTCGCAGACGGCCCGGGTGCTGACGTCGCTGCAAATGGTGGCCGATCTCATCCTGGTGGGCCTGATCGCGAAGGTCATGGTGGGCGCGGTACAGCTCGGGCTGGAACGACGTCGGTCCTCATCCGTACCGGAGGAACGTGAGGCCCGAGGGGGCGCCGGCGACGATCCCGAGGCGTGAGCTCCCCGGCCCGGCTTCATTCGCCCAACCGTGCGGGCGGGCTCCCCAGGCGGTGGGCCAGGTGCGTTTCCTGTGCGAGAACGGCACCCGCGGTGATGCTGACAGCGACCGCCGCGCAGACGACGATCAGCCACGACAGAAAGGTGAAGACCAGGCCCAGCGACCCGTATTCGGCCATCGTCCGGTTGATCGCCACCGGCATGTAGAACTGGGCCCCGACAGACAGTGCGGTGACCGTGAACGCCGTGAGGACGGCACCGGGCAGCAGCGGAAGCCAGCGGACGGCGCCTCCCAACAGCAGGTGCTGGCTCCACCACCACAAGGCCGTCTGGCACAGCAACGTGAGGGGAGCACCCAACCACAGCCCGATGCCGAAACCGTCGCGCAGCGGAGCTTGCACCACCAGGACGGCCAGCCATACGACGATCCAGACGAACCAACGCCACGGGGCGACCTTCATTCCCCCTTTGGGAATCGCCCACGCACGCATGCACAAGCGCTGCATCGCACGGCTCACCGCCGTGGCGGAAAGCACCACCATCAAGGACCCGACGACGCCGGTGGCTTCCTGCAAGGACTCGGTGCCGGACTGGTACACCTGCTCCAGCTGGTCGTTCGCGGCACCCTCGAGGCCGAAGACGGCGCGCACGGAACTGAGGAGCTGGTTCTGCACCCCCTGCGGTGCGAAGGAGCCGAACACGAAGAGGAGCGGGACCGCGGTCAGGAAACACTGGGCCGCCAGCCTGGTGGCGGCGTCCAGGATGTTCACCGAGAGCATCCGAGCGGTCAGATGCGTGATCACGGGGAAGCGGACTTCGGCACCGTGCTGCAGTCGCCGCGCGGTCACCGTCACGTCACGGGACTTCGCGCGCCACCAAGACGGCCGAAGGGCGACGCTCCGACCGGAAGCGCCTGCCGTCTGGTCTCGGGCCGCGACGTGCTCGTCCGCCGCGACGTCCTTGTCCGCCGCGTCGGCCCCGTCCGCGCGACGTCGACGGATTCCGGGCTCGCCATCCGCCATCAGGAAGGGCGCGGCGTGCCGGTGTCGCGAGGTGTGCCGCTCACGCTCATCGGCGTTCCTCCAGAAGTCGACATGGTGCAGCTCCTTCCCTCATACAGGGTGCGGGACGGCGCCCTGCTCAGCACCTCGGGATCCCGCCGGGCCGGCGCCACGACGCTAGACCGTCCGGCGGCATCCCGCGGCCCGAGCGCGTCGCTGCCCGCGGGCCGCGGAGGGCTGGGGCACGGTGAGGGCCATGAGCATCGCAGCACCGCCCGGTACGGACCCGAGGATCCACTCATGAGTCGTCCAGTGCTCCCGTCCTGGCGTGACGGAGCGACCCGCACGGCCCTGCTGCGCTTCGTCGAGGCCGTGACGACCGCGGGGGAGCACTTCCTGGAGCCCTCCGATCGGGTCGCCGTCTTCGACAACGACGGCACGCTCTGGCCGGAGAAGCCGATGCCCGTACAGCTGCACTACCTCTCCGAGCGGTGGCGGCAGATGGCGCAGGCAGATCCCGCCTTGGCGGACCGTGAACCGTACGCCTCCGTACGTGCGGGCGATCCGGCGTGGATCACCTCCGTGGTCGCGGACCACTACGCCGGGGACGACACCCGGTTGCCGGTCCTCGCCGAGGCGGTGATCGCCGCGCAGCGCGGCCTGGACACCGATGCGGTGGCCGCGATGGTGCGGGGCTTCTTCCGTACCACTCCGCATCCGGTCCTGCGGCGCCCCTATACGGCGTGCGCGTACCAGCCGATGCTGGAACTTCTGGCCCATCTGAGGGACAGAGAGTTCGCCACCGTGATCGTCTCCGGCGGCGGGCGCGACTTCATGCGGGTCATCGCGGCCGAGGTGTACGGAGTTCGGCCCGAGCAGGTCATCGGGTCCACGGCCGATGCGAGCTGGTCCGACACCCGGCGGACCGTCGTCTACGGCGACGCCATCCGGGTGCTGGACGACGGTCCGGAGAAACCGGTGCAGATCTGGAGCCGACTGGGCCGCCGCCCGGTGCTGGCCTGCGGAAACTCCAACGGGGACGTCGAAATGCTCACGTACGCCGCCTCGGCGCCCCGCGGTCTGGCCCTCCTCGTCCACCACGACGACGGCACCCGGGACGACATCCCCTACGACGCGGGTGCGGAGCGCGCCCTGGCCGAGGCCGAGCGGCAGGCGTGGCTGACCGTCAGCGTCAGGGAGGACTGGGCGCGGATCTACCCCGACGCCCCCTGAACGGAACGGGGAGACGGCGGGCCGAAGAGCACGGCACAGGGCCCCCGAGAGCTCCTCCACCTACGGCCTGCCTCCGGAACCCACAACCCCAGCCGGCGCCTCCTTCCCGGACGCGGCACCGTCCGATGCGAGGAACTCGACGACGGCCAGCGCCGCGAGCGCACCGACGGCCAACCAGAAGGTGACCATGCCGGTCGGGTGGTCCCATACCGCGAAGACCACGGCGGCCAGTACGACCACGCCCCAGTTCAGCCAGGTCTTGCGGCGATGGACCCAGCCGCCGACCGGGCCGGTCGGCAGGCCCGCCGCTCCCCGAACGGCGCCGATCCCGGAGCGCCACATCCGCCGCGCCCTGACGGCCCGCCCGCCGGGGCCGCTGAGCCAGGCGCCCACGGCCACGATCACGCCCAGCGTGACGACCGTACGGACACTGGTGCGCAGGAAGCGGACGAGGGCGTCGTAGACCGAGCCGGCCGCCGCGGGACTGACCGACGCGGGCAGGGCGTCCAGGTAGAACGTACGGAAGACGTGCAGCCCGATGCCCAGGAGCCCGACGGTGACCGCTACGGCCAGCGCGGCGGTGATCAGGGCCCGGCGTCGGCGTGCCGCGAGCAGTACGCCGCCGGCGGCGATGACGACCGCGATGACCGGCAGCCATGCGCCCATGAGCTGCAGGAGCCGGAAGCCGGTCTTGGCCTTGCCGATCTGGTCGGAGGTCATGACCGTGAAGTCGGTGTGCACCTCGGGGATCTTCGAAGCCACCGTCAGTCCGCTGTCGACCAGGCGCTGTTTGACCTGCTCCACGACGGGGGCGAGGTCGATCGTGACCGTGTCCCCCTTGAGTTCGACCGTGCCGCCTCCGCTGCCGGTCAGCGCCTTGTCCACGGTCTGATGGGCCCTGCGGTTGAGTTCCGTCCAGAGGGTGGCGAAGGCGTCGCTCGCCACGAACTTCGACGTCACCGATTCGACCAGCCCCCGTAGTCCGCTGGTCAGGGGGCCGTCGAGCCTGCCGAGCAGGGCTTCGAGCCGGGGGCGGTCGTCGGGGGCCACCTGCTCCAGCAGGAGCGGCACGTCCACGTGCTCCATGACCGCGCCGGCGACCCGATTCGTCACGCCCGCCTGGACGTCCGGATCAGAGGCCAGGGGCTGCACGGTGGCCACATAGCGGTCGGTGTCCCCGACGATGTCGCTCGTCCAGACGGCGACCACGCTCAGCGGAGCGAGGATCGCCGCGATCGTGATCAGCACCACGGCGAGGAACGAGCGCGCCCGGTGCTTCCCGGGTGTGGCGGCTCCTCGGGCTTCCAGCGCGCCCACGCGGCGACGCAGTTCGGACAGCTCGGCTCTCTCGCCCTCGGACAGCGGACCGTTCCCGGCATCATCGGCCTGGCTCATGACGCGTCCTCGCCTCTCCCGCTCTTCGGATCCAGGCACTCAGCTAAATTCACCGTCGCGGACACCGCCATTCGGCGCCGGCCCGGCACGGGGCCGTAGCCGCTCCGGCGGGATGCGGGTCCCCGGCCGCCATGCGAGGATCCGAAACGGAACATCCCCGCATCCGGGAAGCCGAGGTGGACATGTCCTCCCCCCAGCCGTCCGATGCGGACGACGTTTCCCTGCACGGGCTGGACGAGGCCGTACTGGATGCCGTCTTCACCCAATCGGCGGTCGGGCTGCACGTCCTGGACCCGGACCTCTGCGTCGTACGGGTGAACACCGTGGCCGCCGGGATGCGGGGCGTCACACAGGACCAGGTCATCGGCATGCCCGTGTCCGAGGCGTACGCGCCGTTCGCCGCGGACCTGGACGAGGACGCCCTGCGCGACGTGCTGGCCACGGGGAATCCGAGGCGAGACGTCCTCGTACGGGGCCGGCCGCCGTCGGATCCCGACCGGGAGCACGTCTTCTCGACCTCCACCTTCCGGCTGACGGATCGCGGGGGCCGGCCGATCGGTGTGGTCACCACTGCGGTCGACGTCACGGAACGGGAACGGGCCGAAGGACGCCTGCGCCTGTTGCACTCCGCGCGAGAGCGCGTGGGCCGCAGCCTCGACGTGCTGCGCACCGCGCAGGATCTGGTCGAAGTCACGGTGCCGGAATTCGCGCACTCGGTGGTGGTCGCGCTGACCGACGACGTGCTGCGCGGTGCGGACCCCGACCTGTCGGTGCGGTCGGCGGCGCCGGTCCTGCGCTGCGCCGCCACGGGTGGACCGGACGGGGCCGACCACCTTCCGGGAGTCGGCTCCGTACTGCTGCCCGGTCTCTTCGGCGAGCACCTGCCGGGCGAGCCGACGGTGCTGCGCACCTCCCCGGAGGGCGCCCCGTCGTCGTACGCCCTCGTGGCGTCCCTGACCGTACGGGGCAAGGTGCTCGGCGCCGTCGCCTTCCACCGGCCGCCCGGGAGCGATCCGTTCGTCCCCGAGGACCTCCCGCTGGCGGCGAGCGTTGCCGCCCGCACGGCACTGTGCCTGGAGAACGCCCTGCGGCACTCCCGCGAGCACATCGTCATGACCGCTCTGCAGAGCTGGCCCCGCCGGCAGCCGGCGGGGACGCAGAACGCCGCGGAGGTCTCCCAACGGCACCGTCCGGAAGGCCGCGGCGCCGGTTCTTGGTGCGACACCATCGCACTGTCCTCCGCGCGCGTCGCCCTGGTGGCGGGGCGGGTGGACCAGTCCGGAGCGAACGCGGTGGCCACCATGAGCCAACTGCGGACGGCCGTCCACACGCTGGCCGCCCTGGATCTGGAACCGCACGAACTGCTGGCCCGCCTGCATGTGACCGCGCGTCGGCTCGTGCGCGAACAGCGCGGGCTCACCGGCGTCGCGGAACCCGCCGCCGGCTGCGTGATCGCGGTGCACGACCCGGTGAGCGGGCGGCTGGACATCGCCCGGGCGGGAGACTGCCTCGTCCTGACCGTGCGCCCGGACGGTTCCGTGGAGCCCGCGCCCGTTCCGGTCGGACCGCTCCTCGGCGCCGGGGGGCCGCCGTTTCCCAGCGCCGCGTACATCCTCCCGGCGGGCAGTACGGTGTGCCTGGCCTCGCGCGGGACCACGGCGCCCGGCCTTCCCGTGGAGCGGCTGACGCAGGCGCTGTCGCATCCGGACCAGAGCCCCGAGGACATGGCGGACTCCTTGCTGACGCTCCTCGATCCCGACGACGTGCTTCTCGTGGCCCGTACTCGGCGCCTTCCCGACGAGCAGGTGTCCGCCTGGGACGTGCCGGCGGACCCGGCCGGCGTGTCCGAGGCCCGTCGCGAGGCCGCCCGCTGCCTGGAGCGGTGGGGGACACCGGTCGACCCGTTCACGGTGGAGCTGGTCGTCAGCGAACTGGTCACCAACGCCATCCGCTACGGAGCCGCGCCGATCGCCCTGCGGCTGATACGGGAACCGCACCTGCTGACCTGCGAGGTCACGGACGCCTCCCTCACGGCCCCGTACCTCAGGCACGCCCGGGAGGGCGACGAGGGCGGCCGGGGACTCTACATCTGCGCGAACCTCACGGACAGCTGGGGCGTCCGCTACACGGCGGAGGGGAAGACGGTCTGGGCGAGCGTCCGCCTCCCGGGACGGTGCTCCGTCCCGGGAGGCGCCTGACGCGACCCGTTCAGCCGAAGCCGAAGCCGCAGCCGCAGCCTCATCCTTGGACGAGGTCGGCCGCGCAGCGGAATCCGATGTGGCTCATGCCGGTGTCCACCGGCTGGGGCCTGCGGGCGGCGGGCCGGTACCGCCGGCAGTACTCGTCCGCGCAGAGCCAGGATCCGCCCTTGACGACCTTGCGCGGCACCGGCCTGCCGGGCTGGGAGGGGTCGACGCTTCCCTGTTCCGTACCGCCCCGGGCCTCGGTGGGGCCACAGCACGAGGGAGCCGTGGCCCCCTCGGGTGCGGCGTACCAGTCGGCCGTCCACTCCCAGACGTTGCCCGCCATGTCGTGGAGGCCGTGGCCGTTGGCCGGGTAGCTCCCGACCTGGGCGGGCCCGTAGACGCCTCCGGGGCGGGTGCTGCGCCAGGGGAAGTCGCCCTGCCACCAGTGCGCGAGCCGTCGGCCCCCCGGGAGGGGCTCCTCGCCCCAGGTGTAGTCCGCACCGGCCAGTCCACCGCGCGCCGCGTACTCCCACTCGGCCTCGGTGGGCAGCCGCTGTCCGCGCCAGGCGGCGTACGCCTCTGCGTCCTCGTACGCGACATGAACCACCGGCAGTTGCTTGCGGCCCCGCAGCCCGCTGCCGGGCCCTTCCGGTCGCCGCCAGCTCGCACCCGGGGTCCACGCCCACCACTGGCTCAGGTCGCGCAGGTCGACCGGCCCGCGCGTCGGCCGGAACACCAGTGAGCCCGCGGCGAGCCTCGCGGCCGGCACTCCGGGGTGGTCGGCGGCGCGCAGGGGGCGCTCCGCCACGGTGACGTAGTCCGTGGCGGCGACGAACTCCGCGAACTGCGCGTTGGTCACCTGGAACCGGTCGATGGCGAACGCGCCGACGCCCACCTCGCGGGCGGGCGCCTCCTCCGGGTAGTGCCGGTCGGAGCCCATGCGGAAGCGGCCGCCGGTCAGCTCCGTCATCCCTCCCGGGATGACGGAGGTCATCTCAGGCACTGGTGATGCCCGCGGACAGGTTGGCGAAGACCTGGTCGATGCTGAAGCTCGCCGCCTTCTGCCGGGGCGGGAACTCCTTGAAGGTCTCCAGGAACTCCCCGACGACCCGCTGCGCCGGCACCAGCAGGAACGCGTGACTGATCATCCAGTCGAAGTACGTGTTCGAGGTGGCGTCGGCCCTTTCGAAGGGGTCCGTGCGCAGATTGAAGATCTTGGGGACGCGCAGGACGGTGAACGGCTCGGCCCAGACCTGCAGCGTGCCCGGAGCGCGCTGCTCCATGAACACCAGCTTCCAGTTGTCGTAGCGCAGCGCGGTCAGCTCACCGTCGTCGGAGAAGTAGAAGAAGCTCTTGCGCGGGCCGCTCTCCTCCTGGCCGGTCAGGTAGGGGAGCAGGTTGTGGCCGTCGAGGTGGACCTTGTACTCGTGTCCGTCCAGCGTGCAGCCCGCCCGCAGCTTCTCCACGATCTTCGGCTCGCCGGCCGCCGCGGCGAAGGTGGGCAGCCAGTCGAGTGCCGAGACGATCTCGTTGGAGACCGTGCCCGCCTCGATCTTCCCGGGCCAGCGAACCAGGGCGGGGACCCGGAAGGCTCCCTCCCAGTTGGTGTTCTTCTCGCTGCGGAACGGGGTGGTGGCCGCGTCGGGCCAGGTGTTGGCGTGCGGGCCGTTGTCCGTGCCGTAGACCACGATCGTGTTGTCCGCGATACCGAGTTCGTCGAGTACGTCGAGCATCGAGCCCATCAGCCGGTCGTGGTCGACCATCGCGTCGTGGTACTCGGACTGCCAGCGCCCGGCCTGACCGAGGATCTCTTCCTTGACGTGCGTGCGGAAGTGCATGTGCGTGGTGTTGAACCAGAGGAAGAACGGCTTGTCCGCGCCGTGCTGGCGCCGGATGAAGTCCTGCGCCGCGTCGGCGAACTCGTCGTCGCAGGTCTTCATGCGCTCACGGGTCAGCGGACCGGTGTTCTCGATCCGCTGGCCGCCCTTGCCGTCGGCCCAGCTGCGCAGCACGCCGCGCGGCCCGTACCTCTCACGGAAGTCCGGGAACTCCTCCGGGGTCGGGTAGTCGCGCTCCTCGGGTTCCTCCTCGGCGTTGAGGTGGTACAGGTTGCCGAAGAACTCGTCGAAGCCGTGCATGGTGGGCAGGTGCTCGTCCCGGTCGCCCAGGTGGTTCTTGCCGAACTGCCCGGTGGCGTAGCCGGACGCCTTCAGCACCCGGGCGAGCGTCGGGTCCTCGGGGCGCATGCCGAGCGCGGCCCCCGGCATGCCCACCTTGGACAGCCCGGTGCGGAACGGGCTCTGGCCGGTGATGAAGGCGGAGCGGCCGGCTGTGCAGGACTGCTCCGCGTAGTAGTCGGTGAACCGCATGCCCTCCTCGGCGATCCGGTCGATGTTCGGCGTCCGGTACCCCATCAGGCCGTCGCTGTAGCAGCTCAGGTTGGTGATGCCGATGTCATCGCCCCACAGCACCAGGACATTCGGTTGCTCGCCCACGGATTCCTCCTCGATCGCCAACGCCCCCCAGGAGCGAACGTACGGCGCGACCGGCCCCACAGCCCGGCGGGTTACGGCAAACGGGTGAGGTCTCAGCCCGCCGCTCACCGGCACAGGACGGTGGTGGCGTCGGGCTTGCCGCCATCACTTAACCGGGTCAGTTTGTCTCTAGACAACGTTGTCAACGTCAAGACGCAGTGTTTCCTCGCTTATCCCGGCTGCGGCCGATCCGGCGAGGGCTTCACGCAAGAACCACTCGATAGGGGATAGGACCTCCGCCGGCCGCATGCCCGTGCGCAGAATCGTACCGAGGCGTACCGAACACCGCCTCGTGCTGCTCCGTGCCACCGGCCGGAAGCTTGGCGGTACTTGCCATGCGGGGGGACTTTGCTGTGACACACCATGACGGCCGTGGGCCGGGCCTCGGGCAGGACGCGGTGGCCCTGGTGGCCGGCCTCGCCGATCTGGCCTTCAGCGGGCTGAGCAGTGCGGTGGGCGGTGTCAGCGGCCTGCTGCGCCGTGCCGACCTCGCGGAGCTTCTGGCTGACGGCCAGGAGGAGACCAAGGCGCGGGGCCGCCTGCTCCTCGACCGGCACGCGGCCCCGCCCCCGGCGCACTTGGAGGTCCTGGCCCGCACGGTGACCGCACGCTCCCGGGCGGACAACGGCAGTGAGTGAACACGAAGAGAACGCCCTGCTGAGGAAGCGCGTCGACCAGGTCCTCGGCGCTTTCGTCACGGCGGAAGCGCAGGCGCTGGCCGACGTCGACGACTGCCTGGAGCCGGTGTCGGAGCAGCTCCACGCCGCGACCGGGCACGGAAAACGCTTCCGGGCGGCTTTCTGCTACTGGGGCTGGCGCGGAGCCGGCCAGCCCGACAGCGAGGCGCTGGTCCGAGCCGCCGCCGCGATCGAACTCGTCCATGCGGCCGCCATGGTGCACGACGACCTGATCGACCACAGCCGAACCCGGCACGGGCGACCCACCGCGCACATCGCCCTGCGGGAGCCCCTCGCGGACCACGGGCGGCCGAAGGCCGGCGCCAGGGCCCTGGCCATGCTGGTCGGGGACCTGCTGATGTCGATGGCCGGTCAGTTGTTCACCACCTCGGGCCTGCCCGGTGCCTTCCTCACCCGGGCCCGGCCGATGTGGGCGGTCATGGCCCGTGAACTGGTGGCCGGGGAATGCCTGGAGGTCCTGCACACCGGATCCGAACCGGATCCCGAGGCGTCGGTCAAGGTGATCCGCTACAAGACGGCCAAGTACACCGTCGAACACCCGCTGCAGATCGGCGGACTGCTCGCGGGCGCCCCACCCCGGCTCCTGCGGGCGTACAGCGACTACGGGCTGCCACTGGGCGAGGCGTTCCAGCTGCGGGACGACCTGCTGGGCCTGTTCGGCGACCCCGAGCGGACCGGTAAGGACCCGGCCGACGACCTGACCGGCAATCGCCCCACCGCTCTGATGGCGCACGCACTCGCCTCCGCCACCCCAGCCGAACACCGCGAGCTGCACCGCCTGCTCGGGCAGGCGGGCCTCACGGGGCAGGAGGTGCAAGAGGTCCGGGAGATCGCCCTTCGCACCGGGGCCGTCACCCGCGTCGAAGACATGATCACCGTCCGGCTGCGCACGGCGCACGACGCCCTGGCGGGCGCGGACCTGACCTCCGAAGCCCACCGCGCACTGTCGGCCCTGGCCACGCACGCCGCCACCCGCACCTATTGATCCCCACGCCACGTCACCGGAGCAGCACGATGACCTACACCCCGGAATCCATGGACGCCCTGCGCACTTACGGGGATGAACTCGCCGACGCGACCGTGGCGACGCTCTTCGAGCGCGGGGAGGTCGGCAAGTTCAACTCTCTGATGCGCTACGTCTCCACCGTCGGCCAAGACCTTCCCGCAGGTCTGCCCGACGTCGCCCGCGAGTACCTGCACGCGACCAGCGCGCCGCCGGACTGGGTGGACTGGGACGAGATGGAGAAGGCCAGGCTGTTCTTCATCGACAACAACGTGCACATCTCCACCGCCCTGTCGTTCGCCTCGATGCCCGCTTGCTACGTCGTGCCCCACGTCGCCAAACTGCTCTCGGCCACCCACTCGCTGAAGTACCCCTCCAAACGGATGGCCGAGACCGGCCAGTTCACCGTCTACCTCATGCAGCCCGATGCCTTCGAAGCCGGCGGCCGGTTCCTTCCCGCCGCTCAGAAGGTCCGCCTGCTGCACGCCTCCATCCGCCACCACCTCCGGCGCGAGGACCGCTGGGACACTGCCGAGCTGGGCGTCCCGATCTGTCAGGAGGACATGATCGGCGGCCAGATGATGTTCTCGATCCAGGTCCTCGACGCCCTGCACCGCCTCGGAATCCACATGAGCAACGAAGGCGCCGAGTCCTACTACTACGCCTGGCGGGTGGTCGGTGCCATCCTCGGCATCGACCAGGACCACGTCCCCAAGGACCTTGCGGAGGCCCGCGCCTTCTCCGACCTGTACATGACCCGCCACATGGGTCCCAGCGAGGAAGGCGTCCAGCTGACCCGCCAGCTCATCGACCTCTACGAAGAAGTCGTACCGGGCACCCTCTTCGACCCCGTCGTCTCCGCGCTGATCCGCTACCTGATCGGAGACACCTGCGCCGACTGGCTGAACGTGCCCCGCACCACCTGGGACTCGGTCGTCAAGGTCGCCCCCGCCCTCCTGGGAGTGCTGGAAACCATCGAGGACCGATCCCCCCTGGCGGCCTGGGCCCTGGACCGGATCGGACACCTGACCAGCATCCTCGAACTCTCCTCGCTCACCCGTGGCCGCGTCATGCACTACGCCATTCCCGAACAGCTCAAGAGCGATTTCGGACTCAGCACGATGCTGCCGCCCAAGAACCGCTGGACCCCGCCCCCCGCCACCGTCGGCCCGTGACCCCGGTGGTGCCGCTCGGCTCGAACACCGCACCTACGTTCCGTCGGGCCGTACGGTTCCCGATGCGTTGCCGGGGGGGCCTTCGGGTCGGCGCCGAACGCGGGAACGGCTACGGACTGCGGGCCGCAGCGCACAGGGAAGGGCGGGTCCTTGTCCGGTGACCCGACCGGGCTGTTCTCGTGGACACGGATGACGACCTTGTCGGGTGGGGTGTCGATGATGGTCTTGGTGTGCGCGAGCGTGCAGACCATCTGGCTCAGTGCGGTGTTGTCGAGCTCCCCGGTCGAAATGCCCAGCGGGACGTAGAGGTCGATCGCACCTCGTGCCGCGAAGGCGCTCACCTGGCCGGGCCGCAGCGGGATGTGGTTGCTCAGGCCGCGGGTGCGTTCGGCTTCCGTGGGGCCTTCGAGGAGGAGGTTGAGGGCCTGCTGCGGGGTCGTGGTGCCGTTGGAGGGCCGGGAGGTCCGACGGATGCCGTACGGGTCGGCGAAGTAGAGCCGTACGGTCTGGGTCTCTCCCGGCCGCAGGGGTACCCCCGTGGCCGGGCCGCCTGCTCGAACCGGTCCGGGGCAGCCGATGCCGCAGCCGGCCAACCGCAGGCGCGTGCTGCCGAGGACGGTCGGTGGCGCTAGAGGGTCGGCGCCAGGGTGCGGGGGAGTGCCCTGCCGCATTGCCGGGCCCATTCTCCCCAGAGCCTCCCCAGGGGCCAGCGGGCTAATTTTTGACGTTCGCGAGAGCTGAGTTGATCAACCGTCGCGACGCACCGGCTACAGCCAGTCGCGCTTCTTGAAGATGACGTAGAGGCTGACGCAGACCACTGCCATTAGGAGGATCGCGAAGGGGTAGCCGGCCGCCCACTGCAGCTCCGGCATGTCCTCGAAGTTCATGCCGTAGATGGTTCCGACGAGTGTGGGAGCAAACAAAATGGCAGCCCAGGAGGAGATCTTCTTGAAGTCGTCACCCTCACGCCGCTGACCTGCGGAAATCCTCCGGAGAGGGTCTTTGATCTGCGGCGATCTGTCTTTCTGGCCCTTTCGCCGCGTTGCCAATTTGTGCGGCCGATCCTCCCCAGCCGCTCCCCAACGCGGCTTCATTCTCCCCAAATTCTCCCCAGCAGAGGGTGCCTCCGAAAGTGATTCACCGCTGGCCAGCGGGGCGACATGGGCTGCAGGGAGCGCTACGGAGCGTTCACGTATGTCGTCTGCTGCGGCTGGGGGAAGTTGCGGAAGGCCTCCACCTTTGCCGAGCGTCGACACAATGGGCTACCCCACATCTACTCCGTGAGCTCTGGCCAAACCATCAAGTCCGTCGGCCCAACCCTGCCCGACTGCTCGGAGCTTCCAAACCGGCCGACCCTCGGCGGACCTGTACCGGTACAGCTCCGCTACGACCATCGCGCGGATGGCCGGGTCGGCGGGAGGCTGGAAGGTCCAGGAGGTAGTGGTGCATCCCATGGACAGTTCTGCATGGGTGAGGGAGCCGCATGTCAGTCCGGTGTCGACGTCCATGTTGATCGCGATCGTCATGCGCTGGACGTGCTCAGGCAGGGCCGCGAGGTGGATGGCGGCGCGCTCGACGGAGTGGGTGCCATCGTTCTGTTTGCCCAGGAGACGAGCGGCCCCCTGGGCGGCGGACGGCTGGTTGTAGAAGACGAAGTCCTCGTCGGAGGAGACCCGGCTCTGTGCGTCGGTGAGGAAGAGCGTGAGGTCGGCATCCGCGCCGGCGAAACTGAATGCGACGGTCAACCCTTCCCATGCCTCGTCGGGCAGTGTGAGGTTCTGCCCCGGCGTGAGCGTCGTCGGAGCAGCGAGTACGGGCTGGCCCAAGGCGGGCGGCTGGGCCGCCGACGGGGTCTGGGTCCTCCACTCGGCGAACGTGTGGATCCGGTAGTGGTCCGGGGCCGGCGCATCGTGAGTGGCCGGGGTGTTGGCGAGGAGGTCGCCATCCAGGCCGGCGAGCGTGGCGTCAACGGAGGCGGCATCGTCCTGGGCATCGTCGAGCAGGCTTTGCAGGCCGGGCAGTCGACTGGTGTCCAGCGGCTTGATGGTGTTCGCAAGATTTCCGGAGGCGGTCGTGCCGACGGCGCAGGCGATGTCCTGGCCGATGTCGAGGAACCGCAGCGCGTCCTCCGGCTGCCGCCAGGGGACCGACTCGATGGCCTGGCGGGTCCACCGGCCGTACGCCACGAACCCCAGCCGCTGGGTGTCCGGCATGCGCGTGATCACCGCGAGGTCGATCGCGGTGATCCCCGGCGCTACGGCGAAGCCCTCCTTGAGGGTGGCGACGACGTTGGATCCCATGGCCGTGAGCCACCACAGGACCCGGTCCCGCTTGGTCAGCGTCTTCAGCGTGGGGCGCCCGCTGGAGGTGACCCCAGGAGTCTGGTCGGGCAGTGAGTCGATGTCGTGCTGCCGCATGACCACGGACATCACGGAGCCGTCGACCCCGACCGCGCAGCCGGCGGCGGGGTTGTCGGAGAAGGCGTAGTTGACCGTCTCGCACACGGTCGCCTCGTCGTTCGCGACGAGGGCCTGCCACCACTGTTGTGCCTCGTCGTTCAGCTCCGCATGGACTCCGTGCAACCGCGCCTGTTCGGCAGCCAGGTACCCCGGAGCGTCGTGCTCGGCCCGCAGCTTCGCCGCCGCGCGCTCGGCACGGGCGAACACGCCGAGCCCCGCCAGGTGGAAAGCCTTGGCCTCGGCCAGAGCCCAGGGCAGCCCGAGCTGCGGGGGTCCGGGTACCACCGGCGGGTGCACGGGGGAGAAGGACTGCAGGTGCACGCTGGTCATCTGCTGCCGCAGCTCCCGCAAGTGTGCGATAGCCGCATCCCGTTCCGCCTCCTGCTGGGCCCGCTCGGCCTGCCGGCGCACCCGTTCGAGCTGCGCGCTCGAAGGCCCGGCCGTCCGCGGACGCGAGCCGGAGCGGGTCGTCCGACTCGTATTGGTCCGGCGGCGCCCGGCGCCCAGTGCGGTAGAGGCATAGAGGGGCCCCATCCCCGACGAGAGCGTCGTCCGCCCGCCGCCCACGCTCACGCGTGCCATCCGCGGCCCGACGGACGTCCGTACACCCCTTGTCGAGACGCGCACACTCAGTCCGGGCACACCAACGCGGAAACCGAAACCCATGGAGCCTCCCCTGCTGCTGCGGGGAGTCTGTCACTGCACGGGCGCCGTTGCGTGAGGATCGGGGCATCTCATCGACCAAGTGGAGGGGTCGCCCGAGATCGCACCCCAGGCCTCTGACCCAGCGTTTCTCGGGAGTAGATCATTTCGTCGGTTCGACCCGAAAGCTCGCGCTAGCTGTCCAGGCAGCCAGGAAGAGTAGCGGCCAGCCAGGTTCGAGAGGTACTCGCGGTCCAGTCGCTGTGATCGACGGCGCCCGGGAGTCGGAACTAGAGGGTTCAGCGGTTGGCCGGCTTCAGAGCTGCATCATTCCGGCACGGCGACAGGCACGAGCTTGCCGTCCCCGAGGTGCAGCCAGCCCCGACCGGGGGCGATGGGCCAGCCAGTGATGGAGTCGCCGATTCTGATGCCGACCACATCGCCTGTGCTCCGCTCTTGCGGGGACAATAGGAGGCCGCGATGGCCCTTCTTCGTCTCTTCGAGCCAGCCAAGGCCGAACGGGAGTTTGTCCTCGCGACAGCTCACCACCAGGGCCGTACCTTCTTCGAATCCGTGATGCACCACACTCTTGAGCAGACGTGATGCCTCGCACTTGTCGAGGAGCTCCGCATCGTCCATCACCACGACGACAGGCTCTTCGGGAGACGCCGACGACAGGGCTCCTTCGAGTTCGTCGGGACCGAGGGTGTCGCGTACGAGGCAGTCCAACACCCCACTTTGGCCGGTCAGGTCCCGCAACGGTGACGCTTTAGGGGCGACCAATACGACGCGAGCTTTGGAGCCGACCAGAGAGCGTGCAATGTTCACCAGTGCTGTGGAACGCCCTGACCCAGGTGGCCCCACGACGACGAATGTGGGAGCTGTGCCGGTTGCGAGGTCAGGCCCGCACGCACGTGACGCCTCTCCCGTGACCCCCGCGAGTGCCCACGAGGTTGGCGCTGCCGGATCCCGCATCAACCATGCTTCGTCGAACGTGATCCGTTCCGGCAGGTCCTCGAAGCCTTGCTGCGCTTCCAGCGCCTCGTGGGCCGCTTCCCACAGCCCGAGTAGAAGGACGTGGTCCTCGAGCATCAGATGCGCTACATGAGAGAAGGCGACGACCGCCTCCCGATCCGGCAGCTCGTCGTGGGTGTACCAACGGATCCAGGCATCTGACGAAATTCCTGTTTTCTCTCCCAAGTAGGTGAACGACCACTGTCGCTTGATCCTGTGCTTGTCGAGAAGGCGGCGCAGCATGACCAGTTCATGTCGCGCCGACGAGGGGGCCACCTCGAACTCTCTGCTCTTGACCCCGTAGAACGTGGCGTTTGCTGGTCTGGTTTCGGCCACTGCGTCAGCCATCGAAATGAACCCCTCACCACGGCGTACGACACCGAGGAAGATCCTCAGCGCATCCTTGTCGTCCCAAAGAGCCTGCGCCGCGTTGATGATCAGTCCCTTCAGGGACTCCTCGGCGTAGTTGACGTGTGTAGCCGCTTGGCCGGTGCCGGGTGGGCCCCCCGCCTCGGCTGATGTGTCCTGTGCACCTTGTTGATGTGTCCCTTCGGCGTCACGGTCGGGCGGTCCATCCGCATGATCGGTGGGGAATCGCGCCTCGTCGCTCGCGTCGGACAGAGTGGGTTCGGTTGGAGGCTGTACGGATGCGTGCGTGACGGTCTCGTCGTACGCCTGCTTCCACAGGTTCTTGAACCGCTTGACCTCGTGATCGGGTTCGTCTCGGCCCGAGTCCTCGGCCAGGACGGCGACGATGAGCTCCAGGCGGCCAAGCTTGGGGAGATCCGGCCTCTGGAAGGTATCCAGCACTGACTGGTGGTTCACGATCCAGTAGTCCTGTGCGTCCTTCCCGACCCGATCACGAATGGTTCGTGCGGAAGGAAGTCCAGCGTCCAGTCGTAGGTCGTGCAGGCCGTCGTTGAGCCTCTTGAGGACGGGACGCTCTTGTAGGTCCGGCTTCCTCCAAGACTGGATGCCCGCCATGTGGTTCTCCCCCCGTCAGCGTGTGTCAGATCCTGTCAACCAGATGGGGAGACCGGTATGCCCTGAAATCCCGCCTCTCGGCTGAAACCGTGTCGGTCGGGGAGAGATTTTGGCCGAAGCCGTCAGGTGGTGTTCGAGGTCGTCAAGGTCGTCCGTGAGGGGCGCACGCTGGATGCATCCGGTTCTCTCCCGCCAGGAAGGTGATATGCCATGGAACCCGTGAGTGGGCACGTTGCTGTGCTTCTGCTGGTCGGTGCCGTCGTCACTCTCGTGACTTTGTACGCACCAGAAGTTGGTGCGGCTGTCGTGGGAGCCGCCACGGTCGTGGCCCTCCTCGCCGAACTCACAGCCCGCAAGTGAATCCCGGCCATCCGAATCGACCGTTCGGGTACGACCGTTCCAACGCACCTCTGATGCTGAAGACAAACCATCGCCGGGGACGATGATGCTGTTCGGCTCTCTTCGAGTGGTCGGGCTAAGCCGGGTCACTTGGCCATGTTCTGGCCCCTCAGGCGAAGTGCTCGTGGATGATCACGAGAAGCGAGGGCCGCGGTCACCCTCCCGACGGCGCCGCTCACGCTTTCGTGCTCCCAGATCCGCAGTGGCAGCCACCCCAGTTGCATGAGGTGGGCATCGGTCTCCTCGTCACGGCGGACATTGGCCCCGAGCTTTTGCTGCCACCATTCGGAGTTGTGCTTCGGAGCGTGCAGGTGTTTCTGGCACGCGTGCCAGAAACACCCTTGGACGAAGACTGCGGTTCGCCATCTGGTGAAGGTGACGTCAGCGCGGCGGCGCGGCATCCCCGGGATGGGCAGGTCCACGCGGTAGCGGAAGCCCAGGGAATGAAGAGCGCGTCGCAAGGCGAGCTCCGGCACCGTGTCCCGGTTGCGTTGGGCCGTCATCACCTTCCGGACGTTGGCGTCCCGCGGCGTTGGCATGCCTCGACGAATTGTTCCGGTCCTCATGGCCTGACAACTGTTGCTTGATCGATCCGGTCACAAGTCGCCACCGTCCGGTGAGCAGGCGGACGGTCACTGGCGCCCCTCCCGGGCTGGAACGAACGGCTCAGCCGAGCGATTCTGCGAGAACCAGCCCGGTTTCCCGCGCGGTCAAATAGGGGCGGACATCGTGGGCATGCGCGCCGTTGTTGACCGTGAAGTCCTGGACACGGGTTCCGAACGAAGGCGCGAGCTCCTTGACCAGTGCCACGGCATCTCCGTGATCAGCGATGTTGATCCAGCGCTTCACGGGGACAGGCCAACGGGCCGTTCCTGCGTGTGGGGTGGGACGGAGGCGGTCGAACACGAGGCCGTGTACGGCGAGGGGAGATCCGAGCGTGATCAGTGTGAGGTCCTGCCACTGCGGGTGGGCACACAACGTCTCGTAGGCGACCACACTGCCCAGGGAGTGGGCGATGATCACCGTCGTCTCACCGGTGACCAGGCGAGCCAGGCGTTCTCCGGCAGCCCGACGGACTTCCGGCTCGGTGAAGTAGCGCCGGACCTGGCGTGCGCTGCCGATCATCGCGCCTTCGGCGAGGCCGGCGAAGAACGCCGAGTGGCTGAGCGCGTTGAGCGCTCGCTGGACGATGTGTGGGGTTCGCAGCCGGGCAGGGGCATCCGGCCCGGGTACAGGGGACTCGGCGTCCGCTGCTGCCTGCCACCACGCGAGGAGCAGCTCGTGTTCAAGTCCAGGTTCAACGTCCGATGCGTCGAGGGGCGGCTCGCCCAAGCCGCGGTGGCCGGGCCGGCGGAACAGGTCACCGTAGAAGGCAACCGAGACGTCTTGACGCGGCAGCGTGTCGGAGCCCGAGATGGCGAGTCCGTCGTTCAGGGACGGAAGCCACGCCTCGGTGATGGTCTCGGGCCCCTTCAACTGCTGCGCGATGCCGTGGACCAAGACGACACGGGTCATCGGGATTCCCCCCTATCTCTACGACTTGCAGGAGTCATGCGGAGTGCCACCAACCCCATGTCGGTCGCCACGCATATCTGTCCGGTGGTGTCGACGGCGACTCCGTTGATTCCGCTGCCAACGTTGATCTCCGCTCGGAGAGCACGCGCTTCCAGATCCCAGACGCGCACCAGGCCGTACACGTCGGCAGCAACGAGGGTCGGCGTGTCGTCCACGGTCGCCACACGGACGCGTCTCACCGAAGCAGGGAATCTGTCCAGCTCGGTGGCGCAGGATGCGGGGCCATCGATCGGCTCCATGGTGACCCGGCCGTCACCGGACCCGATCAGCAGGTGGCCGCGCCCGCCGATGACGGCCAAGTCCAAAGCGGTTGCTCCCATCGCGTAGCCGTTCCTGACCTCCTCGTGGGGACGGCCGGTCCGGAGGTCCCACAGGCGCACGGTGCCGTCGTACGAGGCGCTCGCTAGGATCGGCACCGCCTCCGTGTGCCCGACCCGCAGTGCGTTGACGAAGGCGGTGTGTCCCGCCATGGGAGGGCAGACGAGCGCCTGGGTCTCCAGGTCCCACGCGTTGAGGGTGTAGTCCGCGTCCGCGGCCAAGACCACGGGCCGTCCCCCGACGGTGCTCACACAAGACAGTTGTGCGGGTCCGGCCCGTTTCCACAGCCGCCGACGGGTGCTGACGGACCAGACATCGACGTCCGTCCAGTTGCTGCGGACCACGACGATGTCGTCGTCCAGGACCTCCGTGGAGACGCTGGAGGTCGTCGGGGATCCGGAGGCCAGATGGGCAGCGACTTGACGGCCGTTGTCCAGGTCGTGGACGCGCACCGAACCATCGAAATTTCCTGTCACCACTACGGCACGGCCGTCGGCGGCATGGGCGATGTCGGCCGAGAGGAGGTGGTGTTCGATGCCGCACAGTGGCTCGCCCATTGGTTCCATGGTCGTCAAGTTCCACAAGCGGACGTGCTGGGAGCCGATCCCGATCAGTACCGGAATGTTGCCGATGAGCCCGATCACAGGAGGAACCTGTGCCCCCGGCGAAAGGTTGTTGCAACTCTCCAGAGGCGGGCCCTCCTCCGTACCGGACACCATGTCCCACGTGCGCAAGGTGTTGTCGTACGCGGTAGTGGTGATGACTGTCCTGCTGCCGATCCGGCCCAGCGCGGCTGCGGTAACGAAACCGGTGTGACCTGCAAAGGGACCTGCGATGGGGGCGGAGGTCTCCAGATCCCGGACATGGACCGCGTTTCCGTCCAGGATCACTATGACGACGGGGCACCCCTGGTGGAACCCAACCCCTACGGTCCGGGCGTCGGGCGTGAGCGCGGACGCGTCGAAGTGGCCGTGGGGCGTTGCGGCCGGGTGGTTCGGCCCGGGGGTGATGCGCCACAGGTACCCGTGGTCCAAAGAAGTGCAGAGGGCAACCTCCAGCATGCGTCCGGCAGTGCGGACCGACAGGTGCCGAATGCCTCCGATGTGACCGGACAGTGGTGGGCAGAGAGCGGTGCCGTCGCGTGCGTCCCACAGGCGCACCGTTCCGTCGTCGCTTCCCGTAAGGAGCACGGTCCGCTCGTCGAGATCGCAGAAGACGGCGCATCGAACGGCGTTCGTGTGACCGAGAAGGGGGGTGGCCGAGTTGCCGGCGCGGAATGGCTCCCACAACCGGACGGTGGTGTCGGACCCGCCCGTGGCGACGACGAGTGAACCACCCACTTCTCCGACCGCGACGGCCATGACCTGTCCGGTGTGGCCCTCCAGTGGGGAAGCGCACTCCTGGCCGGTGGCCAGGTCCCACAGGCGAGCCGATCCGTCCTCACTCCCGGTGACAGCCAGGTCCCGGCCCTGGTACGAGTGGTAGGCCGCAGCCAGTACCGGTCGGGCGTGGCCTTCTGAGGGCTGGTCCGCAGTCAGGTCCCAGATTCGAGCCGTCCGGTCCTGGCTCACCGTTACGGCGAGGGCGGTGTCGTCCCGGTCGAACAGTGCTGCCGCCGTTATGTCGCCGACGTGACCGCGCAGCGGCGGACCGACCTGTTGGAGGGTGCGGACGTCCCAGAGCCGTGCCTCCATGCGGCCGCTCGTCACGGCCACTGGGCGTCCTTCGAAGTGGCCGGCGGCAGCCGAGGTCACTCCACTGCGGGTGTAGTAGACGTGGGCGCTGACCGGCTCCCCGACCTGACGCCGATCGTGTAGATCCCAGCGACTCAGCATGCCTGCTTGGTCGCCGACCAGAGCGATGGTCCGGCCGTCGACTTCGGTTACGCACACTGCCGAGACTCCCATCGCCGGGCCGATGAGTGGGCTGCCGTCCACGCGAGCGCTCCCACCGTCGATCACCTCGGATAGGTCCCAGACGTACACAGCCTTGTCGTCACCGCCGGTGACCGCGATCGGCCGCCCATCGAGTTCTCCGAAGCTTGCGGCGAGCACGGAACGACGGTGCTCGGTCAGGTCGTTCCCCAGCTGGCACCGATCCTGCAGGTCCCACAACCGTGCCGTGCCGTCGGCACTGGCGGTCAATACCACCGGTCGGCCGTGGAGGGCCCCCATCGCGATGCTCGCCACCCGGTTGGTGTGCCCGCGCAGAGGAGTTCCGTGTTCCTGGCCGGCCGAAAGGTCCCAAACCCTGACCGTGCCGTCCTCGCCCCCGGTGAGAGCCACGGTGTAGTCGCCCAGATCGCCGATGGCTACGGCGCTGACGGCGATGCCGACGGACAGGGGGTCGCCGATCTGTTGCTGAGCGGTCAGGTCCCAGACACGTGCAGTGCCGTCGATGCTGCCGGTGACGGTGATGGGACGACCGTCCAGCGCGCCCACGGCAACACAGCTCACGTTCCGGGTATGGCCGGCCAGCAGCCGGTGGACACCGCTCGTGGACCACCAGGCCCAGTTCGCGGCCCAGGGACGTTCCAGCGACAGGTCCTCGATGCGGTCGGCCAATGGATCGGCCTCGCACCGTCGGGCAGAGAGCTGCAGGTCCGCGGCACGGGCTCCGAGCGGACGATCAGGAGTAAGCCGGTGCGCCACTTGTTCGTACGCGCTGCGGATGCGCCGCGCGGTATCGCCCTCGATGGAGGAGAAGGCCGTGAGGAGCGCTCGTGGATCGCTGGCCAGCAGGAAACCGGGATCCTCGATCAGATCGGTCAGCACGCCGCCCGCGGCTGCGTGGGTGGCCAGATGATGACGGACGTACCCGACGGCACCGAACCAGCCCGGCGAGCCGTCGACCGGTTTGGCGACGAGCGAGCGCAGAGCTCGCACGATCGACCGTTGGACCTGCTCCGCCGACCGATCGGCAGTGGCACGCAGATGCTCGGCGAGCGCCTTGTGGTACAGGCGGTACGCGGACCTTCGGTCATCGTCGATGACTTCGGCGACGTACGCCTCTGCCACATCCAGGACCCAAGTGATGTCCGCCTCCGTGCAGGGAACCCCTGAGATCACCGAGCTCAGCGTGGTCCACACGTGGCCCCGGGGCAGCCCCTTGCCCTCCGAGAAGGCCAGCGCGAGCAGCATGCGTCGCACCCGGGCCTCGTCCGGTCCGAAGCGAGCCAGATAGTCATCGAAGGCTTCACCCACCTCGCTGGGCAGGTCCTCGGCCCAACCCTGCCGGCTGGTGTCGACGGTGGATCCGTCGGAACGCAGGGTGCGTGCCGTCGTCCTCGCGTAGAGGTAGACGCCGGCTGCCTTCGCCGCCACCGCGTCGGCGACCGTACGGGCGCGATCGGCTTGATGTCGGTACGGCGTCGGAATCTCGGGTTCGTCGCTGGCGAGTAGCATCCGTGAGACATAGCCGGACACGTCCTCCTGAGTCGCCCGGTAGCCTTCCTGACCCAGGTCCATGACGGTGAAGGTGCGCCCCAGTGGGCCCACGAGTTCGTGGCGGGCTCCGACGAGCAGCCTCACGCCCGGAATCTCCGACATGGGTCGCAGCAGTTCGCGAGTGATCCGGCGAGGCTCGCCGTGGCCGCCGGCGTCCGCCGCAGTATCCGAACCCGCTTCGTCCACGGCATCCACCACAACGACGATGGGTGCCCCGTGACGCCCGCGCCGTGTCAGCTCCTGCAGCAGGGCAGCGGGGCCTTCGGTACGGGTGTCCAACGCGGTCGCGATCCGTTCGACTACCTCCTCCAGCCGTTTGTGGCGGGCGTGGACCGCTGCCGACACGCATCCGGCGGGAAGCACAGTCGAAGTGTCGACATCGGAGAGGTCCAGACGAGCCCGGTACCCGGAGTCCGAAAGGGCGACGATCCGTCCGAGCACTGCGGACTTTCCGCAGCCGGGGCTGCCGGTGACGACCCTGCCGCGACCGTCGCCTCGGGGCGAGGTGATCCAGGCTACGAGTTCGGACAGCACCCGGATCCGCCCGCTGAAGTACAGGCCCTGTTCGGACTCGAACTCCACTCCCCGGGAGCGGGGGCCGAAGTGCTCGTCCAGGTCCCGATCGGCCACACGTCGTTGGACCTGTAGATCAGTTCCCTGGGGCGGAAGCTCCTCCCGGTAGTTCGAGTTGGCCAGGAACGGTGCGAGACCGGTTACCAGTCCACTGGCCAGCTCGGCTCGCTGGCCGTGGCCTCCGGTGTCGAACTGCTCGTTGACCGCCTTGACGAGTTCGGTCAGGTCCAGGTACTGCTGGCGCTGTCCGGTCCTGTCTGCAGTGGTTTCGACGGCCGCGATCAGGGCCGTGACGAACATGCCGTCCTCCGCGATGTCCTTGTGCCGGGCCGAGCCCAGGAACCACAGGCCAGTCGAGGTGTGACCGGAGGTGCTCCGGTAGGCGATCGTCTGGAGAGCGACCGCAGCGGCATCCGCGCTGCCCGCTCCTGCGGAGCAAGTGTCGAGGATGAGCAGTAGGTGACGCAGCTCGCCGCGGCAGAGGATGCGTACGAGGTCTTCGGTGGCCAGGGCGCTGGAGACGAGGTCGTCCTCCTGCGAGTCCCAGCACAGCAGGTAGTGGCGGTCCCGTTCCTCCACGGAGCCGTGGCCCGCGAAGTACACGACGACGACGTCATCGGCCGTCAGATCGGCATCGGACGACCAATGGGTCAGTTTCCGACGTATCTGGTCGGCGCTTTCGTAGTCCCCCAGACCCGGTAACACAGCCGTGTAGCCGAACGCCTGGAACAGCTCGGTCGTCGCCCGTACGTCCCCGGGTACGGAGGCCAGCTGCTCTTCCTTCGGAAGGTGGCAGTACTTGCCGCTCCCCAAGGCGATGAAGAATTGCCTTCCCACCCCACCACCCGACGACGTCGTGGACCGCAGGCCCCGAACTTTACCCAGGCAGAGGGCGTTTCGGTGCGGGTTGCCGCTGAGTCGAAGTGGCACGACCACTTCCGGTCAACATCACCCGTGCGCCGATACTGCCGGCCACATCGGCGTACAACTCGGGGGCCGATGTGTACCGATGCGGGCGTGATGGGAAGGCGACGCGTGCTGTCCGATGAAGTCTGGCGCGACCTGCGCAGTCAAGGCGTGACCAGGATGTACTCCGAGCGCAGCGTGATGCTGCGGCAGGGATCCCCGGGGACGCACCTCCTCGCCCTCACCTCCGGGTTGGCCAAGGTGGTTTGCCGAGAACCGAATGGCGCCAGGACGTGGCTCGCGTTTCGAGGGCCGGGGGACCTCCTCGGAGAAGTCTCGGTCTTCAACGGGACCTCGCGGACGGCGGACGTCGTTGCCCTGACGCCCTGCGCTGCAGTCGTTCTGGACGCACAGCGCTTCGTCCAGTTCGTCGAGGAGCGTGGACTGGTCATGCATCTGATGCGCCAGGCACTCGCCAGGATGCGCGAGTCCGACATCCACCGAGCCGAACTGCAGACCTTGCCATTGGTCGTGCGGCTGGCGCGCACACTGCTGAGGTTGGCCGTGCTCACCGATCAGATGGCGGAGAGCAACGCCGTCCGGCTGACGGGGCTGAACCAGGAAGAGGTCGCGCAGGCGATCGGCGTCACACGCAATGCGGTCATCAGTGGGTTGGGGCAGCTGCGGGCCGTCGGGCTGGTCGAAACGGCGCGGCGGGTGATCGTCATCAGGGACGTGGAGGCCCTGCAGCGCTGGGCGGCGGCCGACTGAGGTCGGCGGTCTGTGACCCGGGACACATCCTGTGCGCCCAGCGCTGTGCACTCGGCGGAGTGGCGCGGATGGAACCTCGAAGCAGCCCGACCACGGCTGCTTACCGGACCATCCGTGAGGAGATCCCGCATGTCTGTACCCGTGCCTGTTCCGTACGCCGAAAGCCGACCGCTTCCGCCCTACCGCGCCCTGTTCGCCGTTGACGCGAAGGACTTCACCGGCCTGCCGGCCGCTCAACACGGCCCGGTCAGCCAGCTCATTCCCCAGCTGGTGGACCAGGCCCTGGAGCGGGCCGGCCTGCACCAGTTGCGCGATGCCCAGCGTTTTCCCGCCAATACGGGGGACGGCGTCGTCTTCGGGTTCGATCCGGTGCACCTGCCCTTCGTGCTCTGGCCCTTCCTGGGCGTTCTGGACGACGTGCTCGGTTCGTACAACCGGCAGGCCGTCGGTCCGCGGATCAGGCTCCGGGCCAGCATCCACGTCGGCCCACTGCCCGACGCGGGCGAGCCCGGGGACGGCAACGGCACGGCCCGCAACGACATGCACCGACTCCTGGATTCGCGTCCGGTCAAGGCGATCCTCGCCGCGGCGAGCGAGGAGGTGACCCACCTCGCCGCAATTGTCTCGGAACGGGTCTACGAGGACGTCGTGTTGGGTGCCTACACGGGGCTCCACCCCGACCGGTGTGTCGAAGTCTCGGCCAGCGTCGAGGGTAAGAACTTCTCGCAGCGGGCCTGGCTGTACGTTCCTTCGCCTTCCGGGAATCTCGTGCGGGCGGGCATCCAGCCGCGTGAGGAACCCGTAGGTGCGGTGCAGACGGCGCCCGCCGCAGCACCGGACAAGGGGCCCGGCACGGAATTCAGCGGCAACTCCCAGCACGTCGGGGAAGGCGCCGCGGTGATGGGCAACGTCGGCCGTGACTTCACCTATACCGCGCCCGCGACCACGTACCGCGGAACCAACCAACACTGGGGCAGCGGAGACAACGTTGCGGGTGACAAGCGGACCGGCGACGGGGACCGCCGGTGAACGCCGGACCCGGCCCGGCCGCCGAGCCGGACGTCCAGCCGAACACCGACCAGCCTGCTCCGTCGGTTGGCCCGGCGGCCGGTCAGCACAGTTCACTCCGTGAGGGCAACCAACGGGTGGACAGCGGGGTCGCGTTGATGGGTAACGTCGGCGGCGACTTCACGTATTTGAACATCAGTGCGTGGACCGACGAAGCCACCGAGCGAATCCTCAAGCCGCGCCTGCGCGAGGGACCGTATCCGGCGGAAGAGGTGCGCGGCCGTTTGTACGGATTCGTTGAACCGCCGTCGTACGCACGCTGCCGGAAGGCGCTGGACAGCCGGATCGTGCTGCTCAGGGCGAGGGCCGGAACGGGCGCCCGTACGGCGGCGTTCGCCCTTCTCGCCGAAAGGCACGGCGAGGGTGGTGTCACGGGCCTGGACGCGATGGCGGATCTGTCGGCGTGGCGACCGAAGGCCGGCCGCGGGTACCTCCTACAGGGTTTGCCGGCGGCATCCGCCCGGTCTCTCGACGGCGTGCGGCTGGCGGGCCTGGCCGAGGCCTTACAGGGTGCCGGGGCGCACCTGATAGTCACCATGGCGCAGGATGCCCGGTTGCCGTCAGACACGAGCCGGTGGGAAGAGGCGCATGCCGCGCCCGGACCGCACGAGGTCGCGGAGAGGCGACTACGGCTCGTGGCCGCTGAAGGGAGGCTCGACAGCTCACAACTGGATTCCGCACTGGGGCACCTGGCCTCCCCCGAATTCACCGAGTACCTCTCGACGCATCCGCTGCCGGGCGACGCAGTCGACCTATCGGACGGGTTGCGGCAGTGTGCGGAGACGTCGGCACCGACAGGGTCCGTGATCGAGGACCTCCTGACCGGTACCGAGGCCGCCGCCCGGTCCGCGCTCGCCAAGGCCCGGCACAGTGCCGACGCGGTCTCCTTGATGGCGGCCGTCGCTCTGCTCCGGGGACAGGACCGCACGGTGATCGAGCAGTTCGCCACAGCAATGCGGCCCTTGCTCGGTGCGCGTGCTGCCAAGACAGGACAGAACGAGACACCGGAGGAACAGCCGTCGGATGTCCTCGGCCCCTCGTTCGAGGACCGGCTCGAAGTCATCGGCGCGCGCCCGCTGGCACCTCGTAGTTCTTCCGCCGACCGGTACCGCTATCCGGTGCAGCCGATCGTCTTCTCCGGCAGGCACCGCTCTGCGACACTCCTGCGGCACCTGTGGCTGGACTTCGAGGGCATGCCAGACGCGCTGTGGGGAGCGCTGGAGCAGTTGCGCTATCAGCCGGGCTTGGATGTGGCCGCCGGAGAGGCGATCGGCCGGGTGCTCGCACATGCCACCGGCCCCGGTGCGCTGACTCAGCTGCACCGCTTCGCCTCTTCGGGCGACCGCTGGCGCCGACGTCTGGTGGCAGTCGCGCTGGGAGAGATCGTCCAGCACCCCCTGGTGTCCGGTGCGGTCAAGGAGCAGATGCGCCGGTGGAGCCGGTCATCTGCCGTTCTCCGCTGCACGGTCGCCGAGACCTGTGCGGGTAGCTACGGTCTTGCCCGGCCGGCCGCGGCCCTCAAACTTCTGGACACCGTCCTCGACGGTTCCTCTCCGGACTTGGACACGAAACTACGTTCCGCCGTCTCCTTCGCGCTGGGCGCCCTCCTCACCGAAGAGGCGAACCACATCGAGGTCCTGGAGACGGTGACGAGGTGGCTGGAAGCGGGCCGGGGAACGCCCCGTCACACACTGGCGGTGCATGTGATCCACTCCATGTCCCTCTCGACGTTCCCCCAGCCGGGCGCACCGGGTGCGGTCCGGATGAGCCTGGCCCGGACGCTGGAGCGCCACCCCGCGCAAGGCTTCGCCCTCGTCGTGCTGGGTCTTGACGACCCGGCCACGTACGAAGCGGTGGCCCAAGGGCTTGGGCGGGTCGAAGCCGACCCCGACATGTTCCAGAGGACGGCCTTCGACCTCGTTGTAAGCGAGCTCTCCCGTACCGCTCGCCATCGTCGGGGAGTCATCCGCTTCCTACTAGGGCGCCACCGAGATCACACGAACACATCGCGAAGGAGGAGTGCGTCATGAGCAGGCCACTGTTTACGTCGGTCAGTTCTTCACCGGTTCGGCAGCTGCTGCGGCAACGGTTCGGATCGTCTTCGGATCGCGCGCTCGTCTTCCTCTCGGATCAGGAAGCGGACCGCCTCGAGCCGCCCCGGGGCGGAGACATCTGGGGATACCCCCGACCGTCGATCGGGGCGGCCTTCCGACGGGAGTTCGACTCGATCGGGTGGGTCTCGCTGGCAGAACGCCGGACCGTGGTGGAGGTGCCACGCCGGGGTCCTGCGACATCGATGCCTTCGCGAGCACGCTACGAAGTCGCCTGGAACGTCAGCAATCCGGTGGTCGCGGCACGCAGCGGCCTGACGGAGGATGCCGCGCGCCGGCTGATCGACCAGGCCGTCCGTGGAAGTGCCGGACTGCCGGGTGCTTCTGATCCCCTTCGACAGCCGCCGACCCTGTACGGGACCGCTCAGGTCGAGCCCCCCGGTCAGCCGCGGAACATCGACGGGGCGGGCCTGACCTACTGGTTCCTGGATCCTCCAGCCGGCCTCCTACCGGCTGCAAGTCATCCTGCCGAGCTCCTCCTTCCGCCGGGCTTCGGCGAGGCCCACCGCGAGGCGTACCGCTTCTACCGCGAGGTGGTTGCCGGTGGGCCGGTCGGTCTGGCGGCACTCTGGCTGCTTCACCATCCCGACCAGGCCAGGGAGGTGCTCGACTGGACGGTCGCACACGGTGACCTGCTCACCGAGCGGGACGGATGGGAGCGGACGCTGGCGGCAACGCTTCAGGGACTGACGAAAGAGGACCGGGGCTTCGTCGGGGTGAACCTGGCGCGCCTCCTCAGCGAAGTCGGCGTACCCCAGGGCGATGAGGTCTTGCGCAGGATAGGTGACGCGGGTGTACCGCACAGCGGCATGAACGGCTTCCACGGAGGGGCGCCGTGATGTGGGCTCTACCGTCTCGCCTCGCCCATTTGAGAACCCGGCCCGAACGCCATGCCTCGGACGCGGACCACGTGGTGGTTCTGTCGCGAGAACTCATCGCGCAGAACTATTTGGAGATCGGCCGGGCTGACGGCAAGGCAGCCATTCTTCTGGCTACTGGGGGAACACTCTTCGGGCTCCTTCTCGTACGGCGTCCCCTCGATGTCTTGTGGGCCGTCCCTTTGTGGTGGACGGCAGCGGCCACCACGACCGGGGCGGTGGTCTTCCTGCTCCTGGCTCTCGCCCCGCGCCGTGGGGCACGAGCCAGCGAGAGGCACGGCCTCCTCGCATACTACGAAGACGTGGTGCGTGCAGAGACGCGCGCCGACTTGTCGGCTGGGCTTAGGCGGGACGGCTCGGATCCCCAGCCCCGGCTACTCCGTGCGCTGAGGGAGACCAGCAGGATCGCCCGAGCCAAGAACCGCTGCGTGCGGTACGCCATTGTCATGTTGCTACCGGCGATCACCGCGGCCTTCCTGGCCGTTGCGCTCGGTCGCTGACCAGGATCGAGCGAGAGGTTCGGGGCTGGCCCGAGAGGGGGAGGTCGAGTGCGCCCAATGCCCCCTGCAATGCGCGGTATCTGCGGTACCGTCCGGCGCAGGCGCGCGTCTGGCGCAGCCTTCTGGGGTGTGGAGGGGAGTAACGGTGGCACCGCGGCCGGGGGGCGAGACGGACAAGTTCGGCAACCGCTACGAGGGTGTCTGGACCGTCAGACATGCCCTGTACGTGCTGCTGGGCAGAGGCACATCGATCACTCTGGAACCGGGTTCCCCCTCGGGCGACGGAATCGAGTTCGCGTACCGGTATGACGGGGGGACGCAGGTCCACCAGGTCAAGCGCCAGAACCGGAACGCCAACAGTTGGAATGTTGCTTCCCTCCGAGGCAAACAGGTCTGGAACAGTCTGCGATCCCACGCCGACGCGGGCCGCGCATTTCACTTCGTTTCTCTGCTTCCTGCCCGTGAGCTCGACGAGCTGGCCGACCGCGCCCGACGCTCCGACGGCTTTCCGTCCTTCGAAGTCGAGTGGCTGACGGATGGGCTCAGAGGGCCCTTTCAGGCATTGGCCGCGCCCGATGTCTATGGCTCGGCCGAAACGGCCTGGCGCATGCTGAGAAGCCTCTGGGTGGAATGGCACAACGAGCGGGACATCGTGAACATCAATGCGGTCCTGGCCGAACAGGTCCTTGCTGGGGCTCCAGGGCGCCTTGCCGCCGTCGGACTCGGCGACCTCTTGCTGAACAATCTGGGGACCACTCTCGATGCCCCGGGCATCATCGCCCGACTGGGGGAGTACGGGCTGAGGCAGGTCAGAGGGACGGGCGGGGACAAGGCGGGGGACGAGGCCGCCGAGGCGACGCGTCGGTGGGCAGCGAGCGTCGAACGTGAGCTGCTCCGCCCGGAGATCCCCCGCGAAGCGGCTGATCAGCTCGTGGAGATCCTTGCGAGTGACGTACGGCAGACCGTAGTTCTCACGGGTGCCGCAGGCAGCGGAAAGAGTGCAGTGCTGCACCAGGCTTTCACTGCCCTGACCAAGCTGGGTACCCCCGTGCTCGGGTTCCGTCTCGACCGCCTGGCTCCCTTTACTACGACCCATGAGCTGGGCCGAGGCATCGGTCTGGTCACATCACCGGTCAATGCGCTCGGAGCCGCGGCGAACGGGCGCCCGTGTGTGCTGATCGTGGACCAGCTCGACGCGGTCAGCCTGGCCTCGGGGCGCATTCCGGACACGTTCGACGTGGTGGCCGACCTGATCGGTGAGGCGATGGCGCACCCTGCCATGCGCGTCGTCCTCGTGTGCCGGACATTCGATGCCCACGCCGATCACAGGATCCGTCAACTCACGGCATCGGACCGTTCCACATGCATTTCAGTCGATCGGCTCTCCGATGCACAGGTCGATGCCGCGATCGCGAGCATGGGCCTCGGTGCTTCTCCTTTGACGCCTTCGCAGCGCGGCTTGCTGCGGTCTCCGCTGCATCTGGTCCTTCTGGCTCAGATCGCCGGCCAGGAGGAAGCCCTTTCCTTCCGCACTACCCGGCAGCTGTTCGACGCCTTCTGGAACAGCAAACGGAAGGAGTGCATGCGTCGTCAGCCGTCCGTGCGGTTCCACGAGGCGGTGTCGGCCGTAATGACGGCCATGAGCACGAGGCAGCGGCTCTTCGTACCGGACAGTGTGCTTGATGCGGACGACCTTGCTGTGAGCGGGGACGTGTTGGTGTCGGAGCACGTGTGTGTGCGAGACGGCAGACAACTGGCTTTCTTCCATGAGAGCTTCTTCGATTACGCCTTTGCCCGCGACTGGCTCCGGCGCGATGAGAGCCTGGTCGCATTTCTCGTCGATGGGGAGCAGGAGCTCTTCCGCCGGGGACAGGTGAGGCAGGTTCTCGACCATCTGCGGGACCTGGACCCGGAGCGGTTCGGCGAGGAGGTGGAGGCGTTGCTGACCAGTCCGGAGATCCGTTATCACCTCAAAGACCTGACTTTGGCAGTACTTCACGGTTTGGAGGACCCCACCGCCAGTGAGTGGGGGGCTGTCTCACGTGTCCTGGACTCTCGCCCTCCTTTCCATTTGCAGCTTGTGAACGCGGTCAGCAAGGCAGCATGGTTCCGCCGCGCGGATGATGAGTCCGTGTTCGATGACTGGCTGATCAGTGCCGATGCAAGGGAGCGCGACTGGGCCGTGCGGATGATGGCCGCGGGCGCTGAGGCTTCTCCCGACCGAGTGGCCCGCCTGCTGGAGCCGCACACGTCGCATCATCAGTTCCCGGACTGGCTGGCGTGGGTCGTGCGCTTCGGCCGCTTCGCTGACAGCAGGAGGCTTTTCGATCTCTTACTGGTCGGCGTACGAACCGGGCTTCTCTCCGGACACGAGCACCTCATCTGGATCTCAGCGAGTGATCTGGTCGAAGAGCAACCTGCTTGGGCAGTAGAGCTGATCGGTGCTCTGGTGTCGGATCGTCCGGACGCCCTCCAACTCGATCACGACGGCAGAGTCACCGTCCTACGCAACCGGGACCACTCGGCGATCCGTGTGGTCAAGGCTGCCGCTCTGGGGGCTCCCGAGGATTTCTGCGTCCGATTCCTTCCGTTGCTCCTGGACGTCATGGCTGCAACGGCCATTCCGCCGCGCGCGTGTTGTCCGGTCTACGACAAACACTTCGGCTTCCGTAACCCAGATGACGACCCCAGCGAGTTGGGCGACGCCCTGTTCCAGAGCACGGAATCGGCTCTGCGAATCCTGGGGGACCAAGACCCTGCTCGCGTTCGGGAGCTTGTAGCGGGGCTCACGGTCCTGCCATTCGATGCGGCACAGTGGCTCCTTTATCATGCCCTGATCGGGGCAGGCCCCGGCCTGGCTGAGTGGGCTGCGGAGATCCTGCTACAGGGCAGACATCGATTCCTGTCCGGCCATCTGTCCAATGTTGCATGGGGCGCCCGAGAAGTCCTGCGCGCCATTGGCGACGCCTTGTCCGACGCCACTCTCGCGCAGCTGGAGCGTGCGCTCCTCCATCTGCGTCTTCCTCCAGACGACGAGCTCGCGCCCTGGCATGAGTTCACTCTGCTGACGGCGCTTCCCGAGGGCCGGCTTTCCGATCGGGCGGCCCGTAGGCTCGGAGAACTCCGAAGGCTCCACCATGACAAGCGGGAGCCTGAGGCACCGCGTGGGGCGACGGCAGGGTTCATCGGGCCGCCGATCCCGTCGGAGGCGGCCCAGCGCATGACCGACGACCAGTGGCTGGGCGCAATGAGGAAGCACAGTCAGGACCGCACGGACTGGACGACCTTCACGGGCGGGGCCCGGGAACTGTCACACGTGCTGCAGAGCATGACGGCGGCGGACCCCGGCCGTTTCGCGCGCCTCGCTTTGCGGATGGATGCCGGGCTGCACCCTGCGTACGGAGCGGCGTCACTGCTTGGTCTCGGTGACGCGGAGCCCCATGCCGATACGGACACCGTCTTCGCGGCGATCCGTCATCTCGCACGCCAAGGTCGGCCGGCACACGACCGTTGGCTCGGATGGGCCGTACGGAAGTACCTGGCCGGTCTGCCGCTCGATCTCTTCGAGGCACTGCTGGATCGCGCGCTCGGTGCCGAGGACGCCGGTGACACGGTCGGCGAGGACGAAGACGATGCGGAGCGGGACCTGCTGACCGCTGGGATCAATACCGTGCGCGGCAGCGCTGCCGAAAGCCTGGGCGACCTGTTGGTCCACGATGCGGACGGCTCCCGGGCAGCCTTGGTGGTACCTCGTCTGAGCAGGCTGGCCGCAGACCCCTCGCTCGCCGTCCGAGCATGCGTGGCTCACGTGCTGCACGCGGCAATGAGGTACGACCGCACTGCGGTGGCCGAGGCCTTCACCGAGCTCATCCGAGCCCCGGATCAGCTTTTGGCTTCACCACACGTGTTCCGTCTCTTCGTGGCGTTGTGTCATGGGGACCCAGTGGCGGCCAGGCCGGTGATGGAAAGGATGCTGGACTCCTCGGTGGCAGTGGTGCGTCGGATCGGTGGAAAGGTCGCCGCGCTGGCAGCCATGGAGTGGGAGACGCCGGATCTGCTGGCCAGGGTGCTGGCCGGAAACGACGGCGCGCAGCGACAGGGTGCCGCGGACGTGTGCGCTCAGCGCCTCGTGAGCACCGGGGACGCGGCCCTGGCGCATCACGCACTCGTCCGGTTCTTCCACGATCCGGACGAGGACGTGCGGGGAGCCGCCGCGGCTGTGGCAATCGCATTGCGGGGCCGGCGGCTGGGGCCCGTCCGCCGGACGGTGACCGCGCTCATTGATTCTGGAGCTTTCGAGCCAGCCCTGCCCCAGTTGCTGATCACACTTGAGCAGGCCCCTGACAGGGTCGATGAGCTGGTACTGGCATGTGTGCGGCGATTCCTCGACGTGTTCGGTGCGGCATCGGCCGACATGAGGACCGGTGCCGCGGCTGACGCGCACCACGTCGGGGAGCTACTGGTGCGCGCCCACACCCAGGCGGGCTCAGCTGCGCGGCGGTCCGAGATCCTGGACCTGCTGGACCAGCTGCTGCTCCGGGGATCCTATGGCGTGGCCCAAGCGATCGGCAGCGCCGATCGGGGCTGAGCTCCTTCACGAGGAGAACGGTGCGTGCTCCGGCCGTGCGCCGCCGTGCGCCCCGGAGTGCGTTCGGTGTACCTCTGGCCCGAGCGGAAATGCGGACCACCGCGCCGACGGCGTGCTCTGCTGTGCACATGATGCACGGCTCGAACATGTATGGTCGCGCGCCGTTTCTCGACACCTTGACGGATGGGGCGCGCACGGCCTTCGCGCTGCTTGGGACCCGGAGCACCTTCGCCGTGGGGGACGTGCTGATCAGTGAGGGCGACCGCGCGCAGGAGTTGATGCTGCTCCACCAGGGGGTGGTCAAGGTGACCGGCCGTCTGGACGGTGACGGGGCAGCCCTCATGGACATCAGGGTCGAAGGGGAGGTGGTGGGTGAGGTAGCAGCCATGGATTTCGGGCCGAGATCGGCGACGGTCACCGCCTGTGGTGACGTGGTCGCCACCGTGGTCCCCAGGTGCGAACTGCTGCCTTTCCTCCGGGCCAACCCCGAAGCGGAATTGGCCCTCAAGAGGGTGATCGGCAGCCGATTGCGCCGCTCCGACCGCTGGCGCCTGGATTTCGGTAGGCACCCGGTCCTGGTCCGGCTGGCCCGGGTACTGGTCGAACTGGCCTTGGCGCAGGGGAAGCCGGGCCGAAATTCGGTGCGGATCGAGGTGAACTTGTCCCAGTCCGAATTCGCCGCGCTCGCCGGTGCCAAAACGGACACCGTGCAGAAGACGCTTCGCCAGCTTCGTGAGGACGGGCTCATCACCACCGGCGAACGGCGGACTCAGGTGCGGGACCTGGCCCGACTGCAGGAAGTAGCGCTGCTCAGCATGCCAGTCACGTAGCGCCACAGCCACAAACCCGTATTAATGCGGGTTTGTGGACTGCTCCACCTCCTTCCTCGCACAGTTGGCTGCACCGCACCCAACAAGCATTGGAAGGTGGCGAGTTGTCATGAACGAACCCTCCTCCCCTCCGCTCCCGGACGTCATCCCGCACCGTCGGCTGTGCCTGGCGGCGGACGTGGAAAAGTACAGCCGTCTCGACACCCGGGCCCAGTCGGCCACTCAGGCCGACCTGGTCCGGTTGCTGGACGAGGCGGCGACGTTGACCGGACTGGACCGCGCGGCTTGGGCCCGCCAACCGCAAGGCGACATGGAGTTCGCCGTACTCCCCGCGGACACCCCGGAAGCCACCGCGCTGGGGCCCTTCGTGCACCACCTGTCGGCCTGCCTGAGCACGCTCAACGCCCGTCCGGAGACCCCGCGGATCAGGCTGCGGCTGGCCATCGACGCTGGTGTCGCCACGGACGCCACTCTTGGTCACGCCGGACCTGCGCCGGTCGCCGTGGCACGCTACGTGAACGCCCCCCAGTTGAAGGCCGTGCTGGCCGCCCTCACCTCGGCCGACCTCGCCGTCATTGTGTCGGATCGGCTGTACCAGGACGTTGTACGGTTCGGGCACCCCGGCCTCGACCCGGCGCAGTACGTCCGTGCCCATGTGCAGGTCAAGGAGTTCGGAGGCTACGGCTGGATCCGTGTGCCGGGGCACGGCCCCGACGGCATCAGGCCGGTCGTGGAAGAAGTGACCGAGCCGCTGCCGTTGCCGCAAGCGCCCGTCCAGAGTCGGGCGAACCTCTCCCAGCACGTTCACCAAGGTGTTGCCGTCGGCGGGGACGTGAGCGGCGGTGTGAACGTCGGCGTGCCCATGATGCCCCCGTCAGCCAGCCGCTGGCGCGTGTGGTGACCGATTCGGGCAAGGCCGCGCTCCACGTTGCTGGGGACAGCACCCAGTGGGCGGACTACGGGGTGAACGTCGGCCACGACGTGCATGGCGTCATCAATGTCTACCTGCCGTCCACCGCCGCGCGAACGCCCTGGTGCCGGACCCAAGGAGCGAGCCCGATCTCGGGGAAGCGCCACGCCGCTGCGCGGTCGGCGCTGACTGCCCTGGGGAGTGCCTGCGAGCTGGCTGCCGCGGCGCTGTCGTATGCCGGCCTGGTGGGGTCGGAGAAGGAGAAGCCATGATCAGGACTGACCCGGCCGGAGCGTTCTCCCTGATCGAGGGAGCCCTCCGCAAGGAACCCGTGGGTGCACCGTGGCTCCTGGTGGTGAGTGTCGGCCACAGCTCGGTACGGCTGTCCCCGGAGGAATGCAGGAATGCTCTGTACGGACCGCGACGCGACGAGGGACTGCGGGCGACGATTTGGCGACAGGCTGTCGCGGAGGCCAGGCAAGAACCAGCGGGTGGGGCCGACACGGGACGCTTACTTGTCGTCTGGCTGGCGATTCCCGGCCTGTACCGCAACCTGCGTCGGATCCTGCGCCAGCTGCGGGTCGAGCGCGCCGATCTCGAGGCGGAGGCCGTATTGGCCGTACTCGGTGCCCTCGACACCGCGCATCCAGACAGCCCGGACCTGGGCGGTCACATGATCAAGGAGGCGGTGAACCGGATGTGGTCCTATGCCGACCGCGTCAGGAGGGAGGTTCCCGTTGTCGACGTAGCGCGCTTCGCCGAGGCCCGCTGCGTCACGGCACTGCGAGGGGAGCCACAACAGCCGACTGATGAGTGGGAACTGCACCTCACGCCCCCGCCACGCCGTGACGGGCTGGCCGCGACACTCCGTTTCACGGATTCGCGCACCCGACGAGAAGGGGAGCGGATCGGGGCACTGGCACACTGCGCAGGCTTGCCCGACCTGGTATTCCGGGCCCGTCGCCACGAGGACTCGGAACTCATCGGCACCTTGGCGCTGAGCCCTCTAGGGGCTCGGCGGTGAGCGCCCGGTCCGGCCCGCCCCTGGGCTTCGCGGAGGCCTTCGACCTTCCCCTGAGTGTCGACCTCCGGACCGCTGCCCGAGCCTTCGGAGTCTGTCCCGGCACGGCGTACAAACTGATCCGCCGCGGGATCTTCCCTTGCCCGGTTCTGCGCGTCGGCGGGCAGTACCGCATCCCGACCGCGTACCTGTTGCGCGCCCTCGGTATCGAGGAACGGCCGGTGTATGCCGTCGATCTGGAAGCCGGCGCCGCGTACGCGGCCCGGCTCGACGAAACCCACCCTCGCGAGAAGGAGGACCTCGTATGAACGCGTTGCAGGCACTTCGGTCGGAACCCGACCGACCTCGGATGTGTTTCGTCGTCGGCCCCATCGGCGACCAGTACGCCGCGCACGGCAGCCCCGAGCGGGAGGCCTACGAGTACCACCTGGGGATCTTCGAACAGGTGATTGCGCCTGCCTGCGAGAAGTACGAGATCGCCGCTGTGCGCGCGGACGGCATCGCGCACGCCGGTGACATCAACGAGCAGATCTGCCGGCATGTCATCGAGTCCGACCTCGTCATCGCGGACGTCAGCGGTGGCAACCCCAACGTGATGTACGAGCTGGGGCTGCGCCACATCACCGGCAAACCGACGATTCACATCGGGGAGGCTGGGCAGTTGCCCTTCGACATTGCCTCGATCAGGACGATCCGGTACCAACGGGCGCGCAGTCATCTGGCCGGTGCGCGGCGCGAGATCGAGAGCGCACTGGAGGTCGGGATCAGGGACGGCTTCGAGCTCCTCACTCCTGCACGGGTGGTGCGGGCGCTCCAGACCGTCGACGGGCAGTCGCCCCCTGAACAGAGCGGAAACGCAGGGGACACGACCGAAGAGGACCCGCCCGGCCTGCTCGACGACTTCGCCGCGATCGAAGACGGGCTGGATGAGATGACCGCTCACTTGGAGGCGATCACAGAGGTGATCGAGACGATTGGAACCCTGACCGAACAGGGCAACATCGAGATCCTCGACCTCACCCAGGCCAACGCCCCGGCGAGCGCACGGCTCGCGGCTGTGGCCCGGTATGCGGGGTCGCTCAGTGCGCCGGCCGGGGAAATCAACGCCGTCTCCGCGGCCTTCGCGGAGCAGATGACAACTCTGGACAGCGGTGTGAGGGCTGCGTTGAGCCTCATCGAGACGACGCCGCTCGACGAGCGTGGAGAGGGAACGGACGAGTTCCTGGAACAGCTCATTGCGTTGGACGAGTCGGCTCAGGAGGGACTGGCACAGATCGGCTTCCTGGGCACATCTGCTGGCGGCCTGATCCGTGTGAGCCGACACCTTCGCAAGCCGGTGAAGGACATCTCCACCGCGGTGAAGCAGATGACGTCTGCCATCACGTGCATGGGAGAGTGGGCGGGCAAAGCCCGAGATCTGGTGCAGGCCACCCCTGAGTGAACCTGCCTGGCAGGGACCCGGGCCTCTTGGGCCCGGGTCTCGTTGCGCTCTGGCTTCCCGAGCAGTGGTCGACGATGTGGCGCTGCCGAGACGGCCTGCCGCCTCGCAGTCGCGCTTCTTGAAGATGACGTACAGGCTGACGCAGACGACTGCCGTCAGCAGGATCGCGAGGGGCGCGCGGCACACGACGCGTTGCTCGGCGTGGTCCCCAAGTGCTTCCCGGAGAGCCTTCACCTTGGTGTGAGTGAACGGGGGCTTAGCACGTGCTGGGACCCCGACCTAGATGCCGTATTGATCCTGGTATTTGGCAAGGATCGCGTGCGCTTGTCCGTTCATTCGATCTCCGGCGCGGGATCGGGCGATTTCGCTGATCTCGGCGGGTGTGCGCCCAAGCCAACGCATTGTGTTGAGGGCGATACTGATGATGTCGGCGACCTCACGTGCGGCGGCTTCCCGATCGCCGCACGCGAGGTGACCTTCAAGCTCGTCGAACTGGATATCCGTGGCACGGCGAAAGTGTGACAGCGGCTTGCGTGCGAGCTCGTCACCCGCTTCCTCCCAGGCGTCCCACATTTTTTGGAACGGGCCGAGTTCGTTCTCCACCGGCGCACTCTCCTAGTTGCCGTTACGGGTTGGGTCCTTTACGGGGTGTGGGTGGGAGATCCGGGCGCCGCCGTCGCTGCGGTCGGGGAGGTTGTCTGGTCGACCATGACTCCCACTCCGATGAAGAACAGTCCGGCGAAGACGAGCGCGATCATCCGGCGGCGCGACAGGCGCGGGACCTCCACTTCGTTGATCTTTAGGCCACCACCCACGATCGCGATGGCGACACAGAGCGCACCCACGATGTGCAGAGTCACAGAGTCCTCCCCGTCAAACACCGATGCTTCTCTGTGTAATTTTCCATGTTCCTGGATGGATGTCTACGTGCTTCACAGTGTCAATCTCCGTAGACCGTCCAGGCTGTGGAGCGTGAGCCGGCGCCGCCCCGTGCTGACTAGGCCTTCTTCGCGCAGCTGTCGCAGAGCGATTGCCACGGCATCGCGCGATGCTCCGATCCGGTTGGCTAGGTCGTGCTGGCTGATCGGCACCGACAGGATGCAGTCGTTGCCCTCCGGCTCACCGAACTCGGCGGCAAGTTCGAGCAGCCATCGCGCGAGGCGGCTTTTGACGCCCAGTCGGGCCAGAATGGCCTGCTGGTCTGACTGGCGCCGCCGCCAGACAGCCGCCTTGTACATCACTGGCCAGAGGTGTTCTTCCTCGATGAAGGACAGCAGCGTGTTGGCGGCGATATCTATTCCGGTCACATCGGTGATGGTGGTGACTGTGGCGGATCGATCTTCCCCCATGAGGACACCTTCGTCGCCCATGACTTCACCCGGCCCGCGGATGGCGAGGATCACCTCTGTGCCGTCGGTCGCGCGCTGGGTCACCTTGACGTGCCCCTGCTCGATGACAAGGACGGAGCGGGAGGGCTGCCCCTCCCTGAAGATGGTCTGCTCCGCGGGGAACTGCACCCTACTGCCATGAGCCCGCAAGGCGTTGCGCTGCTCTTCCTGTAGCACCTCAATGATGGAATGTGCTTCGTTCGCCATGACGGTAACCGTACTATTCGGCAGTCCTGAGTGGAATCCTCCATGGAGATGCCATCGTGTTCGTGCGCTCTCTCCTCTCTTCGGCTCGTGTTGGGCGCCGAGGAAGGGCCAGGCGTTGGTAGCTGGCGAGCGCTGCCTGTGTCCTAATCGTTGGGTGTGTTGGGCTGATCTGACGCGAAGGCGCACGCCCGGAAGGCGTTGCGGATGCTTGTGAGTGGCTCGCGGTCACGGTTGTAGCGGAGTTTGTTCGTGAGGAGGACGGCCCAGCGGTCCTGGGCTGGGCTGATCCACATACCCGTGCCGGTGAAGCCGTAGTGGACCCAGAGGTCCTCGGTCGGGGTGCAGGGGGCGGGGTGCCAGAAGAGGCCGCGGGCGGGGGTTAGGTCGCCAGTTTCGATGCGGAGGGATCCCTTGATCCAGGCTGGGCCGAAGGCTGTGTGGGTGGGGATGAGCATGTGGCGGAGGAAGCGGGTGAGGTCGTCGAGGACCGAGAAGGTTCCGGCGATGCCGCAGGCGCCGTCGAGGAGGCGGGCGGAGAAGTCGTGGGCGGTGCCCTTGAGATGGGTGCCGGTGGTCTCGTCGTACTCGGTGGGGGCGCAGCGGGCCGCTTCGGCATCGGGGAGGGGGCCGAAGCGGGTCTGCGTCATGCCCAGGGGGTGCCAGACGCGGTCGGTGGCGAACTGGTCCAGGGGCTGGCCCGAGAGGTGTTCGGCGAGGTAGCCCAGGACGAGGGCGGCTCGGTCGGTGTACTCGACGGCTTCGCCGGGCGGGCGGTAGAGGGCCTCGTGGAGGACGCCGTCGCGGATGTCCTGGGGGTCGGTGCCGTAGAGGTTCTTCAGGTTGGCGCGCAGCGGCAGGCCGGCGGTGTGGGTGAGCAGGTGGTGGGCCGTGGCCTGGGCGAGGGGATGGCCTGCGACCTCGTCCCAGAAGGTGCCGAGGGGTGTGTGGAGCTGGAGTTTCCCCTCTTCGATCAGGGTGCCGATCGTGGACCAGACGGCGAGGATCTTGGTGAGGCTGGCCACGTCGAAGACGGTGTCCAGCCGCATCGGCTCGTCCGGGTGGTCGGGGTCCAGGAGGCCGACGGCTCCGCTGGCCTCGATGCCGTCGGCGTTCCCGACCGCCCACACCGCGCCGGGGTAGACCTCGTCGCGTACGCCGGTTTGGAGGAGGTCTTCGATCCGGTCGGTGGTGTGGGTCATGGTCTCCCGATCGTCGTGGGCCGCGGGTGGTCCGCTGGCCAGGTTAGTGACGCGGGCCGCGCGGTGCCGACTGCGCCACGGGTGGTGTCAGGCGAGCCGCCGACCGAGGTCGGTGATGGCCGTGGCGGTGGCGCTGAGGGGGAAGCGGGCGGCGTTAGTGCGGCCGGATGCCCGGAGCATCTCCAGGAGGCCGGGGGTGGTGCGCAGGCGGTGGAGGTCGTGGGCGGCGGTGGTTGGGTTGGTGAAGTCGGTGGCCAGGCCGGTGCCGGAGAGGGCTTCGCTGAGTCCGGGAACGGGTTGGTAGAGGACGGGGAGTCCGCAGGCCTGGGCTTCGAGGGCGACGAGGCCCATGGCCTCCAGGGTGGTGGAGGGCATGGCGAGCACGTCGTGGTCGGCGAAGGCCTTCCACAGTTGGGGGCGGCGGAACCAGCCGAGGTAGCGGACGTGGACGCCGAGCTGGCGGATGACCGGGGCGAGGTCGAGGAACTGGGCGCGCGGGGCCGCGATGCTCAGCTCGACCGAGCGGGTGGCCGCGACGGCTTGGAGGAGGGGTTCGAGGCCCTTCTCGGAGCTGAGGCGGCCTGCGAAGAGGATCCGCAGGTGGCTGGTGGGACGTCGGGCGGCCCGGGCCGGTGGGCTGGTCAGGAGGCGGTCGGGGATGCCCCAGGGGATCTTCTTGATCTTGCGCCTGTCCGTCTTGGGGGCGAGCTTGAGTAGGCGGTCGGCCATGGCGCCGGTGGGGACGACGATCGCGTCGGCAGCGGAGGCGGTCTCGCGGAGAACCCGTAGCTGCGTGGTGTGGTTCTCGGCGTGCAGGAGGTCGGTGCCGTGGACGAACGCGATCCGAGGGTGGGCGGGTAGGGCCCGCAGGAGGGCGGGGGTGGCGCCGAAGGCCAGGTGGTGCAGGTGCAGCATGCTGATCTGGCGCGGGTCGATGGCGGCCGTCATGGCGTGGCGCAGGTTGGTGACGTACCGGCTGAAGGCGTGGCCGTCGAGGCACTTGCCGGAGGCGTGCAGCAGGTCGATGCCGACCGGGGTGCGGGGTCGGGGGCCGTCGGGGGCAAGCATGAAGGCGTGGGCGGGGATGGCGGGCTGGGTGCCGGCGTAGAGGTCGAGGAAGAGTTCGACGCTTCCGCCGGGGCTGGGGAACGGCAGGTCGAGAGCGGTGGCGACAATGCGATTCACCGGCGGCCTCCGGGATTCTCCTCGTAGAGGCGGGACGTCTCGATGCCCTCGCTGGTGCGGTACTTGAGGCCGTGCTGCTGGTAGCTGGCCGGGGAGCCGTGCGTGCGGAGGAAGACGAGCTTGCCGAAGGTCATGCCGGGCCGGACGCGTACGGGGCGGGTGGCTCGGATCTCCAGGGTCCAGCGGATCGCGTGGCCCTGGTGTCCGAGCGGCGCGGAGACGTGGACCCAGATGCCGAGGGAGCCGGTGGTCCGGTCCCCGTTGAGGAGCTGGGCGTACGTCTCGGAGCCGGTCCGCTCCAGGGTGTGTCCGAGGTAGAGGTGGCTCGGCTCCAGGACGTAGCCGTTGTCAGGGAGGGTGAGTTCGGAGAAGGCGGTGGGACTGGCGGCGTCGAGGTCGCCCTCGCAGACGCGGAGCGTGCTGCCCAGGCGCCAGTCGTACGCGTTGGGGGACAGGCGCTCCGGGTCGTACGGGTCGATGGTGATGCGGCCCGCCTCGCGGGCGGCGGCGATGGCCGGGCCGGTGAGGATCACGAGGTAGCCGTCGTGGCGTCGAGGTCACGCCAGTACGTGGACGGCTGGGGCCCGGAGGCCGCCTGGTACTTGCCCTCGTATAGGTCGATGGCGCCCTCGGAGATGAAGAACATGATCTGCCCGATCTTCATCCCGGCGTAGACGCGCACAGGGCGGGTCGGGGTGAGCATCAGCGTCCACTGGCCGTGGAAGCCGATGTCACCGATGGGTGCGGTGATCTCGACGAAGAGCCCCAGTCGGCCGACGGAGGAACGGCCGAAGAGCAGGGGGACGAAGAGGTCGGATCCCACTTCCTCCAAGGTGTGGCCGAGGTACAGCTCGCCGGGCTGCAGGACGTGGCCGTCGTCGCCGATCTCTGTGCGGCGGGTGGGGTTCGGGCGGTGGGTGTCGAGCACCTGGTCGGTGTAGGTGAGCAGGGTCCCGCCCAGGCGGACGTTGTAGCTGTTCGGGTTGACCTGGGTCGGCGTGAAGGGGGAGATGCGCAGCCGTCCGTCCTTCGAGGCGGAGGTGATCTCGGGCCCGGTGAGGATCACTGGTCGTCTCCGTTGGTCAGAATGCTCCGGATCGCCGAGCCGAGGCTGAGGCCCGAGGGCTGGGCTCGGCTGCTGAGACAGGTGTCGGCGAGGTAGTCGGTGGTCAGCACGCTCGCCAGGCCGGCGGGAAGCGGATCGGGGGAGGTGATCAGGGGTCCCGCCAGCTCGGTGAGGTGAGTCAGCAGTGCAGAGGGGTCGCTACGGAAGGCCGGCGCGACCTGGGCCTCGACCAGGCTGTTGTCGAACGGCTCGATGGCCAGCAGATCTCCGGCGGTGAGGACTTCGCCGAGCAGCGTCGTGCGCACGGCGGTCTCGTTGAGGACGACGGCCTCGCTACCCAGTCCGCTGCGCAGCCGGTCGGCCAGTTCTCGGAGCAGGGCGTGGCGGTCGAGCGGCTTGTTCCGATAGGGCGCGACGAGACGTCCCAGCGGCTCGGCCAGCTGTGCGTCGATGGAGGCGATCTGTTCACGGACGGAGGCCAGCTCGGTTGGCAGGACGGATCCCGAGGTGTCAGGGAAACGGGCGGTCCGTCCTACCCAGCCTTCGAGGGAGCGTTCGGCGACTGCGTAGCCGACGGCGAGTTCCTGCCCCTTGAGCACGAGGGTGCTGCCGACCCGTTCGGGTCCGGTGTGTTCGCTGTGGCAGTGGCCGGCGAAGACCACGTCGAGGAAGGGGCACGCCTCGGCGAGCTGGAGGTCCTGCTCGAAGCCGGAGTGGCTGAGGAGGACCCAGGAGTCGACCTCGTGGTGGTGCGCGAGCATCAGCTCGCGCAGGGCGTGGACTGGATCGGTGACGCGGTGGCCGGACCGCTGCCCGACCGGGATCGACTTGAATGCCTGCTGGCCGATCACGGCCGTGACGGCCGTCCTTCGGCCCGCGATGTCCACGATGCGCAGACGCCGGAAGAGCGCGTTGCCGGTGGAGTCCTCGACGACGTTCGCGCATACGGTCCGCTGGTGGAGGGCGGGCTCGAAGTAGTGCGGCCAGCCGTGGTTCCCGGGAGCGACGACGTCGTACAGGGCGAGCAGGATGTCCCGTTCGAGCCCGCCACCGCCGAGGCGATAGAACCCGGTGCCCTCGAAGAAGTCGCCGCAGTCCACCAGCAGGCTGTCCGTGCGTGCCTGGTGGAGGTGCCCGAGCAGCGGGCCGTCGGCGCCGAGGGCGGAGTGGACGTCGGTGGTGGCCATGATCTGCCGTAGGGAACGGGCCGTGGTCATGGCGCGACCTCGCAGATGTCGGCGCCGAGGTGGAGGAGCTTGCCGGGCAGGTCGGCGTGGCCACGGCGGAGCTGGTCGACTCCGCCGAGGGTGGTGATTCCGCGCGCGGTCAGCGCTGCGACCATGAGCGCGGAGCCGGTGCGGATGTCGGTGGCCTCGACCCCGGCTCCGGTGAGGCGTTGGGGGCCGGTCAGCCGGCATTCGGTGGGGGAGATCTCCTCGATGTTCGCGCCGAGTCGGGCCAGCTGGGGCAGCAGGTTCCCGTGGCGGCCGGGGTTGATGGAGTCGGCGAACAGGTGTGTGCCGGGCTGGCCGAGAGCCAGTGCCATCAGCGGAGGTTCGAAGTCGGCGTCCAAGCCGCCGGTGGCGAGTGTGGCGATGGCGCGAAGGGGACGGCCCGTCGCCCGGGCGGCGCTCCCGTCGACCACGAGGACGTCCTCACGTACCGCGGTGGGGATGCCCAGCCGCTGCAGGGCTGCCTGCAACGGCACGACATCCCGACCTTGGACGCCCTCGATGCGCGCGGTCCCACCGGTGGCGGCGACGGCGCAGGCCAGGGTGCCTGCCTCGATCTTGTCGCCCGGAACGCGCCAAGCCGGCATCTCGGCCGGTGATGCCGCTGCCGGGCTCAGGTCCAGGACCTGTTCGCCGACTCGGGTCTCCCATCCCGCCGAGCGCAGGGCGTCCAGCACGGTGAGGACTTCAGGCGACAGGTTCGGCCGACCGAGGCGCAGCGCGCGGCCGGCGACGACCGCCCGCAGGACGGCGGCGATCGTCGCACCGCGCGACCGGAACGGGAGCGCGTGGGAGACGGTCCCGCTAGCGGGTCGACCGGTCTCGACGTCATAGCCCTCGTCATGGACGGTTATGCGGTCACCGAAGGCCTCGTACACCTTGAAGTGCAGGTCTATGCCGCGCTCCCCGATCCGGCATCCCCCGGGCCAGGGCAGCCGGGCGTTCCCCTGTAGGGCAAGGAGTGCGGGCACCAGGTAGTACGACGCGCGGATCCGTGCGGCCGGGGCCAGGTCGAGTTCCGTGGGTACGGCGTCAGGGGGCATGATCACCACGCTGTCGGGTCGTCCAACGGCCCGGGCGATGTGCCAGCCCGCCCCTTGGATCAAGGTGAGCATCCAGTGGACGTCGGCGCTGGCGGGGACGTTCTCCAGCTGGACGGTCCGGCGCACGGCTGCTGCGGCGGCCAGCAGCGGCAGGGCGGCGTTCTTGGAGCCGTCGACGGTGACCGAACCGGAGAGGGGCCTCCCCGGACGTACGGCGATGACCTCCGCGCTCGGCGCAAGAGCTCGATGGGGTGCCATGCGTTCAACTCCTTTGCAGGGGAGGTTGCGTGATGGAGGGCGTGACAGAGGTGGGTACGGACAGATCGAGTTCGGCCCAGCAGGACTTGCCGCCGGCGCTGTGGTCGACGCCGTGCCGGTCGGCGAGGGCGTCGATGATCAGCAGCCCGCGGCCGTCCTCGGCGTCCGTACGGGGTGGGCGTGCGTGGGGGAGGGCGGAACTCCGGTCGCGGACCTCGAAGCGCAGTCGGCTCCCGCGCAGGCGAGCGGTTACGGAGGCAGCTTCGTTTCCCGTGTGCTGAACGGCGTTCGCCAGCAGTTCGCCGGCCACGGCCTCTGCTACGCACATGCCGTCGGTGCCGATGACCGAGCGCCAGCCTCTGATCTCGTTCATCACCTGGTGCCGAGCACGAGCGGCGCCCTCGGGCGTACTCGTGACGGTCAGCGTGACCTCGTGCACTTCCATGAGCAGCCTCCTGGAGGGGTGCGGTTCCACCAGGCAAGCGGGTCAGGAGACGGCTGCGCGATGTGCCGCGCAGCCCCCGCATCGTTCATGCACGTTGTGCATGACGGGCAAGTTCCTTGCAGTTAGGCTCGGTTGAGCAGGCAGGATCGGTCTCGGCAGAAGGGGCCGTGGCGGAGATGGTCGACACGCAGGGCGAGGTGCACCGGATCGGTGAACTGATCCGCCGGGCTCGGGTCTTACAGGGCCGCTCGCAAGCGGACGTGGCCAGCGAGCTGGGATACCACCAGTCGAAGATCAGCCGACTGGAGGGCGGACGCGGAACGGACGACATCCGGGTTCTGCGCGACGTCGCCCGCATCCTGCGCATTCCCCCGGCCAGACTCGGTCTGGCGGAGGCCGCCCCGGAAGCCGATCCCCACGATCCGGAGACAGAGGAAATGCTGCGCCGCCGTACCTTCCTTGCCGCCAGCGTCACCGCGCTCACAGCCTCGGTCGCGCCGACGGCTGCGCACCCGGCGCTCGTCCAGGCACTCCTGCCCGGGATGCCGACGGCTCCGACGACGGAAGCGGCGGAGTCCGGGGAACTACGAAACCGGGCAACGGCCATCCGGCGCCTCTGGAGCACGTGCGACTACGCGGAGCTGGAGCGGACCCTTCCCGGCCTGATCACCGATCTCCGCCACTGCATCGCCGACTCCCCGCAGGCCGAGGAGCTTCCCCAATTCCTGGCCACGGCCTACCAGACTTCGGCCAGCCTCTTGCTCAAGCAGGGAGACCCCGGCACGGCGTGGCTCGCCGTCGGGCGTGCGATGGCCGAGGCCGAACGCTCAGGTGATCCACTCGTCCTCGCCGCCAGCGTTCGCCTCCACGCGCACGTCCTGGTACGCGAACAGCACGCCGGCCAGGCCGTCACGTTGATCAAGCACACGGCCTCACAACTCGCCGGTGCTTACGACCGGCAACCCCACCATCACCTCTCCGTGCTCGGGTTGCTGCTACTGCGCGGAGTCACGGCTGCCAGCAGAGCCGGGGACCGCGCTGCCACCGCAGAGTTCCTGGCCGAGGCCAAGGAGGTGGCGAAGTACGTCGCCCTGGATCGCCCCGACGCCTGGGCCAACTTCAGCCCCACCAATGTGGCCCTCCACGAGGTCAGCGCGGCCGTGTCCTTCGGTGACGCGGGCGTCGCCATCGACATCGCCCGTCCGCTCATGCGCCGCCACATCCCGGTTCCCGAGCGCCGGGCCGCCCTGTGGGTGGAAGCCGCCCGTGCCTACGCGCAGCAGGGCCGCCTCGCCGACGGCTACCAGGCCCTGCGGATCGCGGAGACCTGCGCGGCCCAGGACGTACGGCGACCAGCCGTCCGGGACCTGGTCGCCGACATGGCAGCGCGCGACCGTCGGCGTACGCTGCCAGAGCTCCACCACTTCAGCCGCCGACTGGGAGTACCCGCGTGACCGAGCCGCAGCGCAAGCCCTTCCTGTACGTCGTCGTCTGCGCGGCCGGGATCGCGGGCGACGTCGGGAAGCTGATCGACGCCGCGCACGAGAGGAGCTGGGACGTCGGCGTCGTCGCCACCCCGCAGGGGCTTCCCTTCCTCGATGTCGCCGCGATCGAGGAGCGGACCGGTTACCCCGTCCGCTCCGCCTGGCGCGCGCCCGGGGACGCACGGTCCTTCCCACCCGCCGATGCGATCGCCGTAGCCCCGGCCACCTTCAACACGGTCAACAAGTGGGCGGCCGGCTTCGCGGACAACCTCGCCCTCGGCATCCTCTGTGAGGCTCCGGGCATGGGCATCCCCACCGTCGTCCTGCCCTACGTGAACACCGCGCTCGCCGCCCACCGCGCCTACCGGCGGAGCCTCGCAGAGCTGCGCGAGATGGGTGTTCTGGTCGGCAGCTACGAGCCGCACCGCCCGAAGTCTGGCGGCGGCGCCGACCGCTTCCGCTGGGAGGAAGCCGTAGACCTCCTTGCTCCGTTGATCGCGGCAGGCGACGCACGCCACTGATCTACGACTGCCAGCGGGTAGGGCCTGGCGGACTTCCACATGAGGAATACCGCCGCCCGGTGGCCAGGAGGTACCCGCCACCGGGCGCAGGGTGCTGTGCTGGGGCCTGTCAGTCCTCGTAGGGGAGGTATATGCCGCCGTCCGGAGCGGCTATGGCGCACAGGCGCTCGTACTCGGCGCGGTCTTCCTCGGTCATGTGCGGGAGTACGTCCATGACCATGCGGGCTTCGGGGTGCCGGGCGAAGTACGAGAGCATGAGCTCGGTGAGGGCCTCCACGGCGTTGCCCCGTTCGAGGACGGCCGCGGCGTTGCGGGCGCTCAGTGCTGCTGTGGCTTCGAGCTCGGCGTGCGTGGCCTGGAAGGCGGTGGACTGTTCGGCCCGTGTGAAGGGGCGCCCGTCACTGTGGGACCAGGTGTTGGTGTCGGGTCGGAGCTTGAAGTCCGCGTCCAACAGCAGGGCGATGATTTCGATGCGCAGTTCGGTTTCGGGCATGCGGGGGTTCCTTACGGGATGGGGCCGGTGGTGATGTTTTTAATGCTCCGGAGAAACCCCGGTTTGGCTGACCGGGGATCGTCGGCTATGTAGGGACGGCCACGTCCGGGCGTCAGCGGCGGCGGGAGGCGTTGTTCGCGGCCTTCGGAGCGGGTTGTGTGGTCACCACGCCTGCGGGATCGGCAGGCAGGTGCGCGAGACGGCGGAGACGCCAGACGAGGACGTCGCTGACGGAGGTGGCGCTGTCCAGCTCCCGGTGCTGCGTGGCTTCTGAGAGGAGGTGGGCCGGGTTGTGGCCTGCGGCCTGGGTATCGGCGAGGGTGGCCGCCAGGGCGGGCCAGCCCGGCTCGGCCAGAACTTGTTCGGCAATCTCGGGCAGCGCCTGGCGTAGGACGGCTGCCTGTCGTCGCTGCAGTGGCAGGGAGCGGCCTCGCTGGTGGAGCACGGACATCGGCTGGGCGGCCGCGATCTCGTAGGCGGCGCGCAGGTGTTCGGCAGCTTGATGGGCGGCTTCGGCTTGCTGGGCGTGGTGCTTCTTGGCGTGCCACTTCGCCGCCGCGGTGACGAGGAAGAACGCGGTGTCGATGAGCATGGCGGTGGTGGCGCCGTCCTCTCCGCGACCGAGGGCCGGTCCGCTGTGGACGAGGTCGTGCGCGGCCTGGCGCAGGGCGTGGTCGTGCCCGCGTACGGCGCGGACGTGGGAACGCGAGGCCCGCTCGAACGCGAAGGCTGCATCACGGAGTTCTCGTCGGGTGTGGGTGGCAGAGGTGTCGGCGAGCGCGTCGAGGACCTCGCCGACAGCGGCGATCTGGGCTGCTGCCGTGCCGTCGTCGCCGTGATTGATGAGCAGCAGTGCCTGCCAGGTCGCCGTGGTGGCGCGGCGGCGGGCGTACGCCGAGCCGGTCACCGGTGGGAGAACGGGCTGCTCCGGTGAGACGCCCTCGTCCGAGGAGGGTTCTGCCGGTTGGGTCCAGCGTTCGCGGATGCGGGGCAGGGAGAGGTCGGGGGCGAGCTTGGATCCCGAGTAGAAGACGGGCTCGCCGTGCTTGTTGCGGTCGTCGGGAAGGGCCACGGTGTAGCCGAGGAGGTCCCTGGACGGTGCCACGCGCCGCTTTACGAGGAGACCGGCATGGGTGAGACGGTCGAAGAACTCCTCCTCGCTCCGGGCACCGGCCGCCGCGCGTCGGACGCTCTCGCGCAGTTCCTCCCTCGGGGTGCGTTCCCGCTGGTGGCGGTCGGCTTTGTGGTGTTCGGCGCTGGTGGGGCGCTGGGCTGCGGTTCCGTCACCGGTGTTGAGGCGGCGCAGGCCGTAGTCGGCCTCGATGAGACGGGCTTCGGCCTGGGAGCGCTTGGCTTCGTTGTGGCGGCGGGGCCGGCGGCCGTCCTCGCGGACGGTGGTGGCGATGATGTGGATGTGGTCGTCGGCGTGGCGGATGGCTGCCCAGCGGCAGGCGGCGGTGTCGCCCTCGGGGGCCATGCCGGTGGCGGCGACCATGCGGCGGGCGATGTCACCCCACTGCTCGTCGGTGAGGACCGGGTCCTCGGGCGCGGCACGTACGGACAGGTGCCACACGTGCTCGGTGGGGCGCCGTGACTTGGGCAGCGCTTCGACGGGCTGGTCGAGGAGCCTTTGCAGGTCTGCGTAGATGGCTTTCGGGTTGCGTCCGGGGTCGGGGACGAGGCTGTCCCAGGCCGCCACGAGGTGCGGGTCGGTGTGTTCCTCGTGGGTGCCGGGGCCGTAGAGGTAGCGGATCAGGCCGATGGTGCGGGTGCCCATCTTGTGGATGCGGGGGATCATCCGGCGGGGGTCTCCGTCTCGACGTAGCGCTGGGTGAAGTCGTCCACGCGCTCGGCGGTCCGTTGGACGGCGTCGAGGACCGCCTTGGCGTGCGGGGCGTCGGCGCCGGAGTTCAGGACGGTGGTGACCTGGTTGAGGTTGTGGCCGATCTGGCCGAGGGCCCGGCGCAGCGCGAACAGCTCTCTGACCATCTCTCGGTGGGTGGCGATCTCGGCTTCGGTGTGTTCGAGGTCGCGTGCGGCCTTCAGGGCAGAGTGGGCGAGGAAGCCGGCGGTGCTCATGCGGCAGGCAGCCGCGGCGTGGGTGAGGAGCTGGAATTCGTCGTCGTTCATGCGGCAACTGGGCTGGTGCATGCGCTTCTTCTCGGCGAGCAGGCGCTCACGCTGGCGCACGTGCGATGTCGTAGGGGCGGTGTGCGTGCAGCGGGGGGTGTGGCAGGTGTGCTGTCCCTCCGATTTGTGGTGCGGTCCGGCCTCGGCAGCATCCCGAAGGGCCGGCACCCCCTGGTGCCGGACCGCGCCCGCCACCCCTGGGGCGGGGGAGCCCAGAGCATTGCTCCCGACGGGAGCAATGCTCTGGGTACAACTTGCTCCTCCTGAGGCTGGAAGCGAGGGCACGTGCTCGTCGTGGCTGGGACGGTCGTGCGGTGGGTTGTGCATGCGTGTCCTTGAAGAGGTAGAGGCTGATCGTGTGAAGGGGGCTGTTGGGCGGGGTCGACCGGTTGGGGACCGCTCGCTGGTGACGCGAGACGCTGGCGGTGCTGTCCGGGGGACCGGGCGGGGACGGCCCCCGTTTCGGGGAGGCGCTCGGTCCCCGGCGGCAGGGGCGTGGGGGACCGGTCCCGTCTCGGTACCCGTAGTCATGGGTGGGGACGGTCCCCGACGTGGTGACCTGACGGTCCCCGAACCGCCGCAGGGTGGTCCCGGATGGTGGGGACCGTGGGGACGGTCCCCACTGAGTCGGGGGACGTCAGGCGGGGGTGACCTGCGGAAACAGAGTTGGGGACCGGTCCCCGTGGTGGCCGGCGCGCGCAGCGCAATCAGGGGACGGTCCCCAATCGACTGCTGTCGGTCCCCTCCTGGGGGAGGGCGCTGTCAGGCGGGACCGGGGTCAGTTTGGGGACCGGGACCGGGACCGGGTTGGGGATGGGGACGGGACCGGGACCTGGATGGGGACGGTCCCCGAACGGCTCGGGCCAGTGGTTCGGTCCCCCACGATGATGGGGACCGACCTGGTTGGGGACCGTGGTGGTCAGGAGCCTGACGGCTGGGCGCGTCGGCGGTCTGGGCCGGTGAGGATGACGCGGGTGGTCATCTCTGCCAGACGGGAGGCGACGCGGTCCCCGACTGCGTTGCGGAGTTCCGCGATCGGCAGGTTGGTGGTGATCAGGGTCGGGAGCATCTCGGTGTAGCGGCGGTTGATCAGCCGGTACGTCAGCTCCTCGGTCCACTCGGACTGCTTGGCCGCGCCGAGGTCGTCCAGGATCAGCAGCGGGCACCGGCCGAGCTCTTGGATCTCCCGCTCGGGGTCGTGGTTGGGCCGGGGCCGGAGCTGGGCGTAGAGGTCGGCGGAGGTGACCGCCTGCCAGCGCAGGCGTACTCCGGCGGCCAGCAGCGAGCGGACGGCTCCGTAGGCCTGATGTGTCTTGCCGATGCCGGTGGTTCCGGCGATCAGCAGCGAGGGGCCGTAGGCGATGCCCCGGGTACCGGCCGGCCCGTTCCGCCCGGCGCCGGTGACCGCCTCCACCCAGCCCAGGACTTCGGGTTGGGTGGCGAGTGCCTCGCGGTAGCGGGGCGGGATGCGGCGGTCGGCGAGTTCCAGGGCGGTCACCGGCTCCACCGTGGGCCCGGCGGGTGCGGTGTCGGGGTCGATGCCCTTGGCAGCGAGGATGGCCTGGAGACGGGCTGCCAGGGCGCCAGCACGCTGGGGTTCGCGGGTCGCGGTGGTCACAGCTGGCCTCCGTAAGCGGCTTCGGCGTCAACGGGGTTGGTGTACGGCTGAGGGGCCCTGCGGGCGCCAGCAGTGGCCTGGGGCGGGTTCATGGCCTCGTTGACCAGGCTGGGCAGCAGACTCGGGTAGAGGCTCTTCAGGCGCATGCGGTCGACTCCGGCTCGGATGTGGTCCGGGTCGATGCCTTCGTGCAGCAGCTTGCTGATTTCCCGGCCGACGTGGCCCAGGACTTTCTCCGGAGGGCGCTTCCCGCACGCGGCGGCGTACTCGGCGACCAGTTGCTGGGCCGTTGCGGTCTGGGGTGTGGCGGGGGCGCTCGCACCTCCCAACGGAGATCCTAGATCCATGATCCTAGGTCCTAGATCCGGACCGTGAGGGCTCGGCGCAGGCTCCCGCACCTCCCCCTGATGCTGCACGGAGGGCTCACTGAATCCGCCCTGACCTGCGGATACGGGGATCGGTGACGTGGCATGAGGTGCGGGTGCGGGCTCCGGGGCGGGTGCCTGATGGTGCACGGACGGCTCACGGAGCCCTCCCTGCGCCAGCCGTGAAGTCAGGGGTACCCGGCCGCCGTCGTGGTAGGGGCAGTTCGGGTGCCGGACACCGCTGGGGCGGTTGACCTTCTGGTGCTTGGAGAAGGTCACGATGTGCAGGTACCGCTTGCCGTCTTCCTCGCCCTCGTACCGGCAGATGAGTTCATTGCCGGCGAGCTGGGTGAGGTCGTCTTCCACCTCGATCGGGCCGTGTTCGGGGCGCAGGGACCACAAGAGGCCCGCGATGACGGCGGACTGGTCACGGAACCGGCCGTGGTCGTCGGCCTGGGTGAGCAGGCCGAAGAACGTCCGCTCGGCGGTGATGCTGACGGCGGCCAGCGATTCGGAGCTGAAGGCTTCCGGCTTGATGGTGCGGATGCGTGCCATGCCTATCGCCCCGCCTTCGTCTGCTGCTGGGACGGCGACGCCGGGGTGGGCGCGGGTGTGCGGACGGCTGCTTCGGCCGTACTGTTGGGCATAGACGTTCCTCAGATCCGTTCAGGAGTGGGCGGTTTGGACAAGGGACTCCCATCGGCTCTCGGCGCTACAACGCCGGGAGCCGATTCCTTTGTCGGGGGTGCTTAGCCAAGACAGCCATACCCAGCCCGCGCAAGTCCAGCGAATCCGCACTCGAAAAGTGTCAGATCGCATCGCTGATCGCGAACGTCTTCACAGTAAGTGCGAATCCCCGGTTGACCAAAAAGTCGACGGCATGGGAAGAGCGGCGAAGATCGCACCCCGAAAGCCATTGACCGGAGTAGGCGAGGCGATCTATGTTTCCGCCGCCCGGAGCCGCTGATGCTGTGCACACCTCTGTGGTCCGAGATGGGTCGTAGCTCCGCAATGGCAGCCTATGCGGGAATCGGCAGTTCGTTCTCCGTGAAACGGGCCCCAAAGTCCCATGTCTGGGCTTCCGTGATTACGAGAACCCGGGAACCCGAGCTACAACAGACCCATGCCCCGAAGAGCTACGGAAATCGGTCCCGCCGGAGAACGGACCGCCGGTGCCATCGAGCGCCTGCGCACCTCGCGCGGGTTCGCCCAGCGCGAGCTCGCTGCCCGTGTCACCGAGCTCGGCCACCCCATGACCAACACCATGCTGTCCCGCATCGAACGCACCCGCCGGCGCTGCGACGTGGATGACCTCGTAGCCATTGCGGCCGCCCTCGGTGTCTCCCCACTCGCCTTGCTCCAGCCCGCGACGTAGGGGTCCGGGGTGGGTGCGCTGTGACGCCGCCCCGGCTTATACCCGACGATCCCCGGTCAGCCAAACCGGGGATTCTCCAGACCATTGAAGTAGTCCGCTCCACCTGCCTGACAGCAAGCGGGGGCGGACTCGTCATGCCCGATGTCCGTCGCCACAGGTTGTCGACGGAAGACCCCGAAAGTTTCGATACGTGCGAAGTGTTGCTTGTGACAGTGAATTGCTGGCGAATGTCCGCATGTCTCCCCGTGTGTCGCCGCTAGGCAGGGGTTTTCTGAACGTGCGTGAAGCCGCCGAATACCTGGGGCTGTCGCCCGCCACCCTTTACGTGTGGCGGCACCGTCGCCAAGGTCCGCCGAGTTTTCGGATGGGGCGGAGCGGACGCGTGATGTACCGGATCGAAATGCTTGACGAGTGGATCCGGGAACAGGAGCAGGCGGACTCCCGCAGTAACACTTCCCTGAATCCGGTGAATGCCGCCCTGCAGCGCCGCGCCGGGTACGCGGCCACGGCCTGACCGATCTAACCGGCCTTACCGCCCGCCCTACGTCCAACCCTTACCCCGAGGAATTCTTTGGCTGGCTATATCGAAGACCGTTGGATCAAAAAGAAGAAGGATCCCGTCACCGGGAAGCGTGAGCGTACGACCCGTTACGGCAAGGGGTCTCGGTACCGAGTCGCTGGAATCCCGGGCGTCCGGGACATGTCGTTCGACGTGCTGGAGGACGCCAAGGGGTGGCTCCGGCGGTCCGGCACCGACAGCGAACGAGGCGAGTTCGTCGACCCGCGCGACGGCTCCATCACCTTGACGGACTTCGTCACGCGCCACTGGCGCGCCGGCGTTCGCGGCGCGCCGGGCACGGTCAAACGAGTTGACGAGCGTGTACGACTCCACATCCTTCCGCACCTCGGTGCGGTGGCGCTGCGCGACGTGTCGGCGACCGTCCTGCGCGGCTACATAGCCACGCTCGAAGGCGAGTGCTCTCCGCGGTACGCCCGACAGATCCTCACCTCGCTGTCGAACATCTTCGAGACCGCGATCGACGACAAGCGCCTGGTCCGCAACCCGATGCGGGCCAAGACGGTGCGTTGGCCGAAGGCACCCGACGAGGATCGTGACGCATGGCCGCTGGCAACGGCGCAGAGGGTGCGGGACGAGATCAATCCTCGCTACCGGATCGCGGTCGTCGTCGCGCTGGGGTGTGGGCTGCGCCAGGGCGAGGTGTTCGGGCTGTCGCCGAGGGACATCGACTTCGAACGCGGCGTCATCCGAGTGCGCAGACAGGTGCAACTCCTCTCAGGGCGCCTCTACTTCGCCCTGCCCAAGGGTGGCAAGACGCGCATCGTCGACATGCCCCGTTCGGTGGCCACGGAACTGGCCGCGTACTTCCTCGACCATCCGGCGGTCGACGTCGAGCTCCCCTGGGGCGGACCGGAGCCCGACCGGGAGAAGCAGAGCTTCCCGCTCGTCCTCACGACGACGTACGGCAACGCCATCCGCGCCAACATCTTCAACGACGAGGCCTGGAAACCGGCCCTCGCCGCGGCCGGAGTCATTCCAGTACGGGAGAAGGGTGCGCGGTGGAAGGCTTCGCGTAAGGACGGCTTCCACGTGCTCCGGCACACTTACGCCTCGGTCCTGCTCGAAGCGGGCGAGTCCATCGTCACGCTCGCGCGGTGGCTCGGTCACTCAAGTCCGACCATCACCCTCGACCACTACGCCCACTTTATGCCGGAGGCCGGCGGCAAGGGCCGCGCGGCCATCGACGCACTACTCGGCACGGTGCCCGAGTACGTACCTGAGGACCTGGTCTCGTCGCACCGGAGCACTACCGGTCTCACCGAAGGGTGACGAACCACCTCGACCCGCCGATGCCCTCAACCGTCGGTCGCAGCGAGGAGACGCGCCGCATGGTCGGGGTCGAGGTCCCATTGCAGGGTGATGGCCGTCATGCCGTCCAGCTGGAGGTAGTCCTCTGTTGGATGCGCGGTCGCCCCTTGGGCGATGGCGCTAGCGAGGTTCGCCACGCCAGAGTCCTGGAAGCCAGGGCCCTCGGCGATCTCTCTCTCCACCCGACGAGCGAGGGTGTCGAGGAAGTCGAGGATCGCAGCGATGACCGGATCCCCCTGGCGTAGTCCACCAACCACGCTGCGTGCCTGTTGGAACTGCGCCACCGCCTCGTCGGCGGTGCTCTGGTGCCTCGCGTCTGTGTCCCTGAGCGTCGCGAGGTGAGCCAGCCCGGAGAGGCATTGGAGGGCCTGGTGGGCGTCGATGGCAGCGTCGGTGAGTGGGGTCGGGTGTCCTTCAGGAAGCTCGGTGCTCCAAGCGTCGAAGAGGCCGGTCCCGGGCCACAGGGTCGTCTGAAGTTGTTGCGCCATGAGTCTGACTGGCTTGCCGTCGACAAAGGGAACGAGCAGGACGGCCCTACGGCTGCCCTGGGAGCCGGGATCGTGCTTCAGCAGCGAGCACAGCTGTTCCACTGCCGTCGGCCACTGAGTGAGTTCGGCGAGCTCCACACCCACCGCAAGTTCCGCGGCAGGCCACTCCGTTGAGTCCGCGTCTGAGACAGGTCTGGTGTACACGCTGATGCGGATCCCTGCTGCCCTGGCGCTGGACTGGAGTTTCAGGGGCAGGGCCTCTGCTCGTGCGCCGGCGGCTCGGCGGGCAAGATCTGCTGCCCGAGAGAGTGCCTGCGCGGATGGTCCTGATCGCGCCGCGGCCCTGAGCTCCTTGTGTCCGAGGGTGCCCCAGGCGAGTTCGGCCAGAACGGCATGCAGGTCTGCGAGGTTCCCCACGAGGTGATCGAGGACATCCGGAGGGTCCTGGCCGATGAGGTGCCAGCGCTCCTCATCCCGCACCTGCGTGGCGAGGCTTGGCAGGCTGTCGCCGACGTAGCTGGCGAGCGCTGCATACCCGTTGGGGTCGGCGAGCCTTCGCGTGAGGTTCTCGGCGATCCCGTTCACCAGGTGTTGCAGGTGGTCGCTTCCACCTCCTGGAACGTCGTCGCCGACGGGCAGCGTGGACAGGAACGAAGTGTCGACGGGGAGCGTCAGTGACGCGGCCCAGTCCAGTAGCGCTGCCTGCGTCGTGCGTAGGCCTTCGACCTCTTTGGGTCGACCGCGACCGACGCACCAGGCCTGGGTCAGATCCGTCAGGTATTGGTGGAGCACGGGGAGTGAAGAGGCTGCGGTTGCGGTGCGGGTGGTCCAGTCGGTATGGCCAGCCACCGTTGCACCGATCAGTGTGCGGGTACGAGTCCACGCCACCGTGGCGGGCGATCTGTCGTATTGCCGCTTCAGAAGGCTGACCCCGCTGGTGAAGTCACCAAAGGTCAGCGGCAGCCCACCGGGTAGCAGATTTTGGATGTCGGCACTCTCGCACTGTGGAAGGCAGCGCAGCAGCATCCGCCCGAGCTCCCTGACCTCCTGTTCGGCGTCCGGTCGTGCCTGGTCCGACACGTGGAGGAGACGGGCGTATGCGACCTGGCCGCCCTCGCGATCGACGACGGACGCCTCAGTGACCCACGGTGAACGGGCCGCGACGCTGTCCAGCACACGTTCCTCCCCGCCTGCGAGTTGCAAGAGCTGTTCGGCCAGGGCCACCGATGCGGTCCGGGCTGTGGAGAGGATGTCCCCCAGGAGATCGACCGGTGTGCCGACGAGTAGCTGCCCGAATGGCGAATCGGCGAGCACCTTCGGCCCACCCGCCAGATCCAGACCAGTCCCGGCAAGGACGGCGAGCAACCGCTGGGATTCGACGGGCTCCCCGCACTGGGACAGGAGGAGACTGATCGCTGCATTGCCGAGCCGTTCCACGAGCGCGTCGCGCAGCGGCGAACCGGAGGTATCCGCCGCTCGGATCTCGGTGATGGCCGCGGCGATCTCGGGTTTGAGCTGCGGCAGCAGGTCCCCGTCCACGAGCGCGAACTGAAGGGTGGTGCGGCGCAACGCGGGCGGGATCCGGTGTCGGTCGAGGGTCCGGAGCCAGTCGGCCGCAGTGCGGTTGACGTCGACCAGCCGTAGAGCCTGCAGAACGCCGGTGGTCGCCTTCCCGGAGGGGCGCTGGCCGAGTTCGACCGCGAGCTGGTCCAGTACGACGGGATCCAGCACGGGGTGTTCGGTGAGGACGCCGGCGATGAACGGCTGAAGCTGTGAGTCCGTCAGTATGCGCATCACCGCGAGTACGGTCTCGTCCAAGATCGGCGGCGGAATCGCGTGTACGGCGTCGGCCAGATGCGCCGAGCGCAGTTGGTGCAGCCCGGACAGGAGCCCGTGCCGCTCGTGGACGAGATGCTCATCGGCAAGGCGGGACAACGCCATGCGAAGGTCCGTGTCTCCAAGGCCCAGCTGTTGCTGAAGTGCCCGCACGGGCAGGTCGACGCCCCACTGGTGGGCGATCGAGATCCTGGCCAGGATCTCGATCTCTGCCTGCCGCCCTTCGGCAACGCGCCGCTCGACCTGCTCCGACAGGACATCCGAGAGCCTTCGTCCGCGGGTGAGTAGGTGCGTGAATTCCAGGGTCAGTCCGTTTGCCGCGTCGTACGCTTCCCGCCAGTGCGCGGCAGCCGTGGTGCCGGTAGCCGACAGCCCGGTGTGGATCTGCTCCGCGACCTCCTCATCGAGGGTCACCTCGATCTGGGTACAGTCGACTCGGCTTCGGAGGGGCAGAAGGTCCTCGCTCCGGACCGAGCCCAGGAGCAGGACACCGGGGATCGGGGCGAGCTCGCGGTAGAGGACATCCCATGCCTCGGCCGCTCCGACACCGACGCCGTCCACCACGAATCCGATCGGAGAGCGGGCCGAGGGTTGCAACGCCTTCGCCAGCCTTACGAGCGGGACGGCGTCGTCCGGCTGGAGCCGCCTGATGCGGTACCAGAGCACGTGTCTGGTCACGTAGGCAGCCGTCCACATCACGGCGGACTTGCCGATGCCCGACGGGCCGGTCACGAGGACGCTCTGCCCCCGATGGATCGCATCCGCCACCCGCCCGGTCAGGACAGGCCTGGGGGCCGGAAGCCCGGCAGCGATGTGGCCGGGCTGCACGTTGACGCCTTCGTGGAAGCCGGCGGCCTGGAGCGGACGGTCGAAGTCGACAGGCTCGCAGAGGCCCGTGGCCAGTGCCTCCTCCAGCGACGCACGGTCGATGGTTTCCGCGACCTCGGTCGCAATCCCTGCAATGTTCGTTCGACTCAGTCCTGCCGCTCCCGACAGGGTCGTCTCAGCGTTGGCATCGGCCCGTCTTGCGACGGCGCTGCGCAGGGCCAGCACGACTGCCTCCGCAGCTACCGGCAGCAGCCCGAGCCGTTGGGCTACAGCGGTGCGGGTGTCGTCGGCGGCGGCACGCCATGGCAAGACGTAGAGACTGGCGGCATTGCACCATGCGTCGATTTCATCTTTGGTCAGGCCGGCCTTCGAGGCCTTCGCGTTGAATGCCTGTAGCAACCGGTGGCCTCGCGGCAGGTCACTCAAGGGGTCGCCCCACTGGATGAACCATTCCCCTTCAACCGGCCGCTCGAGGACAAGAAGGGGCCGACCCTCCAGTCGAGCCTGTACACGCTTCGCGTGCGCCAGGGCCATGGCGACGAGGTGCTCGGCGACCTCGGGTGCGGTGAAGTCGCCGATCCGTTCCTGGCGGGACTTCACCTGGACGTGCCAGGGTGTCGGTCCATCACACGAGAGGTCTTCCAGGCCCTCCGGGACGATGAGATCGGAGTCGAGGGCACCGGACAGAACACGGCCGCACAGCCACGCCCCCACAGCGTCTTGATAGTGGAACCCACGGCCGGCGCGTGCTCCCGAACGCGTCGACACCCACAAAGCCTCGCCAGCTCCGCTGTTCGGTTCGCTCTGCTGCACGGGCACGGGGGGCTGGACCCGCTTGCTACGCCCCCTGCTCTTGCTGGTCATCCGAGAAGCATTGCAGGCCCGTTGGGCAGCCGTATGGCTTACCAGCACGAAGTCTCCGAGACGGTCGTTGAGGAACTTCCTCAGCGATCGCTTGTTTTGGCGCTGCCCAGGGGCGACGGGAGCCGCATTGCCCTTGGTGACTCGACACTCGCAGGAGCCGATGGAGATGGTCCAGGGCGCGCTGGTGTGTTGGATGCTCTGCGGGTCGGTCGGCAGCCACCAGGGAAGCGCTGGCATGGTGTTCGCCAGCACTCTCGGTGACGGTCAACGGCGGCTGTCCGACCCAAGCTGAAGCGCACGGAACGCGTGGAGCACCAGGTGGGAGGGGCACGGCTCGCTCCTTGGCACTGCGCATTCTCCCCAGATTCTCCCCAGGGCCCCGGATTGGCCCCTCGGAGGCGTTCGCTGTAGCGAACTCGACCAGAGGCTCTTGCCTGCCGTCTACAGCCAGTCGCGCTTCTTGAAGATGACGTACAGGCTGACGCAGACCACTGCCATCAGCAGGATCGCGAAGGGGTAGCCCGCCGCCCACTGGAGTTCCGGCATCGTTTCGAAGTTCATGCCGTAGATGGTTCCCACGAGTGTGGGAGCAAACAAGATGGCGGCCCACGAGGAGATCTTCTTGATCTCCTCGTTCTGTTCGAAGCCGGCCTCGGCCAAGGCGCGCATTTCGGCGTTCTGTTGTTGGGAGACCAGGGTGGCGTTGACCGTCAGGATTTCGGTCAGGGCCTGGCGGAAGCCGTCGACTCGCTCGCTGGTGTGCGTGACGTGGTCGGCTACGTCGCGGAGGTAGCGCTGGAGTTCCTCGTCCGTGCCGTACTTCGCGAAGCCGGCCATCAGGCTGTGGAGCATGCCGACCAGGGGGCGGGTGGCGCGTTGGAACTCGACCATTTCCCGGGAGAGTTCGTAGATGCGGCGGGAGACCTCCGGGTCGCCGCTGAAGACCTCGGTCTCGATCTCGTCCATGTCGATCTGGACACCCTCGACGACCGGGGCGTAGCCGTCGACCACCGCGTCGAGGATGGCGTACAGGGCGGCCTCCGGTCCGAGGGAGAGGAGTTCGGGGGACTCCTCCATGCGGCGGCGGACCGCCGAGAGGTCCGGGGCCGCGCCGTGGCGGACCGTGATCAGGAAGTCGGGGCCGACGAAGATGTGGAGCTCGCCGAAGTCGACCTCCTCCAGCGCGTCCAGGTAGCGGGCGGCCCGCAGGACGACGAAGAGGGTGTCCCCGTAGCGCTCCAGCTTGGGGCGCTGGTGGGCTTCCAGGGCGTCTTCGATGGAGAGCGGGTGGAGGTTGAACTCGTCGGCCAGGGAGTGGAGTTCGGGTTCGGTTGGGCGGTGCAGGCCGATCCAGGCCATGCCGTCGGGCTGTTCGCGGAGTTGGCGGAAGGTGTCGGCGAGGGTGGTGGGGGAGGCGACCCGGACTCCGTCGCGGTAGACCGCGGAGTCGATCACGCTGCGGTGGTCCGCGGGGGTGGGGGCCGGCGGGGGCGGCTTCGGCGCCCGTGGGGGTGTGGCCGGGGGAGCGGAGGGAGGGGCGGCCGGGCGCCGCCATCCCGCGCGCTTCGCGGGCACCGGCGCGGAGGCGGACGGGGGCGAGGGGCGGCGGTCTGGACGCTCCGACATCGCAGGTCAGCTCCCGGTCGAACGGGTGTTTACGGGCAAGGGGCAGGATATCCGGGTGAAAGGAAGCCGGGGTTCAAACGGGTCCGTGCGCGTGGGTGTGACCGGTCCGGAGTTGCGGACAGAAGGTGTCCGCATAGGCCGCTACGTTGCAGTCATGGCCTCCAAGACGACGCGTCCCGTACTCGACACCCGTGCGCTGAACCGTGCCACGCTCGCCCGTCAGCTGCTCCTGACCCGCACCGAGATGTCCGCGCAGGACGCCACGCGGCACCTGTTGGGACTGCAGGCCCAGAACGTGAAGTCGCCCTACTTCCAGCTCCACGCCCGCCTCGCCGGATTCGAGCCGGCCGAGCTCGCCGGGCTGATGGAGTCCCGGCAGGTGGTCCGGATGGTCACCATGAGGTCCACCATCCACACCCACACCGTCCACGACGCGCTCACCCTGCGCCCCCTCGTCCAGCCCGCCCGCGACCGGGAGGTCAACTACTTCCGCAAGGGCCTGGTCGGAGTGGACCTGGACAGGCTCGCCGAGCGTGCGCGGGCGTTCGTGGAGGCGGAGCCGCGGACCATGGCGGAGATACGGGAGGAACTGCTCAAGGAGTGGCCCGGAGCCGACCCGCAGTCGCTGTCCGTCGCCGCGCGCTGCCGGCTGCCACTCGTCCAGGTCACCCCGCGCGGGGTGTGGGGGAAGAGCGGGCAGGTCCGCCTCACCACCTTGAGCGAGTGGGTTGGAGGAGAGGGGGGAGTGCCTGGTGGGGAGGGGCGGGGGATCGATGAGGTTGTTCTGCGGTACCTCGGGGCCTTCGGGCCCGCCTCGGTCAAGGACATGCAGACGTGGGCCGGGCTCACCCGGCTGCGCGAGGCCTTCGAGCGGCTCAGGCCGGTCCTGGAGGTGTTCCAGGACGAGAACGGCGTCGAGCTCTTCGACCTGCCCGACGGGCCCCGCCCCGATGCCGAGCAGCCCGCGCCGCCCCGCTTCCTTCCCGAGTTCGACAACCTGCTCCTCTCCCATGCCGACCGCTCGCGGGTGATCGCGCCCGAGCTGAAGGGGAGTACCTGGTCCGGGAACCAGGCCCACTGCACGCTGCTCCTCGACGGCTTCCTCGCCGGCCTCTGGAAGCTGGACGGCGGGACGCTCACCGTCGAGCTGTTCGCCGACGCCTCCGCATCCGGCAAGGCGGAAATCGTGGCCGAGGGGGAGGCGCTTGTCGCCGCCATGGGGGACAGCGGCAGTGCGGGGGAGGGCCGCCGCTCGGGTGGCTCCGGCTCCGTCCGCTTCGGGCCCATCCGCGGCTGATGGGTTAGGTCGGGCGGGCCGGGAGGTCCTGCGGGCCGGGCCGACGGGCGGGGCGGGCGAAGCGGCCCGCCGCGCCCGCGCTCTGGTGGCCCGTACGCCGGACACGGCACGATGCCTGGCACGACCGAGATCACCCGCGATCGTTCTCGTTCGTGGCGGGCCGCTCGACGACCGACGGGACGCGGCGCGTCATCCAGGCAGCTGTTCGGGATTCGGGACCTAGGAGAGAGCAATGCGGATTCCCATGACCGTCACGGACTTCCTCGACCGCGCGGAGCTGGGGTTCTCGTCCAGCCCGGGCGTGGTGGACGAGCCGGATCAGCCCGGTCCACCGGTCCCCGATTCGACCTACGGAATGCTCGGCGAGCGCGTACGGGCCTGGCAGGCGGGATTCGACGCGCTGGGGGTCGGCGAGGGCGAGCGCGTGGCGGTGGTCAGCCACAACTCCGCCCGGCTCCTGGAGCTGCTCTTCGCGGTGCCGATGAGCGGGCGCGTCTGCGTACCGGTCAACTTCCGGCTCCAGCCGGAGGAGGTCGCGTACGTGGTCCGGCAGAGCGGGGCCTCGGTGCTGCTCGTCGACCCGGAACTGGACGAGCCGCTGTCGGCCGTCACGGCCCGCCACCGCTTCGTCCTCGGACCGCAGACGGATGCGGAGCTGATGCGCTTCGGGGTGGAGCCGCGCCCCTGGTCGCATCCGGACGAGGACGCGACGGCGACGATCAACTACACCTCGGGGACCACGGCCCGCCCCAAGGGGGTCCAGCTGACCCACCGCAACATCTGGGTGAACGGCCTCACCTTCGGCCTGCACACCCGGGTCTGGGAGCGTGACGTCTACATGCACACGCTGCCGATGTTCCACTGCAACGGCTGGGGCATGCCCTTCGTGATGGCCGGGCTCGGCGTCAAGCAGGTCGTGCTGCGCAAGGTCGACGGCGCCGAGATCCTGCGCCGGGTCGAGGAGCACGGCGTCACGCTGATGTGCGGTGCGCCCGCCGTGTGGAACACCGTGCTGGACGCGGCGGCGAGCTGGGAGGGCGAGATCCCGGGCCGCGACCGGGTCCGCGTCGTCTGCGCGGGCGCCCCGCCGCCGAGCCGGACGATCCAGCGGATGGGCGAGGAGCTGGGCTGGGAGTTCACGCAGATCTACGGCCTGACCGAGACCTCGCCGCTGCTCACCTTCAACCGGACCCGGCCCGCCGACGCGGAGCTGCCGGCCGCGGAACGGGCGTACAGGCTGTCGCGCGCGGGGCTGCCCGCGCTCGGGGTCAAGCTGCGGGTCTCCGAGGACGGCGAGGTGCTGGCCAGGTCGAACGTCGTACTGGAGGGGTACTGGGACAAGCCGGAGGAGACCGCGGCAGCCCTGAAGGACGGCTGGTTCCACACGGGGGACGGGGGCACGGTCGACGAGGCCGACGGCCATCTGACGATCTCCGACCGGAAGAAGGACGTGATCATCACCGGCGGCGAGAACGTGTCCTCGATCGAGGTGGAGGACGCGATCTTCAGCCATCCGGCGGTCGCCGAAGTCGCCGTCATCGGCGTGCCGCACGAGAAGTGGGGCGAGACGATCAAGGCCCTCGTGGTCCTCGCCGAGGGAGAGGCCGTCCAGGAGGCGGAGATCATCGCCCACTGCAAGCAGCGGCTGGCCGGGTACAAGGCCCCGACGACGGTCGAATTCCGCGCCACCATCCCGCGTACGGCCACCGGGAAGATCCAGAAGTTCAAGCTCCGCGAGCCGTACTGGTCGGGTCTGGAGCGGCAGGTGAACTGACCTCCTCCCCCTGGGCGACCTGGGCGATCGGGGCGATCGGGGGAGACGGCAGAGGGCCGGTACGGGGCTGCGCGCGCAGCCCCGTACCGGCCCTCGGGTGGTGCTAGGCCGGCAGCAGGGCCTCGATCGCCGCGATGACCTCGGCGGCCTCGGGCTCGGTGCGCGGGCGGAAACGGGCCACGACCTCGCCGGCGGGGGAGATCAGGAACTTCTCGAAGTTCCAGGTGATGTCGCCGGCCTCGCCCTCGGCGTCCGGGACCTTCACCAGCTCCTTGTAGAGCGGGTGGCGGTCGTCTCCGTTGACCTCGGACTTCTCCAGCATCGGGAAGGTGACCCCGAAACCGGCGGCGCAGAAGGTCTGGATGTCGTCGGCGTTGCCCGGCTCCTGGCCGCCGAACTGGTTGCAGGGCACACCGATGACGGTGAAGCCCTTCTCCTCGTACTTGAACTGCAGACGGGCCAGGCCCGAGTACTGGGGGGTGAGGCCGCACTGCGAGGCGGTGTTCACGAGCAGGATCGCCTTGCCCTTGTACGCGGCGAGGCTGGTGGGCTCGTCGGACAGGGTGGTCAGCGGGATGTCGTACAGGCTCATCAAGCTCTCCTCGGCAGAAGCACGCAATATCCCCCGAGCCTAGGCCCCCATGCCGAGCAGGTCTTCCGCCGGGTCGTTGACCGGCTGGGGCATGCCCGTGAGGTCCATGACGAAGAGCGGTATCCCGAGGTCGTCCGCGCGGGCGCGCGCGTCTTCCGTGTATCCGGCGAGCGAGAAGTAGACGCTGGTCGCGCAGGCGGTGAGCCCGTTCAGCCAGACGCACTCCACCGCCCGCAGGCCGGCCGGGGCCGTGGTCGGGTCCACCTGGGCGACCAGCCCGGGGGCCCGCAGGTCCACCGCCGTCGACGGGATCGGCCGCCCGTCGGGCTGGCGCACGTCCTGGAAGCCGAGCCAGCGCAGGTACAGCGCGGCGGTGACCACCGCGTCCCGGGCGGTACGGATGGTCACGGGGCGGAAAGGCGGGCGGGGCACGGCAGGGTCGGCCGGGGACGGGTCGGCCGGGGTGGGCGACGGGCCCTGCGGCGGGGCGTGCCACGGGTCCTGCGCCGGGCCGTGCGCCGGATCGGCCCTCGGGCCGGACGCCGCGGCCGCCGCGGCCGGCCCCGAGGGCGCCGCCGGCCGCCCGCGGGACTCCCCCGCGCGAGGGGGAGTACGTACGTCCCAGCCCGGGGTCCCGTCGAAGGCCCCGCCCCCGAGTGCCCCCGCGACCCCGCCCGCCGGCTCCAGCGGATGCACCGGGACCAGCACCACCGTCCCGCAGGAGGTGCACCCGACCTCCGGGTGCGGCCACTCGCTCTCCCGGCCGCAGGCCCCGCACCGCACCGCGACCCAGCTCTGCGTCCAGGTGCGGTGGGTCAGTTCCCGGGGCGGTGACGTCAGGTCCAGGGGAGGGGTGACCGGGTTCCCGCAGGCGCAGGGGAAGACCGGGACGGCGTAGCCGTTCTCGCGCAGGCACGCCGGGCAGCGCACCGGTACCGCATCCGCCATGAGAACCGGACCCCCTTGGTCGCTCTTCGTCGCTGTGCGTAAGCCCATGGTCCACCATCTGCCACCGGAGGGGCGGGCAGACCCCCGATTTTCGGTCGGCCACTGGATTTTCGTACAACTCACCGCCCCATCGGCGGCTTTTGGTGGGTTCCGGGGTGCCGTACCGCCTTGACGTTGTGGGGAGTCGCCGCTTAGCTTGTTCCGTATAGCAGAACAAAACTTCCGGATTACGGAAAAGCCTGACCGCCAGACCCGCAGGAGAACTCGATGCCTCGTATGACAGCCGCCGCCGCTGCAGTGGAGATCCTCAAGCTCGAGGGTGTCGAACAAGCGTTCGGTGTCCCCGGTGCTGCGATCAACCCGTTCTACCGCGAGCTCAAGAACGTGGGCGGAATCGCGCACACCCTGGCCCGCCACGTCGAGGGCGCCTCGCACATGGCCGAGGGTTACACCCGCGCCAAGGCCGGCAACATCGGCGTCTGCATCGGTACCTCGGGCCCGGCCGGCACCGACATGATCACCGGCCTGTACTCGGCGATCGCGGACTCCATCCCGATCCTGTGCATCACCGGTCAGGCTCCGGTCTCGAAGCTCCACAAGGAGGACTTCCAGGCCGTCGACATCGCCTCGATCGCCAAGCCGGTCACCAAGAAGGCGACGACCGTCCTGGAGGCCGCCCAGGTTCCGGGCGTGTTCCAGGAGGCCTTCCACCTGATGCGCTCCGGCCGTCCGGGCCCGGTCCTGATCGACCTCCCGATCGACGTCCAGCTGACCGAGATCGAGTTCGACCCCGAGACCTACTCGCCGCTGCCGGTCTACAAGCCGAGCGCCACCCGCGCCCAGGCCCGCAAGGCCCTGCAGTTCCTGCTCGACTCCGAGCGTCCGCTGATCGTCGCCGGTGGCGGCATCATCAACGCCGACGCGTCCGACCTGCTGGTCGAGTTCGCCGAGCTGACGAACGTCCCGGTCATCTCCACCCTCATGGGCTGGGGCGTCATCCCGGACGACCACGAGCTGGCCGCCGGCATGGTCGGTGTCCAGACCTCGCACCGCTACGGCAACGCCACGTTCCTGGAGTCGGACTTCGTGTTCGGCATCGGCAACCGCTGGGCCAACCGTCACACCGGTTACAACCTCGACGCCTACACCAAGGGCCGCAAGTTCGTCCACGTCGACATCGAGCCGACCCAGATCGGCAAGATCTTCGCCCCGGACTTCGGCATCGCCTCGGACGCCAAGGCGGCCCTGGAGCTCTTCGTCGAGATCGCCAAGGAGCTCAAGGCCGAGGGCAAGCTGCCCGACTTCAGCGCCTGGGCCGCTTCCGCCCAGGAGCGCAAGGCGACGCTGCTGCGCCGCACGCACTTCGACAACATCCCCATGAAGCCGCAGCGCGTCTACGAGGAGATGAACAAGGCGTTCGGCCCCGAGACCCGCTACGTCACCACCATCGGTCTGTCCCAGATCGCCGGTGCGCAGATGCTGCACGTCTACAAGCCGCGCAACTGGATCAACTGCGGCCAGGCCGGCCCCCTCGGCTGGACCATCCCGGCCGCGATCGGTGCCGCCACCGCGGACCCGGAGACCCCGATCGTCGCGCTGTCCGGCGACTACGACTTCCAGTTCATGATCGAGGAGCTGGCGGTCGCCGCCCAGCACAAGGTCCCCTACGTTCACGTCCTCGTGAACAACGCCTACCTGGGCCTGATCCGTCAGGCGCAGGGCGGCCTGGGCATCAACTTCGAGGTCAACCTCGAATTCGAGAACATCAACACCCCCGAGCTGGGTGTCTACGGTGTCGACCACGTCAAGGTCGCCGAGGGCCTGGGCGTCAAGGCGATCCGCGTCACCGACCCGGACAAGCTGGGCGAGGCCTTCGAGACGGCCAAGAAGTGGGCCCAGGAGCACCAGGTCCCGGTCGTCGTCGAGGCCATCCTCGAGCGCATCACCAACATCTCGATGAGCAAGACCGTCGACATGAGCGACGTCACCGAGTTCGAAGAGGTCGCGACCGAGCTGGGCCACGCCCCGACCGCGCTCCGCAACACGCTGCCCGTCTAGTCCCCTCAGGCTGGTCCAGCACCACAGAACGGCCCCCGTCCCTCCTCCAGGAGGAACGGGGGCCGTTCCGCGTTCCGTACGGGATCCCCTACGCACCGACCGCAACCTCCGACGTCCCCGGGAACGACCCGCGGAACCGAACAGGCACACCCCCGCCCGGGTCCGTCGGGGGCCAGGATCCCGGTGATGTTGGATAGCGGCATGGTGAGACGCAAGAAGGAGAAGAAGAAGCGGCACGCCTGGGGGATTCCGAAGAGGATCGTCTGCTGGCGACGCCGGAGGGCTGGCGCTTCATGATCCAACCCGTGGAAGGCGGAATGCTCTGCGGGCGCCTGGACATTCCGATCGACACCGCCCCGCAAGACGCGCGAGCCGCTGCGGCAGTCATGGTGGTGGAACTCGCACGCGACGTCCACGACACCGACGTCGAGGTGACCTGGGATCCGCCCCTGGAGCCTTGGTCATGGACCGCCCAAGTAACCCTCGTAACCGGGATCGAACCCGTCCCGTCGGGCGCCGGAGGTTAAGCGGCAAGCTGAGTACGGGTACTCATGCATGCGTCTACGAGGCGCGCAAGGGTGGCGGGAGCGCCATGAGCCGGGCGCCTCGCTTGGCGGGTGTCGCATCCGTCGCGGATCCAGCCCGGCAGCCGTGTGCGTCGACGTACGTCATGACCGCCTCAGAAGGGGAACACCTTGCGCACCCCAGGACCACGCCCGTCCCGCCGCACCGTGCTCGCTCTCGGCGCCGGCGCGGCGCTCTCCGCCGCCCTGCCCCTCGGAGCAACGGCGCACGCCTTACCCGCCGGGGACGGCATCACCTCAAGGCTGAGGGAGGTTGAGCGGCAGCACTCCGCCCGCCTCGGCGTCTTCGCCCGCAACATGCGCACCGGCAGGACGGTGGCGTACCGGGCCGACGAACGCTTCCCGATGTGCTCCCTGTTCAAGACGATCGCCGCCGCCGCCGTGTTGCGCGACCTCGACCGCGACGGCGAGTTCCTGGCCAAGCGCATCCGGTACGCCGCAGAGTACGTAGAGAAGTCGGGCTACTCCCCGGAAACCGGCAAGGCCGAGAACCTCGAAGCCGGCATGACCGTCGCCCAACTGTGCGACGCGGCCATCTGCCACAGCGACAACACCGCAGGAAACCTGCTGCTCCGCGAACTGGGGGGACCGGCCGCCATCACCCGCTTCTGCCGCTCGATCGGGGACGGCAGGACCCGGCTCGATCGCTGGGAGCCCGAACTCAACTCGGCAGAACCGTGGCGCGTCACCGACACCACCACCCCCCGCGCCATCGGCAGGACCTACGCGCACCTCGCGCTCGGTGACGCACTCGTACCCCGGGACCGGGAGCGGCTCGTCGGCTGGCTGCTCGCCAACACGACCAGCGGCGACAGATTCCGCGCGGGCCTCCCCGCCGACTGGATTCTCGCCGACAAGACCGGCGGCGGGAGGTACGGGGGCAACAACGACGCGGGCATCACCTGGCCCCCGGACGGCACGCCCATCGTGATGGCCGTCCTGACGGCCAAGCACGAGGAAGACGCCCCGGCCGACCACCTGCTGGTGGCCGAGACCGCCGCATTGCTGGCGGCGGAACTCGTCTAGAAGAGCGCTCTGGAAGACCGCGGCACACGATGCTCGCGGTCTCCGGGCATGCCGAAGAGCCGAGTCACGGGACCGTCCGTGACTCGGCTCTTTGAGTGTGTGTTGCTTGTGTCGCTTGTTACCGCCCGACGGTACGAGGCTGGCGCGACAGGACGTTCGCACCGCCGGGCGGAGAGGGTGGGGGAGGTTCTCGTCTATATGCAGGGGACTCTGTGCGTGTCCCCTGTATATAGAGGAGTGGTTTGGCTGGGACCGTGGCGAACGGCGACGAGAACTCCGGCTTCGTCTCCCTCAGGTCAAGAGACGGGCCTCGGAACCCATTACCACCGCACTGGCTCGCACGCTCGCCACGGTCCTCGTCCTGCCCTCACCGCGTACCACCCCTCATCCGGGTTCGCGGTGTGGGCTCAGCACCCGGATCCTGACCTCCCGTCAGGATCCCGGCGCAGCCTTGGGGCTCAGGCGTCGCGCAGGGCGCGGACGGCCTCCTCGACGCGCTTGCCGTAGTCGGCGTCCGCGGCGTGGAAGTGAGCCAGGTTCTTCTCGATGACGTCCTCGAGGGTGACCTGAGACAGGCCGCCGGCGATGGTCGCCACCAGACGCTGCTTCTCGGCCTCCGACATCAGGCGGTAGAGCTCACCGGCCTGGAAGAAGTCGTCGTCCTTGGTGTGGGCCGGAGCCTCGTGGGTGCCCGTGTAGCCGGAGACGGCCTTCGGGGCGCCCAGCGCCAGACCGGTCTCGGCCGGACCCTGGTGCGAGTTGGGCTCGTAGTTCTTGTCGTAGCGCGAGCCGTTGCGCAGCGCCATGACGCCGTCGCGGCCGTAGTTGTCGGCCTTCGTCGCCTTCGGAGCGTTGACCGGGATCAGGGTGTGGTTCACACCGAGGCGGTAGCGCTGGGCGTCGGCGTACGCGAAGAGGCGGCCCTGGAGCATCTTGTCCGGCGAGGCGGTGATGCCCGGGACGAAGTTGTTCGGGGAGAACGCGGCCTGCTCGACCTCGGCGAAGACGTTGTCCGGGTTGCGGTCGAGGACCAGACGGCCCACGCGCTGCAGCGGGTAGTCGCTGTGCGGCCACACCTTGGTGAGGTCGAACGGGTTGAAGCGGTAGTCCGCGGCCTCGGAGGCCGGCATGACCTGGACGTACAGGGTCCAGCTCGGGTTCACACCGCGCTCGATGGCCTGCAGCAGGTCGGTCTGGTGCGAGTTGGCGTCGGAGCCGACGAGCTCGGCGGCCTGCTCGCCCGACAGGCAGCGGATGCCCTGGTTCGTCTTGAAGTGGTACTTGACGAAGAAGGCCTCGCCCTGCGCGTTGGTCCACTGGTACGTGTGGGAGCCGTAGCCGTTCATGTGGCGGTACGACGCCGGGATGCCGCGGTCACCCATCAGCCAGGTGATCTGGTGCGTCGCCTCGGGGGCGTGCGCCCAGAAGTCCCAGACGTTGTCCGCTTCCTGCTTGCCCGTGAAGGGGTCGCGCTTCTGGGAGTGGATGAAGTCGGGGAACTTGATCGGGTCCTTGATGAAGAACACCGGGGTGTTGTTGCCGACGAGGTCGTAGTTGCCCTCTTCGGTGTAGAACTTCAGCGCGAAGCCGCGCGGGTCGCGGACCGCGTCCGCGCCACCCAGCGAGTCGGCCACGGTGGAGAACCGCAGGAAGGTCTCGGTCTTCTTGCCGACCGTGTTCAGGAACGCGGCGCTGGTGTACGCCGTGACGTCGTCGGTCACCTCGAAGTAGCCGTACGCGGCAGAGCCGCGGGCGTGGACCACGCGCTCCGGGATGCGCTCGCGGTTGAAGCGGGCGAGCTTCTCAAGGAGCTGCTGGTCCTGGACCAGGAGCGGGCCACCGACGCCGGCGGTAGCGGAGTTCTGGTTGTCGGCGACCGGGGCGCCAGACTCGGTCGTCAGCGTGCGCTTCGACATGGTGACCTTCCGTACGGGGAACTGCTGACGGAATCCGTCTTCCGTCATGCGGAACAGCCTAATTTCGGCATGAACTCGACGTCAACAGTTTGTTGAAAGAAAGAGTGGAGGAGAGGTAATCCGGACGGTGCCGGCACTTGGGCGCGACAGGACAGGTGTCAGCACCGGCACCATCCGGAAACTCAGGGCCCCGCTAGCGGGGCGGGTGGCGGCCCGGTGAGCGGGCCGCCTGTCCGAGCGGAGCTCAGATCTGGGCGCCGGAGAGGCGCTCGACCGCGCGCAGCAGCGCGGAGTGGTCCAGGCCACCGTCACCCTGGGCGCGCAGCGAGGCGACCAGCTGGGCGACGACCGCGCCGACCGGGAGGGCCGCACCGACGTTGCGGGCGGCGTCGGTGACGATGCCCATGTCCTTGTGGTGCAGGTCGATCCGGAAGCCGGGCTTGAAGTCGCGGTTCAGGAAGTTGGCCTTCTTGCGGGTCAGGACCGTGGAGCCGGCCAGACCGCCGTTGAGCACGTCCAGAGCGGCTTCGAGGTTCACGCCCGACTTCTCGAGGAAGACGACGGCCTCGGCGCACGCCTGGATGTTCACCGCGACGATGAGCTGGTTGGCGGCCTTCACCGTCTGGCCGGAGCCGTGCGGGCCACACAGGACGATGACCTTGCCGAGGGCCTCGAGGACCGGCAGGGCCTCGTCGAAGTCGGCCTGGTCGCCACCCACCATGATCGACAGGACGGCCTCGATGGCACCGGCCTCGCCACCGGACACCGGGGCGTCGATGACGCGGATGCCCTTGGCGGCGGCGTTCTTCGCCAGGTCGATCGAGGTCTGCGGGGTGATCGACGACATGTCGATGATCAGCGCGCCGGACTTGGCGTTCTCGAGGATGCCGTTCTCACCGTAGGAGATGGCCTCGACCTGCGGGGAGGCGGGCACCATCGTGATGATCACGTCGGCGTCCTTGACCGCGTCGGCGATCGAGCCGGCGACAGCGCCACCGGCCGCGGCCAGGCGGTCCAGCTTGTCCTGCTCCAGCGTGAAGCCGGTGACCGAGTAGCCGGCCTTCAGGAGGTTCTCGGCCATGGGGGAGCCCATGATTCCGAGACCGATCCACGCAATGTTGGGGAGGTTGCTCATGATGAGGGTCCTTCTCTTAATGCTTCGTACGAAAAGTTCGTCAGGTGCCTGGCTGTTCGCCCGGACTTTTCCGCCTACTTCGCGGCGCGGGCCTCGGCGGGCAGCCACGCGAAGGAGGCGGCGGCGTCGGCGGCCTTGTACTCGAGACCGACAAAGCCCTGGTAGCCGGCCTTCTGGAGCTGGTCGAGCAGTTCTTCGAGGGGCAGCTCGCCGGTGCCGGGGGCACCGCGGCCGGGCTTGTCCGCGATCTGGACGTGTCCGGTCTTGGCGGCGTACTTTTCGATGACCTCGGAGAGGTCCTCATCGTTCATCGCCAGGTGGTACAGGTCGAGCAGGAACTTGGCGTTCCCGAACCCGGTGGCCTCGTTCACCTTGTCCACTACCTCGATGCCGGCCGGGGCGCTCACCAGGGGGTAGAGCGGCGACTCGGGCTTGTTGAGGGTCTCGATCAGGAGGATCGCGCCGACGCGGTCCGCGGCCTGAGCCGCCACGACCAGGTTCTTCAGCGCGAGCTCGTCCTGAACGGCCGGGTCCACGCCTTCGACGCGGTTGCCGTACAGGGCGTTCAGCGCCTTGCAGCCGACCGAGGCGGCGAAGTCCGCAGCCACGTTGATGTTGGCGTTGAAGCGCTCCGACTCCTCACCGGGAACCGATACCGCACCGCGGTCGGGCCCCGGCAGCTGGCCGGCGTAGAAGTTCAGGCCCACCAGCTGGGTGCCGGCGTCCTCAAGAGCGGTCTTGAGGGCGTCGAGCTCCTCCTGAGCGGGGGTGGGGGTCTCGATCCAGGGCCACCACAGCTCGACCGCCGTGAAGCCCGCTGCGGCGGCGGCCGCGGGACGCTCCAGGAGCGGGAGTTCCGTGAAGAGGATCGAAAGATTTACATCGAAGCGCTGGTCCGTGTATCCCATGAGGGGTGTGCGCTCCTTCCGTATTGCGGAAGTTAGTTTCTGCCTGATGGAAGACTGCAAGCAGGGCGGCCTGCTTGTCAAGTGCCGCCTCCCGAAAAGTCCGGACTGCCAGGTAGCTTGAGCGGCGTGCGATTGAGAGTGGAGTTCACGACCGAGCCCTTCGATCTAGAAGAGGCCCCCGCCCATGCCGTAGCCGCTCGCGAGGTCATCCAGACGGCCCAGCTGGACGCGGTGGACGTCGGCCCGTTCGGCAATACGGCCGAGGGGGAGTCCGAAGCGGTGCTGACCGCGGTCACCGCGCTGCTGCGCGACTCCCTGGAGGCCGGAGCCACGCGCGTCTCGCTGCAGGTCAATGTGATCGGGGAGGACACGCCATGACCGAGCCCCGGGACCACCCCTTCGTCGCCGCGGTCAAGCCGCTGGTGGACGCGATGGGAGGCGAGCTGATGGATCCGTCCCTGGCCCAGCCCGACGACGTCGTGCTCGCCTGGGAGGGTCAGGACCTGCTCGCCGTGCGACTTCCGCAGCTCTCGGACTCGCTGGACCACATCCTGGCGGCGCTGGAGCGCCGGCACGGCGTACCGTTGTCCCAGCTCGACCGGAAGTCCAAGCAGGACGTCGTACGGATACTGGAGGCGCGCGGCGCCTTCTCGGTCCGGCACGGTGTGGAAACGGTCGCGGGAGCCCTGGGCGTCAGCCGCTTCACGGTCTACAACTACCTGAACCGGGACTCGAGCACTCCCAAAGGGTCCGCCGCGACCAACCAAGAGTGAATCCTGATTGACCCACCGTGACGAGCCGCCGCCCAATTCACCCGGGCGGCGGCTTTTGTGTACGGGAAGTTTCAACAAAGTGTTGACGCCGTGTTGTCGAGGGCGTTAGCTATGCGCAGCCCGTCAAAGCAACAACAGGCCACGGAGGCCTACCGTGACTTCGAGTCCGACCCCGGGTCTCACCCGGTTCAACGCCTTGGACGACAGCGCGGCCACGGCCGAGCTGCACGAGGTGTGTGCCAGCTCGGCATGGGGCAGCAAGCTGCTCGCCCAGCGCCCCTTCACCAGCGTCGAAACCCTGTTCTCCGCGAACGAGGCCGCCATGGCCGAGCTCACCGCGGAGGACTTGGGCGAGGCGATGGGCGGACACGCGCCGATCGGCCGGCCGAAGCCGGGAGACCCGACCTCCGCCCGCGAACAGCGTGGCATGGCCGGTGCCTCGGAGGAGCTCAAGACCGAGCTCCTCGAACTGAACCTGGCCTACCAGGACAAGTTCGGCCACGTCTTCCTCATCTGCGCCACCGGTGCGACCGGTGAGTTCATGCGGGACGCGGTCAAGGTCCGGATCGAGAACTCGCCGGAACAGGAGCGGGAAATCGCTCGTGGCGAGCTCGTCAAGATCAACCGGATTCGCCTGACCCGCCTCGTGGAATCCGTAGAAGGAGAGTAAGACCGAGCATGAGCACTGAGACCACCGCGTCGGTGTCCACGCACATCCTGGACACCAGCATCGGAAAGCCCGCCGAAGGCGTCGCGATCTCCCTGTCGGCCCGCACGGGCCTCGACGGCGAGTGGGCGGCCCTGGGCGGATCCGCCACCGATGCCGACGGGCGCTGCAAGGACCTGCCGGCGCTGCCGGAGGGCACCACCCACGTGCGCCTCGACTTCCAGACCGAGACGTATTTCGTGAGTAAGCACCGTTCCAAGAAGCAAGCCGCCGAGGCACAGCAGGACGCCCCCCGCGTAAGGGACAGCGGTGCGTTCTTCCCCGAGGTCACCATCACCTTCGCGGTGAACCCGGGCGAGCACTATCACGTACCGCTGCTGCTCAACCCGTTCGGCTACTCCGTTTACCGAGGGAGCTAGCACATGGCCACCATTCTGGGCCAGAACCAGTACGGCAAAGCAGAGAACCGCGTAGTCAAGATCACGCGGGACGGCGACACCCACCACATCAAGGACCTGAACGTCTCGGTCGCCCTCTCGGGCGACATGGACGACGTGCACTACTCCGGCTCGAACGCCAACGTCCTGCCGACGGACACCACCAAGAACACGGTGTACGCGTTCGCCAAGGAGTACGGCATCGAGTCCGCCGAGCAGTTCGGCATCCACCTGGCGCGCTGGTTCGTCAACAGCCAGGAGCCGATCCAGAAGGCCCGCATCCGGATCGAGGAGTACTCCTGGTCCCGGATCGCGACCTCGGACGCGAACTCCAAGTTCATCGGCTCCGACGAGGTGAACCACTCCTTCGTCCGCGAGGGCATGGAGACCCGCGTCACCCAGATCACGTACGACGGCAAGAACTGGGAGGTCATCTCCGGCCTCAAGGACCTGGTCGTCATGAACTCCACGAACTCCGAGTTCTGGGGTTACGTGAAGGACAAGTACACGACCCTGAAGGAGGCCTACGACCGCATCCTGGCGACCCAGGTTTCGGCTCGCTGGCGCTTCGCCTGGTCGGATGACGAGCAGCGGATGCCCAACTGGGAGAAGTCCTACGCCGAGACCCGGAAGCACATGCTCCAGGCCTTCGCGGAGACGTACTCCCTGTCGCTGCAGCAGACCCTGTACCAGATGGGTTCGCGCATCATCAACCACCGTTCGGAGATCGACGAGGTTCGCTTCTCGCTCCCGAACAAGCACCACTTCCTCGTCGACCTCGAGCCCTTCGGTCTCAAGAACGACAACGAGGTCTACTTCGCCGCGGACCGCCCGTACGGTCTGATCGAGGCGACGGTCCTGCGCGACGGCGTGGACGCCCGCATCCCCGTGGACATGACCAACCTCTGATGTGGCACGCGCGTCCCGGGGCTCCGCAGTGGCCCCGGGGCGGCGCGACACCTGTCAGCACTTTCAACACTTAGAACTTCCTGAATCGGCACCCGGACGCACCACACGGGGCGGCAGTACTGTCAGCTGTCAAGGCCCCCGGCTCCGGCACTCAAATCCCCTGGGTTTTGCCGTGCCCGCACCGCCACTGAAAGCACGAGGAAGTCCCATGGCAGCATCGGCAGCCAATGACAGCGCCGTAGAGCGCATCGTCATCGAAAACTGTGCGATTGCGACCGTCGACGCCAACGACACCGAGTACGCCTCGGGTCACGTGGTGCTCGCCGGTAACAAGATCGAGTTCGTCGGCGCGGGCAAGGCCCCCGAGAACCTCGAGAACGTCGTCCGCCGCATCGACGGCACCGGGCACCTCGTGACCCCCGGTCTGGTCAACACGCACCACCACTTCTACCAGTGGATCACGCGTGGCCTGGCCACCGACCACAACCTCTTCAACTGGCTGGTCGCGCTGTACCCGACGTGGGCGCGCATCGACGAGCAGATGACGTACACGGCCGCGCAGGGCTCCCTCGCCGCGATGGCCAAGGGTGGCGTCACCACCGCGATGGACCACCACTACGTCTTCCCCAAGGGTTCGGGCGACCTCTCCGGGTCGATCATCCGCGCCGCGTCCGAGATGGGCGTCCGCTTCACCCTCGCCCGCGGTTCGATGGACCGCAGCGAGAAGGACGGCGGCCTGCCGCCGGACCACGCGGTCGAGACCCTCGAAGGTGCCCTCGCGGACACCGAGGCGACCGTGAAGAAGCACCACGACGCCTCCTTCGACGCGATGACCCAGGTCGCCGTCGCCCCGTGCTCCCCCTTCTCCGTCTCCACCGAGCTGCTGAAGCAGGGCGCCGAGATGGCCCGCCGCCTGGGTGTGCGCATGCACACGCACGGCTCGGAGACCGTCGAGGAAGAGCAGTTCTGCAAGGAACTGTTCGGCATGGGCCCCACCGACTACTTCGAGTCGACCGGCTGGCTCGGCGAGGACGTGTGGATGGCGCACAGCGTCCACATGAACGACTCCGACATCGCCGCGTTCGCCCGTACCAAGACCGGTGTCGCGCACTGCCCGTCCTCCAACGCCCGTCTGGCCGCCGGCATCGCCCGCGTCCCGGACATGCTCGCCGCCGGTGTCCCGGTCGGCCTCGGCGTGGACGGCACCGCCTCGAACGAGTCCGGTGAGCTGCACACCGAGCTGCGCAACGCGCTGCTGATCAACCGTCTGAACCCGGTCCACCGCGAGCGCGCCCTGAACGCCCGCCAGGCCCTGCGCCTCGGTACGTTCGGTGGCGCCCAGGTCCTCGGCCGCGCCTCGAACATCGGTTCGCTGGAGGTCGGCAAGTGCGCCGACCTGGTGCTCTGGAACCTGAACACCCTCCTGCACTCTTCGATCGCCGACCCGGTCACCGCGCTGGTCTTCGGTGCGGCGGCCCCGGTCACCGCGTCGTTCGTCAACGGCAAGCAGATCGTCGAGAACAACCGTCTCCTCTTCGCCGACGAGGACGCCATCGCCGTGTCCACGCGGGAAGAGGCCCAGCGCCTCGCGCGGATCTCCGCGCAGGCCTGATCCCACGGAGTCCGGCCGGGGGGGACGGCCCCCGGCCGGCGGCCGCGGACCCGAGCGGGGTCCGCGGCAGCTGTTCCCGGGTAGCGCCCGAGGATTTTTCCTGGGGCGCCCCGGGGGCGGTGACCCGTGCCACGTGTCCCGCAGCTCGTGAACCGCGCCACTGCCACGGCACCGCCGGCTCATTTTTGACTTCCGCACCCGCGGCCCTCGGGCCGAACCGCGTGGAAACGCCTCGGGCGAATCGTTTCCGCGCTCCTTGGGACAAGCATGCGCAGCACCCACAACTCCATACAGCTCGACTCGCACAGCTTTCGCACCACCTCCCAGACACATCACGTCCCTGCCGACGTGTTAAACAGTTCGGAGGAAGCCGTGGCCCAGGCGCCCAGGTTTCGCAAAGACGCAGTCGCAGTACCGCAGGCCGCAGGCGACTCGGTCGCAGGCAGCTCAGGGGAGAAGCACCCGGTCGACGAGACCTTGCCCCCACTGAAAATGTTCACCAGCGGTCTCCAGCACGTAGCCGCCATGTACGCGGGTGTAGTCGCCCCGCCCATGATCGTCGGCCCGGCCGTGGGCCTCTCCGCCACCGAGACCGCCTTCCTGATGGGCGCCTCGCTCTTCACCGCAGGGCTCGCCACCCTCCTCCAGACCCTCGGGTTCTGGAAGATCGGCGCCAAACTCCCCTTCGTGAACGGCGTTTCCTTCGCCGGTGTGACCCCGATGATCGCCATCGGAAAGGGGGAGGGCGACAACGCCATCCCGATCATCTTCGGCGCGATCATCGTCGCCGGAATCCTCGGCTACTTCGCCGCCCCGTACTTCGGCAAACTGGTCCGGTTCTTCCCACCGGTCGTCACCGGTACGGTCATCACCCTGATCGGCGTCTCACTGCTCCCCGTGGCCTTCAACTGGTCCCAGGGCGGCAACAGCACCGCCACCGACTACGGCTCGATGAAGAACATCGCCATGGCCGCCGCCACCCTCGCGATCGTCCTGTTGATGCGCAAGTTCCTGCGAGGCTTCCTCCAGCAGATCTCCATCCTCCTCGGCCTGGTCGTCGGCACGCTCATAGCGCTGCCGCTGGGCATGACGAACTTCGACGCCGTCGCGAACGCCGATCTCGTCGGCTTCCCGACCCCGTTCCACTTCGGGGCCCCGCAGTTCCAGGTCGCCGCGATCATCTCCATGTGCATCGTGATGCTCGTGTGCATGACCGAGTCCACCGCCGACATCCTCGCGCTGGGCAAGATCGTGGGCCGCCCGGCGGACGCGAAGACCATTGAGGGCGGCCTGCGCGCCGACACCCTGGGCAGCGCGCTCAGCCCGCTGTTCAACGGCTTCATGTGCAGTGCCTTCGCGCAGAACATCGGCCTGGTCGCCATGACCAAAGTCCGCAGCCGGTTCGTGGTCGCGGCCGGCGGCGGCATCCTGATCCTGCTGGGCCTGTGTCCGATCGCCGCCTCCGTCATCGGAGTCGTACCGCTGCCGGTCCTCGGCGGCGCGGGCATCGTCCTCTTCGGTTCGGTGGCCGCCAGCGGCATCCAGACCCTGGCCGGCGCGGCCATGGAGAAGGGCGAGAACGCCCTGATCGTCGCCGCCTCCCTCGGCATCGGCCTGATCCCGATCGCGGCCCCCGGCTTCTACCACGCCTTCCCCGAGGACCTGCTGGTCGTCCTCGACTCCGGCATCAGCACCGGCTGCGTCGTGGCCATCCTGCTGAACCTGGCCTTCAACCACCTCGGCGCCAAGAAGGGATCGGCCTCGGTCGCCCCGGATCCGGTGCTGGTGCACTGACCGGGCCGTGCCCGGCCGGTGTTGCACTGACCGGGCCGTGCCCGGCCCGTGCGCGGGATACGGCGGTGCGTACGTCACCCACTGCGGGGTTGGCGTCCGCACCGCCGTACGCGTCTTCGGCGCGGGCACCGGGCCGGTGGGGACGGCGGGTGACGGCGCGGGCGGGCTCCGGCCCAGGTCCCCGGGGCTCCGCCCCGGACCCCGCGCCTCACACGCCGGCGGGGCTGGAACTGGCCCTGCGGGTAACCGGTAACCCGAACCCTTGAAGCAGCTCACACGCCGCCGGGGCAGGAACTGCCCACGTCCGGATCCGACCAGATGTCCGGGGAGACCGTGCGCACCCGGTGGCCGCGCCGGTCCAGTTCCTGGGCCTCCGACTTGCGGACCTGCAGGGCCACCGCGGAGTCCGTGATGCGCAGGCCCGGCAGCCGTCGGGTGAGCTCCGCCGTGTAGCGGGAGAGGTCCTCCACCGTGCGCAGCCTGGCGCTGATCATGAAGTTCCAGGGACCGCTGACGGACATGCAGATACGGGTCTCGCGCAGCCCCGCGGCCACCGCCGCGCAGTCGGCGAGCTCGAACTCGGAGGCCTCCGCCCACAGCGTCGCCGACACCGGCCAGCCCGACAGCCCGGAGGCCAGCGCGCAGCTGTAGCGCAGGCTCAGTCCGCCCTCCAGCCGCGCCAGCCGGCGCCGTACGGTCGACTCGCTCATCCCGAACTCCCGGGCCAGCGAGGCAACGCTGCGCCGCGCGTCCGAGGCCAGGGCGAGGACCAGCGGCCGGTCCTCCTCCTGGAGCGGCGCCACCGCCGGCCGGTCCGGGCCGCCGGCCGCCGCCGGCCGCCGGGTCCGGTTGGTCAGCAGGCCGATCTGGGCCGGCGTGAGCTGGTCCAGGCGCCAGCGGTCGGGGGCGTAGTGCACCGCCGTCACCATCGAGGTGCGGGTGCCGACCACGCCCGGTATCCGCTGGACCCGGGAGGACAGGTAGGAGTACAGCGTGGGCAGGTCGGGTACGGCCACGAAGACGAGCAGGTCCCGGCTCCCGGTGGTGTGCTCGACCCCCAGGGCGTGCGGATCCGCCACGAGAATGTCCCCCACCGAAGGCGAGGTGCCCGCGGTGCAGGTGACCTCCACCCACGCCATACAGGGCTTCGTGACGCCGGTGCGCAACCCGAGTCCGCTCAGCCAGGCCTCGCCGGATTCGGTCAGCCGCTCCCAGCGGCGCGCCAGGGTGTCCGGCCGCGCGCCGAGGACCGGACCCAGCAGTTCCCAGCTCGCGCGGGGTGCGAGCTGGAGTGCGTGGACGAGTGCCCGGTCCGTGTCGTCGATGGCGGAAATGGCCGAGTTCATACCCTCCCCTTGGTGGTTCTCCCGGTCGGTGACGGGACAACGGGATTATCAGCCGATCATCTCTCTTTGTGCGTTCAACTGTTGACCACGTGACGGTCTGGACGTGTCGGACATGGCGGGAGGATGTGTGGGGGAGGCCGGCTCGGGCGTGCGGCAGGCGGTGCCCGCCGAGTTGTCGAGCTTCATCGGGCGGGAGCGGGAGCTCTCCGCCCTCGCCTCGCTGCTCGCCACCGAACGCCTGGTCACGCTCACCGGACCGGCCGGCATCGGCAAGACCCGGCTCGCGGTGCGCACCGTGCGCACACTGGGCGCCCGGGACGGTCTGGACGCCGTATGGGCGGAGCTCGGCGCCCTGCCCGAGCGGTGCTGGGACGGTCTCGGAGCGGACCTGGCCGACCGCCTCGCGGGGCGCGACGCGCTGCTCGTGCTCGACGGCTGCGAACAGCTCGGGGAGGCCGGCGCGGGGCTCGCCGCCGAGCTGCTGCGGCGCCTGCCGGGGCTGCGGATTCTGGCCACCTCGCAGCGACGGCTGCGGATCTCCGGGGAAGCGGTGCTCGCCGTACCGCCGCTGTCGGTGCCGACCGCGCCCTCCGTGCAGCCGCTGCCCGCGGCGCCGTCGGTCCTGCCGGGGCAGGCCGCACCCGACCCCGTCCGGCGGTTCCCGGTGGCCGACGTCGCCGGCTACGCGGCCGTACGGCTCTTCGAGGAGCGGGCGCGCGGCGCCGACCCCTTCTTCGAGCTGACCGACCGCAATGCGGGCGCCGTGGCCGCGCTGTGCCGGGCGCTCGACGGGATCCCGGGCGCCCTGGAGCTCGCGGCGGGGCGCTCGCACCAGTACGCCCCCGCGCAGGCGCTCCGCAGACTCGGCTCCGACCCCCTGGGCTTCCTCGCCGGCGGCGCCGGCCGCAGCACCCGGGTCGACGCGGAACGCTCGCTGAGGCTTGCCTCGCCCGCCGAACGGCTGCTCTGGGAGCGGCTCTCGGTGTTCGCGGGCTCCTTCGACCGGACGGCCGTCGCCGAGGTGTGCGGTTTCGGGGCGCTCTCCCCGGACACCGCCGTCGAGGCACTGCTCCGGCTGGCCCCGGGCCTGCTCGCGGACGCCGGGCCGGGCCGCTACCGGCTGCCCCTGTCCGTACGGGCCTACGCGGCCCGGCGGCTCGCGCACGGAGCCGCGGGCGACGGCGCGACGACGGCACGGCGCCACCGGGAGCGCTGCCGGGTGGTGGCGGAGCGGGCCGCGCAGCTGTGACGCGCCGGCGCGCAGCGGGAGGCGCGCGCCCTCGCCCTGCGGGAACTCCCCGACCTGCGCGCGGCGATGAACCCGCTGGCCGCCGGGGGGCCGGGCGCCGCCCTGGAGATCGCGGTGTCCCTGTGGTTCCTGTGGTCCGCGTGCGGGATGGCGTCGGAGGGGCGCCGGCACGTGGAACGGGCCCTGGCCGTACACCCCGCGCCCCGGCCCGCCCGGGCGCTGTGGCTCGCGGCGTGGCTGGTCGCCGCCTTCGGAGAGGCGGACGCCGCCGACCCGCTGCTGGTGGAGGCGTGGACCGAGGCCGTGCACGAGGGGGAGGACGCCTGCCTCGCCTACCTCGCGCACCTGCGCGGGACGATCGCGCTGTGGGAGGACCGGTACGAGGAAGCCGCGGCGGAGTACCGGGACGGCCTGGAACTCCTGCCGGCGCATCCCGAGTTCGGCCCCGGCAGGGAAGCGCTGCGGGCCGCGCAGACCCTGGCGGCCGCCCGTACGGACCCGGCCTCGGTCCCGGTCGAGGACCGCCCGCCGGACGGCACGGCCGATCCGTGGGCCGGCTCCTGGGTGAGCTACGCCCGTGCCCTGGTGCAGCGCCACGAGGGCCGCCCGGCGGCAGCCCGTACCGAACTGCTCAGCGCGCTGCGGACCCAGTTCGCGCTGGACGACACGCTCGGGCAGGTCTTCTCGGTGGAACTCCTCGCCGAACTGGAGGCGGACCAGGGCCGCTACGCCGAAGCCGCCCGCCTCCTCGGCGCGGTCTCCCGCACCCGGCCGCACGCGGCCCGGGCGCCGGGTGTCCAGCACACGGTCCGCACCCGCCTCACCCCGCAGGCCTTCCGCGCGGCCTACACCTCCGGAGCCCGGACGCCCCTGCGCGAACTGCTGACGGAGCTGAGGGAGCTGACAGAGCTGACAGGGCTGACGGGACCGGCGGAGCCGACGGGCTGAGCGGGCGCCACCGTGTGGCTCCGGCCGGGGAGTCCGGTCACGCCGGCGGGACGGGCTGCACCCACGCCATCAGGTTGCTCATCAGCTCGGCCTGCTCGACCGCGTCGTCCAGCGCGTGATGGGTGTGCGGCCGGCGGGAGAGCAGCTCGCGCGGCATGCGCCCCTTGACGGCCGCGCGGAGCGGTACCCGGGCCTTGACCGCGTACAGGGTCTTCATGTCCAGGCAGCCCGAGTGTCCGAAGGGGCTCTCGCCGCCGAAGCTCATGAAGTACCAGTACAGGAAGGTCCAGTCGAAGGAGGCCGGGTACGCGCACATCACCGGCTGGGCCCCGGACGAGACCTCCCGCACCCATGCGCGGAACTCCGCCATGGCGACGGCCGGTTCGGCCCCCTCGCGGAGCAGCCGCTCCCGGTCCAGCCCGCTGACGGCGAGGGCCTCCGGTACGTACGCCTCGCTGATGGGGCGCAACTCCCGGTAGAAGGTGTCCTGTTCCGGATCGGCGGCCGTATACGAAGCCCCGTCCTGCCGCCCCGCCACGGCGGCCCCGAAGCTGATCATCGAGTACGGGCCGGGGATGGGCCCGTCGGCCTCGATGTCGACGGAGATGTAGAGACTGGGACGCGCGCCGCGGACTGTCATGCGCGAGAGCATGCCAGTCCGCCGCGTGACGATCACCCGATTTCCCGGTCGACGACCGCCGGGCCCAGGAGGAACATGGGAGCAGGGGTGCGTGCGACGGATCGAGGGAGTGGCGATGTTTGCGGACAGCAAGGCCTATGGCGGCTTCTCGGTCGACGACCTCGGGAGGGCGAAGGAGTTCTACGGCGGCACGCTCGGGCTTCGCGTCACCGAGGAAGAGGAGATGCCGGTCCTGCAGCTGCACCTCGCGGGCGGCACCAAGGTGCTGGTGTATCCGAAGGAGAACCACGAGGCCGCGAGCTTCACGATTCTCAATTTCCCCGTCGACGACATCGACAAGGCGGTCGACGAACTCACCGCGCGGGGCGTCCGCTTCGAGCGGTACGAAGGGTTCGAGGCCGACGACAGGGGCGTCGTCCGCTCCACCGAACGCGGAATGCCGTCCATCGCCTGGTTCAAGGACCCGGCGGGCAACATCCTGTCCGTCCTCAACGAGTCCGGGTAGTACCGCACTCCCGCCGCGGCGAGGCCGGAAAGACCAGGCCGCGGCGGATCAGTACTACAGCGCTACGGAGCTATGGACCTACGGAGCTATGGACCTACGGACCTACGGGGCCGGGGTCAGGTACATCCCGCTCTGGTCGCCCCCGGCGGTGTTCTTGCAGCCGAACCCGCTGCCCGCGGGCTGTGCCACGACCAGTGCGAGGCAGCGCCCGGCCGCGAGCTGCCCGAAGTAGTTCGGGTGCATGGACTCCTGGACCAGACCCTGCGTCTCGCTGCTGTCGATCCAGCGGGCCCACTCGCTGGTCTTCGCCGAGGCCGGCGCCGCGGTGGTCACCTGCTTGCTCGCCTTCGCGCAGACCTCGCGCCCCTGCATCATGTCCTTGAGGTCCAGGAATTGCGCGCCCTTGGCGGCGGCGACCGCCTTGAGCCGTCCGGCGATCTGCGGCACGAGCGAGTCCCGCGCCCAGTCCGAGTCCCTGTTCCAGAAGGGACAGCCGCCGGTGTTGAGCCGGCTCCAGTCGCTCTGCGTGTACCGGTTCTCCGCGCCGCGCGGGATCGGCGACGGGTAGGACTGCAGCACGAGCCGGTACGAGGAGTCGGCGTACCCGGCGCCGCGCATGACGGCGCGCACCTCGTCCACGGACTTGCCCACGTCGGCCATGACCCCGTCGATCTTCTGGTCCACGCCCCACTGCTGATCGTCGTAGCAGTAGGAGTTCCAGAGCACGAAGTCGTACGCGCACTCCTTGATGATGTCGGCGAAGCCGAGGTCGTTGCCGCCGATGGACAGCGCGATGACCTTGACGTCGTTGCTCGCGGCCACGGCGGCGAGCTGATCGGCCTGCGGGGCCTCGCCCTTGAAGGCGACGCCTCCGTTGGAGGCGCGGAACACGTTCTGCGAGACGGCTCCGGAGCAGGCCAGGTTGATGGCGACGTCGGCGATGGCCCCGGCGCTCTTCACCTCGGCGGAGTCCGACCGGTGGCAGCCGCCGGCGGTGGCCCCGTAGACCTTGCCGGGGTCGTAGCTGCTGCCGCTGACCCAGGCCCGGTCGGTCCCGGTCCGGTTCCCGCTGTTGGTCAGGCTGTTGCCCTTCCAGCGTCCGGCCTCCCCGGAGATGTAGCTGTCCCCGAGGGAGACCACGGCGGTGGGCCCGTTCCCCGGGCCGGCCACGGCCGTCCCGGCCCCTCCGGCGACCAGGGCCCCGGCGACGAGCGGCACCGCCATCCCGATCCCGGCCAGTCGTCGCACCCGACGGGCCCGGTCCATGCTGTCGTTGCGGAATCCGATCACTGCGGAACTCCTGCGGTCGGCCATGCGGGAGCCAGGAACAACTCCGTCGCATGGCTGGGTAAGTGGGGGTTACCGCCGGCCGGTGGCAATCGGAAAGGTGCCATCCCGCGCGTTGTTACCGCTAGGTACAGGCAAGTTACGAACAAGTAACAACCGATCGGTCGTTCGGCGGGAACCGGTCGGAGGCACAACAGCGCCCCCGGAGCCGGAAGGCTTCGGGGGCGCTGTCGGGGGCTTTCGGCTGCTGTGCGTTTCAGCCGAAGACGGGGTGCTAGCCGATGAGCTGGTCGTACGCGGGGAGGGTGAGGAAGTCCGCGTAGTCGGCGTCCAGGGAGACCTGGAGGAGGAGGTCGTGGGCCTGCTGCCACTTGCCGGAGGCGAAAGCCTCCTCGCCGACCTCGGCGCGGATCGCGGCGAGTTCGGCGGCCGCGACCTCGCGGGCGAGGTCGGCGGTGGCGAGCTTGCCGTTCTCGAAGACGACGCCGGCGTTGATCCACTGCCAGATCTGCGAGCGCGAGATCTCGGCGGTGGCGGCGTCCTCCATCAGGCCGAAGATGCCGACGGCGCCGAGGCCCCGCAGCCAGGCCTCGATGTAGCGGATGCCGACCTGGACGGCGTTGCGCAGGCCGTCGTACGTGGGCTTCGCGTCGAGCGAGTCGATCGCGATGAGCTCGCCGGCCGCGACGGAGACGTCCTCGCGGAGGCGGTCCTTCTGGTTGGGCTTCTCGCCCAGGACGGCGTCGAAGGAGGCCATCGCGATCGGGACCAGGTCGGGGTGGGCGACCCAGGAACCGTCGAACCCGTCGCCGGCCTCGCGGTCCTTGTCGGCCTTGACCTTCTCGAATGCGACCTTGTTGACCTCGGCGTCCTTGCGGGACGGGATGAAGGCCGCCATGCCGCCGATGGCGTGCGCGCCGCGCTTGTGGCAGGTCTTGACGAGGAGCTCGGTGTACGCCCGCATGAAGGGCGCCGTCATCGTCACCGCGTTGCGGTCCGGCAGGACGAACTTCTCGCCGCCGTCACGGAAGTTCTTCACGATGGAGAAGAGGTAGTCCCAGCGGCCGGCGTTCAGGCCCGCCGCGTGGTCGCGCAGCTCGAAGAGGATCTCGTCCATCTCGTACGCGGCCGTGATCGTCTCGATCAGGACCGTTGCGCGGACGGTGCCCTGCGGGATGCCGACGTAGTCCTGGGCGAAGACGAAGATCTCGTTCCAGAGGCGCGCCTCCAGGTGGGACTCGGTCTTCGGCAGGTAGAAGTACGGCCCCTTGCCGAGCGCGATGAGGCGCTTGGCGTTGTGGAAGAAGTACAGGCCGAAGTCCACGAGCGAGCCGGAGGCCGGGCCGCCCTCGAACTGCAGGTGGCGCTCCTCCAGGTGCCAGCCGCGGGGGCGCATCACGACGGTGGCGAGCTCCTCGGCGGGCTTGAGGGCGTACGCCTTGCCCGTGCGGGCGTCGGTGAAGTCGATGCGGCGCTCGTAGGCGTCGATGAGATTGAGCTGGCCGAGGACCACGTTCTCCCACGTGGGAGCCGAGGCGTCCTCGAAGTCGGCGAGCCAGACCCTGGCGCCCGAGTTCAGGGCGTTGATGGTCATCTTGCGGTCGGTGGGACCGGTGATCTCCACACGGCGGTCGTTCAGCGCGGCCGGAGCCGGCGCCACCTTCCAGTCGCCCTCGCGGACCTGTGCGGTGTCCGAGAGGAAGTCGAGCGTGGAAGTACGGGCGATCTCGGCGCGGCGCACGGAGCGGCGGGCGAGCAGCTCGGCGCGGCGCGGGGCGAACCGCCGGTGGAGCTCGGCCACGAAGGCGAGGGCCGCTTCGGTGAGGACCTCGTCCTGCCGGGGCAGGGGCTCGGCGGCGACGATGGCCAGCGATGACGGCGCTGGTGCGGACATATCTGTCACTCCTTCAGCGGCGGTGCCTGGCGGCCGCGGGGAATGCTCGCGCTGGACGGCACGCAGTGCCGTCGGGTGTGGAGAGTTCCGGGATACGGTCGCGGGCGCCGTCTGGGGGTTCAGGGCGCTTCTGACCAGTGGATAGTAATTTCCTCATGGTGGAAGTTCAATGGTTTGTTGATGTCGAGATTCTCTGAGTCGACAGATTCCGCTTCACGGCCGGTTCCTCGTGGCCCTCAGTGCCATCGCGGTCACAGCCCGCTCAGGCCAGTCGTGCCAGGTCGGGAGGGGTGTCGATGTCGAAGGCCTCCGCGATGTCACCGCACTCGACCAGCGTGAGTTCCGCCGCGTGCGCCGACAGGTGCACCCGCGCGCCCTTGTCGCCCGTGGCCGTCGCCACGATGTCCGGCCAGCGGTCCGCCCCGAAGAGCACCGGGTGCCCGCGCTCGCCGTCGTAGGCCGCCGCCACCAGGCTCGCGGGGGACCGGTAGGCGGCCCGGACCCGGGCCACCGCCTCCGGGCCGATGCCGGGCTGGTCCACGAGGGAGACCAAGGCCGCGCGGGCGCCCGTACCGGCCAGCGAGGCGAGGCCGATCCGCAGGGAGGAGCCCATGCCCTCGGCCCAGTCCGGGTTGTCGGTCACCACGCAGCCGCTCAGGTCGGCGCGCTCGCGCACCTCGGCCGCCGAGGCGCCGAGCACCACGTGCAGCGGGCCGCAGCCCGCCTCGCGCAGGACCCGTACGGCGTTCTCCACCAGCGGGCGGCCCCGGTAGGTCAGCAGGGCCTTCGGGCGGCCGCCGAGGCGCCGGCCGCCGCCGGCCGCGAGGAGCAGGCCGGCGATCACCGGGGGAGCGGAGCGGTCGGCTGCCGCCGCGGGCTGCCGGTGCTGCCGCTGGTGCTCGCGCTCGTCTGGAGTGCTGCTGTGGGGTGACATGTCACCGATTCTCGCTCGCGCCGCAGGAGGCGCCGTACGGCGGCCAGCGCCGCCCCCACGCGCAGGGGCTCGGCGATCCGGTTCTCGGCGGCGGTGAGCAGGGCCCGTTCGTCACGGTCGGTCAACATTGCGGCATCTCCTTGCCAATCGGCGGCCAATGCAGCGAGTCTGGACCCAGATTGGCCTGGTAGGCAGAGCCAATCAGGGGAGGTTGGCATGGCAAACGGGCGAGTGGTCCAGACGGCGGACAGAATGATCAGCAGCCGCCAGCTCGCGGCGCTGCTCCCGGCGGAGGTCCTGGCCCGCCCCGGCTACCGGGCCCTGGCCGACGCCGTCCGCACCCTGATCCTCGACGGCCGCATCGCCCTGCACGTGCGGCTGCCCGCCGAACGCGAGCTCGCCGAGGCGGTCGGCGCCAGCCGGGCCACCGTCACCGGCGCCTACGACCTCCTGCGCGAGAGCGGCTACGTCCGCAGCCGCCGCGGTTCCGGGACCTGGACCGAGCTTCCCGAAGGCCACCGCCCGGTCGGCGCGCACGCCATAGTCGGCGCCGGCGGCTACCACACCGACGGCGACCCCGGCATCGACCTGGCCATCGCCGCCATGGGCGCCCCCGAGGACAGCCTCTCCGACGCGGTGGCCTGGGCCGCTCCCCGGCTCCCGGCGTTCGCCCGCAGCCCCGGCTACCACCCCTTCGGCCTGCCCGACCTGCGGACCGCCGTCGCCCAGCGGTTCACCCGGAGGGGACTGGCGACCCGACCGGAGCAGATCCTCGTGACGGCGGGCGCGCAGCAGGCGTTCGCGCTGGTGGTGAGCCTGCTGTGCCGGCCCGGGGACCGGGTGATGACCGAGAACCCGACCTACGCCAACGCCCTCGACGCGCTGCGCCACGCGCGGCTGCGCACCGGGTCGATCGCCGTCTCCGACGCGGGCTGGGACCTGGAGATCGCCGAGTCCGCGCTGCGCCAGACCGTGCCGAGGCTCGCGTACGTGATCCCCGACTTCCACAACCCGACGGGCGCGCTGATGCCGGCGGAGCAGCGGCTGCGGCTGCTGGCGGCGACCCGGCGGACCGGGACCTGGCTCGTGGTCGACGAGACCATCGCCGACATCGCGCTCGACGTGCCGGCGCCCGCGCCGCTGGCGTCGATCGCGCCGAAGGGCGGAGCCGATCACGTCGTGACCATCGGCTCGCTGAGCAAGACCCACTGGGGCGGGCTGCGGGTCGGGTGGATCCGGGCCACCGCCAAGATGATCACGGAGCTGACGGCGGTCCGGGTCGCGGCCGACATGACCGGCTCCGTCCTGGACCAGCTGGTGGCGCTGCCGCTGCTGGCGGGGCTGGAGCGGACGCTGCCCGAGCGCCTGGAGCGGCTGCGCGGGCAGCGCGCGGCGCTGATCGCCTCGCTGGAGCGGCACACGCCGGAGTGGTCCTGGCAGGTGGCGCCGGGCGGGCTCTCGCTCTGGGTGGACCTCGGGGAGCCGGTCAGCTCCGCTCTGGCGGACCGGGCGGCGGCGGCCGGGGTCAACATCGGGCGCGGCGCGCGGTTCGGGGTGGACCCCGGAACCTTCGAGCACCGGCTGCGGATCCCGTACACGCTGGCGGCGGAGCGGCTCGACGAGGGGGTACGGAGGCTGGCGGAGGCCTTCCACGGGGGCGTGCCGCTGCCTTCGGCGGTGGAGCGGCCGTACTGGGTGGCGTAGGGGCGCCGCCGTCTGAGCGGGCCCCTGGCCCCCGGCCCGGGGTGCGGTCGGGTGGGGCCCTGCGGGGCGAGCGTCCCCTACCCGCCCTTCCTCCGTTCCCCGGGCGTTGCCCGGACCCTGCTGGGGCTCCGCCCCAGACCCCGGTCCTCAAACGCCGGCGGGCTGGATGTGGCCGCCGCCGGGCTGAGAACCCTACGGCGTGCGGATCAGGCGGCGGGTGGCAGCCGTGGCCACTGCCGAGGTGCGGGAGTCGACGCCCAGTTTCGCGTAGATGTGGACCAGGTGGGATTTGACCGTGGCCTGGCTCAGGAAGAGCTGTTTGGAGATCTGCTGGTTCGACAGGCCGTCCGCGACGAGCTGGAGGACCTCCAGTTCGCGCTTGGTCAGGGCCTCCGCCGGGGTCCGCATGCGGTCCATCAGGCGCAGCGCCACTGCCGGGGCCAGCGCCGACTGGCCGGCCGCCGCGGTGCGGACCGCGGCCGCCAGTTCCTCCGGCGGGGCGTCCTTGAGGAGGTAGCCCGAGGCGCCGGCCTCCACCGCCGCCAGGATGTCCGCGTCCGTGTCGTACGTGGTCAGCACCAGTACCCGCGGGGACGGGGACCCGGCCGTGATCAGGGCCGTGGCCGCCGAGCCGTGCATGCCGCCGCCGGGGCCGAACTGGAGGTCCATCAGGACCACGTCGACCCCCGCCGAACCGGCCAGCTCCACCGCCCGCTCCGCCGTCGCCGCCTCCGCCACCACCTCGAAGTCCGGCTCGGTGTCCAGGACCGCGCGCAGCCCGGCCCGTACCACCGGGTGGTCGTCGGCGAGGAGCAGCCGGATCGTCATGACAGGGCCTCCGCGGGCAGGGGAAGGGTGACGGCCACGGCGGTGCCCTGGCCGGGGGCGGATTCGACCGTGAACAGGCCGCTGAGGGTTTCGGCCCGCGAGCGCATCGCCGGCAGGCCGAAGCCGCCCTCGCCCGAGGGGGCGGAGGAGGCCGCGCAGGGGTCGAAGCCCTTGCCGTCGTCGACGATGTCGAGGGTCACGGAGGAGTCCATGAAGGTCAGGGTGATCTCGGCGCGCCCGGCCCCCGCGTGCCGCACCACATTGGCCAGCGCCGACTGCGCGATCCGCAGCAGCGCCACCTCGTAGGGGGTCGGGAGCGGGCGGGCGGTGCCGCTCAGGGAGAAGCGGACCCGGGGGCCCGGCGCCCCCGAGCACAATCGCTCCAGCGCGGCCGGCAGCGACCCGTGCTCCAGGTCCGGAGGCGTCAGGGCCCGTACGAAGCGCCGTGCCTCGGCGAGGTTCTCCTGGGCGGCCTCCCGGGCCCGCCCGATGTGCGGAAGGGCCGCGGAGCCCTCGGGCAGGCTGCGCTCCGCGGCCCGCAGGAGGAGCTGGATGGAGGACAGGCCCTGCGCCAGGGTGTCGTGGATCTCCCGGGCCAGCCGCTCCCGCTCCGCCAGGATCCCGGCGCTCCGCTCGGCCGCGGCCAGTTCCGCCCGGGTGGTGATGAGCTCCTCGATCAGCTCGCGGCGCCGCTCGCTCTCCCGGTACAGCGCCTGGTAGCCCAGTACCGTCGCCACCGCCACGGCCCCGCCGAGCAGCGGCCCGAGGACCGCGCCCGGGGTCACCGCGCCGCCGTCCGCGAGGCCGAGGTGTCCCACGAACCCGGCGATCGCCGCGCAGGCGGTCACCGCGACGGCCGTCACGCCCCAGCGCAGCCGCAGCAGGTGCAGTTCCAGGAAGTACAGCGGGAAGGCGATCCACAGCCCGTCGGGCGAGACCACGAGCAGCGCCGCCCAGGCCGCGACCAGGGCGGCCAGCCACACCGCCCCGGCGCGCGCCGAGCTGTGCACCGCGGGGGTCCGTACGCCCGCGAGGTACACGGCGGCCAGCACCGCGCAGACCGCGACCACCCAGCCCGCGCGCGGCGCGGAGTCGGCGACGGCCCGCCCGGCGGCGAGGGCGAGCAGGCCGAAGAGCAGCGCGTGCAGGCACAGCCGCAGGACGCGGGAGACGGGCGTGAGGGCGCGGGCGCCGGGGGTAGCGGGTACGGGGGGCGGCGGGAGCGCGGCCGCGGCGGACGGGAAGGGAGCAGTCATGGCCTGACCAGCGTAAGTCCGGGTCCGGGGGCACCGGTCAACCAAAGGATTGATGTCTTGGTGCGCCCTTCGATACGAGGATCACTACTGTGGCGCGATGCCTTGTGTCCACGCGGAAGACCAAGGTGGGGAACATGTTCGTCGCATGGAGAGATCTACGGTTCGCGAAGGGCCGCTTCGCCCTGATGGGGTCGGTCGTCCTGCTCATCACGCTGCTGGTCGGCCTGTTGTCCGGGCTCACCGCGGGCCTGGCCCGGGAGAACATCTCGGCCATCACCGGCCTGCCCGCCACCACCCGCCTCGCGTTCGCCGCGCCCGCCGGGGACCAGAAGGTCTCCTTCACCAACTCCCAGGTGCCCGAGAAGGCCTGGCTGGCCTGGCGGGAGCAGCCGGGGGTGACCTCGGCGCAGCCGCTGGGCATCCGCACCACCAACGTCGTCTCGGGTGAGCGCACGGCGGGCGTGTCCGTCTTCGGCGTGGATCCGGCCGGGTCCCTCGCGCCCCGGGGGAGCGGCCTCGCCCAGGGGCAGGTGGTCCTCACGGAGAAGGCCGCCAAGGAGCTCGGCGGGCTGACCGCCGGAGGCAAGCTCAGGGTCGGCCAGGTCGAGCTGACCGTGGCCGCGGTCTCCGGCACCGCCGCCTACAGCCACACCCCGGTCGTCTGGATGGACCTCAACGACTGGCAGCGGGTCGGGAACCCCGGCACCTCCATCGACACCCTCGCCACCGTCGTCGCCCTGGACGGCTCCGGCGTCGACTGGGCGGCCGGGGACGAGGCCGCCGCCACCCGGGCGCAGACCATCGACGAGGCCCTGAGCGCGATCGGCTCCTACACGTCCGAGAACGGCTCGCTCCAGCTGATGCGCGGGTTCCTCTTCGCCATCTCGGCCCTGGTCATAGGAGCCTTCTTCACGGTGTGGACCATCCAGCGCAGCGGGGACATCGCCGTGCTGAAGGCACTGGGTGCCTCCACCCCGTACCTCCTCAAGGACGCCCTCGGGCAGGCCGTGGTGATGCTGGCGCTCGGCACCGGGGCGGGCACCGCGCTCGCGGCCGGCTTCGGTGCGCTGATCAGCGGGGGCGACGTGCCCTTCGTGCTCGACGCCGCCACCGTGCTGGTGCCGGCCGCCGTCATGATCGCGCTCGGCGCGCTGGGCGCCGCCCTGTCCATCCGGCGGATCACCGCCGTAGACCCCCTGACCGCTCTCGGGAGCGCCCGATGACCCTGCTCGTGCACGACGTCACGCTCACCTACCCGGACGGCGACGGCCGCCTCACCGCGCTGGACGCGGTCGGCCTGGAGGTGCCCGCGGGCACCCTGACGGCGGTGGTCGGCCCCTCCGGTTCCGGGAAGTCCAGCCTGCTCGCGGTCGCCGCCACCCTCGTCACGCCCGACGCGGGACGGGTGGTCGTGGCCGGGCAGGACACCTCGGAGCTGGGCGCGGGCGAGAAGTCGGCGCTGCGCCGGGAGAAGATCGGCATCGTCTTCCAGCAGCCGAACCTGCTGGCCTCGCTCACCGCCGCCGAACAGCTCCAGGTCATGGCCCACCTCTCCGGCCGGCCCGCGCGCGCCCTGCGCCGGCGGGCCCTGGAGCTGCTGGACGCGGTGGGACTGGCCGACAAGGCCGACAAGCGGCCGCACCAGCTCTCCGGGGGACAGCGCCAGCGGATCAACATCGCCCGCGCCCTGATGAACGAGCCCTCCGTGCTGCTGGTCGACGAGCCCACCAGCGCCCTCGACCACGAGCGCGGGGCCGCGATCCTGGACCTGCTGGTCACCCTCACCCGCGAGCGCGCCACGGCCACCGTGCTGGTCACCCACGACCACGCCCACCTGGGGCGGATGGACCAGACGGCGACCATGGCCGACGGCCGCCTCACCGGCTCGGTGCCGGTCTAAGGGCCGACCGGGTCGGGCCGTGCCGAAGGGGACAGGTAGGCGAGGTGGCCGGGCGGACCGGGGAAGTCCGGCAGGGGGAGCGGGCGCCAGTCCCGCGCCCACTCCGGCGGCCGCGCCCCGGCCGCCACCAGCACCGCTGTCGGCAGCGTGCGGGCGAGGGCGGCGAGCCCGGCGGGAGTGATGCTGCCGTCGTGGCCCCCGTAGACCTGGCGGGAGGCGCACCCGGCGCGGAACGCCACGCGGACGGCCTCCGTGCCGCTGACCACGCAGGGCGGCCGTAGCCCCTGGCGCTGGAGTGCGGCGGCGACCGCGGCGAAGGCGGCCCGGTCGGCCCTGCTGCGCGCCCCCACCGCGGCGGTGACCGCGAGCTGGAGGGCGAGGTGCGCGGCCAGCACCAGACAGAGCGCCCCGAGGGCCGGGGGGCGGGTGCGGGCCCAGGCGAGGATCCGGGCCAGGCAGAGGGCGACGGGGAGGGCCAGCAGGGCGTACGCGGGCAGCAGGAAGCGGGGCGCCGCGTACCCGACGAAGAGCAGGTACGGCGCCGCCAGGCAGACCGCGGCGGCCGTGGGTACGAGGAGCGGGCGCAGCCGCCCCGTCCGGTACGCGGTGACGAGCCCGCCCGCGGTGAGCAGCGGCAGCGCGCACCACCACAGCCCGGTGACGGGCCGGGACCAGGGCACGTCGCACGGGCGGCACAGCGTACGGCCGCCCAGGGCGCGCAGGTGGTCGCCGAAGGCCGGGTTCCAGCCGAGTCCGCCCTGGATCTCGCCGGCGCGGTGCAGCCGGGTGAGGAGCCCCCCGTAGCGGAGCTCGGCCTCGACGACCCACTCGGCGCCGCCGAGCAGCGCCCCCACCGCGAGCGCCGCGAGCAGCACGGTCCGCCGCCCGGCGCGGACGGCCGGCACCGCGCACGCCAGGGCCAGGACGAGCCAGAACGCGTCGGCGGGTCGCATGAGCGCGGCGAGGCCGGTCCCGGCGACGAGTCCGGCGACGGCGACGCGGTCGGCGGGGTCGCGGGCGGCCCGCAGGAAGCAGCCGACGGACAGCAGCCCCCCGAAGGCCACCCAGAGGTTGGGCATGGCCTGCGGACCGTAGGACAGGGTCGTCCACAGGCCGGCGAAGAGCGCCCCGGCCAGGGCGAGCACCGGCGCGGGGAGCAGCCGCCGCCAGGCCCAGAGGGAGAGCAGGAGCGCCGCCGCGGACAGCAGGGCCAAGGAGACCCGCAGGGCCGTGACGGACGGGGTGAGGGCCGCGACGGGGGCGATGAGGAAGGTGATGCCCCGGGCCCTCGGAGCGCTGAAGAACGCGGCGGGGGCGTCGCGCGCGACCTGGCTGACGTAGACGGTCTCGTCCCAGCCGAGTCCGGTGCCCGGTACGGCCAGCAGCAGTTGGGCGACCGCGTACGCGGCGGCGACGGGGGCCAGCCAGCGGAGATCACGCCGCCGCCCCGCACCGGCGGCGGGCTCCGGCCGGACATCGGGCGGGCTCGGTGCCGTGGTGGGGTTCGGGGCGTCCATGGGCGGACCTCGGGGCGGGAGGCGGGGTGGTCGGGCCACCACGCTGCCCCGCCGGGGCGCACCCCGCCATCGGGGGCCCGCAGTCGGCCCAGCGCCGGCCCCGCACGGCCGCGGGAGGGCCCCGGCCCCGGGGCGGCCCCCCGCCCCGGCCGGCGCGCACCGGGGGAGTGCGCGCGAGAGCCCGGCGCCCCCACTGGTGGGGGCGCCGGGCTCTCTACGCGTCTACCGCCCGGCCGGGGTCTACGCCGGGTTCTGGCTCTGCAGGGCCACCGACAGCTCGGCCGCGACGCCCTGGAGGATCGGCACGAAGGACTCGGCCACCGCCTCGGTCACCCGGCCGGCCGGGCCGGAGATGGAGATCGCGGCGGCGGTCGGAGAGTTCGGCACGGAGACCGCCAGGCAGCGGACTCCTATTTCCTGCTCGTTGTCGTCGACGGCGTAGCCCACCCGCCGGACGACCTCGAGGGCCTCCAGGAAGCCCTCGGGCGTGGTGATGGTCTTCTCGGTCGCGGCCGGCATCCCGGTGCGCGAGAGCAGGGCCCGTACCTCGTCCGCGGGGGTGTAGGCGAGCAGGGCCTTGCCCACGCCGGTGGAGTGCGGCAGGACCCGGCGTCCGACCTCGGTGAACATGCGCATGGAGTGCTTGGACGGCACCTGGGCGACGTAGACGATCTCGTCCCCGTCGAGCAGGGCCATGTTCGCGGTCTCGCCGGTCTCCTCCACCAGGCGCGCCAGGTAAGGGCGGGCCCAGGTGCCCAACAGCCGCGACGCGGACTCGCCGAGGCGGATCAACCGGGGTCCGAGGGAGTACCGTCGGTTGGGCTGCTGCCGGACGTAACCGCACGCCACGAGGGTGCGCATGAGGCGATGGATGGTGGGCAGCGGCAGACCGCTGGCGGCGGAGAGCTCGCTGAGGCCGACTTCGCCCCCGGCATCGGCCATGCGTTCGAGCAGATCGAAGGCGCGCTCAAGGGACTGGACGCCACCGCTGGCGGTGGGCTTGGTGGAGGCGTCGGTGGTGCTGGCGCTGGACGTCGGCACGGGCGCGGTCCTTTCGGTGCTGGCAGGCAAGCAAGCAGCCTACCGGTCGGTCTGCGTCGGCCCTAGAGCCGGGGCAATGCCGTCCCCGCCGGTCAGAGGCGGTTTGTCCTGGTGGTGGACGTCCTCGGGAAGTTGCCCGTCCGGTTCCCGGTGGCGGTAGCTACATTCTGCATAGCGAAATCTTAATTCCATCCTGTGGAAACATCCAATTGCGGTGCGCGGTCGTCAGTGGTCCGTCCGGGCGCTCTTGACTGGTTCCGGATCGACGTGAAGACTCCGTCAACAGAACGTTGAATTTCGCTCTGTGGAAGTAGATGGGGAGGTTCCGGTGTCCGACCTGGCTGTGGAACTGGTACTGCGCTCGACGCGCGTCATCACCCCCGAGGGGACGCGTGCCGCTTCGGTGGCCGTCGCCGGCGGGAAGATCGCGGCCGTGCTGCCGTACGAGGCCGACGTACCGGCCGGTGCCCGGCTGGAGGACTTCGGCGACGACGTGCTCCTCCCCGGACTGGTCGACACCCACGTCCACGTGAACGACCCCGGTCGTACCGAGTGGGAAGGCTTCTGGACGGCCACCCGCGCCGCCGCAGCCGGTGGCATCACCACCATCCTCGACATGCCGCTGAACTCCCTGCCGCCGACCACCACGACCGCCAACCTGGTGGTCAAGCAGGACGTCGCCCGGGCCAAGGCGCACGTGGACGTCGGCTTCTGGGGCGGCGCGCTGCCGGACAACGTCAAGGACCTGCGCCCGCTGCACGACGCCGGCGTCTTCGGCTTCAAGTGCTTCCTCTCGCCCTCCGGCGTCGACGAGTTCCCCCTCCTCGACCAGGAGCAGCTGGCCTCCTCGCTCGCCGAGATCACCGGCTTCGGCGGCCTGCTGATCGTGCACGCCGAGGACCCGCACCACCTGGAGTCCGCGCCGCAGAACCCGGGTCCCAAGTACGCCGACTTCCTGGCCTCCCGCCCCCAGGACGCCGAGAACACCGCGATCCAGAACCTGATCGACCAGGCGAAGCGGCTGAACGCGCGCGTCCACGTCCTGCACCTGTCCTCCGCCTCCGCGCTGCCGCTGATCGCCGCGGCCAAGGCCGAGGGCGTGCAGATCAGCGTAGAGTCCTGCCCGCACTTCCTCACCCTCACCGCCGAGGAAGTCCCGGACGGCGCCACCGAGTTCAAGTGCTGCCCGCCCATCCGCGAGTCCGCCAACCAGGACGTCCTGTGGGACGCGCTCGCCGACGGCACGATCGACTGCATCGTCTCCGACCACTCGCCCTCCACCGCGGACCTCAAGACCGGCGACTTCGCCACCGCGTGGGGCGGCATCTCCTCCCTCCAGCTCGGCCTTCCGGCCATCTGGACCGAGGCGAAGAAGCGCGGCCGCACCCTCGAGGACGTGGTCCGCTGGATGTCCGCCGCCCCGGCCGCCCTCGCCGGTCTGGCGGGCAAGGGCGCGATCGAGGCAGGCCGCGACGCCGACTTCGCCGTCCTGGCCCCCGAAGAGACCTTCACCGTGGACCCCGCGGAACTGCACCACCGCAACCAGGTCACGGCGTACGCGGGCAAGACCCTGTACGGCGTCGTGAAGTCCACCTGGCTGCGCGGCACGCAGATCGCCGACCACGGCACCCCGTCCGAGCCCACCGGCCGACTCCTTGAAAGGCAGAACTGACAGTGGCGATTGAATCCTTCACCGGCAACGCGAACCCGTACGGAGGCGGCGACCCGTACGCGGACTACCGCAGCGCGGACTTCCCGTTCACCCAGTACGCGAACCTCGCCGCCCGTGAGCTCGGCGCCGGTGTCATCGAGGCCAACGACGAGTTCTTCGCCCAGCGCGAGAACCTGCTGATCTCCGAGGCCGCGCACTTCGACCCGGAGGACTTCGGCCACAAGGGCAAGGTCATGGACGGCTGGGAGACCCGCCGCCGCCGCGGCATCTCCGCCACCCAGCCCTGGCCGACCGCCGAGGACCACGACTGGGCGCTCGTCCGCCTGGGCGCCCCCGGCGTCATCCGCGGCATCGTCGTGGACACCGCCCACTTCCGCGGCAACATGCCGCAGGCCGTCTCCGTCGAGGCCACCAACTGGGAAGGCGCCCTCGCGCCGACCCCGGCGGAGCTCCAGGGCGACGACATCAAGTGGACGACCATCGTCGCCCGCACCCCGGTCGGCGGCCACGCGGCCAACGGCTTCGAGGTCGACGTCGAGCAGCGCTTCACGCACCTGCGCGTGAACCAGCACCCCGACGGCGGCATCGCCCGCCTGCGCGTCTACGGCGAGGTCGTGCCCGACCCCAAGTGGCTCGCGGCGCTCGGCTCCTTCGACGTGGTGGCGCTGGAGAACGGCGGCTCCGTCCAGGACGCCTCCAACCGCTTCTACTCCCCGCCGACCAACACCATCAACCCGGGCCGCTCCCGCAAGATGGACGACGGCTGGGAGACCGCCCGTCGCCGTGACAACGGCAACGACTGGATCCGCTACCAGCTCGTCGCCGAGTCCGAGATCCGCGCCGTCGAGATCGACACCGCGTACCTCAAGGGCAACTCGGCCGGCTGGGCCTCGCTGTCCGTCAAGACGGGCGAGGAGGGCGAGTGGACGGAGTTCCTGCCGCGCACCCGCCTGCAGCCCGACACCAACCACCGCTTCGTGCTCGACGCCCCCGCGGTGGGCACCCACGTGCGCATCGACATCTTCCCGGACGGCGGCTTCTCCCGCCTGCGCCTCTTCGGCGCGCTGACGGAGGCCGGCACCGCCGCGCACACCGCCCGTCACCAGGAGCTGGGCGGCTGACGCCACCCTCGTGACCGCCCCGGGGGCCGACACCCCCGGGGCATGCGCGAACACCCCGCAGGGGCGCACCGTTTCGACGGCGCGCCCCTGCGGGCTTTCCGGCGGGCGCGGCCGCTACCCTGCGGCTACGGCAGACACCCCGGGGGGCGGACGATGACGGACGGCGCACCGCGCACGACGCGGCAGCGGTACGAGGACACACTGGCCAGGTTCGAGAAGGACGTCGACGTCTGGGTCGCCACCGCGGACGCCGGGGGCGTCCCCTGCCTGGTGCCCCTCTCGTTCCGGTGGGACGGCGCGACGTTCCTGCTGTCGACCGGGCGCACCCTGCCCACCGGCCGCAACCTCGCCGACGGCGGCCGGGCCCGGCTGGCCTTCGGCACCACCCGCGACGTGGTCCTGGTCGAGGGCACCGCGACCCGGCTGGAGGCGGCGGAGCTCGAACCCGGCGAGATCGAGGCCTTCGCGGCGCACTCCGGCTTCGACCCGAGCGCCCTCAAGACGCCCTACCCCTACTTCCGGGTCGTGCCCGTGTGGATCCAGGCCTGGCGCGAGGTGAACGAGATCGCGGGCCGGGACCTGATGAAGGACGGCCGCTGGCTGCCGCTGCCCTGAGGGCGGCGCCGCGCCGCGCCCCGCCGCCGGCCGAGTTCGCGGGGCCTACGCCGCGTACCCGCCGTCCACCGAGAACTCGGCGCCCGTGACGTACACGGAGTCGGGGCCCGCGAGGAAGGACACCATGGCGGCCACCTCCTCCGGGGTGCCGTAGCGGCCCAGGGCCGTCATGGCCGCCTGCGGGGCGGCGTCGGGGCCGCCGGCCGGGTTCATGTCGGTGTCCACCGGGCCCGGGTGGACCAGGTTCGCGGTGATGCCGCGGTCGCCGAGTTCCCGGGCCAGGGCCTTGGTCAGCCCGCTCAGCGCGGCCTTGCTCATCGCGTACAGCGTGGCGCCCGGACCCGGGACCCGCTGCGCGATGCAACTGCCGATGGTGATGATCCGCCCGCCCCGGCCCATCACTCCGGCCGCCGCCCGGGAGGTCAGGAAGGCGCCCCGTACGTTGACGGAGAGGACCCGGTCGATGTCGGCGAGGGAGAGCCCCTCCAGGGGGCCGAGCACGCCCACGCCCGCGTTGCTCACCAGGACGTCGAGCCGCCCCAGGTCCCGTATGGCCTCCTCCACCGCGCCGGCGGCCCGCTCCGCGTCCCCGATGTCGGCCCGCAGGGCCAGGCCGCGCCGGCCGAGCGCCTCGATCTTGCCGACCACGTCGGCGGCCGCGGCCGCGTCGTTGACGAAGGTGATCGCGACGTCCGCCCCGTCCCGCGCCAGCCGCAGCGCGGCCGCCGCGCCGATCCCCCTGCTGCCGCCCGTCACCAGGGCCACTGTGCTGCCGTTCATGGTGTTCCTCCCGCTTGGTTGGTTGCGAGTTCAATGAAATCGCGCGGAGATCTCAGGAGCTGGCGGGAATCGGACATCGCGTTCGCGCGCGCCGGAGCGATGACTTCAGGCCGGCCCGGGAGTCTGAACCGGTAACGACAGAGGTACCGGAGCCAAAGGAGCGCAGAGCCATGGGAAAGCTGACCCTCACCACCTTCCTGACCCTCGACGGGGTGATGCAGGGCCCCGGCGGGCCGGACGAGGACACCAGCGGCGGGTTCTCGTACGGCGGCTGGCTCGTACCCTTCGCCGACGAGGGCATGGGGGACTTCGTCACCGAGGTCTTCGACCGGGCCGGGGCCTTCCTGTTGGGGCGCCGGACCTACGAGATCTTCGCCTCGTACTGGCCGCAGCACGACGACCCCGCCGACCCGGTCGCGAGCAAGCTCAACCGGCTGCCCAAGTACGTGGCCTCGACCACGCTCAAGGAGCCCGCCTGGGGCCCCGTCACCGTGATCGACGGGGAGCAGCTGCAGAGCGAGGTCGTACGGGTCAAGGACGCGACCGAGGGGGAGCTGCAAGTGCACGGCAGCGGCGCGCTGGCGCAATGGCTGCTGGCGCGGGACCTGGTGGACGAGCTGAACCTGCTGGTCTTCCCCGTCTTCCTGGGCGGCGGACGGCGGCTCTTCCCGACGGGCGGGCTGCCGACGGCCTTCGAGCTGACGGGCTCCCGCACCACCTCGGCCGGCACGGCCGTCCACACCTACCGGCCGAAGGGTCGCGCCGCGTTCGGCACCTTCGACTGACACCGGGCCCCTGGCCTGCGGGTCTACCGGCCCGCGGGCGGGCCGTGCGGCCCCGGAGTCAAAGGGCTCGACCGGCCGATCATGCTCGGGTAGCTTGGGCTCACCCCCCGTGCGAGCCGCCGAAGTCTCCACCTGCCTTCTGCCGTTGGAGAACCGGTGTCCACCATCGCCGCCCCCGCTCCCGTCGCCGCCCCCCGCCGGGCCTGGCTCGCCGACCTGCCGGTCCTGCTCGTCGCCGTCGTCTGGGGCGGCAGCTACCTCGCGGCCAAGGGCGTCACCACCACGCACACCGTGATCGCCGTGCTCGTCCTGCGCTTCGCGCTGGTCCTGCCCGTCCTCGTCGTCGCCGGCCGGCGGCGGCTGCGCGCGCTCACCCCCGCCCAACTGCGCGGCGCCGGAGCACTGGGACTCGTACTCGGCGGAATCTTCCTGCTGGAGACCTACGGCGTCGTCCACACCTCCGCCACCAACGCCGGGCTCATCATCAGCCTGACCATGATCTTCACCCCGCTCGCCGAGTCCGCCGTCCGCCGCCGGGCCCCCTCGCCCGCCTTCCTCGGCGCCGCGGCCGTCTCCGTCAGCGGAGTCGTGCTGCTCACCCAGGGGGCGGGCTTCACCACCCCGAGCCTCGGCGACCTCCTCATCCTCGGCGCCGCCCTCGCGCGGACGGTGCACGTCCTGCTCATGGCCCGGATCAAGGCGGTGCAGGACGCGGACTCGCTCTCCCTGACCACCGTCCAGCTCGGGACCGCGGTCGCCGTGTTCGCCGTACTGGCCCTGCTGCCCGGCACCGGCGCGAGCCCCTGGGCCGCCGCCGCGGACTTCGGCGCGGCCGAGTGGGCCGGGCTCGCCTTCCTCTCCGTCTTCTGCACGCTGTTCGCCTTCTTCGTGCAGATGTGGGCCGTCCGCCGCACTTCGCCCTCCCGCGTCAGCCTGCTGCTCGGCACCGAACCCCTGTGGGCCGCCGCGGCGGGCATCGCCATCGGCGGCGAGCGGCTCGGCGCGGCCGGGTTCGCGGGGGTCGCGCTCGTACTCGCGGGTACGGCCTGGGGGCGGCGCGCGGCTGGCTGAACGAATGGCCCAAAGCCGCTCCGGATGGGCTCAACTCCCGGTCTAGGGTGGGCACATGCCCGTTCTGGACCTCAGTACGATCGCCGAAGACTTCAACGAGAACCCGTACCCCCACTACGCGCGCCTGCGCGCGGAGGGGCCCGTCCACCGCGTGAAGGCCACGGACGGCCAGGAGGTCTGGCTGATCGTCGGTCACCAGGAGGCCCGCCAGGCCCTGACCCACCCCGCGGTGTCCAAGAACTGGCTGGCCTCCGGGCTCTACGCCGACCGGGAGCAGACCGAGGCCAGCGCCAACATGATGCGCGCCGATCCGCCCGACCACACCCGCCTGCGCCGGCTGGTCGCACGCTCCTTCGCCCCGGGCCGGATCGAGGGACTGCGCACGCGCGTCCAGGCGATAGTCGACGGACTGCTCGACGCGATGGATGCCCTCCCCGAGCGCCGCGCCGACCTGATCGAGGCCTTCGCCCAGCCGCTGCCCATGACCGTGATCTGCGAGCTCCTCGGGATTCCGGAGGCCGACCGCGATGCCTTCCACGGCTGGATCACCGAGATGGTCTCGCCCACCGGGGTCGAGTCCGAGAACGCGGCCGTGCGGGCCATGACGGACTGCACGGCCGGGCTCGTCGACGCCAGGATCGCCGACCCTGGCGAGGACCTGCTCAGTGACTGGGTGACCAGCCGGGGGGACGACGGAGACCGGCTCTCCCGGCGGGAACTGGTCGCCATGGCCGTCCTGATGATGGTCGGCGGGCACGAGACCGCCGTGCACCTGGTCTCCAACGGGATGCGGGCGCTCCTCACCCACCCCGAACAGCTCGCCGCCCTGCGCGCGGACCCCGACGGGCTGATCGACGCAGCCGTGGAGGAGATCCTGCGCTACGACGGCCCGGTGGAGACGGCCACCTTCCGCTTCGCCGGCGCGGATCTGGAGATCGGCGACACCTTAATCGAGGCCGGCTCTCCCCTGTTCGTCTGCCTCGCGGCGGCGAACCGGGACCCGGCCCGCTTCGACCTCCCCGACACCTTCGACATCCGCCGACCCGGCCGCGGCGGGCACATCGCCTTCGGACACGGCATCCACCACTGCGTCGCCGCCCCGCTCGGCCGGCTGGAGGGCCGGATCGCGATCCGGTCCCTGGTGGAGCGCTTCCCGGACCTCAGGGAGGAGCCGGCCGCCCTGGAGTGGGTGCCCGGGACCCTGGTCCGGGGGACGACCCGGCACCCGGTGCGGTGGTAGCCGGCATGGACCGGTCGCCGGCCTCAGAGATCCGCCAGCTCCTCCAGGGCCACCGGCCGCCGCTCCCGCCGCGAGAGCTCGCAGGCCTCCGCCACCCGGAACGCGGCCAGCGCCTCGACGCCGTCGCACGGATTGGGGCCCTCGCCGCGCACCAGTCGTACGAAGGCCGCCAGCTCCGCCTCGTAGGCGGGGGCGAACCGTTCCAGGAACCCCGGCCACGGTTTCGTCGCCGGGGGCGGACCCTGCGGTTCGGTCGAGGCGATCGGCGTGCGGTCGTCCAGCCCGGTGGACACCTGGTCCAGCTCCCCGGCCAGCTCCATCCGGACGTCGTACCCGGCGCCGTTGCACCGCGTACCGGTACTGGAGACCAGCGTCCCGTCGTCCAGGGTGAGGATCGCCGTGCCGGTGTCCACGTCGCCCGCCTCCCGGAACCGCGGCGGCCCCGCGTCCGAGCCGGTCGCGTACACCTCGCTCACCTCGTGCCCGGTCACCCAGCGGACCATGTCGAAGTCGTGCACCAGGCAGTCCCGGTACAGCCCGCCCGAGGTCCGCAGGTACTCGGCGCTGGGCGGCGAGGGATCCGCGGTCGTGGTCCGTACGGTGTGCAGCCGGCCCAGGGCTCCGGAGCGGACCAGCTCGCGCGCCGTGGTGTAGCCCGCGTCGAAGCGGCGCATGAACCCCAGCTGGAGCACCCCGTCGGCCGCCGCCACCTCGCGCAGCACCGCCAGGGTGCGGTCCAGGTCCGGGGCGACCGGCTTCTCGCAGAACACCGGCAGCCCGCCGCGGACCGCCCGTACGACGAGGTCCGCGTGGCCCTCGGTGGCGCAGGACACCACCAGCGCGTCCACGCCCCAGGTGAAGATCTGCTCGACGGTGGGCGCGGCGGTGGCCCCGAGCCGGTCGGCGAGGCGCGCCGCCCGCGCGGGGACGGCGTCGGCGAGCAGGAGGGAACTCGCGTCCGCCTGGCGGGCCAGGGCCGACGCGTGGAAGGAACCGATGCGGCCCGTTCCGATGAGCCCGATGCGCATGCACTCAACGTGACCCCGTCCGGGGGAGCTGTCAATCTGTCCCGCTGTGTCCGGCACGGTCCGCAATGGCCCCGATGACCTTGCATGGTGCACTGTGACGGATACTGGGCGGCTGTGGCGTGAAACGAATGACCGTTCTGACGAGCGGGTACCGCGGCGGGACAGCGCCGCCGGGACAGCGCCGCGGGAACGGCGCGACAAACGAAAGGCACGGGCAGACGTGGCTAGGGTTCGGACAGGGGTACGCCTCGTGGGCGCGGTGCTCGCGGCGGTACTGGGTGCCTCCCTCGTGGGCTGCAGCAGTACGGGCGGCAAGCGCGCCGAGGACCGCGCGAAGGCCGAGGCGGCGGGCCGGCCCGCCGTTTCCACCCCGCGCTGGACCTTCGCGATGGTCACCCACGCGGGAGACGGCGACACCTTCTGGGACATCGTGCAGAAGGGCGCCAAGGAGGCCGCGGCGAAGGACAACATCAACTTCGTCTACGCCCACGACGACCAGGCGCAGCAGCAGGCCCAGTTCGTCCAGAACGCCATCGACCAGAAGGTCGACGGGCTGATCGTCTCCCTCGCCAAGCCCGAGGCGCTCAAGGACGTCCTCGCCAAGGCCGTCAAGGCCGGCATCCCGGTGATCACGGTCAACTCGGGGTCCGCCCAGTCCGCCGAGTACGGGGCGCTCACCCACATCGGCCAGGACGAGGAGATCGCCGGCGAGGCGGTCGGCACCGAGCTGGGCAAGCGCGGCCGCAAGAAGGCCGTCTGCGTCCTGCACGAGCAGGGCAACGTCGGGCACGAGCAGCGCTGCGCCGGAGCGAAGAAGACCTTCGGCGAGTCCGGCGGGACACTGGAGAACCTGTACGTCGAGGGCACGAACATGCCGTCCGTCCAGTCCGCCCTCCAGGCCAAGCTGCAGGCCGACCCCTCCGTCGACGCGATCGTCACCCTCGGCGCGCCCTTCGCGCCCACGGCCGTCAAGGCCAAGGACGCGGCGGGCAGCAAGGCCGAGGTCGACACCTTCGACCTGAACGCCTCCGTGGCCCGCGACCTGAAGTCCGGCGCCCTCGGATTCGCCGTCGACCAGCAGCCCTACCTCCAGGGCTACGAGGCCGTGGACCTGCTCTGGCTCTACCGCTACAACGCCGACGTGCTCGGCGGCGGCCGGCCGGTGCTCACCGGACCGCAGATCGTCACCGGGGCCGAGGCGGCCACGCTGGAGAAGTTCATCAACCGGGGCAGCCGATGAGCACCGGCACAGGGACCAGCACCCGGGCGCCCGCCCCGCGCGACGAGCGGCTCGCGCCCACCTCGCTGCCGCGCCGCCTGCTCGGCCGGCCCGAGCTCGGCGCGGTGGTCGGCGCGGCCGCCGTCTTCGTCTTCTTCTCCTTCGCCGCCGACAGCTTCCTGCGGGCCTCCAGCCTGAGCACGATCCTGTACTCGGCCTCCACCATCGGCATCATGGCCGTCCCGGTGGCCCTGCTCATGATCGGCGGCGAGTTCGACCTGTCCGCCGGGGTCATGGTCACCTCGTCGGCGCTGCTCAGCTCGATGTTCAGCTACCAGATGACCGCCAACGTCTGGGTGGGCGTCCTCGTATCGCTGCTGGTCACCCTGGGGATCGGGTTCTTCAACGGGTTCATGCTGACCCGCACGAAACTGCCCAGCTTCATCATCACGCTCGGCACCTTCCTGATGCTGACCGGCCTGAACCTCGGCTTCACCAAGCTGATCAGCGGCTCCGTCTCCACCAAGACCATCGCCGACATGGAGGGCTTCTCCTCCGCCCGCGCGCTCTTCGCCTCGCAGTGGACCTTCGGATCGGTCACCCTCAAGGTCACCGTCCTGTGGTGGCTGGTCCTGGTCGCCGTGGCCACCTGGATCCTGCTGCGCACCCGCGCCGGGAACTGGATCTTCGCCGTCGGCGGCGGCGCGGACGCCGCCCGCGCGACCGGCGTACCGGTCGTGAAGACCCGTATCGGCCTGTACATGGGCGTCGCGCTGTGCGCCTGGATCTCCGGGCAGCACATCCTCTTCTCGTTCGACGTGGTCCAGTCGGGCGAGGGCGTCGGCAACGAGTTCCTCTACATCATCGCGGCCGTCATCGGCGGCTGTCTGATGACCGGCGGCTACGGCTCGGCCATCGGCTCCGCCGTGGGCGCCTTCATCTTCGGCATGACCAGCAACGGCATCGTGTACGCCCAGTGGAACCCGGACTGGTTCAAGTTCTTCCTCGGCGCGATGCTCCTGCTGGCCACGCTGCTCAACGCATGGGTCCGCAAGCGGGCGGAGGCGAAGTGACGATGACCGAAGCGACCCCGGCCGGCGCATCCGGCGCCGGCGCACCCGCCCTGGTGAAGCTGACCGGCGTCAGCAAGTACTACGGCAACATCCGCGCCCTCCAGGACGTCTCCCTGGAGGTCTCGGCGGGCGAGATCACCTGCGTGCTCGGCGACAACGGCGCCGGCAAGTCCACCCTCATCAAGATCATCGCAGGGCTGCACCGGCACGACGCCGGCACCTTCGAGATGGAGGGGGAGGAGACGGTGCTCGCCAACCCGCGCGCCGCCCTCGACCTCGGCATCGCCACCGTCTACCAGGACCTGGCCGTGGTCCCGCTCATGCCCGTCTGGCGCAACTTCTTCCTCGGTTCCGAGCCCACCAAGGGCCGCGGTCCCTTCCGCCGCCTCGACGTGGACCTCATGCGCCGCACCACCCGCGCCGAGCTGCTGCGCATGGGCATCGACCTGCGGGACGTGGACCAGCCGATCGGCACCCTGTCCGGCGGCGAGCGGCAGTGCGTGGCCATCGCCCGGGCCGTCCACTTCGGCGCGAAGGTCCTCGTGCTCGACGAGCCCACCGCCGCCCTCGGCGTCAAACAGTCCGGGGTGGTCCTCAAGTACGTGGCCGCGGCCCGTGACGCGGGCCTCGGCGTGGTCCTGATCACGCACAACCCGCACCACGCCCACCTGGTCGGAGACCGGTTCGTGCTGCTCAAGCGCGGCACCATGGCGGGCAGCCACACCCGCGACTCGATCACCCTGGACGAGCTCACCCGGCAAATGGCGGGCGGCTCCGAGCTCGACGAACTGAGCCACGAACTGGAGCGAGTGGCAGAATCAGGAACTGACAGCGCATCCGCAGCCCCGTCCGCCACTCCGTCCGCCGCTCCATCCGACCAGGCATCCGGCCCCGCACGGGGCCCCGCCGCACCCTGAGGGACGACACGACTCGATGAGCACGTACCGGGACTTCACGCTCGCCCACCGGGGGGCGGCGCGAGGCACCGTCCTGCGGACCATCGGGACCCGTGAGCGCCGGTCGCACCTGACCGCCCCGCGCGTTCCGACCGTCGGCATCGACATCGGCGGCACCAAGGTGATGGCCGGGGTCGTCGACGCCGACGGCGTCATCCTGGAGAAGATCCGGACCGAGACCCCGGACAAGTCCAAGAGCCCCAAGGTGGTCGAGGACACCATCGTCGAGCTGGTCCTCGACCTCTCCGACCGGCACGACGTGCACGCCGTGGGCATCGGCGCCGCAGGCTGGGTCGACGCGGACCGCTCCCGCGTCCTGTTCGCCCCCCACCTCGCCTGGCGCGACGAACCGCTGCGCGACGCGCTCCAGTCCCGGCTCGCGGTCCCGGTCATGGTGGACAACGACGCCAACACCGCCGCCTGGGCCGAGTGGCGCTTCGGCGCGGGCCGCGGCGAGGACCACCTGGTCATGATCACCCTGGGCACCGGGATCGGCGGGGCCATCCTCGAGGGCGGCCAGGTCAAGCGCGGCCGCTACGGGGTCGCCGGCGAGTTCGGCCACATGCAGGTCGTCCCCGGAGGCCACCGCTGCCCCTGCGGCAACCGCGGCTGCTGGGAGCAGTACAGCTCCGGCAACGCCCTGGTCCGCGAGGCCCGCGAGCTGGCCGCGGCCGACTCCCCGGTCGCGTACAACCTCATCGCCCGGGTCGGCGGCAACATCCACGAGATCACCGGGCCGCTCATCACCGAGCTGGCCCGCGAGGGCGACGCCATGTGCGTCGAGCTCCTCCAGGACATCGGCCAGTGGCTCGGCGTCGGCATCGCCAACCTCGCGGCCGCCCTCGACCCCTCCTGCTTCGTCATCGGGGGCGGCGTCAGCGCCGCCGACGACCTGCTGATCGGTCCCGCCCGCGACGCCTTCCGCCGCCACCTCACGGGCCGCGGCTACCGCCCCGAGGCCCGCATCGCCAAGGCCCAGCTCGGTCCCGAGGCCGGCATGGTCGGCGCCGCCGACCTCTCCCGGCTCGTCGCCCGCCGATTCCGCCGCGCCACGCGCAGGCGCGTCGAGCGGTACGAGCGATACGCGCAGTTCGGCCGGCGCGACACCACCGCCGGCCCCGAAGACCAGGAACCGCAGTGACACCGCCCTCTCTGCCCCGCCAGGCCCCGTCCCCCGACGAGCGGCCCGGCGCGCCGGCCCCCGCCGAGGACCGCAGGCACGTGGTGCGGCGCCGCTGGATCACGGCGATCATCATCCTGCTGCTGGTCGGCGTTCCGGCGGGCTACCTCGCGGTCTCCGCCCAGCAGAGCCGCCAGAGCGGCCGCGACAAGGCCGCCAAGGTCGGCGCCGCCAAGGTGCGCCCCGGCTGGCCGTCCAAGGTGCAGCGCAGCATCTACGAGGTCCCGCTCCCGCCGAAGGCCTGGCGCGTCGGGTTCCTGGAGACCAACAACTGGCGCACCAGCCGGCTGTACACGCAGTTCGCGGTCGTCCCGAGCGACCTGGACGCCTTCCTGGCCTCCGTCGGCACCAGCCGCGATGAGCTGACCCCCGGGGTGTCGATCTCCGAGCACGACACCTCGGTCGCCGGCTGGCGCTGGAAGGCCGGGACCAAATGGCTCGGGACCACCCTCGAAGCGGACGCCCCGCGGCGGCCCACCCGGGACATCACCGTCGACCTCACGGACCCCCGCGTCTACAAGGTGTACGTGGTCTCCACGGCTGTGCCGTAGGCCTCCGGCCGCGCGTACGATGTGCCCCGGGGCGGAGCCGTAGCGCAGAGGTCGTCGCGCGCGGTCTCCAAAATCGCGAGGACGCCGGTTCGAATCCGGCCGGTTTCCGCCTTCTGCCTTTCGTCTTCCCGCTTCCGGCCGCGTCCGGCCTCCTCCCCGCTAGCCTTCGATCATGAAGCTCACCAAGCGGCTGCACTCCTGCGTCCAGCTGGAGAAGGACGGGCTCGTACTCGTCATCGACCCGGGCGCCTTCAGCGAAGCGGACGCCGGCCTCGGCGCCGACGCCCTGCTCGTCACGCACGAGCACCCCGACCACTTCGAGGAGGGCCGGCTGCGCGCCGCCCTCGACGCGAACCCGGCGGCGCGGCTGTGGACCCTGCGCAGCGTCGCGGAGAAGCTCGCCCCCGCCTATCCCGGCCGCGTCCACACCGTGGGCCACGGGGACGCCTTCACCGCGGCCGGCTTCGAGGTCCAGGTACACGGCGAGCTGCACGCCGTCATCCATCCGGACATGCCGCGGGTCACCAACGTCGGCTACCTGGTCGACGGCTCGCTCTTCCACCCCGGGGACGCGCTGACCGTGCCGGACGCCCCCGTGGACACGCTGATGCTCCCGGTGCACGCCCCGTGGAACAAGATCGGCGAGGTCGTCGACTACGTCCGCGCGGTCAAGCCGCGCGTGGCCATCGACATCCACGACGCCTACCTCGCGGACCTCGCCCGCCCGATCTACGACTTCGCCCTGGACGCCCTCGGCGGCTCCCCGCACACCCGACTCACCGCCGGAGACACGGCCGACCTGTGACTGTCGGTGCCGGGCGGTAGGTTGGACGGCATGCGTATCGCCACGTTCAACGTCAACTCGATCACCGCCCGGCTGCCGCGCCTGCTGGCCTGGCTGGAGAGCTCCGGCACCGATGTCGTGTGCATCCAGGAGACCAAGTGCTCCGCGGAGCAGTTCCCGTACGAGGAGCTGCGGGCGCTGGGCTACGAGTCGGCCGTCAACGCCACCGGCCGGTGGAACGGCGTGGCCCTGCTCTCCAAGGTGGGACTGGAGGACGTGGTCACCGGCCTGCCCGGCGGGCCGGACTACGAGGGGGTCCAGGAGCCCCGCGCCATCTCCGCCACCTGCGGCGGAGTGCGCGTCTGGTCGGTGTACGTGCCCAACGGGCGCGAGGTCGAGCACGACCACTACGGCTACAAGCTGGACTGGTTCCGTGCCCTGTCGACCGCCATCGCGGAAGACGCGGCGGGGGAGCGCCCGTTCGCGGTGCTCGGCGACTTCAACGTGGCCCCGACCGACGAGGACGTCTACGACCCGGCGGTCTTCGAGGGCCTCACCCACGTCACCCCGGCCGAGCGGGCCGCCCTGGAGCAGCTCCGCACGGCCGGGCTCTCCGACGTCTTCCCGCGCGCGCTCAAGTACGACCGGCCGTACACCTTCTGGGACTACCGGATGCTGGCCTTCCCGAAGAACAGGGGCATGCGCATCGACCTGGTCTACGGGAACGCGGCCTTCGCCAAGGCCGTCACCGACTCCTACGTGGACCGCGAGGAGCGCAAGGGCAAGGGTGCCTCCGACCACGCGCCGGTCGTCGTCGACCTGGATCTTTAGCGGTCCCCCGATCTGTCACAGTCCGCGCGCGTCCTGTCGCCGGGCCGGGATCCGGGTGTCAGGCTGGCCCCATGAACATCCCATTCCTGGCCAACTGGATCAACCGACATGAAACGGAACGGGGCGCGGGACTCGCCGCGGCGCTCGCGGACGATCCCGAGGGCATCAACGAGTTGTTCGCGGAATGCGAGATGCTGCGCGCCCACGCGCGCTCGGCCGGGCTCGAACTCGACGAGAGCCCGCGTTCGTTGGAGGAGATCGACCAGTTGATGCCGCGCTGGCGCCGGGATCCGGAGGTCACCCCGTGGCTCGGCAACGACGCGGGCTTCTATCTCGGGACCGTGATCATCCGCTCCGTTCCGGGCGCCGCCTGGCAGGTGTGGCCCAACGGCCAGCCGATGATCCGGCTGGCCTCGGGGCGCGAGCTGAACGTGGTCGAGTCCGGGGTGTCCTGGGCCATGACGGGATCCCCCGAGCTCAGCCAGGCGTACGCGGAAGCCTCGGAAGGCTGAGCTGCCCGAGCTGCCACGTAAGGCTGACCTCGTCGGCCTTTATGCGGCTTTTAAGCGTGTCGCGGTGAAGTGCCCTTCCGCGGCTGGATAGTTTGCGCTGACCTCGACACACCGACAAGTGGGCAGGGCAGCGTATGGCCGTCGATCCGTTGATCGAGCTACGGGACGTCAACAAGCACTTCGGACAACTGCACGTCCTCCAGGACATCAACCTCACCGTCGGCCGCGGGGAGGTGGTGGTGGTCATCGGCCCCTCCGGCTCCGGCAAATCGACCCTGTGCAGGGCGATCAACCGACTGGAGACCATCGAGTCGGGCACGATCACGCTCGACGGGAAGCCGCTGCCGGCCGAGGGCAAGGAGCTCGCCGCGCTCCGCGCGGACGTGGGGATGGTGTTCCAGTCCTTCAACCTCTTCGCGCACAAGACGGTCCTCGCCAACGTCTCCCTCGCCCAGATCAAGGTCAGGAAGCGCAAGAAGGAGGAGGCGGACCAGCGCTCCCGGGAGCTGCTGGAGCGGGTCGGCCTCGCGAACCAGGCCGAGAAGTTCCCGGCCCAGCTCTCCGGAGGCCAGCAGCAGCGCGTGGCCATCGCCCGCGCGCTCGCCATGAACCCCAAGGCCCTCCTCTTCGACGAGCCCACCTCCGCGCTCGACCCGGAGATGATCAACGAGGTGCTGGAGGTCATGCAGCAGCTCGCCGCCGAGGGCATGACCATGGTCGTGGTCACCCACGAGATGGGCTTCGCCCGGTCAGCCGCCAACCGCGTCGTGTTCATGGCCGACGGGAAGATCGTCGAGGACCGGACCCCGGAGGCCTTCTTCACGGCCCCCGAGAGCGACCGGGCCAAGGACTTCCTCTCCAAGATCCTCAAGCACTGAGGGCGGCCCGATGAGACAGCTCCCGACGAACGCCCCGCGCACCCGGGTGAAAGCCCCGCGCGCCCGGGCCCTGCCCGCCCTCGCCGCCGCCCTCGTCCTGCTGGGCGCCCTCGCCGGCTGCGGGAAGTCCGGCAGCCCGCCGGTCAAGGGCCCGCAGCCCGAGGACCTGCCCGTCTACCAGGTCCGGGCCGGCTTCCAGCTGCCCGACTCGCCGACCTGGGAGAAGGCCAAGCGGCGCGGCCACCTCGTGGTCGGCGCCAAGGAGGACCAGCCGTACATGGGGGAGAAGGACCCCGCGAGCGGCCGCTACTCCGGCTTCGACATCGAGATCGCCAAGATGATGTCCGCCTCGCTGGGCTTCGATCCCAAGACCGTGGAGTTCAAGACCATCGCCTCCGCCAACCGCGAGACGGCCCTGCAGAACGGCCAGATCGACTACTACGTCGGCACCTACACGATCAACGACAACCGCAAGAAGCAGGTCGGCTTCGCGGGCCCCTACTTCCTCGCCGGGCAGTCCCTGCTCGTGCGGAAGGGGGAGACGGAGATCAAGGGCCCCGAGGACCTCGACGGCAAGAAGGTCTGCTCGGCCGCCGGCTCCACCCCCTACCAGCGGCTCCAGAAGGAGTTCCCGCGGGCCGTCCTCGTCGCCTACGACACGTACTCGGTCTGCGTGGACAACCTGCTGACCTACCAGGTCGACGCCGTCTCCACCGACGACTCCATCCTCCTCGGCTACGCGGCCAAGGTCCCCGAGGAGCTCAAGGTGGTCGGCAAGCCCTTCTCCGAGGAGCCCTACGGCATCGGCGTCCCGCGCTCCGACAACGCGCTGCGCTTCGCCCTCGACGACGCGCTCGCCGAGAACGAGAAGAACGGCAACTGGAAGAAGGCCTACGAGGCCACCCTCGGCCTGTCAGGAACGCCGGCGCCGGCGCCGCCCGCCATCGACCGCTACCCGGCGAGCTGAGGGGAGAGCGCACCGCCATGGACGTACTCACCGAAAACTTCTCGCTCTACGGGAAGGGCTTCCTCGGCACCGTGGAACTCACGGTCTACGCCTCCCTCCTGGCCCTGGTCCTCGGCTTCCTGATGGCCTCCTTCCGCGTCGCCCCCGTCGGCTCCTTCCGGGTCTTCGGCACCGTCTGGGTGACCATCCTGCGCAACACCCCGCTCACCCTGCTCTTCTTCGCCGTCCTGCTCGGCCTGCCCCGCTTCGGCCTGGTCCTGCCGTTCCAGCTCTTCGCCGTGCTGGCCCTGGGCTGTTACACCTCCGCCTTCATCTGCGAGGCCCTGCGCTCCGGCATCAACACCGTGCCCAAGGGCCAGGGCGAAGCGGCCCGAAGCCTCGGCATGTCCTTCGGCCAGACCCTGGGCGCCGTCGTGCTGCCACAGGCCTTCCGGTCCGTCATCCCGCCCATCGGCTCCACGCTGATCGCGCTCGCCAAGAACTCCGCGATCGCCGGGGCGTTCAGCGTCACCGAGCTGCTGGGCACGTACAAGACCCTCAACGAGCTGGGTTACAGCATCATCTGGACCTTCGTCTGGATCGCCGTGGGCTACCTGATCATCACCCTGTCCATCAGCGCGCTGTTCAACGTGCTCGAAAAGCGCTTCGGAGTCGCCCGATGACCGCGCACGCGCTCCACGGTGACCTGGAGTCCACCGCCCTCTACGACCTGCCGGGGCCGCGCGCCCAGCGCCGCCACTTCTTCTACGGGATCGCCTCGACGGCCGTCATCATCGGGCTGCTCGGCTGGCTGCTCTACCTGCTCTTCGACACCAACCAGTTCACCGCCGCCAAGTGGAGCCCCTTCACCTACAAGGGCATCCAGGAACTTCTCCTCACGGGTCTCTGGAACACCCTCAAGGCCTTCGCCTACGCCTCGGTGCTCTCGCTCGCGCTCGGCGCGCTGCTCGCGACGGGCCGGCTCTCGGTCCACCGGCCGGTGCGCTGGCTGTGCACGCTGTGCGTGGAGTTCTTCCGGGCCATGCCGGTGCTGGTGATGATCTTCTTCATCTTCGTCGCGCTCAAGGTCCAGCCGCTGCCCGCGCTCGTCGCCGGACTGACCCTGTACAACGGCTCGGTGCTGGCCGAGGTCTTCCGGACGGGCATCAACTCGGTCGAGAAGGGCCAGCGCGAGGCCGGGTACGCCCTCGGCATGCGCAAGACCCAGGTGATGACCTACGTCCTGGCCCCGCAGGGGGTCCGGGCGATGCTGCCCACGATCATCAGCCAGCTCGTGGTCGCGCTGAAGGACACCTCGCTCGGCTACCTGATCACCTACGAGGAGTTCCTGCACGCGGGCAAGCTGATCGCCTCCAACCTCGACTACGACCTGCCCTTCATTCCCGTGGTGATGATCATCTCGCCCGTCTACATCGGGATGTGCATGCTCCTGTCCTGGTTCGCCACCTGGGTCGCCCGGCGCGAGCGGCGCAGCCTCAAGACGAAGGCGGTCGACTTCGAGATCGGTCCGGACGATCCGGCGACGACGGTGCTGCCGGGCCGGACCTGACCCGCGGGCGAAGCCCGCCAGAGCCACACCCGGCCCGGCAGCAGCCGCGGATCACTGCTCGCGCAGCGGCACCGAGACGTACGAGGGATCGGTGCGCGGCGAGGAGAAGGTCAGCTGCCCGCCGGTCGGGTTGTGCTCGATGTACAGCGCGTCGACGGTGTCGACGACGACCGCGAGGCGGTGCCCGGCCGGGACGTCGTAGGCGGTGGAGAAGAGCTCCAGGTCCACCCCGAAGGACTGGCCGGCCGGCTTGCCGTGGAAGGTGTACGGGGCGTTGCTGATCAGCTTTCCGATGCCGAGCGGGCCCACGTCGTAGAGGTACGCGACGAACGTGCCGTCGGACTTCGAGGGCGTGACGGTGGTGTGCAGGGTGACCGTGCCCCGGACGCGGCGCTCCTCTTCGTAGCGCGGCGACTGCCAGATGGCGGCGAAGGCGCGGGGGAGCAGCGGGATGGAGGCGGTCGGGGGAGCCTGGAAGAGCTGGTCGAACAGGGCGGACAGCATGACGATGCCACCGTTGGCACCGGAGTCGACGCCGGTGAAGAGGTGCTCGCTGTCGGAGAGCATCAGCTTCTCGGCGCCGCCGGCGCCGACCGACTTCCAGTCGGCGTAGCCCTCGTACCCGCCGTCGCTGCGCGGCTTGATCTGCACCGGGGCCTCGGTGTCGACGCCGTTGAGCTCGCCCTTGAGGTAGCGGTCGAACCAGCGGTGGGCGTTGGTCCAGGTGTCGTTCGGCAGGCCGAAGAGCCCGGTGGCCTCGGCGGTGGCGTGGTCGCCGGGCCGGAACTCCAGGCGCTTGGGCCCGGTCAGCTTCTCGAAGAACTTCGCGTACTGGTTGGGCGGGAAGATGGTGTCGCCCCAGGCGTTGCCGAGCATGATCGCGGCGCCGTTGGCGTTGATCTGGTCCACCTTCTCGGCGGCGGAGCGCTTCTTGCCCCATTCGATCATCTGCGGCTCCCGGTCCAGTTTCGAGCCGAGGAAGTCGCCGAGGATCTGCTGGAGTTCGGGGCCGGGGCGGCCGGTGATGGCGCCGGCGCCGCCGAGCAGGGCGGCCGCCTGGAGGTGCTGGGTGCGGCCGGAGTAGATGGACTCGATGAGGTCGGCCCAGCCGCTGAGCGCGACCACGGCCTTGATGCGCGGATCGCTCGCGGAGGCCAGCAGGCTGATGCCCGCGCCGTACGAGACCCCGCCCAGGCCGATGTGCGCGGCGTCGGCCGCCGTGTTCGCGAGCGCCCAGTCGATGACGGCGGAGACGTCGGCGGTGTCCGCCGGGCCGGCGGTCTCGATCTCGCCACCGGAGAGCCAGAAACCCCGGGAGGTGTAACTGACCACCACGTAGCCGGAGTCGGCGAGCTTCTTGGCTTGGGCGATGTATTCGATCTGCGGCATGCCCCAGCTCGTCGGCAGCACGATCAGCGGATACTTCGAGCCGGCGGCGCCGGCTCCGGCGCCCGCCGGGGCGAAGACGTTGCCCTTGAGGGTGATGCCGCCGGAGCCGGGGATGTCGTGGAAGGTGAGCGCCGACGAGGCTTCCGAGACGGCGGTGGTCGTACGGGCGGGAGCCGCCTGAGCCTGATGGGGGGCCAGGCCCAGGGCGGCTGTTGCCAGTACGGCTGCCATGGCAGCCGCGGTGCTGGTGGTGCGGACGGTACGGACCATCGATCGCTCCTCGCGTGTGCCGGGGGTGTCAAAGTGACCCGACGGTAACGGGAGGGGCTTACCGGAAGTAACCCGTGAGTAAGTTACGTGCCGGTAACGATTGAACTATGGTCAGTAGGCGGGACTCAGCCGACCTGCGGAGTTCCGGCCGCGGCGCTCTTGGCCTGCCACTGCTCCCAGGTCAGGTTCCACTCGCCGTAGCCGTTGCCCACGTCCGGGTTGCCCTTGGAGCCCTGGCCCGCGACCTCGAACGGGTCGCCGACCTGGGACGCCGCGAAGAACGCCTTGGCGTTCTCGTCCGTCATGCCCACGCAGCCGGAACTGGTGTTGGCGCGCCCGAAGTTGGCGGTGTTCCACGGGGCGGCGTGCACGTACATGCCCGACCAGGTCAGCCGGATCGAATAGTCGACCATCTTGTCGTAGGAGTCGCCCAGGCCCACCGTCTGGGAGTCCATCCGGATGGTGCCCTCCTTGGCCATCATGACCATCTTCCCGTCCCAGGAGGCCTTCTTGCCGCCGGGCGTGCCCGCCGAGATCGGGACGGTGCCGACGGCCTGGCCGTTCTCGGAGACGGTCATCTTCTTCGAGTCCAGGTCCACCTTCACCCGGCGGTCCTTGCCGATCTTGAAATCGGTGGCGTAGTCCTTGACGAACATCCCGCCGCCGGGGCCGGAGTCGACGCCGTTCAGGTTCATCTGGACCTTCACGTCGGTGCCGGACTTCCAGTACTCCCTGGGCCGCCAGTCCACCCGGTCCTTGCCCGAGTAGTCGGTGATCCAGCCCCAGGAACCCTCGGTGGCGTTCGAGGTGGTGACCTTCAGCTGCTTCTCGACCGCGGCCTTGTCCTTCACCGGGTTGTCGAAGACGATCGAGACCGGCATGGCCACGCCCACGGTGCTGCCCTTGGGGATGTTGATCGAGACCTTGTTCACCTTGTCGGGGGCCGAGGTCTTGAACGTCGTCTTTGCGCTCTGGCTGTCCGTGTTCTGGGCCTCGACCGTGTAGTCGGCCGAGGGCAGGGCGTTGCCCTGCGAGGTCCAGGTCTTGCCGTCGGCGGATATCTGGCCGGCCAGCTCGCCGCCCTTGGCGTCCGTGACCTTCACCGCCGCGAGCTTGCCCTCCGCGATCGTCACCGTCACCGGCTGGCCCGCCTTGACCTGGTCGCCGGCGAGGTTCACCGAGACCGCCATGTCCGGCTTCTGCTTCATATCCGCCTGGGCCGCGCCGCCCGAAGCGGCGCCGCCCCCGCAGGCGGCCAGCGAGGCGGCCAGCAATGCGGTGCCGGCCGCCACGGCGGTGCGGCTGCGTACAGAGAAGACCCGGCGTGTGCGGCTCAACGAAAACCCCTCCGAAGTAATGATCGTCCGCAAGAGAAGATGCGAACGGGACGACTCTAGGTTGCGGGAGATGCGGAAAAGATCAGGATTTCCCATGTGACATGGACCGCAGCAATACGGTCATCGTCCGGTCACAATCGCCGCGCACTGCCGTCATGGACAGCTGTGAGAGTCCTGTGCATCCACCGTTTTGGTCGTACAGGAAGGCCGGTCAGCCGTGTGCGCACTGCTCGTGACCCCGACTCAGCAGCACCCGACCCGAAGCCCGGACAGGGAGCTCACCGTGCGCTCGCTGTCGGTTCCGGAATATCAGGGATTCCTTTCGCGGCACGGACGGGCCAGCTTTCTCCAGTACCCGTCCTGGGGCGGCGTAAAGGACCTTTGGCGATCGGAAAGGGTCGGATGGCACTACCCCGGAGGTGAAATGGAAGGTGCCGGGCTCGTCCTCTACCGTCAATTCCCGGGCACCCGCAAATACTTCGCCTACCTCCCCGAGGGGCCCGTCGCCGACTGGGCCGACCCCGACATCGACCGCTGGCTCACCCCCCTCAAGAGCCACCTCAAGGCCTCCGGCGCCTTCGCGGTCCGCATCGGACCCACCCCCGCCTACCGGCGCTGGGACGCGGCCACCGCCAAGGCGGGCTCCGGCCCGGGCCGGCAGATCTCCGACGTGCTCGCCACCGAGGTGGACCCGGTCGGCGCCGCGCTCGCCGACCGGCTGCGCACCCGCGGCTGGAAGCGCTGCGGGGGCGAGGACGACGGCGACGCCCAGCCCCGCCACGTCTTCCGCGTCCCGCTCGCCGGGCGCACCACCGACGAACTGTGGTCGGGCCTGAACCAGGAGTGGCGGCGCAATGTGCGCAAGGCCACGAAGGCGGGGGTCGAGACGGTCGTCGGCACCGCCGCCGACCTGCCCGAGTTCTACCGGCTGCTGCGGGTCACCGAGGAGCGCGACGGCTTCCGGCTCGGCCGCTCGCTCGCGTACTACCAGCGGCAGTACGAGGTCCTCAACGCCGAGGAGCCCGGCCGCATGCGTCTCTACCTGGGCGTTCACCAGGGCGAGATCCTCGCCGCGCACACCATGATCGTGGCCGGCAGCCGGGTCTGGTACCAGACCGGTGCCTCCGCCGACCACCGCCGCGAGGTCCGCCCGAGCAACGCCCTGCAGTGGCGCATGATGTGTGACGCACATGCACTCGGAGCGGACGAATACGACATGCGCGGGGTACCCTCCACCCTCGACCCCGACGAACGCTCCTTCGGGCTGCTGCGCTGGAAGCTCGGCACCGGCGGACAGGTCGTCGAAACCCTCGGCGAGTGGGAGACCTCGATGGACGGATGCGCCAACACGGCCCTCTACAAGGCGTTCCAGGCGTACATGGCCCGCCGGTGACCCTCGCAGACCCCAGAGCGGCCGACAGCGCGGCCGCGACGGAGCCCGGCACCCAGGTCGCGACCGAGCCCGGCACCGACCGCGCGGCACCGAAGAAGACCTCGGTGCTGCGCAGCGGCGCGCTCATGGCCGCCGGCTCGATCGTCTCCCGCGCCACCGGCTTCGTCCGCTCCGCCGTGATCGTCGCCGCCCTCGGCACCACCCTGCTCGGCGACGGCTACGCGGTCGCCAACACCGTCCCGAACATCCTCTACATCCTGCTCATCGGCGGCGCACTCAACGCGGTCTTCGTCCCCGAGCTGGTCCGCGCCGCCAAGGAGCACGAGGACGGCGGCGCCGCCTACACCGACCGGCTGCTCACCGTGTGCACGGCCGCGCTGCTGGTCCTCACCGCCGCCGCCGTACTGGCCGCCCCGCTCATCGTCTCGGCGTACACCGGCTACAGCGGCGGCCAGGAGTCCACCACCGTGGCCCTGGCCCGGTACTGCCTCCCGCAGATCCTCTTCTACGGGCTGTTCACCCTGCTCGGGCAGGTGCTCAACGCCCGCGGCCGGTTCGGCGCCATGATGTGGACCCCGGTCCTCAACAACCTCGTCGTCATCGCCGTCTTCGGGCTCTTCCTATACGTCTCGCACGGTGCGGGTGACGGCCTGAGCGCCTCCGAGACCCGGCTGCTGGGCATCGGCACCACCGCCGGCATCGTCGTCCAGGCCCTCGGCCTGATCCCCTCGCTGCGCGCCGCCCGCTTCCGCTGGCGCCCCCGCTTCGACTGGCGCGGCAGCGGACTGGCCCGCCCGCTGCGCAACGCGGGCTGGCTCGTCCTGCTCGTCCTGACCAACCAGATCGCGTACTGGGTCGTCACCCGGCTCTCCACCGCCACGGGGGAGCACGCCGTCGCCGCCGGCCTCGCGGGCGGCGCCGGCTACACCGCTTACAGCAACGCCTACCTGCTGTGGATGGTCCCGCAGGGCATCGTCACCGTCTCCCTCGTCACCGCCCTCATGCCCCGGATGAGCTCAGCCGCCACCGACGGCGACCTCGGACGCGTGCGCGCCGACGTCTCCTACGCCCTGCGCTCCAGCGCCGCCGTCATCGTCCCGGCCGCCGCGCTCTTCGCGGCCCTCGCCCCCTGGGTGACCGGCAGCGTCTTCGAGTACGGCCGCACCGGCCCCGCCGACATCGCCGTCATGGCCGGCATGCTCGCCGCCTTCGCGCCCGGCCTGATCGCCTACTCCGCGCAGTACGTGCTCTCCCGCGGCTTCTACGCCCTCTCCGACACCCGGACCCCCTTCTTCCTCAACCTCTCCATCGCCGCCCTCAACGCCGGGCTCTCCGCCGCCGCGTACCTCGTGCTGCCGCCGCGCTGGGCGGTCACGGGCATGGCCGCGGCCTGCTCGATCGCCTTCACCGCGGGCGCCGCCGTCACCGCGTACGTCCTGTCCCGGCGGCTCGGACCGCGCACGGGGACCCGTGCCCAGCGCAGGAACACCGCCGTACGGACCCACCTGCGGCTCCTCGCCGCATGCGCCCCGGCGGCCGCCGCCGGGTACGCGGCCGCACGCGCCGTGGAGCGGTTCGGGAACCTCGCCGGGCCCCTCGGGAACTTCGCCGGGGTCGCGGCGGGAACCGCGGTGATCGTCCTCGTCGTCGTACTCCTCGCCCGCCCCCTGCGGCTGACGGAGATCACCGACCTGCTGGACTCCGTACGACGCAAGACCGGCCGCTAGGACCCGTCCGTCCTGGTCGGACCGGACCCGCTGCCGGTCGCCGATATCGGCCGAAAGCGGGAGGGGACCGATCGACGACCCTGGAATACTGACCCGATGCCACGCGTACTGCTGATCGAGGACGACCCTTCCATACGGGAGGGCGTGGGTCTCGGCCTGCGCCGCCGGGGCCACGACGTGAGCGCCGCCGAGACCGGCGAGGCCGGACTCGCACTCATGGCGAGCTTCCACCCCGAGCTCGTCCTGCTCGACCTCATGCTGCCCGGCATCAACGGCGTCCAGGTCTGCCGCCGGATCCGCGAGAACAGCCAGGTCCCGATCATCATGCTCACCGCACGCGGGGACGACTTCGACATAGTCGTCGGCCTGGAGGCCGGCGCCGACGACTACATCGTCAAACCCGCCCGCACCGAGGTCATCGAAGCCCGCATCAAAGCCGTGCTGCGCCGTCTCAGCGAGCCTGCGGGCGGCCGCCCCGAGGTGGAGTTCCACGGCGAGCTGGCCGTCGACCGCTCCGGGCTCACCGTCGCGAAGAACGGCGAGCGCCTCCCCCTGGCCCCCAGCGAGATCAAGCTCCTGCTGCACCTGTCGGCCTCGCCCGAGCAGGTCTTCTCCCGCCAGCAGCTCCTCGAATACGTCTGGGAGCACAGCTACCACGCCGACGCCAGGCTGGTGGACGCCTGCGTGCGCCGCCTGCGCCACAAGATCGAGGACCCCGACGGCGCCCCCCGCTACATACAGACCGTGCGCGGCTTCGGCTACCGCTTCGGCCCGCTGTAAGCGGCGCGCATGAGACGTTTCGCCCCACTGGGCCTGCGCACCCGGCTGATCGCCGCCTTCCTGATGGTCGCCGCCATCTGCGCGGTGAGCACGGCCGCGCTCACCTACCAGCAGGCCCGCAACGCGATCCTCAAGCAGAGCCAGGACACCGCCGTCAGCACCCTGCGCGACCTGGTCGACTCCCAGTACACCCAACTGCCCATGGGGCAGGCGGAACTCCAGCGGCTCGTCGGCGAACTGGGCAAGCGCGGCCAGCCGCACCCCTGGATCGTCTACGGGGAGTACGGAAAGCTCCGCGCCACCTCGAACCAGGGCGGTGCCCCCGTCTCCCCCTCCGTCACCGGAAAGCTCCGCAGCCAGGTGACCGCCCATCCGCACGGGGCCTTCCAGCGCACGAAGGACCGCAACGGCAACCTCGCCCTCGTCGTCGGCATGCCCGCCGTCTTCAAGCACAACGAGGCCTACGAGACCACCGGCGCGGTCTTCTACGCGGTCGTACCCCTGGACACGGAGCAGACCACCGTGGAGGCCCTGGTCGCCGCCGCCAGAACGGGCGCCGTACCGGGCCTGGCGATCTCCCTGATCCCCGCCCTGCTCGCGGCGCGCAGCGTCCTGAGGCCCGTACGGGACATGCGCAAGGCCGCCCAGCGGCTGGGACGCGGCCGGCTCGACACCCGGATCGAGGTGCGCGGAGCCGACGAACTCGCCGGACTCGCACGCACCTTCAACGAGACGGCCCGCGCCCTCGAACAGTCGGTCAGCGAACTCCGGGAGGCCGAGGCCCGCGCCCGCCGCTTCGCCGCCGACGTCTCCCACGAACTGCGCACCCCGCTCGCCGGGATGCTCGCCGTCACCGAGGTCCTCGACGAGGGTGCCGAGGAGCTCGACCCCGACACCGCCAAAGCGCTGCGCCTGATCAGCGCCGAGACCGGGAAGCTCGCCGTGCTCGTCGAGGACCTCATGGAGATCTCCCGCTTCGACGCCCGCGCCGCCGAGCTCAACCTCGACGAGGTCGACGTCGCCGAGACCGTCACCAAGACCCTGGAACGCCGCCACTGGACCGACGGGCGGGTCAGCACCGACCTGCCCCCGGACGTCCGGGCCCGGCTCGACCCGCGCCGCTTCGACGTGGTCCTCGCCAACCTCGTGGGCAACGCCCTCAAACACGGCGGGGCCCCGGTCCGCGTCGGCGTCCGCACCGAGACCCGGCCCGAGGGCCGGCGGCTGCTCGTCGAGGTCGCCGACAGCGGGCCCGGCATCGCCCCCGAGGTGCTGCCCCACATCTTCGACCGCTTCTTCAAGGCCGACGCCGCGCGCACCCGCTCCACGGGCAGCGGTCTCGGCCTGGCCATCACCCTGGAGAACGTCCGCCTGCACGGCGGCACCCTGCACGCGGCCAACGGACCCGGCGGCGGCGCGCTCTTCACCCTCGACATGCCGCTGGAGGCCCGCGTATGACCCGGGTGCGCAGGGCCGCGGCCGCGGCCGCACTGACCGTTCCGCTGCTGCTCGCCACCGGCTGCGGCATCGCCACCACCGGGGTCGTCGAGAGCGGCCGCGCCGGGACCGTGAAGCTGGCCACCGCGCCGGACCCGGGCCTGCTCTACTTCATCGCGCCCGACGGCGCGCTCGTCCCGGTGCCGGTCTCCGACCGGATGCAGCGGCCGGACGTCGGCTTCACGATCGGGATGCTGCTGGGCGGCCCGAACGAGGCCGCGCGGGAGGCCGGTCTGACCACCGAGATCCCGGCGCCGGACCCCAAGTCCCCGGATGCCGTCGCCAAGGGCCCGGCCCGCGGCCCGATCGAGGTCGCCGGCGACGGGGATTCCATCCGCCTCGTCCTGCCCCTCCCCGTCGAGCCGCTGTCCGGACCGGCCCGCCGCCAACTGGCGTGCACGGCCCTCGCGGCCGTGAGCGTCCGGCCGGCCCCCGAGATCCTCCTCGTCGGCTCCGACGGCAAGGAGCGGAGCGCCGTGTGCGAGGTCAGGCCGGAGGACTGAGCCCCCGCCGGACCGCGCGGGACGGCCTTCCCGGGCCGGGGCCCCCGCCGGTCCCCTTGCGGGGCGGGCCGCTCCCCGCCACCGTGTGGCGCATGGACCAAGGACCGGCCCCCGACGTCTTCGACCCGCGCCTCTACGCCGAAGGCGTCCCGTACGAGCGCTACCGGCTGCTGCGCGACCACCGCCCGGTGGCCTGGCAGAGCGAGCCGTCGGTGCTGGGCTGGCCCGCCGGCCCCGGCTTCTGGGCCGTCACCCGGCACGCCGACGTGGTCCGGGTCCTGCGCGACCACCGCACGTACTCCTCGCACCTGGGCGCCACCCAGATCCGCGACCCCGACCCGGCCGACCTGCCCTTCCTGCGGCGCACCATGCTCAACCAGGATCCCCCCGAGCACGGCACCCTGCGCCGGACCGTGGCCCGCGCCTTCACGCCGGCCCGGGTCGACGCCTTCGCCGCCCGGGTCCGCGGCCGCGCCCGTACGCTGCTGCGCGCCGCCCGCGACGGCGCCGAGGACGGCGCCGCCGACGTGGTGCGCACCGTCACGGACACGTACGCGCTGCTGAACCTCACCGACCTGCTGGGCGTCCCGGCGGCCGACCGGGGGCTGCTGCTGGAGTGGACCGTACGGATCATCGGCTACCAGGACCCGGAGGACGCCCCGGCCCCGCTGCTCGGACCGGACGGGAAGCCGCTGAACCCGCGCTCTCCCGCGCTGCTGGGGGAGATGTTCGCGTACGCCCGCGAACTGGCCGCCCACAAGCGGGCCCACCCCGGCGACGACGTGATGACCACCCTCGCGCTCGCCGGACTGGAGGACGCGGAGCTGGAGATGTTCTTCTTCCTGCTCACCGTCGCGGGCAACGACACCGTGCGCAGTGCCGCCCCCGGCGGCCTGCTCGCCCTGGCCCGCGACCCGGCCGCCTACGCCGCACTGGCCGGGGGGCGGGCCCCGGCGGACCGGGCCGTCGAGGAACTCCTGCGCGTCCACCCGCCGGTGCTGAGCTTTCGCCGCACCGCCGCCGCCGACACCGAGCTCGCCGGGCAGCGGATCCGGGCCGGCGACAAGGTCGTGGTCTTCCACGCCTCCGCCAACCACGACGAGCGCGTCTTCACCGACCCGGGCCGCCTCGACCTCGGCCGGACCCCCAACCCGCACGTCTCCTTCGGCGACGGCCCGCACGTGTGCCTGGGCGCGCACTTCGCCCGGCTCCAGCTCCGCGTCCTCTACGAGGAGTGGGTCGCCGCCATGCCGGCACCGGAACTGGCGGGCCCGCCGCGCCGGCTGGTGTCGAACTTCATCAACGGGATCACACGGCTGCCGCTGCGGGTATCCGGGCCGGCCGGGTGACGTCGGCGATCAGTTCGGTCACGTCCGGCCCGTAGGCATTGGAGTTGATCACCTTCAGCAGGATGCAGAAGGAGTCCTGGCCGTAGGTGCGGGCCAGCTCCTTGTGGTGTCTGGCGAGGTAACGGGCCGCGGCGTGATTGCTGTTGGCCGTCTGGCCCGCCATGAGGAACACCGGTCGGGTCCCCGCCCCGGCCGTCAGCCGGGCCAGCAGGACGTGCTCGACCAGGCCCTCCTGCCAGCGGTACTTCTCGCCGCCGAGGGTGAGCGCACCCCGCTCCGGCGAGCGCTCGCGGCTGTCGTCGAAGTGGACTCCCGGCAGCATGGAGCTCAGGTGGGCCGCCGTCCGGGCGTTGGAGACGGGTCCGCCGACACAGAACTCGGCACGCTCGCCGAAGCCCTGGCGGGCCCCGTCGTGGGTGACGATCTGCAGGTTCGCCCCGCAGTCCTTGATCAGTCCGGCTATCTCCAACAGCGCGAAGGCATCCTTGCGGTTCACCGAGCCCTCGGTACCGCTCATGTGCCGGTTCACCACGAACAGGCAGTCTGAACCGGTCGGCAGGCCGAAGAAGGCCTGCTTGCGGCGCAGGGCGCGGCGCCACAGGTAGGTCCGGGTGAACCAGCCGAACCCGCCGCTGCACGCGGTGGCGATCACCCCGAGCACGATGTTGCGGACGTCCTCATTCATGCGGCGGATCGTAGCCGTCACACTGCCTTCATGACGCGGTGGGTGCACGGAAGTTACGCTGCCGCTCCATGGTCTGACAGGCAGTCGACTGGAGGAACCGAATGCGTGGTCCCGCCGCACGTCAGTTAGCGCTCGTCGCGCTCGCCGGGGCGCTCGTCTCGACCGGGGCCGCTGCCCCGTCGTCCCCGGGCGCCACCCCGCCCAAGGTCCCGGTGGCCGCCGGTTACGGCGGGGCCGTCGCCAGCGTCGACGCCGACGCCAGCGCGGTCGGCATCGCCGTCCTGCGCTCCGGAGGCAATGCCGTGGACGCCGCCGTCGCGACGGCCGCCGCGCTCGGGGTCACCGAGCCGTACTCCGCCGGCATCGGCGGGGGCGGCTACTTCGTGTACTACGACGCCCGGTCCGGCCGGGTGCGCACCATCGACGGCCGCGAGACCGCCCCGGCGACGGCCACCGCCGCGCTGTTCCAGGAGAACGGCCTGCCCATCCCCTTCGCCGAGGGCCAGACCAGCGGCCGCGGAGTCGGAGTCCCCGGCACCCCGGCGACCTGGAAGAGCGCGCTCGACGCCTGGGGCACCCGCTCGCTGGGCCACCTCCTCAAGCCCGCCGAGAAGCTGGCCCGCGAGGGCTTCGCCGTGGACTCCACCTTCCGGGCCCAGACCGCGCTCAACGAGGCCCGCTTCCGGGACTTCCCCGACACGAGGAAGCTCTTCCTGCCCGGCGGAGAACTCCCGGTGGTCGGCTCCACCTTCAAGAACCCCGACCTGGCGGCCACGTACGCGGAACTCGGCCGCAAGGGCGCGGGCGCGCTCTACCGGGGCCGCCTGGCCGAGGACATCGTCCGGGCCGTGCGCACGCCCCCCGTGGACCCGGCCGCCACCCGCGTGGTCCGTTCCGGCGATCTGACCACCGGGGACCTGCGCGCGTACGCGACCAAGTGGCAGGAGCCGACCCGGGTCGGCTACCGCGGCCTGGACGTGTACAGCATGGCCCCGTCCTCCTCCGGCGGCACCACCGTCGGCGAGGCCCTGAACATCCTGGAGCGCACCGACCTCGGAGCGCTCACCGAAGCCCAGTACCTGCACCGCTTCATCGAGTCCTCCCGGATCTCCTTCGCCGACCGGGGCCGCTGGGTCGGCGACCCGGCCGCCGAGGACGTGCCCACGAAGGAGCTGCTCTCGCAGCGCTACGCGGACTCGCGCGGCTGCCTCATCGACCCGGCCAAGGCGCTGACCAGCCCGCTGGCTCCGGGTGATCCCCGCAACCCGGTCGCCTGCGGCGCCGGCGGGCAGGCGGCCCCGACGACGTTCGAGGGGGAGAACACCACGCACCTGACCGTCGCCGACCGCTGGGGCAACGTGGTCTCCTACACGCTGACCATCGAGTCGACCGGCGGCAGCGCCATCACCGTCCCGGGGCGCGGCTTCCTGCTCAACAACGAGCTGACCGACTTCTCGTTCGCACCGGCCGCCCCCGGCGTCCCCGACCCCAACCTGCCGGGTCCCGGCAAGCGGCCGCGCTCGTCGATGTCCCCGACCATCGTGCTGGACGACGGACGCCCGGTGCTGGCGCTGGGCTCCCCGGGCGGGGCGACCATCATCACCACGGTGCTCCAGACCCTGACCGGGCACCTGGACCGCGGGCTGCCGCTGGTCGAGGCCATCGCCGCGCCGCGGGCCAGCCAGCGCAACCAGACCACCACCGAGCTGGAGCCGGGCCTGTGGAACAGCCCGGTCCGGGCCGAGCTGGAAGCCCTCGGACAGGGCTTCCGGCAGAACCCGGAGATCGGCGCGGCGACCGGAGTCCAGCGGCTGCCCGACGGGCGGTGGCTGGCCGCGGCCGAGACGACCCGGCGGGGCGGCGGCTCGGCGATGGTGGTGCGCCCGAGCGGGGAGCGGTAGGCCCTACAGGGCGGTGAGGATCCTCGGACCGGCGGCGGTGATCGCGACCGTGTGCTCGGCGTGCGCGGCACGGCTGCCGTCGACGGTCCGCAGGGTCCAGCCGTCCGCGTCGCAGGCGTAGTCGTCCGTGCCGCCCGCGATCAGCATCGGCTCGATCGCGATCACCATGCCGGCGCGCAGCTTCGTACCCTGCCCCGCCGGGCCCTCGTTGGGCACGCCGGGCTCCTCGTGCATGGAGCGTCCGACGCCGTGGCCGCCGAAGCCGTCGGGGATGCCGTACCCGGCGGCGCGGCAGACGGTGCCGATGGCGTGGGCGATGTCGCCGACGCGGCCACCGGGCCGGGCGGCGGCGATGCCCGCCGCGAGGGCGGCCTCGGCGGTCGCGATGAGCCGCAGGTCGGCGGGGCGGGCCCGGCCCACGGTGAAGCTGACGGCCGCGTCGCCCACCCAGCCGCCCAGTTTCGCGCCGCAGTCGATGCTGACCAGGTCGCCGTCGCGCAGACGGTAGCCGTCGGGGATGCCGTGCACGATCGCGTCGTTGACGGAGGCGCAGATGACGGCGGGGAAGGGGACCGGCGCGAACCGCGGCCGGTAGCCGAGGAAGGGCGAGCTCGCGCCCGCCTCGCGGAGCACCTCGCGGGCGGCCAGGTCCAGCTCCAGCAGGGACACCCCGACGGCGGCCCGGTCCCGGACGGCGGCGAGGGCGTGCGCGACGACGCGGCCGGCGGCGCGCATCTGGTCGATCGATCGGTCTGTCTTCAGTTCCATCACGCCAATAACTATACCGGTATAACTGTAACGGGATACTTATTGGGTTCCGGGGTAGGATGAGGCCATGGTCCGTACCCCTCTCACCCCCGAAGAGCGCGAGCGCGGCGAGCGGCTGGGCGCCCTGCTGCGCACGGCGCGCGGCGGCCGCAGCATGGTCGAGGTCGCGGCCAGTGCCGGGCTCTCCGCCGAAACCCTCCGCAAGATCGAGACCGGCCGGGCTCCGACACCGGCCTTCTTCACCGTCGCCGCCCTCGCCGGGGCGCTGGGACTCTCCCTGGACGAAGTGCTGCGGCGCTGCGCCCTCGTCCCCGTGTGAGGTCCAGGGGAGTGGGCGGGTCGCGGCCGTTCGGCCGCCGGGCCCGCCCTTCGGCGTGCCGTTAGGGCGGGCCCCGACGGCCGAACGGCCCAATCGGCGGTGCGGCGGCCGGGGCGCGGGGCAAGCGTGAAGGCGTGTCAGACATGAACGCATCCACATCCAAGCGGCTCGGCCTCGGACTCGTGGGCGCCCTCCTCGCGGGCGGCCTGCTGCTCGCGGCGTGCGCCGCTCCCGAGGGCCGGGCCCACGCCAAGGACCCGGGCGGCGTGGCCTCCCACCACCCGGAGGAGGTCGCGGCTCCGGCTCCGGGGGCCGCTCCGGCGTCGGCCTCGGCCGGCTGAGGCCCCGGCCCCCGCGGCGGCCGGTCAGGCGTCCACGGGGTGCCAGGCCGGGCCGCCCCCGTCCTGCCGGACCTGCCCGAACACCACGTCGGCGAAGTGGACGCCGAAGCCGATGGTTCCCGGCTCCGCCAGCTCCGCGACGAGCCGGCGGCGGTGGACGGCGGTCCGGGCGAGGTCGTGGTCGAAGGCCGAGGACCAGCCGGGGCGGCCGATCTGGATCGGCGAATGCAGCGCGTCGCCGAAGGCGATCAGGCGCCGGCCGCCTCCGGTGATGACGTACTCGGCGTGCCCGACGGTGTGCCCGGGGGTGATCCGCACGCGTACCCCGGGGAAGACCTCCTGCCCGTCCGTGAGCGTGCGCACGCGCGGCGCGAGGGCCGCCACCCGCTCGGTCGTGCCCTCGGCCGCCAGCAGGTCGAGCCGGTCCCACTCGGGCCGGGCGATCAGGTACTCGGCGCCGGTGAAGATGCCGTGGTCCTCGCCGGGCGCGGGGTGGACGGCCCAGCCGATGTGGTCGGAGTGGAGGTGGGTGAAGGCCACCGCCTCGATGTCCCCGGGGGCGCGGCCGAGTTCGGTCAGGCTGCCGGGGAGCGCGCCTCCGCGGATCACGCCGACGGGGCCGTCCGGAGCCCGGAGCGTCTGCGGGCCGAAGCCCGCGTCGATCAGCAGCGCGCGGCCGCCGTGCTCCACCAGCAGGCCGCCGACGCTCGCCACGAGGTGGCCCGCCGTGTCCAGGTACTCCGGGTGGGCGTTCCACACCTCGTCGGTGGTGTCCGGGAGCAGCGGCAGCGGCCGGAGCCGTACGTCGCCGTCCGGTACGTACGAGACCTTCGTGTCGCCCAGCCGGAGCGAGCGGATGCCCGCGGGCCGGCGCAGCCGTTCGTCGCGCGCCGTCGTCAAATCGGGCATGGGTGCTCCCCTGTGAGTGGTCGTCAGGCCGCCGCCGACCGGTCTGTCGGCGGCGAGGCCAACCATAAGCATCAAGTTCGAATCATTCAAGCTGTAAATATTCTGGCTTGAGTCATTTGTTAAACTGACGTCATGACCACACCTCCCGAGATCCAGGCCATCGCCGAGCGACAGCTGTGCGGACTGGTGAACGGACTGGCCCAGCGGATCGCCGAGCACGTGCGGGAGCGTGCCGCCACGCTGGGCCTCACCGCGGCCCAGGCGACCGCGCTGCGGGAGATGAGCGGGCCGATGACCATGCGGGACCTCTCCGAACGCATGAGCTGCGAGCCCTCCAACACCACCTTCGTGGTCGACAAGCTGGAGAAGCGGAGCCTGATCGAGCGGCACCCGCACCCCACCGACCGCCGCGCCAAGCACCTCGTCCTCACGCCCGAGGGCGCCGCCCTGCGCGCCCGGCTCCTCGCGCTCCTCTCCGAGGGCTCCCCGCTGTCCGGGCTCGCCCCGCAGGAGCAGAGCGTGCTGCGCGGCCTGCTGGAGCGGGCCGTCACCTCCCGTTGACAGGCGGCACGCGTAGGGTCGGGCGCATGACGATCGAGGAGCTGGGCCGAGCGAGGTACGTCAGTCTCACCACCTTCCGCAAGGACGGGACGGCCGTGGCCACGCCGGTGTGGGCGGTGGCGGACGGCGGCGAGCTGTACGTGTGGACGCGCGACGACGCGTGGAAGGTGAAGCGGATCCGCAACGACGGGCGGGTCACGGTCGTGGCCTGTGACGTACGCGGGCGGGTGGCCGACGGGGCAGTGGTGGCCGAGGGCGAGGCGCGGCTGCTGGACGCGGCGGGGCTGAAGCGGGTGCGGAAGCTGATGACGCGCAAGTACACGTGGCAGTTCTGGATGCTGGACGTGCCGGCGGCCGTGGTCCGGCGCGGGCGGCCGCACACCGCGATCGCGGTCAGGCTTGCCCCGCCCGCCGCCAAGCTTTGAGACTCCTGTAGCCCGCCCGTAACACGAGTGGGATCCAATGCGGGGATGGAGACCGCGACTTCGCAGGTGATCGGCCAACTCTCCGGATACATGCGGGGATTGACGCAGCGACTGGATCCAGGGGCCGGCTGGTACGGGGAGTTCCTGCGGCGGGACCCGGAGGGGATGCGGGCCTGTCTGGCCGGGGCCGCGATACCTCCGTGGGACGTACTGGAGTCCCTGCTCGGCGACTTGGCCGCATCGGCGGACCCGCAGGACCTCTCGCGGGAGACGCGGTACGCGGCCGGCCTTCGGGCCGCGGCGGTCGGGGTCTGGGACCGGCTGCCGGGCGGGGCGGAGGAACTGCACACCCTGCTCGCATCGGCCGCCGAGCAGCGGGCACGGGCCCGGGCGGCGCTGCGCACCCTGTCGGCGCGGCTCGCGGAAACGGCGGACCCGGCGCAGGCGGAGGCCCTGTCCCGGGAACTCTCCTGGACCCGCGACGACGACGTCCGCGCGACGGCCCGCCACGAGGACCTGGCGGCCCGCCTGAGGGCGGTGTCCCCGGGGGCCGACTGGCCCGGGTACCCGGCGCCCGCGCAGCCGGAGGCCCTGAACGGGGTGCCCGCACAGCGCCCCCCGACGTCGCCGGGCCCGGTGTGGCCGGGGCCGCGGGAAGGGACGCAGGGCGGCGCGCCGACCGGGGCGGGGTCCCTGGCCGCGGATCCGGCCGCGGATCCGGCCGCGGATCCGGCCGCGGATCCGGCCGCGGATCCGAACGCGGCATCGGACGCGGCATCGGGCCCCGTGCCGGAAGGGACGGGGGAGCCGGTCGGGCGGGCCGAGGGCCGGTGGCTGCGCGGTGCGCGGCGCAGCGGCGGGGCCCGGTACGCGGGCACGGCGGCGCCCGAAGCCCGGGCCGTCACCATGCCCCCGGGGCAGCCGTCGTCCGCCCCGCCCCTGCGCGGGGCCCGCTTCGGGCGGCCCGCCCGCCCGGCGGCCGAGCCCGCCCCGGCGGGGGACCCGGCGCCGGAACAGGGGGCTTCGGCAGGCGGGTTCGGGCAGGCGGCCGGCCACAGGGGGGCCGGGGCGTCGGCCGAGGCGCCCTGGAGCCCTGCTTCCGGCGGGCCGGGTGGCGACTCCGGCTCCACGGGCCAGGGCGGACGCCCGCCCGGCGCCCCGGCCTGGAGCACGGGATACACCCCCGCACCGGGCCCGGGGCCCCGGCCCCACCCGCAGGGCGAGCCCACCCCGTGGCCGGACCGGGACCGGGACCGTGCCGGTGGCCGGCCCGCAGGCTCCGCCCAGTGGCCCGGCTCCGCGCCCGGCTCAACACCCGGCTCCACGCCCGGAGGCGCCCCGCCCGCCGCGCCCGCCCAGCGGGCCGGGGCTCCCGGCGGGTTCGTGGAGGGGCTCGTGGCCTTGCGGGGGCAGGGGCGGAGCGGGGAGGCGCACGTGCTGCTCTGCGAGGCCGCCGCCGGGCCCGCCGAGCGGCTGGTCCTGCTGGGGGAGGAGCTGCGGCGGGCCGGTCTGGCCGCGGACTGGGCCACCCTGCTCTGGGAAGCGGCCTCGCTGCCGCCCGCCCGGTTCGCCGCGGCCGCGGCCGCCCTCGGGCCGGCCGACCGCGACGCCCTGCTGCGCCAGGGCGCGGCCCGCCCGGCCGCCGAGATCGCCGAGATCGCGCTCGTGCTCGGGGCGGCCGGACACACCCAGGAGGCCGACGCGCTGCTCGCCGCCTTCGTCCGGGTGCGCACCGCCGAGGAGTCGGCCCGGCTCGCCCGCCGGGACCCCGGCTGGTTCGCACCCAGGCTGCTCCGCGCCGCCGGAGCCCTCTCGGGGGCTCATCACCGCGACCTGTTGCACGCCCTTCGAGTCGCGAATCTGCCCGTCTCCTGACCGGAAACGACCACGTGCCGACGTAACTCCTGCGTTTGCTGATCGACTACTCCAACCGCGCAAGGCGGTCTTGCCCCGGGCCTGGCCGAGGCCTACCTTCAACTCCCTACGCGCAGCCGTCGTACACCCTCTACGTGCGTAGAAGCCGGCGTACCCCGTCGCGAGGAGCAGCTCATGGCCCAAGTCGTTCGCGCCGCACTCGTCCAGGCCACCTGGACCGGAGACACCGAGTCGATGATCGCCAAACACGAGGAGCACGCCCGCCGGGCCGCCGCCCAGGGTGCGCAGGTCATCGGCTTCCAGGAAGTCTTCAACGCCCCCTACTTCTGCCAGGTCCAGGAGCCCGAGCACTACCGGTGGGCCGAGGCCGTCCCCGACGGCCCCACCGTCCAGCGCATGCGGGCCCTCGCCCGCGAGACCGGCATGGTGATCGTCGTACCGGTCTTCGAGCTGGAGTCCGAGGGCCACTACTACAACACCGCCGCGGTCATCGACGCCGACGGCAGCTACCTCGGCAAGTACCGCAAGCACCACATCCCCCAGGTCAGGGGCTTCTGGGAGAAGTACTACTTCCGCCCGGGCAACCTCGGCTTCCCCGTGTTCGACACCGCCGTCGGCCGGATCGGCGTCTACATCTGCTACGACCGCCACTTCCCGGAGGGCTGGCGCGAACTGGGCCTGAACGGCGCACAGTTGGTCTACAACCCCTCCGCGACCTCCCGCGGCCTGTCCGGTTACCTGTGGCAGCTGGAGCAGCCCGCCTCCGCCGTGGCCAACGAGTACTTCGTCGCCGCCATCAACCGCGTCGGCCAGGAGGAGTACGGCGACAACGACTTCTACGGCACCAGCTACTTCGTCGACCCGCGCGGTCAGTTCGTCGGCGACGTCGCCAGCGACAAGGAAGAGGAACTCCTCGTCCGCGACCTCGACTTCGACCTCATCAAGGAGGTCCGCGACCAGTGGGCCTTCTACCGCGACCGCCGCCCCGACGCCTACGGAGGACTCGTACAGCCGTGACCAACCCGATCCCCCTGCACAGCCGGCACCGCTCCGTCCTGCCCGACTGGCTCGCGCTCTACTACGACCGCCCCCTCGAACTCACCCACGGCGAGGGCCGCCACGTCTGGGACGCCGACGGCAACCGCTACCTCGACTTCTTCGGCGGCATCCTCACCACGATGACCGCCCACGCCCTGCCCGAGGTCACCAAGGCCGTCGCCGAACAGGCCGGGCGGATCATCCACTCCTCCACCCTGTACCTCAACCGCCCGATGATCGAACTGGCCGAGCGCGTCGCGGCGTTGTCCGGCATCCCCGACGCCCGGGTCTTCTTCACCACCTCCGGCACCGAGGCCAACGACACCGCCCTGCTGCTCGCGACGACGTACCGCCGTTCCAACCAGATCCTGGCGATGCGCAACAGCTACCACGGCCGGTCCTTCTCCACCGTCTCGATCACCGGAAACCGCGGCTGGTCCCCGACCAGCCTCTCGCCGCTCCAGACGTACTACGTCCACGGCGCGGTCCGCACCCGCGGCCCCTTCGCCCACCTGGACGACGCCGCCTTCACCGCCGCCGCCGTCGCCGACCTGGAAGACGTACTCGGCCAAGCGCGCGGCGGGGTCGCCGCGCTCATCGCCGAACCGGTCCAGGGAGTCGGCGGGTTCACCTCGCCGCCCGACGGTCTCTACGGATCCTTCCGCGAGGTGCTCGACCGGCACGGCATCCTCTGGATCAGCGACGAGGTGCAGACCGGCTGGGGCCGTACCGGCGACCACTTCTGGGGCTGGCAGGCCCACGCCCAGAACGGCCCGCCGGACATCATCACCTTCGCCAAGGGAATCGGCAACGGCATGTCCATCGGCGGAGTCGTGGCCCGGCCCGAGGTGATGAACTGCCTCGACTCCAACTCCATCTCCACCTTCGGCGGTTCCCCGGTCACCATGGCCGCCGGGGTCGCCAACCTCGCCTACCTCCTCGAACACGACCTCCAGGGCAACTCCCGCCGCGTCGGCGGCCTGCTGCTGGAGCGGCTGCGGGCCATCGCCGCGACCGTCCCCGCCGTACGGGAGGTACGCGGCCGGGGCCTGATGGCCGGCCTGGAGCTGACGAAACCCGGCACCGACCAGGCCGACCCGGAGGCGGCCGCCGCCGTACTGGAGGCCGCCCGGGCCGGCGGCCTGCTGCTCGGCAAGGGCGGCGGCCACAACACCAGCGTGCTGCGCATCGCGCCGCCGCTCTCCCTCACCGTCGCCGAGGCGGAAGAGGGCGCCGAGATCCTCGCCGAGGCCCTCCGCAGCCTCAACTAACCCCGGGGGAGACGTACATGAGCATCCGCACCCTGATCCGCGGCGGGCTCGTCATCACCGCGTCCGACGAGCTCCACGCCGACGTGCTGATCGAGGACGGCCGGGTCGCCGCCCTCGCGGCACACGGCACGGCGGCCGCCGAAACCTGGACGGCCGACCGGACGATCGACGCGAGCGGGAAGTACGTCATCCCCGGCGGGGTCGACGCCCACACCCACATGGAGCTGCCCTTCGGCGGCACGGCGGCCTCCGACACCTTCGAGACCGGCACCCGGGCCGCCGCCTGGGGCGGCACCACCACGATCGTGGACTTCGCCGTCCAGACCCCGGGCCACGCCCTGCGCGAGGGCCTCGACACCTGGTACGCCAAGGCCGACGGCAAGTGCGCCGTCGACTACGCCTTCCACATGATCCTCTCGGACGTCAACGAGCGGACCCTGAAGGAGATGGACCACCTGGTGGGGGAGGGGGTCACCTCCTTCAAGCTGTTCATGGCGTACCCGGGAGTCTTCTACAGCGACGACGGTCAGATCCTGCGGGCGATGCAGCGGGCCGCGGGCAACGGCGGGCTGATCATGATGCACGCCGAGAACGGCATCGCGATCGACGTGCTCGTCGAACAGGCCCTGGCGCGCGGCGAGACGGACCCCCGCCACCACGGCGAGGTCCGCAAGGTCCTCCTCGAAGCCGAGGCCACCCACCGGGCCATCCAGCTCGCCCGGGTCGCGGGCTCCCCTCTCTACGTCGTCCACGTCTCGGCGGAGGAGGCGGTCGCGGAGCTGGCGGCGGCCCGGGACAAGGGCCTGCCGGTCTTCGGTGAAACGTGCCCGCAGTACCTCTTCCTGTCCACCGACAACCTCGAAGAGCCCGACTTCCAGGGGGCGAAGTACGTCTGCTCCACACCGCTGCGCCCCCGCGAGCACCAGGCGGCGCTGTGGCGGGGTCTGCGGACGAACGACCTCCAGGTGGTCTCCACCGACCACTGCCCGTTCTGCTTCCGCGGCCAGAAGGAGCTGGGCCGCGGCGACTTCTCGAAGATTCCGAACGGGCTGCCGGGGGTGGAGAACCGCATGGACCTCCTCCACCAGGCGGTCCTGGACGGGCACATCAGCCGCCGACGCTGGATCGAGATCGCCTGCGCGACCCCGGCCCGGATGTTCGGCCTCTACCCGCAGAAGGGCACCATCGCGCCCGGTTCCGACGCCGACATCGTCCTCTACGATCCGCACGCCGAGCAGGTCATCTCCGCCGAAACGCACCACATGAACGTGGACTACTCGGCGTACGAGGGCAAGCGGATCACCGGACGCGTCGACACGGTCCTCTCGCGCGGCGAACTCGTCGTCGACCGGCGTGAGTTCACCGGCCGGGTCGGCCACGGGGCCTTCATCCCCCGCTCCACCTGCCAGTACCTGTAAGCCGCAAGTCCGCACGCACGCACGCAGCAGCAAGGAGCCATGCATGGACTTCGGCCTCGTCCTGCAAACCGACCCGCCGGCCTCCCAGGTCGTCAGCCTCATGAAGCGCGGCGAACGCAACGGCTTCCGCTACGGCTGGACCTTCGACTCGGCCGTCCTGTGGCAGGAGCCGTTCGTCATCTACAGCCAGATCCTGGCCAACACGCAGCGCATGCACGTCGGTCCGATGGTCACCAACCCGGGTACGCGCACCTGGGAGGTGACCGCCTCCACCTTCGCCACCCTCAACGACATGTACGGCAACCGCACCGTCTGCGGGATCGGTCGCGGCGACTCGGCGATGCGGGTCGCCGGGCGCGCGCCCAACACCCTCGCCCGCCTCGGGGACGCCATCGAGGTCATCCGGGACCTGGCGGAGGGCCGCGAGGCACTGGTCGACGGCAATGCGATCCGGATCCCCTGGATCACGGACGGGAAGCTGCCCGTCTGGATGGCCGCGTACGGGCCCAAGGCCCTCGCCCTCGCCGGACAGAAGGCCGACGGGTTCATCCTCCAGCTCGCCGACCTGTACCTCACCGAGTGGATGGTCAAGGCGGTCCGCCAGGCCGCCACGGAGGCCGGCCGCGACCCCGACTCGATCACCATCTGCGTCGCGGCCCCGGCGTACGTGGGGGACGATCTCGCGCACGCCCGCGACCAGTGCCGCTGGTTCGGCGGCATGGTCGGCAACCACGTCGCCGACCTGGTCTCCCGCTACGGCGAGCACTCCTCGATGGTTCCCGAGGAGCTCACCGAATACATCAAATCCCGTCACGGCTACGACTACAGCCACCACGGCCGCGCCGGCAACCCGTCCACCGACTTCGTCCCCGACGAGATCGTCGACCGCTTCTGCCTCCTGGGCCCCGCCGAGGCCCACATCGAGAAACTCCGCGCCCTGCAGGCCCTCGGCGTCGACCAGTTCGCCGTCTACGCCATGCACGACGCCCGGGAAGCGACCATCGACGCCTACGGCTCCGACGTCATCCCGTCGTTCAACTGACGCCCGCGAGCGGGCGTGCCCGCCCCGGATTCAGGTCGCTCCGCTCATGACGGGCTGCCCTCTACGGGGCGGCGACCGTCTCCGCCACGGCGGCGGTGAAGCCCGGGGGGACGGCCACGTTCGTCAGGGACCAGCCCGGCACGCCGTGCGCCGGCGTGTCGCCGGTGCCCACGTAGTCGAGGGCGAGGCCCCGGGCGAGACCGATGCCCAGGCCCTTCAGGTACGCCTCCTTGCGGACCCAGACGCGGCCGAAGGCCTCGGGGCGTTGCTCCGCGGGCAGGGCCTCCAGTTCCGCGGCCTCCCGCGGGTGCAGTTGCCCGGCGAGCTCGCGTACGGCCGCGGCCGAAACCAGCGTCTCCACGTCGGCTCCCACCGGTACCGGGCCCACCGCGATCAGCGCGAGCCGGTCACTGTGCGACAGGGAGAAGTGGACGGGGCCGTCCTCGGACACCGGCCGTCCGTGGGGGCCGCCGCACGAGGGGCACGGTGCGCGGGTGATCCGTACCCGGCCCGGGGCGAGGTCCAGCCAGGACCCGAGCACGACCCGCAGCGCCACGTGGGCGGCGACGTAGCGGCGGCCGTCCTCCTCGCGCACGAAGGCGGCCGCCCGCCGGTGCTCGGCCGGGTCCAGGAGCGCCGGGGCCAGCCGGGCCGCCGCGCCGTCCCGGTCGTCGGTGTCCACCAGCCAGACGGCGGTCGACGGGGCCGACGGCGCCCGCGCGGCGGGCGGGGACTGCGAACCGATCGTGAGGACGTGGGGCTTGAGCACGATCGGTTCGTTCTCCTCGGTCCGGCGCCGGAGCCGGCTGTGGCAGGGCTGGGTATCAGTGTGCCGCGCTTTTCACGAGCGTGGCGATCTTCGCCTCGTCCGCGGCCGTCAGCCGCGGCAGGGCGTAGGACGTCGCCCACATGGAACCCTCGTCGAGGTGCGCCTGGTCGCTGAAGCCGAGCGTCGCATAGCGCGCCTTGAACTTCTCCGCGCTCTGGAAGAAGCAGACCACCTTGCCGTCCCGGGCGTACGCCGGCATCCCGTACCAGAGCTTCGGCGCGAGGCCCGGCGCGCTCGCCTTGACGATCGCGTGGATGCGCTCCGCCATGACCCGGTCGGAGTCCTGCATTTCGGCGATCTTCGCGATCACGTCGGCCTCCTCCGCCGCCGCCTTGTCGGCGCGCGATCCGCGGCGGGCCGACGCCTTCAGCTCTGCGGCGTGCTCCTTCATCGCGGCTCGCTCCTCGTCCGTGAACCTCGCGGACGTCTCGGCGGCCGGGGCCGTGGCCGGGGTCTTGGCGGGGGTCGTGGTCTTGGCGGGCTTGCGGGTGTTCGTCATCGCTGGTTCCTCCCGGTAGCTGGGGTGATGGGGTGATGGGGGTGGATTGTCATACTAGGAAGCGAGGCGGTCCGCGCCCGTCATCCCCACGCGCCGGCGATCTGGCGGGTCGTGGCGTTGAGCCGGTTGAACAGGTTGGTGACACCGATCATCAGGACGATCGCGGCCAGCTGCTTCTCGTCGAAGTAGGTGGCGGCGGTGTCCCAGACCTCGTCGCTCACCGCGTCGGGACGGTCGGCCAGCCGGGTCGCGGCCTCGGCGAGCAGCAGGGCGGCCCGCTCCTCTTCGGTGAAGTACGGGGTCTCGCGCCAGACGGCGACCGTGGCCAGCCGCTCGTCGCTCACCCCGGCCTTGCGGGCCGACTTGGCGCCGCCGTCCACACAGGCGCTGCACCCGTTGATCTGGCTCACCCGCAGGTGCACCAGCTCCAGGATCTGCCCGTCCACTCCACCGGAGTGCACGGCCTTGAAGAGCTCCTGGATGGGCTGCATCGCGCCGGACAGGACGACCGCGGGGTTCTGCATACGGGACTGCATCTCGATGTGCTCCTCTACTGGCCTTCGGTCTTCCGGGCTCCCGGTCTTCCGGGTTTCCGGTTCCCCCCTCGGGGTGTGACTCCATGACAGCCGCGGCGGCCCGCCACGGCGATGGCGGTGGGACACCCCGGGACAGGCGGAACATCCTTGACCAGCGGATATGCGGCCCGGGATAATTCGGGAGCGACGGGACAGGGATACGGGGGGGGGGGGGGGGGGGGGGAACCGGGGACATGGAACGACGGTCGGCCGGGGCCGACCCGCAAGAAGAGCTGGCCGCACGGCTGCGGCTGCTCCAGGAGCTGTCCGGGCTCGGGGTACGGGCCCTCGCGAGGGACGCGGGACTGAGCTCCTCGTCGCTCTCGCGCTACCTCAGCGGCCAGACCGTGCCGCCCTGGCCCGCGGTGGTCGCCCTCTGCCGGCTGGTCAAACGAGATCCGCGCCCGCTGCGCCCCCTCTGGGAACTCGGGTCCGCCAATCCGCTGCCCGCGCCCCCGAAGGCCAGCAGACAGGTACAGCCGAGGCCCCGCAACGATCTGCCGCGCGACGTACCGGACTTCACCGGGCGCGAGACCCAGCTCGCCGCCGTGCTCGGCGCGGTGGGCAGCCACCGGGGTGTCGTCGTCGACGGCATGGCGGGCGTGGGCAAGACCTGCCTGGCCGTGCACGCCGCCCACCGGCTCGCCGCCGACTACCCGGACGCCCAGCTCTACGTGGACCTGCACGGCTTCACCGAGGGTCGGGACCCCCTCGATTCCGACTCCGCGTTGCGGATGCTGCTCGGGGCGCTCGGCGTGCCCTCCGAGAGGGTCCCGCAGGAGGGCCTGGAACAGCTGGCGGCCTGCTGGCGCGCGGAACTGGCGGGCCGGCGGGCGCTGGTGGTCGTCGACAACGCCGCCGACGCGGACCAGGTCCGCCCGCTGCTGCCCGGCGCCGGTGACTCCGTCGTCCTGATCACGAGCCGCAACCGGCTGCTGGGCCTGGACGAGGTGCCCCCGGTGTCACTGGACGTGCTCAGCCCGCGGGAGAGCGCGGAGCTGCTGGCCCGGGCCAGCGGGGACACCGGCGGCCCCGAAGGCCGGCTGGCCCGCGAACCGGAGTCCGCGGCCGAGGTGCTGCGGCTGTGCGGCCACCTGCCGCTGGCCCTGCGGCTGGCCGCGGCCCGGCTGCGGCACCGGCCGGGCTGGACGGTGGGCATCCTCGTGGAGCGGCTGGCGGAGGGGGCGAGCGAGTTCGACACCGCGTTCGCCATGTCCGTACGTCAACTGGACCGGACCCAGGCCCGGTTGTTCCGGCTGCTGGGCCTGCTGCCCGGCGGCTCCTTCGACGTGTACGCCGCCGCGGCCCTGGCGGACGTACCGCTGTCCGGAGCCCGGGCGATGCTGGAGGACCTGGTCGACGCGCACCTGGTCCAGCAGCCGACGGCCGGCCGCTACCGGCTGCACGACCTGGTGCACCAGCACGCGCGCGGCGCCTGCGCGCAGCAGGACTCCCCGGCGGAGCGGGAGCGCGCGCTGGGACGCTTCCTCGACTACTTCGTGCACGCGGCGGCCGCGGCCGACGCCGCGATGCCGGTCCTCTCGCCGGGCAGACCGCCCACCGCGGGCCGGCCCCCGGCCGAACTGCCGCGGTTCGCCGACAAGAACGCGGCCTGCGCCTGGCTCGTCTCGGAGTACGAGACGATGATCGCCGCCTTCGAGACGGCGGTCGCCGTCGGGGCGGACGCGCACGTGTGCGAGCTGCCGCGCTTCCTGCGGGCGTACTTCGCACGGCGCTGCGGAACGACCCACCTCAACCACCTCTTCGAGCGCTCGCTGGCCGCCGCCGAACGCCTGGGAGACCCGCTGCGCCTGGCCGAGGCCTACAGCGACCTGGGCTTCGCGCGCTACAACGCGGGCCGGATGGCCGAGGCCGAGGCCGCGTACGAGGCGGCCGGACTCCGGGTCGCGAAGACGGGCGACACCCGCTCGGAAGCCGAACTGGCCCTGCGCCGCGGCTATCTGAGCTGGGACCGGGGGCGCGCCGAGGAGCCGCTCGAACTCTTCCGGCTGGCCGGAAAGCTCTACGGGGAAGCCGGCCTCCCGGCGGGCACGGCCCACGCGGCCGCCTCGGAGGCCTGGGCGCTGCTCCAGCTCGGAGACCGTGAGGAGGCGGCGCGACGGGCCCGGGAGGTGCTGGACGTCTCCCACCCGGACCCCGCGTGGCCGCCCAACCTGACGGCTCGCATCACCCTCGGCATGGCCATCGCCGCGGAGGCGCCCGAGGAGGCGTCGGAACACCTGCACGGGGCGCTGGCGCTGGCCCGCGAGGACGGGCACGTGAACAACGAGGCGTGGTCCCTCAACTGCCTGGGCGTCGGGCTGCGCCGGATGGGCCGGTACGAGGAGGCACTGGCCAGCCACCGGGAGGCGTTCGCGCTGCTCGACGAGCTCTTCGAGGAACACTGGAAGGTCCGGTTCCTGGGCGGCTACGCCGAGACCTGCCGGCTCGCGGGCCTGCCCGAGGAGGCCCTGCGCCTGCACCGGCAGACGCTGGAGCTGGCCCCGGGACTCGGCTACCGGCACGAGGAGGCGCTGGCCCACGAGGGGATCGCGGCCCTGCTCGACGACACGGACCCGGCGGCGGCCGCCGAGCACCGCACGGCGGGGCGGGCGGTCCTGGAGGAACTCGGCGCCGGGGCGGGCTGAGCGGATCCTCCCGATGCTGTTGCAGGACTCCGGGCGGTCCTGACAGCCTGTTCCCGAGCCGGCCCGACCAGGGGCCGGCCGGACCCGGGGGGACCAGCGTGAACATCAGAGCCGCCGCCATAGCCGCCACCGCAGCCCTGGCCCTGGCCGGGCTGGGTGCCGCCCCGGCCTTCGCGGACAACCACAGCAGCGTCGCGCCGCAGGGCCAGGACGGGGCGTCGGGGGAGCAGGGCGCGCAGTACATGCAGGGGGAGCAGGGCCCGCAGTTCCTCCACATGTCGGACGGCGCCTACGAGCACTAGTCCTGGAGCGGCGCTACGGCGTCTCCGGCCCCCAGCCGTTGGGGCAGGGAGCCGGAGACCCCGTAGAAGGGCCGTAGGCGTAGGCCACGAAGTCCCTGAGTTCCGGGCCCCAGTAGGGCCACGCGTGGTCGCCCGCGCCCCGGCAGTAGCGGTGGGTGACCGCGCGGTCCTTCAGGTCCTGGTGGAGCGCCGCGGTCATCGCGCCGATCTCCTTCTCGCCGGTACCGCCGGTGCCGCCGGCGTACAGGGCCATCTTCCCGCCGTACGGGGCGTACGCGCCGTCGAGCGCCAGGTTGACCGGGTTCTGCCCGGGCCAGCTGCTCGGCGGGCCGAAGACCGTGGCCATCCGGTACGGGGTGTCGCCCGTCACCCGGAACTTCCCGTCGAACAGTCCCGTCCACAGGATCGAAGCCCCCGCCTGCCAGGTGGAGTTGGCGATGATGCTCTGCGCGCCCGGGTCGTAGACGTCCGTGCCGGGCGAGAAGGCGCCGACGGCGGAGAACAGCCCGGGGTGGCGGCCGGCGTAGCGCAGGGCCCCGTAGCCGCCCATCGAGACGCCCGCGACGGCCCGCCCGGACGCAGCCCGCACGGTGTTGAAGTTGGCGTCGATCCACGGGACCAGCTGCTGGATGTGGAAGGTCTCCCACTGCGGGGCGAAGAAGCCGTCCGTGTGCCCGGGCCAGTTGCTGTACCAGCCGGCCTTGCCGCCCTCCGGCATCACGACGATGCCCTTGAAGGCCGAGTCCTTCAGGTTCGCCGTGACGTTGCCCTCGTCGGGCTTGGACCACTGCTCCACGTCGCCCGAGCCGCCGTGCAGCAGGTACAGCACGGGGTAGGGGTGGGCCGGGTCCCGCCGGTAGTCCTCCGGCAGCAGGATCCGTACGCGGACCGGCACCTGGACCGGATCGATCGACGGGGTGCCGCCGTGCGCCGTGAAGACCGCCGAGGTGGTCACGGAGGCGTCGCCCATGCGTTCGCCCTGCCCGGCGGCCACCGACCAGGTCCGCAGGGTCAGCCCGGCGGCGTTGGGCGCGGGCAGGGAGGGCAGGACGGACGCGGCGCCGACGGGGGCGGCGGGCGCGGTGACCACGAGCGCGGCCGCGGCGGTGGCGGCGGCCGCGAGGAGGGCCGCTGCGCGGCGGAGGGGGAGGAAGGGGCGGCGGTGGCGGCGCATGGAGAACTCCCAGACGGTGGTGTGGGCGAGGGGGAGGGCCGGGCCCGGCCGGTGTAGCACGGGCGGTCGGAGCCCACCAGGCGGTGGGCCGGTTCCGGTCCTCAGCCCGCCGCGTGCCCGGCGGCGCGTTCACCCGCGGTCCACCCGAGGTCCGGCGGCCCGTCGGGTCCGACGGTGGGGATTGTCAGCCGGGCGTGCTTTGCTGGAGGCATGATCGATGAATTCCTCGCCCGGAACCTGTCCGATGTCGACGAAGCCGTTCGCAAAGCGGCCGCGATCGAGATCATGCCGAGATTCCGCCAGCTCGCCGACCACGAGGTGGACCAGAAGAGCGGCCCGCACGACCTGGTGACCGACGCCGACCGCAAGGCGGAGGAGTACCTCACGACAGCCCTGACGCGGCTGCTGCCGGGCTCCGCGGTGGTGGGCGAGGAAGCGGTGCACGCCGACCCGGGGGTGTACGAGGCGCTGCGCGCCGACGCCCCGGTGTGGATCGTGGACCCGGTCGACGGCACCCGGCAGTTCGTGCACGGGGACCCGGCGTTCTGCACCCTGGTCGCGCTCGCGCACCGCGGGGAGCTCCTCGCCTCCTGGACCTTCGCCCCGGCGCTGGAGGAGATGGCCACCGCCGTGCGCGGACAGGGCGCGTACGTCAACGGCGAGCGGATCCTGAGCGGTTCGCCGCAGCCCGGCGACGAACTGCGGGTCGCGACCGCGCACCCGCTGTACACCACCGAGGCGGAGCGGCGCGTCCTGGCGCGCCTCGACGTTCCCGGGGTGGCCTCCCGAGCCTGTGGCTCGGCGGGCCTGGAGTACCTGAAGGTGGCCCGGGGCGAGATGGACGGTCTGGCCTTCAACTGGTCCTCGGCCTGGGACCACGCGGCCGGGCTGCTCCTGGTCGCGGAGGCGGGAGGCTCCCAGAGCACCGTCGACGGGGTCCCCTTCCGGGTGGACCGGGACAACGCGCTGCCGTTCGCGGTCGGCCGGGACGAGGCCACGGCCGTACGGATCCGGGAGCTGCTGCGGGGCGTGTGACCCCGCGGCTGAGCCCAGGGCGAACGGACTCGGCGCGGATCGCGAAGCCCGCCTATGGACAGGCGCAATACCCTGGGGGCGGTGGCGCCGCCGGACGAAGGAGTCGCAAGTGCCGTCGATCCTCGATGCGGTCGTGGTGGGGGCCGGGCCCAACGGGCTGACGGCCGCCGTGGAACTGGCCCGGCGCGGCTTCTCCGTGGCCGTCTTCGAAGCCGCGGACACCGTCGGCGGCGGGTCCCGGACCGAGGAACTCACCCTCCCCGGCTTCCGGCACGACCCCTGCTCGGCGGTGCACCCGCTCGGCATCGGCTCGCCGGTCTTCTCCACCATGCCGCTGAAACGGTACGGACTGGAGTGGCTGCACGCCCCGCTGCCCATGGCGCACCCCTTCGACGACGGAACGGCGGCCGTGCTCTCGCGCTCCGTCCCCGAGACGGCCGCTTCCTTCGGGCCCCGCGACGCGGGTACGTACCGGCGGCTGGTCGAGCCGTTCCTCGGCAAGTGGGACACCCTGGCCCGGGACTTCATGTCGCTGCCGAACACCGCGCTGCCCCGTGACCCGCTCACCCTCGCCCGCTTCGGGCTGGCCGGGCTGCCGCCGTCCACCTGGCTGCTGAGCCGCTTCCGCGACGACCGCGCCCGCGCCCTGTTCGCCGGCCTCGTCGCGCACGTCATCGCCCCCCTCGGCGGGATCGGCACCAGCGCCGTCGGCCTGGTCTTCGCCCTCGCCGCGCACGCGAACGGCTGGCCGGTGCCGCGCGGAGGCTCCCAGTCGATCTCCGACGCCCTCGCCGGGTACCTGCGCGACCTCGGCGGGACCGTCCACACCGGGTTCGAGGTCAAGCGGCTCGACGACCTGCCGCCGGCCCGGGCGTACGTCTTCGACACCTCCCCGACCGCGCTGGCCCGCATCGCGCGCCTGGGCCGGGTCTACGACGGCTACCGCTACGGCGCCTCCGTGTTCAAGCTGGACTACGCCCTGGACGGCCCCGTCCCCTGGACCGCCGAGGAGCCGCGCCGGGCCGGCACCGTGCAGATCGGTCCGCACACCCGCGACATCGACGCGGCCCTGCAGCTGGCCTCCGGCGGGCGGGTCCCGCGCACCCCCTTCCTCATCGCCGCCCAGCCCAGCCTGGTCGACCCCGGCCGGGCGCCCGAGGGCAAGCACACCTTCTGGGTGTACGGGCACGTCCCGGCGGGCTGGGACGGCGACCTCACCGAAGCCGTCGAGCGCCAACTGGAGCGCTTCGCCCCCGGGTTCCGCGACCTGGTGCTCGCCCGCGCCACGGCGGGCCCGCCGCAGCTCGCCGCCCGCAACCCGAACTACGTCGGCGGCGACATCGCCTGCGGAGCCGCCTCCGGGCTCCAGCTCCTGCTGCGCCCCAAGCTCACCCTGTCCCCGTACAACACGGCCCACCCGGCCGTGTTCCTGTGCTCCTCGGCCACCCCGCCCGGCCCCGGCGTGCACGGCATGTCGGGCCACAACGCGGCCAAGGCCGTCTGGCGCCACCTGCGCGCGAAGGGCGCCTGAGACGGCAGCCGGTCCCGGCCGCACCGAGCAGGCCCGCCGGGCGGACCCGCACCGTCGGGCGCCGGGGCGTCCCGGGATGAAATCCCTTGAGTCAATTCATATATCCCGGGAATCAAAGCTGCATAAATTCCCGATGTAACTTCTGCCCCGGCGGACCGCGAGTGGTACTTCGGGTAAGCGCCGCTACCACCTTCGATGAATAAGCTTGCGCTGCCGTCCGCTCCATGGATTGACTGTCGAGCGGCGCCACGTTTCGAGCCAAAACGAGGAGGGGCATGCGGGTGATTCGCTTTTCCTGCTCGCTATCGTGCGCTATTCAGTCAAGCCGGTTGAAGAGGGGTTAGGAATGACCGTAGACTTTGATGTGATCGTAGTGGGGGGCGGCCCGGGCGGATCCACCACGGCCTCGTATCTCGCCAAGGCAGGGCTTTCGGTCGCGGTATTCGAGAGCGAGATCTTTCCCCGGCCGCACGTCGGTGAGTCGCTGGTCCCGGCCACCACGCGCGTTCTGCTGGAGACCGGCGCGATGGCGGAGATCGAGGCGGCCGGTTTCCCCAAGAAGTACGGCGCCTCGTGGACGACCCCGGACACCTACAGGAAGGTCCATGCGGCGCCGCCGGCACTGGACTTCGACGGCCTGGACTTCGACGGCCATGCCGAGGTCGCCTTCGGCGAGCGCGCGCAGGAGGGGGTCGACCGGGTCTTCACCTACCACGTCGACCGCGGGAAGTTCGACCTCATCCTGCTCAAGAACGCCGAGTCCCTGGGCGCAAAGATATTCCAGAACGTCCGCGTGCAGAAGGTCGATTTCGACGACGCGGACAAGGTGACCGTGACCGTCGGCATGGGCCCCCGTTCCGTGGACTTCACTTCGCGCGTCGTGGTCGACGCATCGGGCCGCAGCACGTTTCTAGGCCGGCAGCAGAAGCTGAAGGTGCCGGACCCGCACTTCAACCAGTACGCCATCCACACCTGGTTCGAGGGCCTCGACCGTAAGGCTCTCGCCCAGTCGCCCAAGGAAATCGACAACATTCATGTCCATTTCCTTCCGATCAGCGACACCTGGGTCTGGCAAATTCCGATCACGGACACCATCACGAGCATCGGAGTGGTGACGCAGAAGAAGAATTTCGGCAATCTCAACGCGGACCGCGAGGAGTTCTTCTGGGAATTCGTCAACTCGCGGCCGGACCTCGCGGAAGAGCTGAAGAAGTGCGAGCGGGTGCGGCCGTTCAAGGCCGAAGGCGACTACAGCTATTCGATGGACCAGGTCAGCGGAGACCGATTCGTCATGGTCGGAGACGCGGCCCGGTTCGTCGACCCCATCTTCTCCAGTGGCGTCGGCATCGCCATGAACACGGCCCGGTTGGCGTGCGAGGACATCGTCGCGGCGTTCAAGGCCGACCGCTACGACGCCGACCAATTCGCCGAGTACGCCCGCCTCCAGAAGATCGGAACGCGGAACTGGTACGAGTTCATTTCGATCTACTACCGTCTGAGTCTCCTCTTCGGAGTCTTCGTGCAGCACCCGAGGTTCCGACTGGACGTACTGCAGCTCCTCCAGGGAGACATGTACGAGGAGCACCCCAGGGCCTTGACCGCCATGCGTGCGGTCATCGATCAGGTGGAGAGCGACCCGAAGCACGTCTGGCATCCCTTCCTGGGAACCATCCGGGCGTCGGAGCCGAGCCACGCGGGTAGCTGAGGCCGAACCGGCCGGCCAGTGAGGAGTTCGATCCGGCCCGTCACGTAGGCAACGAAGCTCCGGTCGAGCGGGGCGAGCTTCCCAAGTCGCCCCGAACCACCGGAGCTTCGGCGCGCCGTACACGACAAGTTGTGAGGAGTCTTCGAGATGATCAGTTGCTCTGCCTCTCCGTTCACAGGACGTGATGAGCCGAATGCGCCCGGAGAGCAGCGGTGACCGAGTCCCAGGCCGTGCACCTCTTCTTGGGTCTGGCCGTGATCCTGGGCCTGGCGCGGGCGATGGGGGCACTGGCACGCAGATTCGGTCAGCCCGCGGTGATCGGTGAGATTCTCACCGGGGTGCTGCTGGGGCCCACCCTGTTCGGCAGCCAGCTCTCCGGCATCGTCTTCCCCGCCGAGATAGGGCCCCTGCTCAACGCACTCGCCGGAGTGGGTGTCGCGCTCTTCATGTTCGTCGTCGGCAGTGAGCTCGACCTCGGCATCCTGCGAGGCGGGGGACGGGCCACCCTGTGGACGTCCCTCTTCTCGACCGTGCTGCCGCTGGTGCTGGGCGCCGCCCTGGCGTTGACGCTGGTGTCTTCGCATCACGAAGGCTCGTCCATCGGCTTCGTGATGTTCTTCTCGGTCGCGATGTCCGTGACGGCGTTTCCCGTCCTGGCCCGGATCATCGCCGACCGCAAATTGGCCAACACCCGGATCGGCGCCACCGCCTTGGCCTGCGCCGCCATCACCGACCTGCTCGCGTGGACGCTGCTCGCCGTGGTGGTCGCGATCGCCACGGGCGAGCGCTTCGACTGGTGGCTGGCGCTGCTGGTGCCGTACGTGGCGCTGATGGTCACCGTGGTGCGCCCGCTGCTCCGTCGGGCGGCCCGAATGGTCTCGGAGGACGAGCCGGGCGGCCGGGCGGGCAACAGGAACTTCCTCGCGCTCGTGCTCGGTGGGCTCCTGGTTTCGGCCGCCTTCACCGAATGGCTGGGGCTGCACTACATCTTCGGCGCGTTCCTGTTCGGTGCCGTACTGCCACGGGGAACCGACGGCAGACTCCGGGACGGAGTGTTGCAGCGGGTCGAACCGCTGTGCGGTCTGCTCCTGCTGCCCGTGTACTTCGTGCTGTCCGGCCTGAAGGTCGATCTCTCCCGTCTGAACGCGTCGGACCTCGGTCAGCTCGCCGCCATCCTGGCCGTGGCCGTGACCGGGAAGTTCGTCGGCGCGTACGTCGGTGCACGCATCGGAGGGCTGGACGGCCGCCACGCGGCCGCGCTCGGCGCCCTGCTGAACACACGCGGACTCACCGAACTGGTCGTCCTCGGCGTGGGTCTGGAACTGGGGCTCCTGGACGCGAAGCTGTACTCGTTGATGGTGGTGATGGCGGTGACGACCACCGCGCTCACCGGTCCGCTGCTGAGCCGGATCCTTCCTGCCGCGACGGCCGGAGCCGCCGTGGCCGGTACCTCGACCCGGTCGGAGCCGCGTACCGTCCCGCCGCAGAAGTTCGATGCCACCGATGCGAAATCTCGCTGAGCCGAGCGCGCCGCCCCGCCGCCCGCCTGGAGGACGGGGGCGGCGGGGGCGGGTAGGAGCGGCCGGCCAGTGGCCGGGGGAGTGGCTGGGGAGTGGCTACGGATTCACGGTCGCCGTGGCGGTGAAGCCGCAGCACTCGAAGGTCTGTACCGGCGCGCCCGAGGTCTGCGTGATCTTCACGCCGTCGAGCACCGCGTCCGTGTCGGCCGCCGCCGCGATGACCGCGACCCCGTGCGTCCCGCCCGTGATCCGGTCCTTCCGGAGCGTGAACGAACCGTCCTGGAGCGCGATTCCGACGTACGAGTTCTGCCGGAGGTCGTTGTTGCCGATGGTGATGCCGGTGCCGGCGGCGTAGATGCCCACCTGGTTGCCGACGATCGGGTTGTGCTCAACGACGGTGCCGGGCGAATCGGCGACGACGCCCGCGTGCTGGAACTCGTTGAAGAAGTCGGGTCCGCAGCCCGGGTCGGGTTCCCGGCACTGGTTGTCGCTGATGGTGTTCCGGACGACCCGGCCGACCGCGCCCTCCACGAACTCGACGCCGTCGGTCGACAGGGTGGGGTGCCCCCGTGACGGTGCTGCGCTCGATGGTCGCGGAGGAGCCCTCGTTGAGGACGACCACGCCGACTCCCTGGTAGCCCGTGATCTTGGTGTCGTGGATGGTCGCCGAGCCCGTACCGGTCGGCAGGTCCCCGATGAGGACGGCGTTCGCGCTGCGGAAGCAGGGCGCGGCCGGAGTGTCGGTGATGTGGGTGACGGCGGCGTGGGCGAGGTCGAGACTCGCACCCCCGAGCACGCGGATGCCGGCGCCGAGCGCGCCCTCGCCGCAGGTGCCGGAGCCCGGCCCGCTGACGGCGAGCTTGGACAGCGAGACGGAGGCGCCGTTGTGGATCTCGACGATCGAGTTGGCCCCGTCGTCGCCGGGGGTCAAGGTCCGGGGAGCCTGGATCGTCGTCTTCCGGTCGCCCGAACCGGTGATCGACACGTCCTTGCCGATCACCACTTGCTCGCGGTAGACGCCCGGCCGGACGATGATCCGATCACCGGGGGCTGCGGCGTCGACCGCTGCCTGGGTCGTCGGATGGTCCCCGGGACCCGTCGGCCGGATGCCCGGCCGCGCTGCAAACCTAGGGACGGCTGTGATCGCCGCCCGCTCCCTGCCGTCCGACACGATCCGGTTTCCCCCTGCCGGCCCATCGCCGGGAACGGCCGGGCTGCCTCTGGGGCGAAGAACTCGCAGGCGGCCCGGGTGTTCCCCCGATAGCCTCACCACCTGCACCGGAGGGACGGAAGGGACGCTCATGCCTCGTATCACCCTCGTCCAGGGCGACATCACCGCCGAGAAGGCCGACGCCGTGGTCAATGCCGCGAACTCCTCGCTGCTCGGCGGTGGCGGGGTCGACGGAGCGATCCACCGGCGCGGCGGCCCGGAGATCCTGGCCGCCTGCGAGGACCTGCGCCGCTCCCACTACGGCAAGGGGCTCCCGACGGGCCGAGCGGTGGCCACCACGGCAGGCCGGCTCCCGGCGGGCCACGTGATCCACACGGTCGGCCCCGTGTACCAAGGCGCCGGCAGCGATCCAGCGCCGTTGGCCTCGTGCTACTTGGAGTCGCTGCGGGTCGCGGACGAGCTCGGAGCACGGACGGTCGCCTTCCCGGCCGTCTCGACCGGGACGTACGGATGGCCGGTGGACGATGCCGCCCGCATCGCGGTGGAGGCGGTGCGTGGTGCCGAGACGGCCGTGGAAGAGGTGAGGTTCGTCCTCTTCGACGAGCGGGCGTACCGGGCGTTCGCCGAGCAGGTGCGTTCCGAGAGCGGTTGAAAGAATATGTAGATCGGTCTAGTCTCGGGTCATGGGACAGAAGGGCGCCGAGACGCGGGACCGACTGCTGGATGCGACGCAGGAGTTGGTCGAGACCGGGGGGTACTTCAGCGCCGGGCTGAACCAAGTGATCGCGGCCAGTGGCGCGCCCCGCGGCTCGCTCTACTTCCACTTTCCCGGCGGCAAGGACCAGTTGGTCGGCGAGTCCGTCCGGCGGGCCGGTGGAGCGATCGGCGGCGCCCTGGAGGGCCTGGCCGACTCCAGCCCGTCGGTGGCGGAGTTCGTCGACGGGATGCTGCGGCACCTGGGCGACCGACTGGAGGAGTCGGGCTGGCGCAAAGGGTGTCCGGTGGCCACCGTGGCACTGGAGATGGCCGCCACCAGCGACCCGCTGCAGGAGGCGTGCTCGGAGGTCTACGCCTCGTGGCAGGCGGCCCTGCGCGCACGCCTGGCGGGCCGTCCCGACGCCGACGACCTGGCGGTCACCGTCCTGGCCCTGGTGGAGGGGGCGCTCCTGCTGGCCCGGGCGCACCGCAGCAGGGGGCCGCTGGACAGCGTCTCCCGTCAGATCGGCGCCCTGCTGGGCTGACACGGCCCGCCGTGACCGGCGGGCTTCTTTTTCGCCCTAAAAATATGTAGACCGATCTATTTCTCGAGGAGCTTTCATGGACGCGATCGTCTTCGGTGCGACCGGCTTCATCGGCCGCTCGCTCGTCGCCGAGCTGCTCACCCGGGGGCAGCGGGTGGCGGCAGCCGTACGCGACGACACCCTCACCCCCTGGCTGACCTCCCGGGGCGTTGACACCAGCGGGCTGCACATCGTCGCCGCCGACATCACGCGGCCGCTCTCAGGGCTGCCCGAGGTGCGCGACGTCTACAACGCGGCAGGCCGCTTCGCCTTCGGCCTCGGGGTGCGGGAGGCACGGGCGGTCAACGTCACCGGGGCGCTCAACGTGGTCGAATGGGCGGCCTCGCTGCCCGGACTGCGCCGGCTGGTGCACATCAGCGGGTACCGCGTGAGCGGCTCCGCGGGCCTCCCCGACTACGCCGGGCTGGGAGCGTACGAGGCGTCGAAGTCCGAGGGCGATCTCGCGGTGCGCGCCCGAGCCCGTGAACTGGAGGTCCCGCTGACCATCGCGAACCCCAGCACGGTGATCGGGCCGGGCCAGTACATCGGTCTGGCCGCCCTCGTCGAGGACCTGTGGAACGGCCGGCTCCCCGCTCTGCCGGGCGGCCGCGACACCTTCCTGCCGATCGTCACGATCGGCTACTTCGTGCGGTTCCTCGCGGAGGTCCCCGCGTCGCCCCCGGGCGAGCACTACTGGGTGCTCGACGACAGCACTCCGCTCCTGCCCGAGCTGATCGGTACGATCGCCGGCCACACGGGCGTGCGGGCCCCCCGCCGTACCGTTCCCGCAGGTCTGCTGCGGCGCCTGCCGCGCAAGCTGACCGGTGCCGATCCCGAGACGCTGGCGTTCCTGTCGTCCGACCGCTACCCGACGGCATCGGCCCGCGCCTTCGCCGCGAGCGCCGGTTTGGAGATGCCTCCGGTCGCCGACGTCCTGCGCACGTGGGCGGACGACCTGGTGGCCGCCCGCTTCGGCGCCGCATCGCCCTGGCTGAGCCCGTACGGCTTCCACGCCGTGGCGGGCAGCCGTACCTGGGTGAGCGGTGAGCGGCACCGCCCCGACCACGTCCTGCTGCACGGACTCCCGATGAACGCGGATCTCTGGGCACCCCTTGCCGGCCGTCTCCCCGGCCCGGTCCTGGCTCCCGACCTGCCGGGCCTGGGCCGCTCGGCCCCGGCGACCCGGCCGGTGGACGCGTGGCTGGCCGACCTGCTGGGCCCGGTACGGACCCGCCCCGTGCTGGTCGCGCACTCCCTGGCCTGCGGGCCGGCGCTACGCTTCGCCGTCGATCATCCGGACCGCATCAGCGGTCTCGTGCTCATCTCCCCGGCGTTCCTGCAGGCACCCGCCCCCCGGCTCGCCCGCTCGGCCTTGGCCGTGCCGATGACGCGCCGCATGTCAGCCGCCCGGTTGGCTCGGGCGCTCGGTGTCCCCGAGGGGGCGGAGGTCGAGAGCGCCGCCGCGGACCTGCGCCGTCGCGGCGTGGCGCGCCGGGTGGCCGCGGCCGTCCGTACGGACGTCGCCGAGCGGGGGCGGTCGCGGGCGCTGCTGGACCGGGTGGGCGTCCCGGTCCAGATCGTCGTGGGCTCGGCCGACCCGCTGGTCGAGGCCGTCGACCACCCGGTGGCCGAGATCGAAGGGGCCGGGCACTACCCCCAGCTGACCCACCCCTCCCAGGTCGCCCGCCACCTGGGCCGTGCCTGCGCCCCGATCGGCAGCTGACCCGTCTCGGGCTGTGCGTGATCTGCCGAGGTCGTCAGCCGCGTACGGAAACCACTGCGCCGGAACCCTGAACGTTCGCCCGGGTTCGTCCGAGAGGTCCCGGCCCAGAACCGGGTGGCCCCGGCGGCGGCACATGGAGGGTCGCGCCTACGTGCGCACCCGGAAGCGGAGCATCGTGACGGCGCCCGACTGGGTGTTGCCGAAGGGTTCCAGGTCGATCCTGCCGAGGCCCGGGGGCGAGAAGCGGACGCCGTCGCCCAGGAGCACCGGGAGGACGTACACCAGGATCTCGTCGACGAGGCCGCGCCGCAGGCACTGGGCGGCCACGTCGGCGCCGAGGATCTCCAGGTTCTTGCCGCCCGCGGCGCCGCGGGCCGTGGCAACGGCTTCCTCGAGTCCACAGGTCAGGAACGTGACGGCGGGGTCCGGCTCGTCGGGAGGCCTGTGGGTGAGGACGAACTGCGGTCCCCCGTCGTAGGCGGTGTCCTGGTCGGCCATGCGCGTGGCGACCTCGTACGTGCCCCGGCCGATGAGCATGGCGCCGGTGGCCGCCATGACCTCCGGGAACGTGTCCGCCGACACATGGTCGGCGATCCAGTCCATCGCATGGCCAGGACCGGCGATGAAGCCGTCCAGCGACATCGCCCTGTTCACGACCACCTTGCCGGTGCCGATCACCACATCACTCATGCGTTGCTCCACGGATCCGGCCGGCCAGGTGCTCGTTCGCGGGTCGTCGCACTAGGCCGAGAACAGCCGGCCGTAGGCCGTGATCGGGGTGGTCGGGGTGGCCGCGGCGCGCAGGGCCGCCCAGAGGAGGGTCTGGTTCGCGGTCAGGACCGGGCGGCCCAGGGTGGCCTCCAGGGCCGCGATCGCGCCGACGGCGCGGAAGCCGTTGCCGCCGACGACGACCGCGTCCGCCGTGTCGGGGACGTGCGCCGCCACCCAGTCGTGCAGGGCCCGCGGCCCGATGAGGGTCTGCCCGCTGGGGAGGCCGCAGGGGGCGGCGTACGGGACCTCGAAGCCGGCGTCCTCGTAGTAGCCGCGGCCCAGGTCGCTCAGCGTCTCGTCGAACCACGGCGGGTCCACCAGGGCGAGCCGGCCGGCCCCCAGCGCCCGCAGCGCCTCGACGGTGGCGGCGCAGGTGGCGACCACGGGCAGCCCGTGGGTGCGCTCGCGCAGCCGGTCCAGCATGTACCCCTCCCCGCGCGGGCCGATGACGTAGGCGGAGCTGGTGAAGGCGTAGGCGATCACCGACACCGGGGCGGCGGCCAGCAGCTCGGCGGCCTCGTCCACGTGCGGGGCCTCGGCGAAGGCCCGTACCGGGGCGAGCGGGATGGTGGCGTCCATCGCACCGCCGCGCCCCATCGCGCGGAACGGCACCCGGGCGGCGTGCAGGCCCACGTCGGCCGGAGCCATGGCGCGCAGCTCCGACTCGGGGCCGACATCGGCGTGCGGGGTGAGGACGCCGAGGCGGACGCGCACGTCCCACCCGTCGGGCTGCCACATCGCGTGTTCCTCTCGGAGGCCGGGAGATACGGGAGACGTCCTACTGTCGCACCGGTCGGGCCGTCGAGGTGCCCGGCCGCGCCGCCGCGTGCGGGGCCGGGGGTTTCCTTCCGGGATATCCACAGGACCGGGGGGATCCGGGCGGAAGTGTCCGAGGAGGTCGCTAGGCTTCTGGGATGACCCCTTCGGAAGCAGCCGTCGAGATCCCCGACGCCCAGCAGGTGCTCCACCGCGTCTTCGGGTACGACTCGTTCCGCGGCGAGCAGCAGCAGATCATCGAGCACGTCGCCGGCGGCGGCGACGCGCTGGTGCTGATGCCGACCGGCGGCGGCAAATCGCTCTGCTACCAGATCCCGGCCCTGGTCAGAGCGGGCACCGGAGTGGTGATCTCCCCGCTGATCGCACTGATGCAGGACCAGGTGGACGCGCTCAACGCGCTCGGGGTGCGGGCCGGGTTCCTCAATTCGACGCAGCTCTCCGACGATCGGCGTGCGGTCGAGCAGGCCTTCCTCGGCGGCGAGCTCGACCTGCTCTACCTGGCGCCCGAGCGGCTGCGCACCGAGGGGACGCAGCGGCTGCTCGACCGTGGCACGGTCTCGGTCTTCGCCATCGACGAGGCGCACTGCGTCGCCCAGTGGGGCCACGATTTCCGGCCCGACTACCTCGCGCTGTCCATGCTGCACGAGCGTTGGCCGAAGGTGCCCCGAATCGCGCTCACCGCGACGGCCACCGAGGCCACGCACGCCGAGATCGCGGCGCGCCTCGGTTTGGAGGAGGCCCGCCACTTCGTGGCCGGCTTCGACCGGCCCAACATCCAGTACCGGATCGTGGCGAAGAACAACCCGGTCAAGCAGCTGCTGGAGCTGATCCGCACCGAGCACCCCGGGGACGCCGGAGTCGTCTACTGCCTCTCGCGGGCCTCGGTGGAGAAGACGGCGGCCGCCCTGGTCGAGCAGGGCATCGACGCCGTGCCCTACCACGCGGGCATGGACTCCCGGACGCGCGCGGCGAACCAGTCGAAGTTCCTGCGGGAGGACGGGGTCGTGGTGGTGGCCACGATCGCCTTCGGCATGGGCATCGACAAGCCGGACGTGCGCTTCGTGGCCCACCTCGACCTGCCCAAATCGGTCGAGGGCTACTACCAGGAGACCGGCCGCGCCGGCCGCGACGGGGAGCCCGCCACGGCCTGGCTGGCGTACGGGCTCCAGGACGTGGTGCAGCAGCGCAAGATGATCGAGGGCTCCGAGGGAGACGAAGCGCACCGCCGCGCGCTGGCCGGACACCTGGAGGCGATGCTCGCGCTGTGCGAGACGGTCGGCTGCCGCCGGGTGCGGCTGCTGGCGTACTTCGGGCAGACCGGTGCCCCGGACTGCGGGAACTGCGACACCTGCCTGACGCCGGCCGAGTCCTGGGACGGGACGGTCGCCGCGCAGAAGCTGCTGTCCACGGTGTGGCGGCTGGCCAAGGAGCGCCGTCAGAAGTTCGGCGCCGGGCAGATCATCGACATCCTGCAGGGCAAGAAGACGGCCAAGGTCATCCAGTTCGACCACGACGGGCTCTCGGTGTTCGGCATCGGAGCGGACCTGGGAACGACCGAATGGCGCGGGGTCGTGCGGCAGCTGCTGGCGCTCGGACTGCTGGCGGTGGAGGGCGACTACGGCACGCTGGTGCTGACCGGGGCCAGCGGCGAGGTGCTGGGCGGCCGCCGGAACGTTCCGATGCGCAAGGAGACGGCGCCGGCGGCCGGGTCGTCCCGACGGGAGTCCGGCGGATCGCGCTCCGGGAAGGGCGGCCGGGTGCCGGTCGACCTGCCGGCGGCCGCCGTGCCGGTGTTCGAGTCCCTCCGCGCGTGGCGCGCCGAGACCGCGCGGGAGCAGGGCGTGCCGGCGTACGTCGTCTTCCACGACGCGACGCTGCGGGAGATCGCGACGCGGCTGCCCGCGTCGGTCGCGGAGCTGGGCACGGTCAACGGTGTCGGCGAGGCGAAGCTCGCCAAGTACGCCGAGGGCATCCTGCAGGCCCTGGGCGGCGCGCGGCCGGAGCCGGGTACGGGGGACGCGGTGGCGGAGAGCGGAGCCGCGCCGGCGGTCACCCCGGCCGCGCCCGCCCCGCCCGCCCCGCCGGCCCCGCCTGCCCCGCCCGTCCCGGCCGCCGTGCCCGCCCAGGCGAAGCAGGCCCCGCGCGGGGAGGAGTCGCTCTTCGGCCCGGAGGACGAGGACATCGACCCGCCGTGGGACGACTGGGAGTAGGCCCGGGTCCGAGCCGCGGGCCCCGCCACGGGGCCCGCCGACCGGCCCGACACAGCGCCGGTCAGCGAAGGCTCGGATAGGGTGAATCGGTAGGAATCGGGCCCCCTGGGGTGAGGTCGGCGCATTGGACACGTACCAGGAGACGAGCGAGGTACCGGACCAGCCGGTGGCTGCTGTCGGGTACGCGGGCGTACTGACCGAGCTGCTGCCGATCGCCCTGTGGCGGGAGGACGCCGACGGGCTGGTCGTCGAGTGGTCGCTGGCCGCCCAAGACCTGCTCGGCCACCGCCCCGAGGACATCCTCGGCCGGCCCGGCTCCGAGGTGCTCGTCCCCGACGCCAACCACGAGCTCGCCGACCAGCTGACCCGCCGGGTCCAGGCCGGGGAGACCGTCGTCGGCACCCTGCCCGTGCGCCACCGCGACGGACACCAGGTCGCGATGGAGATGTGGATCCTGCCCTCGCCCGATCCGCAGGGGCGCACCGGTTCCATGCTCATCGCCGTGGAGACCTCCGAGGTCCTGCGGATGCGCGATTCGCTCGCCGCGCTGCAGAGCCTGTTCACCCAGTCGCCGATCGGCCTGGGCACCCTCGGCCCGGACCTGCGCTTCCTGCGCGTCAACGACGCCCTCGCCCGGATGAACGGGGTGCCCGCCGCCGAGCACGTCGGCAAACGCCTCACGGAGGTCGTGCCCGGGGTCAACGCCGCCGCGCTCGAACGGCTCATGCGCAAGGTGCTGGAATGCGGCTCCGCCGTCGTGGACGTCCGCCGTACCGGCCGCACCCCCGCCGATCCCGACCACGACCGGACCTGGTCCTGCTCCTACGCCCCGCTGCTGGACGGCTCCGGACGGCGGCTCGGCCTGATCGCCTCCCTCATCGACATCACCGACGGGCAGCGCGCCCAGGCGGAGGCGGAGCGGGCGCGCAGCCGCTTCGCCCTGCTCGCGGAGGCCGGAACCCGGATCGGCACCACGCTGGACCTGGGGCAGACGGCCCAGGAGATCGTCGAGGTGCTGGTGCCGCAGCTCGCGGACTCGGCCGACGTACAGCTCCTGGAAGCCGTACTGGACCCGGACGAGGCCGGCGCGTCCACCCGGGGCGTGCTGCGCCGCCTGGCCTCCCTCTTCCCGGACCCGGGAGCGCCCACCGCCAAACTGACCGCCGGGCAGACCTTCCAGATCCCGGCGGGCACCGCGTACGAGCAGGTCATCACCGAGGGCGTGGCGATGAACCTCTTCACCGCCGACATCCCGGCCCTGATCAGGGATCCGCGCGCGGCCGCGCTGCGCGCCTACCTGGCCACCCTCGGCTGCGCCCGGATGGTCCCGCTGGTGGCCCGCGGCCGGGTGCTCGGGGTGGTCGTGGTGACCCGGGTGCGCGGGCGCGAGGTCTTCGACCACGAGGACTGCGTGCTGATCGACGAGGTGGTGGCCCGGGCGGCCCTGAACATCGACAACGCCCGGATGTACACGACCCAGCGCGCGGCGGCCCTGACCCTGCAGCGCAGCCTCACCAACAACGCGCTGCCCGAGGTGGCCGGCCTGGAGCTGACCGGCCGCTACCTGCCGGCCAGCGACCACGACGTCGGCGGGGACTGGTTCGACGTCATCGAGCTGCCGGACGGCCGGACCGGTCTGGTGATCGGCGACGTGATGGGCCACGGCATTCACGCGGCCGCCGTCATGGGCCAACTGCGCACCGCCGTACGGACCCTGGCGCGGCATCAGGTGACCCCGGAGCAGATGCTCCGCTCGCTGGACGCGGTGGTGGCCGACCTCGGCGAGGACGAGATGGCCACGTGCGTCTACGCCGTCCACGACCCGGTGACGGGCGCGTGCGTCATCGCCCGGGCCGGCCACCCGCCGCCGGCCGTGGTCACGGCCGACGGGGCCGTGACCTTCCTGGACGGCCCGTCCGGAACCCCGCTCGGCACGGGCGGACGGGAGTTCCGCACCGAGGAGGTCCGGCTCGCGCCGGGCAGCCTGCTGGTGCTCTACACGGACGGCCTCATCGAATCCCGGGACCGGGACCTGGACGAGGGGATGGCTGGGCTGGCGGGCGCCCTGAGGGGCGCGGGGGAGCCGCTGGAGGCCCTGTGCGACGCGATCCTGGCACGCCTCCTCCCCGAGGCTCCGCAGGACGACGTGGCGGTGCTGCTAGCCCGGACTCAAATGCACTAGGGCAATAATGTTTTGTATCTAGCGCAATGACGGGCTACCGTCTTTCCCATGCCTGCCACGTCGCCCTCGCCCCTCACGCTCACCGGCCGCCACGTCCGCCTCGAGCCGCTGACCAGGAGCCACCTCCCCGACCTGTACGCCGCCGGTGGCGACGACGAGGAGGTCTGGCGGTGGGTCGGCGGCGCGCCGCGGTCACAGGAGGAGCTGGGCGCCACGCTCGACTCCCTGCTGGAGGACGCGGAGCGCGGCGCGTACGTCCCCTTCGCCGTCGTCCACCTCGCGAGCGGCCGGGCCGTCGGCTGGACCACGTACATGGACATCGACGCGGCCGACGAACGCCTGGAGATCGGCTGGACCTGGTACGGCCGCGCGTACTGGCGCAGCGCCGTCAACACCGAGTCCAAGCTGCTCCTGCTCAGCCACGCCTTCGAAGACCTCGGCATGGGCCGGGTCCAGCTCAAGACGGACCACCTCAACACCCGCTCGCAGGCCGCGATCGCCCGCCTCGGGGCGCGGCGCGAGGGCGTCCTGCGCCGCCACCGCCGGCGCCCGGACGGCACCTGGCGCGACACCGTGTACTTCTCCCTGCTGGCCGCCGAATGGCCGGAGGCGAAGGCCCGGCTGGCCGCCCGGCTCTGAGCCGCGCGGGGCCGCCGCACGCCGGCCCTCCGCTACCAGGCCAGGTCCTCCAGGGCCTGCAGGTCCACCAGGGCCGGGGGCGCCGGCTCCGCCGCGCCCGTCAGGGGGAGTTCCGCCCAGATCACCTTGCCGCGGTCCGTGTAGCGGGTGCCCCAGCGCTCCGCGTACTGGGCCACGAGGAACAGGCCGCGCCCGCCCTCGTCGGTCGTGGCCGCGTACCGCAGGTGCGGTGAGGTGCTGCTGCCGTCGGAGATCTCGCAGATCAGGGTGCGGTCGCGGAGCAGGCGCACCCGGATCGGCGGGGTCCCGTAGCGGATGGCGTTGGTGATCAGCTCGCTGAGGATGAGCTCGGCGGTGAAGGTGACGTCCCCCAGGCCCCACGCGGTGAGCTGCGCGGAGCCCGCGCGGCGGACCCGGGACACGTCCGCGGGGTCCGGGAGCACCTCCCACTCCGCGATCTGCTCGGCGGGCAGCCGCCGGGTGTCGGCGATGAGCAGGGCGATGTCATCGCTCGGCGCCGGGAACAGCAGTGCTGCCAGTACGTCGGAGCAGGCCTGGTCGGGGCTGCGGTCCGCCCGGGACAGGGCCTCGGTCAGCAGTCCGAGGCCGGTGTCGAAGTCCCGGTCGCGGTCCTCCAGCAGCCCGTCGGTGAACAGCACGAGCCGGCTCGCCTCGGGCAGCCGCAGCTCCACGGCTTCGAAGGGCATCCCGCCGACGCCCAGCGGCAGCCCGATCGGCAGCTCGGGGTACTTCACCCGGCCGTCGGGCCCGACCAGCGCCGGGCCGGGGTGGCCGGCGCTGGCCATGGCGCAGTGACCGGACACCGGGTCGTACACCGCGTAGAGGCAGGTGGCGCCGGTGACGCCCGAGGACTCGCCCTCCCCGGAGCCCTCCTCGGCCGCGGACTCGTCCTGGTCGATCCGGTCGATCAGCTCGTCGAGGTGGCCCAGCAGCTCGTCGGGCGGCATGTCGAGCGTGGAGAAGTTGTGCACGGCGGTCCGCAGCCGGCCCATGGTGGCGGCGGCGTGCACCCCGTGCCCCACCACGTCGCCGACGACCAGCGCGACCCGGGACCCGGCGAGCGGGATCACGTCGAACCAGTCCCCGCCCACTCCCGCCTTCGCGGGCAGGTACCGGAAGGCGACGTCCACGGCGCTCAGGTCGGGCAGCACCCGCGGCAGCAGGCTGCGCTGGAGGGTCACCGCCACCGCGTGCTCGCGGGTGAAGCGGCGGGCGTTGTCGATGGAGACCGCGGCCCGCGCCGCCAGCTCCTCGGCGAAGGACAGGTCCTCCTCGTCGAAGGGCTCGGGCGTGTCGGCCCGCCAGAAGTTGGCCATGCCGAGGACCACCCCGCGGGCCTGGAGCGGCACGGAGATCAGCGAGTGCAGCCCGTAGTCCAGGGCCACCCGGGTGCCGTCGTGGTCCTGGGCCCGCCAGCCGAAGGCGCGGTTCAGATCGGCCGCGAGGACCGCCCGCCCGGCGTCCAGGGCCGCCGCCATCGGCGCGGTCGGCACCACGAAGCGGATGACGTCGCCCACCGGCTGGAGCGGGGAGTCGACGCGGATCCCGCTGATGGCGGCCCGGCGCATCTCGGTGTGCGCGCTGCCGCCGGGCTCCTCGCCGCGCAGCACCGGCTCCAGCAGCTCGACGGTGACGAAGTCGGCGAACCGGGGGACCGCGACCTCGGAGAGCTCCTCGGCGGTGCGCACCACGTCCAGGGTGGTCCCGATGCGCACGCCGGCGTCGTAGAGCAGCTGGAGGCGGTCACGGGCGACCGCGGCCCGGCCGGAGAGCGCGGCGAGCTCCGTGGAGTCGCGCAGGGTGGTCACGGTGCCGGACGGGCGGCCCCCGTAGGGCTTGGTCGGGCGTACGTTCACGGCGAGGAGCCGGTCGCCCGACCGGTGGACCTCGTCGGTGGCGACCCGCCCGGAGACCAGCAGCGCGGCCGTGGGCGGATCGAGGCCGAGCTCGCCCACGTGCCGCTGCTCGGCGTCGGCGGGCAGGTCGAGGAGGCGGCGGGCCTCGTCGTTGGCGAGCAGCAGCCGTCCTTCGGCGTCGATGATCAGGACGCCCTCGCGGACGGCGTGCAGAACCGCTTCGTGGTGTTCGTTCATCCGGGTCATCTCGGCCTCGCCGAGGCCCCGGGTCTGGCGTCGCAGCCGGCGGCTGACGAGGGCCGCGCCGCCGGTGCCGAGGAGCAGGGCGCCGGTGGCCGCGCCGAGGAGCAGGGGCAGCTGGCCCTCGACCACGTCGCCGACGTTCTCGACCTCGATGCCGGTGGCGACCAGGCCGACCACCGCGCCCGCGGAGTCCCGTACGGGGACCACGGCGCGGACCACGTCGCTCGGCTTCCCCTCGAACGTCTCGGTGAAGGACTGCCCGGCCGCGGCGCGGGAGAGGTCGCCGGTGGCGCGCTGACCGATGAGATCCGGGATGGAGTCGGTGTACCGGATCCCGTCGGTGGTCATGACGGCGATGAAATCGAGGCCGGAGGCCCGGCGGGCGCCCTCGGCCAGCGGCTGGAGCTCGGCGGTGGGATCGGCGGACTCCAGGGCCGCCGGCAGGCCGGGGGCGTGCGCGAAGGCCTCGGCGGCGGCGAGGGATCGGTTGCGGGCGTCGCGCTGGCTGTCGTACCGGGCCTGGAAGAACAGGGCCGTGGCGGCGGCAGTGATCAGCACCAGTACGAGGACGGCCTGGAGGGCGAAGACCTGGCCGGCAACGCTCCGGGCGCCGAGCGAGAGGTGCGCGAACAGCCGGGAGTGTCCGGGCCCGATTCCGGGTGGGGACCCGTCCTCGGGCGGGGGCCTGTCCTCGGGCGCTCCCTCAGAGCCCCTGGCTCGGCCAAAACGTCCGGTCATGAGCCATTTCTAACACTGTCCGCGGGGTTTAGGGGAGGCCCCGGGGCTCCTGGTGCGGTAGCGGCCGCACGGTAAGCCCGGGGGCTCGTGCCGACGTACGAGGTGAAGTGCTGGCGGAAGGTGACCTCGCTGGCGAATCCGGCCCGGCGGGCCACCTCGGTGACCGGATGATCGGTGCGCTCCAGCAGTTTGCGGGCTTCGTCCAACCGGTGGCGCAGGAGCCACTTGTGGGGGGTGGTGCCGGTCGACGCGGCGAAGTGCCGGGCGAAGGAACGCGGGGACATCCCGGCCCACCGGGCCAGGGTGGCCACGTCCAGCGCCTCGTGCAGCCGCCCGAGCGCCCGCTCCCGTACGACGGCCAGCGCTTCGGCGGTCCGGTCGCCGACCGGGGTCGGGCGGTCCAGGTACTGGGCGTGCTCGCCGGTGCGGAACGGGCCGGTCACCATCGAGCGGGCGATGGCGGCCGCCGCCTCGGAGCCGTGCGCCTCGCGGACCAGGTGCAGGCAGAGGTCGATGCCGGAGGCGACCCCGGCGGAGGTCCACAGCCCCTCGTCCCCGACGTAGAGCGGGGCCTCCTCGACGCGCACGGCGGGGTACCGGCCGGCCAGCGCGGGGGCCAGCGACCAGTGGGTCACGGCCCGGCGCCCCGCCAGCAGACCGGCCTCGGCGAGGATGAAGGCACCGGCGCACAGGGCGGCCACCGGGATGCCCCGGGCGTGGGCGTCCCGCAGGGCGGCGAGGACCAGCTCGGGCGTCCGGTCGGAGGGCCGGTCCAGCGCGGGGACCACGACGAGGTCGGCGCCGGCGAGCCAGTCGATCCCGCGGTCGGGGGCCAGGGACAGCCCGCCGGGGAGCGGGATCGGGCCGGGGTCGAGGGCGCACCGGCGCAGCTCGAAGGCAGGCACCCCCAGATGGCCGCGGTCGTACCCCCAGACCTCGGTGATGACGGCCAGGTCGAAAGCGCGGATGCCGGGCTGGGCGACGATCGCGACGCGGTGCATGGCCGTGAGTCTGCCACGGAGCCACGGCCGAAGGGGAGGGCCGAGCCTCCGGCAGATGCCGCCGCGAGGCCTCCGACCTGCGGCTGGGCCGGACTCCGAACCAAGCCGGGAACCAAGCCGGGCCCGGACTGCCACGTTGGCGGGATCCCATCGGTTCGGGGACCGGGCGGTACTGGTTCGAGGGGGACGGGCCGCCCAGGATGAGGGCATGACGAACGAGAGCGCGACCCCGGCCGAGACCACGACCCCGGCCACGACCGACATCGAGATCGCCGCGAACAGCGCGCTGCTGGTCATCGATGTCCAGCAGGGCTTCGACGACCCCGACTTCTGGGGGCCGCGCAACAACCCGGCCGCCGAGGGGAACATCGCCGCGTTGATGGACGCCTGGCAGGAGACCGGCCGCCCGGTCGTGCTCGTGCAGCACGCTTCCCGCACCGCCGGCTCCGTCCTCGCGCCGGACCAGCCCGGTTACGCCTTCAAGGACTTCGTCGCCGAGCGGGCCGGCGGGGCCGCCCTGCACGTCACCAAGTCCGTCAACTCCTCCTTCTACGGCACCCCGGACCTCGCGGACTGGCTCACCGTCCAGGGCGTCGGACAGCTCGTCGTCGCCGGCATCCAGACGAACATGTGCGTCGAGACCACGGCCCGGATGGCCGGGAACCTGGGCTACGACGTCCTCGTGCCGCTCGACGCCACGCACACCTTCGACCTGGCCGCCGAAGCCGGCCCGGACGCAGCCCGGCTGACGGCCGACCAGCTCGCCACCGCCACCGCGGTCAACCTCCAGGGCGGAGGATTCGCCCGGATCGTCACCACCGCCCGGCTCCTCACGGCGGCCCGCGCCACTTCCAGCCCGTCCGGCGTCTGAGGCTTTCCAGGGTGTCCGGGGCCGGGGGCTCCGGGGCCGGAATTTCCAGCCGTCCGGCGTTCGAGGACCGGGGTCCGGGGCGGCCCCGGAAGCGGTCCGGGCGCAGCCCGGGGAACGGCGGAAGGGCGGGTAGGGGACATCACTCCGGGCCCCGCACGCGCCGGCGGCCCGGACCCCCGTCAGGGGATCCGGGCCGCCGGACGGGGCGGACGCCTCGTCAGAGGACGTCGGCCGCGATGCTCTCCGCCACCCGCTCCAGCAGCGGCCCCGCGTTCGGGATGCTCACCGCCGGGTCCGGCTCGAGGTCCGTGAGCGGGTAGGCCCGCTGGATGCCGGCGGCCTGGAGGGCCTCCTGCGTGAGCAGCAGGCGGCCGCAGACCGCCACGACGGGCTTGCCCGCCGCACGGGCCGCCGCGGCGACGCCGGCCGGAGCCTTGCCGTGGAGGGTCTGCTCGTCCAGCGAACCCTCGCCCGTGATGACCAGCGTGGCCCGCTCCAGCGCCGGCGCGAAGCCGAGCACCTCGAGCATCAGCTCGATGCCGGGACGGAACGACGCGCCGAGCAGCAGCGCTCCGTAGCCGATGCCGCCCGCTCCGCCCGCGCCGGGCGAAACCGCCGCCTCGGCGGCCAGGGAGCCGATCGACTTCTCCAGGACCACCGCGAAGTGCGCCAGCGCCGCGTCCAGCGTCGCCACGTCCTCGGGCGACGCCCCCTTCTGCGGGCCGTAGACCGCCGGAGCGCCCTTCGGACCCGTCAGCGGGTTGTCCACGTCGCTCGCCAGGACGAAGTCGACCTCCTTGATGCGGGGGTCGATGCCCGACAGGTCGGCCGAGGCCAGACCGGCCAGCGCGCCGCCGCCCGGACCGACGGGTTCACCGTTCGCATCCAGGAACACCGCGCCCAGCGCGGCCAGCATGCCCGCGCCGCCGTCGGTGGTGGCGCTGCCGCCCACGCCGAAGACGATCGAGCGCGCTCCCGCGTCGAGTGCGGCCTTCAGCAGTTCGCCGGAGCCGTAGGTGGTCGCCGTCAGCGGGGCGAAGACACCCGCCGGCAGCAGCTGGAGCCCGGAGGCCTCCGCCATCTCGACCACCGCGGTGCCCTCGCGCAGCGCGAAAGCGGCCGTGACCTGGTCACCGAGCGGTCCGGTGACCCGTACCTCCCGGCGTTCGAAACCGGCCGCCACGGCGGCCGCGACCGTACCGTCACCGCCGTCCGCGACGGGGAGGGTCTCGATCTCCACGCCCGGTACGGCCCTGCGAAGGCCGGCCGTCACCCGCTCCGCGACCTGAACGGCCGTGAGCGAGCCCTTGAATTTGTCCGCGGCGATGAGCACGCGCGCGGTCTCAGTTACTGCTCCGTCCGTCACCTTGCTAATCCCTTGCTATCGAACAGTGCAGTCGCGCCATCCATGAGCCTATCCGGAGGATCCTCCTATGCCCATGCGTGGCCTGGGCCACACCCGGCGCGGCATGCCCCTAAAGGGGGATATAGGCCTGCATAGTGTGGCCGCATGAGCGCGGATTCACTGGAACAGCCACGTCCGGATTCCCCAGGCGGCAGGTCCGAAGGCCCCGAGGGAGGCAGCGACGGCACTCCCGACCACACCGTCGTCGTCATCGGAGTGATCTCCGTCCTGGCCGTGGTCGCCTGGGCGGCCCTGGGGAAGAGTTCCTTCGATTCGGCGTCGAGCAGCGCGCTGGCCTGGGTGCTGAGCAACTTCGCGTGGCTCTTCGTGATCGCCGCGGACGTGTTCCTCGTCATGTGCGTCGTGCTCGCGATCAGCCGCTTCGGCCGGATCCGCCTCGGCAAGGACGACTCGGAGCCGGAGTTCACGAACCTCGCGTGGATCGCGATGATGTTCAGCGCGGGCATGGGGATCGGGCTGATGTTCTACGGGGTGGGCGAGCCGCTCACCCACTACCTGAACCCGCCCCCGGCGTCCGGCGCGGCCCCCGGCACCGGCGACGCCGCCCGCGCCTCGCTCGACTACTCCTTCTTCCACTGGACCCTCACCCCCTGGGCGATCTACGGCATCGCCGGCCTCGCCCTCGCCTACGCGACCTTCCGCAAGGGCCGCGGCAACCGCCTCAGCTCCGCCTTCGTCCCCCTCATGGGCCAGGAGCGGGCCGACGGCCGGCCCGGCAAGGCCATCGACCTGCTCGCCGTCTTCGCGACCGTCTTCGGCACCGCCACCAGCCTCGGCCTCGGCGCCCTCCAGGTGGCCAAGGGGCTCAACATCACGACGGGGATCGAGGACTCGACCACGGTCGAGCTGATCATCATCGGATCCCTGTCCGCGGCCTTCGTCCTCTCCGCCTTCTCCGGCCTGCACAAGGGCGTCAAATGGCTCAGCACGATCAACATCGTGCTGGCCGCGGCCCTGATGCTCTTCGTCTTCGTCCTCGGCCCGACCGTCTACATCCTCGACGTGATCCCGGCGAGCGTCGGCAGCTACCTGCACGAACTGCTTCCGATGGCCACCCGCACCGGCGCCTTCACCGACAGCGAGTGGCTCGGCGCGTGGACGATCTTCTACTGGGCGTGGTGGCTCTCCTGGGCGCCCTTCGTCGGCACCTTCATCGCCCGCATCTCGCGCGGCCGCACCATCCGCGAGTTCCTCATCGGCGTGCTCCTGGTGCCCAGCGGTGCCACCGTCGTCTGGTTCTGCGTCATGGGCGGCACCGCCATCCGCCTCGACTCCACCGGCGTCGCCGACATGGCCGCCAAGGCCGAGGAGGGCACCGAGGCCTCGCTCTTCGCGATGCTCGACGCGCTCCCGCTGGGCACGCTCACCTCGTGGATCGCGATGGCCCTGGTGATGACGTACTTCGTCACCAGCGCCGACTCCGCCTCCCTCGTCATGGGCTCCCTCACCAGCCGGGGCTCCCTGCACCCGCCGACCTGGCTCGTGGTCACCTGGGGCGTGCTGATGGCCTCCGTGGCCGCCGTCCTCCTCGTCGCGGGCGGCCTGAAGTCCCTCCAGACGGCCACCATCCTGGTCGCGCTGCCCTTCGTGGTCGTGATGCTGGTCCTGTGCTGGGCCCTGGTGAAGGAGCTGCGCGAGGACCCGGGCGCGGGACCCGTCCGCCACCACGCCCTGCACGGACTCCGGGACGCGGTCAAGGCCATGGTCGGCGACGCCATCACCGAACGGGGCCCGGCCCGCCACCCCCGCCTGCGCCGCGTGGCGGAGTCGAGGAACCGCGACCGCGAGGAGGGCTCCGGCGGAGGCCCCGCCCCGGAAGCGTGATCACCGCGGGCCCGGGGCGGCTCGGTAGGGTGGCGCAGTGACCACCACGGATGACTACGCCACCTACATCGCGAGCCTGCCCCGGGTGCTGGCCGGCGCCGCCGCGCTCTTCCGGGACGGTGAGGGGCGGGTGCTCCTCGTCGAGCCCAACTACCGGGAGGGCTGGGCCCTTCCGGGCGGCACCATCGAATCGGACACCGGCGAGTCCCCGCGGGCGGCCGCCCGCCGCGAGAGCGCAGAGGAGATCGGCATCGACGTACCGCTCGGCCGGCTGCTCGCCGTCGACTGGACGCTCGGCCCGGGCCGGCCCCCGCTCGTCGCGTACCTCTACGACGGCGGCGTGCTCGACGCCGCGCAGCTCGCCTCCGTCAGGCTCCAGGAGGAGGAACTGATCTCGTGGCGGCTGGTGGAGCCCGCCGAACTGACGGAGTACCTGCCCGGAGCGCTGGGCCTGCGCATCGAAGAGGCGCACCGGGTGCTGCGGTCCGGCGAGGGCGCCGCCGAGCTCGAGAACGGCCGCCGGCCGCAGGCCTCGTAGACCGCTCCGCTCGTTATTCCGCGCCTACACCGAGCAGGACAGAATTCAGCAGATGATCACGATGTACGCCTGGCCCAGTACTGCCGACGGGCCCGACGCCCTGCCCATGGTCCACTTCACCACCGACCAGCAGGAGAGCGGCGAGGTCACTCCCGACGGGGTGCCGGTCTGGATGTTCGACACCGCGATCCGTGACGGCGGCTGGGCCCAGTTCACCGACTTCGAGGCCTGGTCCGTGCCGGCCGAGGGCTGGCAGGCCTTCTACCGCCGCGAGGACGACGTCCTCGCCGTCACCGGCCCCGGCTCCTGCGAGGGCTGGTACCAGGGCGGCCTCGGCGCCGACGCCGACTGGGTGGGAGCGGCCGCCGCCCAGCAGAGCGTGGTCCTGCTCGCGGCCCCCGTCCAGCACCCGTCCCTCTACGGCTACGCGGTCGAGGCGGGCGCCGCCTTCGCGCTGCTGGTCCCCCTGGTGGTCATGTAGCCGTGAACGCCCTCCCCGCGGACCCGACGGTGCTCCATCCGTTTCCCGACCAGCCGCGCGTGGTCCTGCTGAAGCCGCTGGTGACCTCGCCGCTGATCGAGGTGGGGGAGTACTCCTACTACGACGACCCGGACGATCCCACCGCCTTCGAGACCCGCAACGTGCTCTACCACTACGGGCCGGAGAAGCTGGTCATCGGGAAGTTCTGCGCGCTCGGCACCGGCGTCCGGTTCGTCATGAACGGCGCCAACCACCGTATGGACGGCCCCTCCACCTTCCCCTTCCCCATCATGGGCGGGTCCTGGGCCGAGCACTTCGACCTGCTCGCCGGCCTGCCGGGCCGGGGCGACACCGTCGTGGGCAACGACGTCTGGTTCGGCTACAACGCCATGGTCATGCCCGGGGTGCGCATCGGGCACGGCGCGATCATCGCCGCCGGCGCCGTGGTCGTGGACGACGTCCCCGACTACGGGATCGTCGGCGGCAACCCCGCCACCCTCATCCGTACCCGCCACACCGGCGAGGACATCGCCCGCCTGCTCGCCCTCGCCTGGTGGGACTGGCCGGTGGAGCACCTCACCGAGCACATCCGTGCCGTCATGTCCGGCACGGTCGCCGACCTCGAAGCGATCGCGCCGCGGGCCGGTCAGAGCTGCTCGGCCCCGGACTCGAAGGCCAGCAGGCGCACCTTGCGGTCGATGCCGCCGCCGTAGCCGGTCATGGAGCCGGACGCCCCGATGACGCGGTGGCACGGGACGATGATGCCGACCGGGTTCTTGCCGTTGGCCAGCCCCACCGCGCGCGAGGCGTTGGGCTTGCCGAGCTTGGCGGCCAGCTCCCCGTAGGACCAGGTCTGCCCGTAGGGGATGCGTACGAGCTGCTCCCACACGCTGCGCTGGAACTCGGTGCCCTCCAGCCGGACCGGCAGGTCGAACGCGGTCAGCTCACCGGCGAAGTACGCGGCCAGTTGCCGCACCACCTCCGGGAAGGGGGCTTCACCGGCCGCTACCCGCTCCCCGAAGGCCTCCTCGGCCGGGCGGTGGCGCTGCCCGGTCATGTAGAGCCCGCAGAGGACCCCGTCGGCGGCGACGAGGGTGAGCGGGCCGTAGGGGCTGTCCACGACGGTGTGCTGCTTGGTGGTGCGCGTGCTGCTCGTGCTGCTGCTCATGGTGGTTCGTGCTCCTCGGACGTCGGGCGGGGGAGGTCAGGCGGGCAGGACGTTGATCGCGTGGTCCTCGGTGGCCCACAGGTACTGCACGGCGTACGCGCGCCAGGGCCGCCAGTGCGCCGCGCGGGCCGTCAGCGCCGCGGGTGTCGAGGGCAGCCCGAGCCCCTTCGCGGCCCGTCGGATCCCCAGGTCGGCCGGGATGAAGGCGTCCGGGTCGCCCAGGGCCCGCATCGCGATGATCTCGGTGGTCCACGGACCGAAGCCGGGCAGCGCGCCCAGCCGCGCGCGGGCCGCCTCCCAGTCGCTGTCGATGCCGAGCGGGAGCGAGCCGTCGGCGAGGGCCGAGACGAGCGTGGTGAAGGTGGTCCGCCGGCTGCGCGGCAGCGCCAGGGACTCCGGGTCCAGCCCGGCCAGGGCCTGCGGGGTGGGGAACAGGTGGGTCAGCCCGCCCTCGGGATCGGGGTCGGCCACCGGCTCGCCGAGGGCCTGCACCAGGCGGGCCGCGTGCGTGCGGGCCGCCGCGGTGGACACCTGCTGGCCGAGGACCGCCCGTACGGCGAACTCCTCCGCGTCGACGGTGCGCGGCACCCGGCGGCCGGGGGCCTTGGCCACGAGCGGGGCCAGCAGCGGGTCGGCGCGGAGCTGCTCGTCGACGGCCTCGGGATCCGCGTCGAGGTCCAGGAGCCGCCGGCAGCGGCTGATGGCGATGGTCAGGTCGCGCAGATCGGTGAGGGCGAGCCGGCAGCCGATGTGGTCGGGCCGCGGGGTGAGGGCGACGACTCCGGTGCCGTACGGGAGCCGGAGCGTGCGGCGGTAGGCGCCCGCTCGCCACTCCTCGACCCCGGGGACGGCGGTCGCGGCGAGGTGGCCGAAGAGGTTGTCGGGGGTGAGCGGGGCGCGGAAGGGGAGCCGCAGGCTGATGGTGCCGGGCACTCGGGCCGGCCCGGTTCCCCGGCCCGCACCCCGGCCGGCCGCCCGGGTCCGGAGCTCGCTCGGGGCCAGGGCGAAGACCTCGCGGACGGTGTCGTTGAAGGTCCGGATCGAGGAGAACCCGGCGGCGAAGGCGACGTCGCCCATCGGGAGCGCCGAGGTTTCGATCAGCAGCCGGGCGGTCTGCGCGCGCTGCGCCCGGGCGAGGGCGAGGGGTCCCGCGCCGAGCTCGGCGCCCAGCTGGCGCTCCACCTGCCGGGAGGAGTACCCGAGCCGGGCGGCCAGCCCGGGGACGCCCTCGCGGTCGACCACGCCGTCCTGGATGAGGCGCATCGCGCGGGCGACGGCGTCGGCGCGGGCGTTCCACTCGGGGGAGCCGGGGGAGGTGTCGGGGCGGCACCGCTTGCAGGCGCGGTACCCGTTCTGCTGGCAGGCGGCGGCGCTGGGCAGGAAGGTCATGTTCTCGACCTTGGGCGGTACGGCGGGGCAGCTCGGGCGGCAGTAGATGCCGGTGGTCCTCACGGCGGTGAAGAACCAGCCGTCGAAGCGGGCGTCCTTCGACTGGACGGCCCGGACGCAACGCTCCGTGTCGGTGTACATGGCTCCATCCTCCCGGCCGGCCGGTCCCCGGGCTGGCGGTTTTCCGACACCAAGCCTATGCGCGGGCCGCGCCTTCTCCTGGCCCCCGGCGCCCGATCCCCGCTGCGCGGGCCAGGTCCCCTACCCGCCCTTCCACCGTTCCCCGGGGCTCCGCCCCGGACCCCGCGCCTCAAACGCCGGCGGGGCTGGATTGTGCGGGCCCCGGGGACGCGGAAGGGCCCCCGGCTGCCTGGTGGCGGCCGGGGGCCCTCTCGTACGCGGGTAGCCGGGGCTACGGGGCCTGGGTGGCCCGCGCCTCGCGGCGGTTGTGGCGGAACGTGTTCGCGCGACGGGTCGTCGCGAACAGCGGGATCGTCGCCGCCAGAGCGATCTGCAGGGCGCAGCCGGTCTGGAGCAGCAGTCCGCCGCCCGGCGCGTCGAACGCCCACGCGGCCAGCAGACCCATCGCCGCGACGATCCAGCTCAGCATCGCCACCGCGAGGACACCCCGCGGCTTGGGGTACTCGACCCGGCTCACCATCAGCCAGGCCACGCCGACGATCGCCAGCAGGGTCGGGATGAACGGCAGCTCCAGCAGCACGATCGAGACGACCGTCAGCGCGCCGAAGGGGCTCGGCATGCCCTGGAACATGCCGTCCTTCATCGCCACGCAGCTGAATCTCGCGAGGCGCAGCACCACCGCCAGCAGGACCACGATCGCCGCCAGCGCCGACATCTTCTGCACCGCGTCATCGGCGACCATGCCGTAGACGAGCACGAAGTACGCCGGAGCCAGGCCGAAGCTGATCAGGTCGGACAGGTTGTCCAGCTCCGCGCCCATCGGCGAGCTGCGCAGCTTGCGGGCCACGATGCCGTCGAAGAGGTCGAAGACCGCGGCGAGCAGCATCAGTATCACGGCCGTGGCCGCGCTGCTGCGGGCCATGCCCGACTCGCCGCTGCCGGTGAGGTGCGGGATGAGGATCCCGGTGGTGGTGAAATACACCGCCATGAATCCGCAGGTCGCGTTGCCGAGGGTCAGGGTGTCCGCTATCGACAGCCGCAGCGACAGCGGCATGTCGTCCTCGGCGGACTCCTCCTCGGCGGCCTCGGGCACCCAGCCCGAGGCGGGCGTCGACAGGTTCGCCGGCGTTTCGGGTTCAGTCACGGTCAATTCGGGTCACCCCCGCGGTGGTGGCCTGTCCGACCTCGACCGCGACCTCGACGCCCTCGGGGAGGTAGATGTCGACGCGGGAGCCGAAGCGGATCAGACCGATGCGTTCGCCCTGCTCCACCTTGGTGCCGGCCGGCAGGTACGGGACGATGCGACGGGCGACGGCGCCGGCGATCTGCACCATCTCGATGTCGCCGAGTTCGGTGTCGAAGTGCCAGACGACGCGCTCGTTGTTCTCGCTCTCCTTGTTGAACGCCGGAACGAATCCACCGGGGACGTGTTCCACGGACGTCACCGTGCCCGCGAGGGGCGCGCGGTTGACGTGGACGTTCAGCGGGCTCATGAAGATCGCGACGCGGGTCCGCCCGTCCTTCCACGGCATGATGCTCTGCACCACACCGTCGGCGGGCGAGATGACCCGGCCCTGCGTGATCTCACGCTCGGGATCGCGGAAGAACCACAGCATGCCCGCCGCGAGCGCGGTGGTGGGCACGGCCACTGCCGCCCAGCGACCGGACTTGCGGGCCCGGGCGAGGCTGATGGCGGCGGTGGCGACGGTCGGCAGAAGCCACGGCGATGCTCCGCGCGCGAGGCGTCCACCGAGGAGGCCGACGCGAGGTGCAGAGGTTTGGCTGTGGGGCATGGATGACCTTCGTAGCGGGTGATGCCGCGCCGCAAACGGGGGGACGGGACGGCGGCTTTACTGGAATGCTATCGGTTGCACGCAACAACTGGGCAAGCCAGAAGCCGAGTCGATGCCCGGGAGCCAGTGACTGCTAGTGACTCTTTTGCGGAAAACCACTGGATGATTTACCGCAAAAGGGACTTTCAGCCCTGGAGCCGGTACTCCTCGAGCAGGCGTCGCCCGATGATCATTTTCTGGATCTCGGCGGTACCTTCGCCGATGAGCAGCATGGGTGCCTCGCGGTAGAGGCGCTCGATCTCGTACTCCTTCGAGAAGCCGTAGCCACCGTGGATACGGAACGCGTCCTCCACCACCTCCTTGCAGTACTCGGAGGCGAGGTACTTCGCCATCCCTGCTTCGAGGTCGTTTCGTTCCCCGGAGTCCTTTTTGCGTGCTGCATTGACCATCATCGCATGGGCGGCTTCGACCTTGGTAGCCATCTCGGCCAGCTTGAACTGGATCGCCTGGTGCTCGGCGATGGCCTTGCCGAAAGTGTGACGTTGCTGGGCATACGAGACACCCAGCTCGAACGCACGCTGCGCGACGCCGCAACCACGGGCCGCCACGTTGACGCGGCCGACCTCGACCCCGTCCATCATTTGGTAAAACCCTCGGCCGGTCTCCCCGCCCAGGACCCGATTGGCCGGAATGCGCAGTCCGTCCATGATGAGCTCGGTCGTGTCGACGCCCTTGTAGCCCATCTTGTCGATCTTGCCCGGGATGGTCAGGCCGGGCCGGACCTCACCGAAGCCGGCCTCCTTCTCCACGAGGAAGGTCGTCATCGACTTGTGGGGGGCGGTGCCCTCCGGGTGTCCTTCGTCACTGCGCACCAGAACGGCCACCAGCGTGGACGTGCCGCCGTTCGTCAGCCACATCTTCTGGCCGTTCAGGACGTACTCGTCGCCGTCCTTCACCGCCTTCGAGGTGATGGCCGACACATCGGAGCCGAGCCCCGGCTCGGACATCGAGAACGCGCCGCGCACCTCGCCCAGCGCCATCCGCGGAAGGAAGTACTCCCGCTGCTCCTGCGTGCCGTGCTGCTTGAGCATGTACGCGACGATGAAGTGCGTGTTGATGATGCCCGAGACGGACATCCAGCCGCGCGCGATCTCCTCGACGCACAGCGCGTAGGTGAGCAGCGACTCACCCAGGCCGCCGTACTCCTCCGGGATCATCAGGCCGAAGAGGCCGAGCTCCTTGAGGCCGTCGACGATCTGCTGCGGGTACTCGTCCCGGTGTTCCAGCTCGGTCGCGACCGGGATGATCTCCTTGTCGACGAACTCCCGGACGGTCTTGAGGATGTCCCTCTGGTCGTCCGTCAGGCCGGCGGTCTGGGCAAGTCGGCTCATGGTTCTACTTCCCCTGTTCCTTCAGCGTGGGGCGGCCGGGCTGCTCGCCGCCGCGCTCCTTGATGTACGTCTCGGTCGGGACCATCACCTTGCGCCGGAAGACGCAGACGAGGGTGCCGTCCTGCTTGTAGCCCTTGGTCTCCACGTAGACGATGCCGCGGTCGTTCTTCGACTTCGACGGGGTCTTGTCCAGGACCGTGGTCTCGCCGTAGATCGTGTCCCCGTGGAAGGTCGGCGCCACGTGCCGCAGCGACTCGATCTCCAGGTTGGCGATGGCCTTGCCGGAGACGTCCGGCACCGACATGCCCAGGAGCAGGGAGTAGATGTAGTTGCCCACGACCACGTTCTTGCCGAAGTCGGTCGTGTTCTCCGCGTAGTTGCTGTCCATGTGGAGCGGGTGGTGGTTCATGGTCAGCAGACAGAAGAGGTGGTCGTCGTACTCGGTGACCGTCTTTCCGGGCCAGTGCTTGTAGACGTCGCCGGGGGTGAACTCTTCATAGGTGCGGCCAAACTGCATGGTGACCCCTCCGGGGTGCTCGCCCGGGCCCTGGGGGCCCGGGACGGGGGTTGGGCGCGTCCGACGACGCGCGGTCGCCTCAGGCGCTCGGGGCCTCGAACTTCGACGTCCTGCGCATGCCCGCGGCGCGGCCCTTGCCGGAGATGACCAGGGCCATCTTGCGGCTGGCCTCGTCGATCATCTCGTCGCCGAGCATGGCCGAGCCCTTCTTGCCGCCGGCCTCGGAGGTGCACCAGTCGTACGCGTCGAGGATCAGCTCGGCGTGGTCGTAGTCCTCCTGCGAGGGGGAGAAGACCTCGTTGGCCGCGTCGACCTGGCCGGGGTGCAGCACCCACTTGCCGTCGAAGCCCAGGGCCGCCGCGCGCCCGGCGACCTCGCGGTAGCCGTCGACGTTCTTGATCTGGAGGAAGGGGCCGTCGATCGCCTGGAGGTCGTGCATGCGGGCCGCCATCAGGATCCGCATCAGGATGTAGTGGTAGGCGTCCGCGCCGTAGCCGGGCGGCTGCATGCCCACGACCAGGGACTTCATGTTGATGGAGGCCATGAAGTCGGCCGGGCCGAAGATGATGGTCTCCAGCCGCGGCGAGGCGGCGGCGATCTCGTCGACGTTCACCAGGCCCTTGGCGTTCTCGATCTGGGCCTCGATGCCGATCTTGCCGACCTCGAAGCCCATCGTCTTCTCGATCTGCGTCAGGAGGAGGTCGAGCGCCACGACCTGCTGGGCGTCCTGGACCTTCGGCAGCATGATGCAGTCGAGGTTCTGGCCGGCGCCCTCGACGACCGTGATCACGTCGCGGTACGTCCAGTGGGTGGTCCAGTCGTTGACGCGCACCACGCGGGTCTTGCCGGTCCAGTCGCCCTGGTTCAGCGCGTCCACGATCGTGTGGCGGGCGCCCTCCTTGGCGAGCGGGGCGCAGGCGTCCTCCAGGTCCAGGAAGACCTGGTCGGCCGGGAGGCCCTGGGCCTTCTCCAGGAACCGGGGGTTGGAACCCGGCACCGCGAGGCAGGAGCGGCGCGGCCGCAGCCGGTTGACCGGGGAAGAGGGCGTGGTCATGCGGGGACCTCCGTGCTTGCAAGGGTGTCAGTGTCGGTGATCTCGTCGGCGTCGCCGATCGGGTGGAGCTTGTTGGCCTTGCGGATCTCGTCGACGATACGGCCGATGATCTCCGTGATGCCGAAGTCCTTCGGCGTGAAGACCGCCGCCACCCCGGCCTCCTTGAGCGCCACGGCGTCGGCATTCGGAATGATGCCGCCGAGGACGACGGGGATGTCACCCGCCCCCGCCGCGCGCAGGCGTTCCAGCACGTCCGGGACGAGCGCGCTGTGCGAGCCGGACAGGATGGACAGTCCCACGCAGTGCACGTCCTCGGCCAGTGCCGCCGAGGAAATCTCCTCGGGGGTCAGCCGAATGCCCTGGTAGACCACCTCGAAGCCGGCGTCGCGGGCCCGTACGGCGATCTGCTCGGCGCCGTTGGAGTGCCCGTCCAGGCCGGGCTTGCCGACCAGCAGGCGCAGCCTGCCGGAGCCCAGCTCGTCGGCCGTACGGGAGACCTTCGCGCGGACGAGGGCCATGGGGGTCCCCTCCTCGGCGGTCACGGCCACCGGGGCCGAGGAGACCCCGGTCGGGGCCCGGAACTCGCCGAAGACCTCGCGCAGCGCGCTCGACCACTCGCCGGTGGTGACACCGGCGCGGGCGCACTCCAGGGTGGCCTCCATCAGGTTCTCGTCCCCGGCGGCGGCTTCCTTCAGCCGGTCCAGGGCCTGCATGACCGTGGGGAAGACGAACGGGTCGCCGCCGCCCTGCCGGTCCGAGGACTCCTGGCGCTCGGCCTTCCAGCGCCCGATGCGCTCGACGGTCTGCGCCTCCAGGGCCCCGTCCACCGTCATGATGGCGCCGTCCAGGTCGGCGGTGAGCGGGTTCTCCTCGGTCTGCTGGAAGCAGTTGACGCCGACGATCTTGTCCTGGCCGTCCTCGATCCGGGCCCGCCGCGCGGCGTGCGAGGAGACCAGCTCCCCCTTGAGGTAGCCGGACTCGACGGCCGCCATCGCGCCGCCCATCTCCTGGATCCGGTCGATCTCGGCCAGGCACTCGGCCACCAGGGACTCGACCTTGGCCTCGATCACGTGCGAGCCGGCGAAGATGTCCTCGTACTCCAGCAGGTCGCTCTCGTGCGCCAGGACCTGCTGGATGCGCAGCGACCACTGCTGGTCCCAGGGCCGGGGCAGGCCCAGCGCCTCGTTCCAGGCGGGCAGCTGCACGGCGCGGGCGCGGGCGTCCTTGGAGAGGGTGACCGCGAGCATCTCCAGCACGATCCGCTGGACGTTGTTCTCCGGCTGCGCCTCCGTCAGGCCCAGGGAGTTGACCTGGACCCCGTAGCGGAAGCGGCGCTGCTTCTCGTTCTCGATGCCGTAGCGCTCGCGCGTGATCTTGTCCCAGATGCGGCCGAAGGCGCGCATCTTGCACATCTCCTCGATGAAGCGGACGCCCGCGTTCACGAAGAAGGAGATCCGGGCGACGACCTCGCCGAACCGCTCCGGCGGGACCTGGCCCGAGTCGCGCACCGAGTCCAGGACCGCGATGGCCGTGGACATCGCGTACGAGATCTCCTGGACGGGGGTCGCCCCGGCCTCCTGCAGGTGGTAGCTGCAGATGTTGATCGGGTTCCACTTCGGGATGTGGTTGACCGTGTACGCGATCATGTCCGTCGTCAGGCGGAGCGAGGGCCCGGGCGGGAAGACGTGCGTCCCGCGCGAGAGGTACTCCTTGACGATGTCGTTCTGGGTGGTGCCCTGGAGCTGGGCGATGTCCGCGCCCTGCTCCTCGGCGGCCACCTGGTAGAGCGCCAGCAGCCACATGGCGGTGGCGTTGATCGTCATCGAGGTGTTCATCTGTTCGAGGGGGATGTCCTGGAACAGCCGTCGCATGTCGCCCAGGTGGGAGACCGGGACCCCGACCCGGCCGACCTCGCCGCGGGCGAGGATGTGGTCGGGGTCGTAGCCGGTCTGCGTCGGCAGGTCGAACGCGACCGACAGGCCGGTCTGGCCCTTGGCGAGGTTGCGGCGGTACAGCTCGTTGGACGCCTCGGCCGTCGAGTGGCCGGCGTACGTCCGCATGAGCCACGGACGGTCCTTCTGGCGCTCTGTCATCTCAGGCTGTCCCTTTGGCCTTTGAGGCGTCTCAGATGTTGCGGAAGCGGTTGATCGCGTCGAGGTGCGTCGCGCGCATCTCGTGGTCCCGGACGCCGAGGCCCTCCTCGGGGGACAGGCACAGCACGCCGACCTTGCCCTGGTGGAGGTTGCGGTGGACGTCGTAGGCGGCCTGGCCGGTCTCCTCGAGGGAGTAGACCCGCGACAGGGTGGGGTGGATCTTGCCCTTGGCGACCAGCCGGTTGGCTTCCCAGGCCTCGCGGTAGTTCGCGAAGTGGGAGCCGACGATCTTCTTCAGGGACATCCACAGGTACCGGTTGTCGTACTCGTGGTTGTAGCCCGAGGTCGAGGCGCAGGTGACGATCGTGCCGCCCTTGCGGGTGACGTACACGGAGGCGCCGAAGGTCTCGCGGCCCGGGTGCTCGAAGACGATGTCCACGTCCTCGCCGCCGGTGAGCTCGCGGATGCGCTTGCCGAGGCGCTTCCACTCCTTCGGGTCCTGGGTGTGCTCGTCCTTCCAGAACTTGTAGCCCTCGGCGTTGCGGTCGATGACCGCCGTCGCGCCCATGGCCCGGCAGATGTCCGCCTTCTCCGGGGAGGAGACCACGCAGATCGGGTTGGCGCCGCCGGCCAGCGCGAACTGGGTGGCGTACGAGCCGAGCCCGCCGCTGGCGCCCCAGATCAGGACGTTGTCGCCCTGCTTCATGCCGGCGCCGTTGCGGGAGACCAGCTGGCGGTAGGCGGTGGAGTTGACCAGGCCGGGGGAGGCGGCCTCCTCCCAGCTGAGGTGGTCGGGCTTGGGCATCAGCTGGTTCGACTTGACGAGTGCGATCTCTGCCAGGCCGCCGAAGTTGGTCTCGAAGCCCCAGATGCGCTGCTCGGGGTCGAGCATCGTGTCGTTGTGGCCGTCGGAGGACTCCAGCTCGACCGACAGGCAGTGCGCGACGACCTCGTCGCCCGGCTTCCAGGCGTTCACGCCGGGGCCGGTGCGCAGGACGACGCCCGCCAGGTCGGAGCCGATGATGTGGTAGGGCAGGTCGTGGCGCTTGGTGAGCTCCGAGAGGCGCCCGTAGCGCTCCAGGAAGCTGAAGGTGGACACCGGCTCGAAGATCGAGGTCCACACGGAGTTGTAGTTGACCGAGGACGCCATGACGGCGACCAGGGCCTCGCCCGGGCCCAGCTCGGGGAGCGGGACCTCGTCGAGGTGCAGGGACTTGCGAGGGTCCTTCTCGCGGGTGGTGAGCCCGGCGAACATCTCCGTCTCGTCCTTGTGCACGGTGATCGCGCGGTACGAGTCGGGGAGCGGCAGGGCAGCGATGTCGGCGGCCGTCGCGGCCTGCGACTGGATCGCGTCCAGGATGTCCTTCACGGTGTTGCCTCCGGCCGTTGCGCTGATGAGGGTGCGCTGAGGGAAACGGGTTGCGTGGAATGGCGAAGCGGTGTGGTGAGCGGTGCTGCTTCGGGCGCCGTCGATTCGGCTGGGGTGGAGCTGCGCGTTGCCTGTGGTGGGGCGGTGCGGGGGCCTGGTGACGCAGGCATCCGGGGCGCGTTCCGTGCCGAGTGGGCTGGACCGCGGGGACATCCGGACGAGATTCAACGTATGGCACCCCGTGTCACTCAGCAAGGCACCGCGTGCCAAAACTTTCTCTCATTTGCCGATTGACCTGCACCGATGAGCGATGATCGATCAGAGTTACCCGCGAGTAGGGGCAACTCGGACAAACGAAAGCGGCCGCCCCCGGAACGGGAGCGGCCGCTGTGACGTGTGTCGCCTCTGTTGTCGCCTACTTGTTTCTGAGCGCCTCTTCGATGGTCCGCATGACCTCGTCCAGCGGAGCGTCCGTACGGGCCACCGCCACCAGTACCTCGCCCTGCGTGCGCACCAGGGCCGGCTCGGGGGCCGGCGCCGGCGCCGTGCTCAGCGTGCGCCCCGCGCCGATCCCGGAACCGAAGGTCTTGCGCACGATCGAGAAGGCGTGGTCGAGCTGCGCCTCCACGTCGCCCTGACCGCCCGCCCGCAGCCAGCGCCGCAGCACGTGGTTGTGGGCCGTGACCACGGCCGAGGCGGCGACCTCCGCCAGCAGCGGGTCGTCGTTGCCGTCGTGGTGGTCGGTCTCGTCGAAATGGGCCAGCAGGTAGCGGGTGAAGAGCCGCTCGTACCGGGCGACCGAGGCGATCTCCCGCTCCCGCAGCGCCGGAACCTCGCGGGTGAGCCGGTAGCGCTCCACCGACACCGCCGGCGAGGCGGCGTACATCTTCATGACTTCCTTGATCCCCCGGCACACCGTGTCGAGCGGGTGCTCGTGCGCCGGGGCCACGTCGAGTACGGCCTCGGCGCGGGTCAGGGTGTCGTCGTGGTCCGGGAAGATCGCCTCTTCCTTGGACCGGAAGTGCCGGAAGAAGGTCCGGCGGGCCACCCCGGCCACCGAGGCGATCTCGTCGACCGTCGTGGCCTCGTACCCCTTGTTCGCGAAGAGCTCCATGGCGGCCGCCGCGAGCTCACGGCGCATCTTGAGCCGCTGGGCGGCCGCCTTGGTACCGGCCGGGGTCTCCGGGGCGTCGGAGGCCCCGGCGGCGCGGGGCGAGGTCTTGGCGGGCTGGGACATAGAGCGAAAGTACTTCATTCGTGCGGGAGAGCGCTCCCGAGGGGGGTGGGGCGGGAATGGATGCGGGGGAGGGCCGGCACTGGGCACACAGTGCTCCTCGGGAGGGTTCGTCCGCCGTGAGGGTCCGGCGGACCCGAGCAGCCCTCCCCACGCATCCTGTCTGTGGGGCTCCTGGGGCTCCTGCGCCTGCCGCGGATTACCGGCGGGGGGCGTACTCACGGAATCCGCGGCCGGTCTTCCGGCCCAGGCAGCCCGCCGCGACCAGGTGCTCCAGCAGCGGGGACGGGGCCAGGCCCGGGTCGCGGAACTCCTTGTGCAGGACCTGCTCGATGGCCAGCGACACGTCCAGGCCGACCACGTCGAGGAGCTCGAACGGCCCCATCGGGTAGCCGCCGCCCAGCTTCATCGCCGCGTCGATGTCGTCGATGCCGGCGTAGTGCTGCTCGACCATCTTGATCGCGTTGTTGAGGTACGGGAACAGCAGCGCGTTCACGATGAAGCCGGCCCGGTCCCCGCAGTCCACCGGGTGCTTGCGCACCTGCCGGCAGATCCCGCGGACCGTGGCGTGCACGTCGTCGGCGGTCAGGACGGTCCGGACCACCTCGACCAGCTTCATCGCCGGGGCCGGGTTGAAGAAGTGCATGCCGATCACGTCCTCGGGCCGCGAGGTCGCGCGGGCGATCGCGATCACGGGGAGCGAGGAGGTCGTGGTGGCGAGCACCGCACCGGGCTTGCAGGCCTTGTCCAGCGCGCGGAACAGCTCCTGCTTCACGTCCAGGTTCTCCGCGACGGCCTCCACGGCCAGGTCCACGTCGGCGAAGGCGTCCAGCGAGCCCGCCGCCGTGATCCGGTCGACGGTGGCGGCGGCGGCCTCCGCCGTCAGCCGGCCCCGGTCGACCGCGCGGGCCAGCGACTTGCCGATCGCGGCCTTGGCCGCGTCCGCCTTCTCCTGGCTGCGCGCCGCCAGCACCACGGCGAAGCCGGCCTGCGCGAAGACCTGCGCGATCCCGCTCGCCATGGTGCCCGAACCGGCCACGCCGACCGAGTTCACCGGACGGCTCGCCCGGACCAGTTCCCCGTCCGGCGGGGTCTGCAGGTCGCGGACGGCGACCTGGCTGCCCGGGGCCTCGTACGTGTAGAACCCGCGCCCGGACTTCTGCCCGGTCAGGCCCGCCTCGGCGAGGTGGCCGAGGATCGGGGCCGGGGCGTGCAGCCGGTCGCCCGAGGCCGTGTACATGGCCTCCAGGACGGTGCGGGCGGTGTCCACGCCGATCAGGTCGAGCAGCGCCAGCGGGCCCATCGGCAGGCCGCAGCCCAGCTTCATCGCCGCGTCGATGTCCTCGCGGGAGGCGTACTTCGCCTCGTACATGGCGGCGGCCTGATTGAGGTAGCCGAACAGCAGGCCGTCGGCGACGAAGCCCGGCCGGTCTCCGACCGCGACGGGCTCCTTGCCGAGCTCGCGGGCCAGGGCGGTGACGGCCTCGACGGCCGGCGGGGCCGTCAGCACGCTGGAGACGACCTCGACCAGCTTCATCGCCGTGACCGGGTTGAAGAAGTGCAGGCCGACCACGCGCTCCGGGCGCTGGGACTCGGCGGCCATCCGCGTCACCGACAGGGCGTTGGTGCCGGTGGCCAGGATCGCCGTGGGCCGGACGATCGCGTCGAGCTCGCGGAAGATCCGCTGCTTGAGCTCGTAGGACTCGGGGACCACCTCGATGACGAGGTCGGCGTCGGCGGCGGCGCCCAGCTCGGAGAAGGTGCGGAAGCGGGCGAGCACCCCTTCGCGCTCCTGCTCGGTGAGCTGCTCCCGGACCACGGAGCGTGCGGTGGCCGCCGCGAGGGCCGCGGTGGCCCGGCGGGCGGCGGCCTCGCTGACGTCGATGCCGATGACCTCGCGGCCGGCCCGGGCAAGGACTTCGGCGATGCCGGAGCCCATCGTGCCGAGACCGACGACGGCGATGGTCTGCAGTGCGGGGCGGGCGGGCTGGGAGGAGGGGGAGGGCTGACCGGACGTGGACGGAAGGTCCATCGCGGGACTCCAGTGGAAGAGGGTGACGGCTGAGGGGGGCGCGCGGCGCGCGGCGCGCGGGGCCGTACGGAAGACCGCGCGGCGGCCGTACGCCGGGAGCGGGCGGAAAACCGTGCGGCGGACGTGCGGCAGGGGTGCGGCCGACGTGCGGAGAAGCCCGGGGCTCCCGGAGCGAACCAGGGTTCGCGGCAGGACCGGGGTAACCCGGAGGAACCGGGGAACCCGGCAGGAGAAGCCCGTGGGGCCGAAGCGGCGGAGCCCTGTCCCGGGGTCACGCCGTGAGGTCGTGCAGAATTCGTGCAGAACCGACTGGCACGAGGTGGCTGCGTCACCAGGCCGCCCTCGTACGTGTTGGTAGGACAGTAGCCCGTGCCCAACTGGTCCGCCAGAGCGCGCAGATGTGACCTGTACCGCCCAAATGTACCGATCATCGATCATCGATCAACCGGCTGCTCTAGGGTGGCCGCGTGAACGAGGTATTGGAACGTCTGCGGGCCGAAGCCGGGCGGGCCCCGGAGGACCGGGCGCGGTACGCGGCGCTGCTCGCGGCGGACCCGGACGGCCTGGCGGACTCCCTGACCTCCGCCGGGCTGCCCCTGTGGGCCCGCGAACTGGCCGCGTACCGGCTGGGGCTGGCCGGCGACCGCCGGGCCTTCGAGTCCCTGGTCCTGCTGCTCAACCACCGGGACCCGCCGCGCTGCGAGGCGGCCGCGCAAGCGCTGGCCGTCCTCGGCGACCCGCGCACCGCCCGCGCGGCGGCGGCGCTGGCCACGAACGAACTGCGGACGGCCTACGCCCTGCACCCGGTCCGGCTGCTGGCGGCGCTGCGCGCCCCGGAGTCCGCCCCGGCGCTGATCCGGACCCTGTCGCGGCTGCTCGCGCCGCACGACCCGTACTGGCGGGTGGCCCTGGCCTGCGTGGAGGGGCTGGGCGCGCTGGCGGACCAGCGCGCCCGGGAGGTCCTGACCCGGGCCCAGTCGCACCCCCGGCTGGCGGTGGCGGCGACCGCAGCCCTGCGGGCGCTGGACCTCAGCTAGCGAAACCGGTCTTGAACCCGGTGCCGAAGCCGGCTCCGGAACCGGTCCGGAAGCCGGTCTCGTGCTCGGCCTCGGACCCCGCCCCGGACCCCGACCCGGTGCCGGTCCGCTCCGGGAGGACCGCGAAGGCCTCGATCTCCATGAGCAGTTCGGGCCGGAACAGCGCCGCCACCTGGACCGCCGAGGAGGCCGGGAGGCGGTCCGGGACGATCACCTCGTCGCGGGCCGCGCGTACCGCCGGGAGGTGGGCGACGTCCGTGACGAAGTACGTCAGCTTCACCACGTCGTCGAAGGTCGCCCCGGCCGCCGCCAGGCACAGGCGCAGGTTCTCGAACACCTGCCGGGCCTGGGCCTCGGCGTCGCCCTCGCCGACCAGCTCGCCCTTCTCGTCGAAGGCGCACTGCCCGGACACGGCGACGAACCGCCCGGTGCCCCAGACGACGTGGTGGTAGCCGGTGCCCGGCGCGACGCCCTCGGGCGCGGCGATGCGGGTGAGGTGGTTGTCTCGTGAGGTGGTCATGGGCATGATCTTGCCTGCTGTGGCTCGGCCGCCCTAGGCCGGCTCTTTCGGATCGGGCCAGGCAAGATCCGAAAGAGCCGGCCTAGCCCCGGAAGCCCAGCAGGCCGTGCAGGGCCGCGCCGCCCGCCGACGGCGGGACCGCGCGGGTCGCCGGGACCGGGGTGGGGGCCGGCTGGGCGGGGCAGACGGCGTCCGCGGCCTTGCCCGTCAGCAGGTACGCGGACAGCTTCTCGTCCAGGCACTTGTTGCCGCTGAGGGCGATGCCGTGGTTGCCGCCGCCCTCCTCCACCACCAGTGCCGAGCCCGCGAGCTTGCTCCGCATGCTCACCGCGCCCTCGTACGGGGTCGCGGCGTCCTCGGTCGCCTGGAAGAGGAGCGCCTGCGGCAGCGCCGTGTTGGTGACGTCCGGGGCCTGGAGCGGCTCGGTCGGCCAGAAGGCGCACGGGGCGTTGTACCAGGCGTTGTTCCAGGTCATGAAGGGCGCCTTGGCGTGGGTGCGCCACATGTCGGCCCGCCACTGGTTCCAGTTCCTGGGCCACGCCGAGTCCCGGCACTGCACGGCCGTGTACACGCTGTAGCTGTTGCCCGCCGAGGGCTCCACCGCGCCGAACCGCTCGTACGCCGAGACCAGCGGCTTCGCGTCGCCCTCCACCGCGTACGCGGAGAAGGCCGCGGCGAGGTGGGGCCAGTAGCCGTTGAAGTAGCCGCCCGGCATGAAGGTGTCCTCCAGCTCCGCCGGCCCCACCTTGGCGCCCGCGGGGGCCGTGCGCAGCGCGGTCCGCATCGCGTACCAGCGGGCCTCGACCGCGGCCGGGTCGGTGCCGAGGCGGTACGTGGAGTCGTACCGGGCCACCCAGGCGAGGAAGGCCTTGTGGCGGGAGTCGAAGGCCCGGTCCTGGGCGAGGTTGTCCTGGTACCAGACCCCGGCCGGGTCGACGACGGAGTCGAGGACCAGGCGGTGCACCCGGTTCGGGTGGAGCTTGGCGTACACCGCGCCGAGGTAGGTGCCGTAGGAGTAGCCGAAGTAGCTCAGCTTGTCGGCGCGCAGGGCGGTGCGCAGCACTTCCAGGTCACGGGCCGCCGACACGGTGCCGATGTACGGGAGGACGTCCGCGTGCTTGGTCTGGCAGGACTCGGCGAAGGACTTCACCCGCTCCAGGTTGGCCCGCTCGGTCTCCTCGTCCAGCGGCACGGAGTCGGGGCGTACGGGGGCGAAGTGGCCCGCGCCGCAGTCCAGGGCGGGCTCGCTCTTGCCCACGCCCCGGGGGTCGAAGCCGATCACGTCGTACTGCGCCGCGACCTCCTTGGGCAGCGCGGAGGCGATGAACCCGGCCAGGGTGCGGCCACTGCCGCCGGGCCCGCCGGGGTTGACGAGCAGCGGGCCCTGGGAGCGGGCGGCCGTGTGGGGGACCCGGGTCAGGGCGAGGGAAATCTGCCGGCCGGCCGGGTTCTCGTGGTCGAGGGGGACCTTGAGGGAGGCGCACTGGAGCGTCGGATAGCGGGAGGTCGCACAGGCGGACCACTTCGGGGCTTCGGCGGCCGGGGCGGCCGCTGCCGGGGCCGCGGCCGTGACCGGGCTCGCCAGGGTGGCGGCGAGGGTGGACACCGCCAGCAGGACGGTGGCGCGCCTCAGGGCGGGACCGGGCTTGCTTTTCATCGGGCGCAGCATCGGGTGCAGCATGGGGCCTCCCAGCCGAGTGTTCTGGCCGGAATCGTCCCGGAACCTGTGCTCGGAAGGGGGGATTGGGGCCCCGATTGGCCCGATGTGATGACCCTTCAGTCGGTCGTACGGTCGTACGGGTGCTCAGAGCAGGCTGAGCTGGGTCGCGCCGGGGGCGGGCGCGGGACCGGCCGGCCGCTCCGGCGGGACGAGCCGCCGGGACGGTCCGCGACCGCCGGGGCCGATGCCGAATTCGGCGGCGAGCTCGTGGACTTGGCGGGTGATCGTCCGCTGGTACCAGGTGGGCGCGTACGAGCCGCCCGCGTACATCCGCTCGTACCGCCCGACCAGGTGGGGGTGGTGCTCTCCCAGCCAGGCCGTGAACCACTCGCGGGCCCCCGGGCGCAGATGGAGTACCAGGGGTGTCACCGAGGTCGCGCCCGACTCGGCGACGGCCCGGACGGTGGCCCGCAACTGCTCCGGGGAGTCCCCGAGGAAGGGGATCACCGGGGCCATCAGCACTCCGCACTCGATGCCGGCGTCGGTGAGGGTGCGGACGGCCTGCAGCCGGGCGGCAGGGGAGGGGGTGCCGGGCTCGACCGTGCGCCACAGGGCGGTGTCGGTGAAGCCGACGGAGACGGAGATCCCGACGTCGGCGACGGCCGCGGCCTCCTGGATGAGGGGGAGGTCGCGCAGGATCAGCGTGCCCTTGGTGAGGATGGAGAAGGGGTTGGCCCGCTCCCGTAGCGCCTCGATGATCCCGGGCATCAGGCGGTACCGGCCCTCGGCGCGCTGGTAGCAGTCCACGTTGGTGCCCATCGCGATGTGCGCGCCGGTCCAGCGGGGCGAGCCGAGTTCGCGGCGCAGGAGCTCGGGGGCGTTGGTCTTGACGACGATCTGGGAGTCGAAGCCGATGCCGGTGTCGAGGTCGAGGTAGCCGTGCGTCTTGCGGGCGAAGCAGTACACGCAGGCGTGGCTGCATCCCCGGTAGGGGTTCACGGTCCACTCGAACGGCATCCGGGAGGCGCCGGGGACCCGGTTGACGATCGACCGGGCCCGGACCTCGTGGAAGGTGATCCCGCGGAATTCGGGGGTGTCGACGGTGCGCGTGACGACGGAGTCGGCTCCGAAGAGCGCGGCCGGGCCCGTGGTGCCCTCGGTCAGGTTGTCCCAGCGCATGGTGCGCCTCCCTCGGTAGCTCGGCTCCGAGAATAGAACAAACGTTCCCATGATCGTGCGGGGCGGTCTCCCCGGCGAGCGGCCGCCCCCCGTCCACTCGGCCTGCCGCCGGGCCGGCGGCGCCCGGACCACCTGCCGCTCGGCCGGTGAGAGGGGCGCCCCGGCATGCCCGGCGGCGGGGGGTCAGGCGGCGGCGGGGGCGCCGGTGGCCGCGTCCAGTTGCCGCAGTTCGCGCTCCAGGACGGTCACGGTCTGCCGGATCTGGTCGGGCGTGTGGTCACAGGTGATGAAGAAGCGCAGCCGGGCCATTTCCTCGGGTACGGCCGGGTAGAGGATGGGGTTGACGCTGATGCCCTGCTGGAAGAGGGCCTCCGCGAGCTTCAGCGTCTTCAGCGAGTCCCCGACGATGCACGGGACGACCGGAGTGTCGTGGCTGTCCCCGACGTCGATCCCCGCCTCGCGCGCCAGGCGGACGAACAGCGAGGCGTTGTCCGCGAGACGCGTGACGCGCTGCGGCTCGGCACGCAGGAGGCGCAGGGCGGCCAGGGAGGCGGCGGTGTCGGCGGGGGTCATGCCGGCGCTGTAGACGAAGCCCGGCACGGTGTAGCGCAGGTACTCGACGACCGCGCGGCTCCCGGCGACGTAGCCGCCGCAGCTGGCCAGTGCCTTGGACAGCGTGCCCGACCACAGATCGACGGCCCGGCGCTCGATGCCGTGGTACTCGCCGATGCCCATGCCCGTCGAGCCGATCGTGCCGATGCTGTGGGCCTCGTCGATCATCAGGAGCGCGCCGTGGCGGCGCTTGACCTCGACGAGTGCGGGCAGGTCGGCGATGTCGCCGTCCATGCTGTAGACGCCCTCGATGACGATGAGCACCCGCCGGTACTGGTCGCGGACCTGGCCGAGCAGGGTGTCGAGGGCGGCCGCGTCGTTGTGGGGGAACGGCCGCCGGGTCGCGCCGGAGAGCTTGCAGCCCTGCAGGATGCTGTCGTGGGCGAGGGAGTCGTGGAGGACGAGGTCCCCGGGGCCCATGAGGTGCCCGATCACGGTGACGTTGGTGGCGTGTCCGTTGGCCAGGGTGATCGCGGATTCGCATCCGAGCCCGTCGGCGAGTTCCGTTTCGAGTTCCAGGTGGAGCGGGCGGCTGCCGGACAGCAGCCGGCTGGCGGACACCGAGGTGCCGTAGCGCTCGACGGCCTCCTTGGCGGCCGCCTTCACCTTCGGGTCGGTCGCCATGCCCAGGTAGTTGTAGCTGGAGAAGGAGACGAGTTCGCGGCCGTCGACGACCGTCGTGTCCGTCATGCCGCCTTCGTGGACGAGGAAGTACGGATTGGCGAGTCCCAGCCCGGCGAGCGTGCCGATCCGCTCACCGTGGGCGGCGACCTCCGGGAAGCGGTCGATCCGCGTGTGCTCCGCCGGCGCGGCCGGGTCCTCCGTCGGCCGGACCGGAGGCGTCGGGACCACGCGCAGGCGCGGGGAGTCCGCCGCGGGCGGGTCGGGAGCCACCACGGCCGGAGTCAGCTCGGCGGACGTCGCCGGCGGGGTCCCGTCACCGTCCCCGGCGCGCTGCCCGGGGACGGCCGTCGCCGCCGTGGCCGCCGGACGGTCGCCCGTGATCAGCGCGGCGAGCCGGGCGACGGTCGGCCGGTCGGCGGCCCGCTCGTCGAAGGTCCACTGCGGCCACTGCCGCGTGAGGGAGGTGAAGAGGTCGGTCAGCATCAGCGAGTCGAAGCCGAGGTCGTCGATCAGCAGCTGGTCGTTGCTCAGCTGCTCCACCGGGAAGGCACTGATCCGGGCCACCTGTGCGAGCACGGCGCCGGTGATCTCGTCGGTGACCTCGCCGGCGACCTCCTCCGCCACCGTGCGCGGGGCGGGCGGGTCGGCGGGGGCGGCGGCGGGGGCCTCGGACTCCGCGGGTGCCGCGGCCGCGGGTACGGCCGGGGCGGCGGGCACCGGCGCGGGGAGCGTCCCCGTGAGGCGGGCGAGCAGCACCGCCTGCTGCTGGACCAGCCGGAGCAGTTCGTCCATCGGGGTGTCCGCCGGGTCGTACGTCGGGGCGTTCATCGAGGTCTCCTCGGACTGTGCGGGCCCAACGGGCTGTACGGGCTGTACGGGCTCTACGGGCTCGCCGGACCGCACGGGCCGCGGCGGGAGGGAGGCGGCGGGCGGGTCCTGCTTCGCGGCGCGCCTGGCCGGCACCCAGTAGGACTGGGTGGCGAGCCCGGCCACCGGCAGGTCCAGCAGTCGGCGGTCCTCCTCGGAGATCAGGGCGCGCGGGTCGACGGGGGCGCCCAGGACCGCGAGCCGGGCGAGGGCCAGCACGAAGGTGCGCCCGTCGTCCGGCACCTCCCCGGAGACGGGGACGACGTGGACGTCGTCGTGGCCGGTGAGGTTGCGGCGGACCGAGGTGAGGAGCGAGGTTCCGCCCGTCACTTGGAGGAAGACGCGGGCTCCCTGGTCGTAGGCGGTGCGGACGGCATCGCTGAAGAGGACCGGGGCGGACGCGTGCCGGGCCCACAGCTCGCGCAGCCGGTCGGGGTCGGTGCAGACCTCGCCGTTCACGGACGAGACGAACGGCAGGACCGGGCCGACGATCGGGCGGGCGGTGAGGCCCGAGCGGATGGTGTCCTCGACGGCGGCCAGGTGCGGGGAGTGGAAGGCGTTGGACACGTCGAGCGTCGCAGTGACGACCCCGGCCGCGGCGCAGGCTTCGCGCAGGGCGGTGAGACCTTCCGGTGTGCCGCTGACGACGATCTGCCGGGGCTGGTTGAAGCAGGCGAGCCACACGTCGTCTATCCCGTTCGTGAGCCGGCGGCAGGTCTCCTCGTCGGTCTGCACCGCGAGCATCCCGCCCCCCGGGAGGCGGGCCTCGGCCTGCCGGAGGGTCGCACCCCGGTGGACCAGCAGCCGGACCGTGTCCACGTGGGTGAGCGCTCCGGCGGCCGCGGCGGCGGCGAATTCTCCGGCGCTGTGGCCGAGTGTGAGGTCGGGGGTGAT
>NZ_JCAXEG010000011.1:0-282137 GCF_059758875.1 Streptomyces sp. GQ60 | reverse complement strand
CGACTCTATCAGAGTCTGTCTCGCTTGTTTTCCGCCTTCCGGTTCTTCGCTTTCGCGTTTCCCTTTCCGGCGAGTTCGACTCTATCAGATCCTTTCGGGCCTGACTCCCAGTCAACGGGGTTTGTCGTTTGGACTGTTGGGCCCTTGCGACGAGTGAGACAGTAGCGGATTCCTTGCCCCCGAACCTAATCGGGGGCCGCGTCCGTGGACGCGGATTCCTCATTCGCAAATACGCATGAAAACGGGACGACAAAGTGAGTCGTTCGTTCGAATGTGTAGTGCGGGATGGCTGTCCGGGGACCGACCGGGGTCGGATGCTCACTTCGGACAACTCGAAGAACCTTACGGATCGGGCACAGGTGTGTCAACCCCTGGCTGACCGGCCGCGCGGAGGACGCACCTCACGCCGCCTTCATCCCTCAGGGTCTAGCGTCTCTGATCGGCTTCGCGATCCCATGCGAGACGTGGTGTCCGGTATGGGTTCTGCCCATCGTGGAGGTGTGGCGTGGGCGTGCAGGTGGAAGCCTGCGCCCCGTGCCGCTCCTCGTGGCCGGTGTCGGCTGGTGGTGGGTGTGCTGATCGTCGTCACGCCCTGGTTCCGGTGGGCTGCGCGGGGCAGCCGGGTCCGGTCCGTTGGTACGTGTCCCTCCGGACGCTTGCCCGCCGGACCCGAGGGGCCGGCGGAGGAGGGTGTCCGGCGTCGCCTGGGCGTCGGACGTGTTGTCTTGTGCCGGGTAGGCCCGGTCTTGGACCGGGCATTCCGGCTGGTCTCGACGGCGGCGGGCGTAATGACCGCGCCTGCTTCGAGTGTGTCCACGACCGTCCGGACGGCCCTGGCGCCTGCGGTGCGGTCGGTGACGGTCTTGGTCTGGTGGGTGAGGCCGCGTGCGGAGATGCGCTGCCACGCGCCTTGGTCTCGGTCGCCCTGGTATCCGCAGGATGGGCAGATGGCCCATTTCCATCCCGGGGTGGTGGGCCTGTCCGGGGCCTTGCGGTGCCGAAGCGGGAGAAGACACCAGGGGCAGTGCTTCGAGGTGTTCCTCGCGGGCACCGTGACGACGGCGATGCCGCTCTCGGCGGCGAGGTGCCGCATCCGGTCGACGATCCGCCCACGCACCGCCTGGGAAAGGCGAGTGTTCATCGTGCAGCCCTTACCTCGGGCTTCCATCGAGCGGAGGTCCTCGACGTATATAGCGGTCGCGTCGGCGGCGATGGCCTGATCGACAGCCCAGCGCGCGGCGGCCGACGCGAGAGCATCGTTGAGGTTCGACCGGCGGGCGCTGACACGCCGGATCTCCTCGGCCAGCACCGCGTGCCTGGCTGTCAGGGAGTGGCCGGTGTCGCCGTCGGCGAGCCTCTCATAGTGGTCCGCTTTGGCGTTCAGGTGCTCGGAGAGGCGCCGCAGCCGGTGCTGTTTGGACAGGATCCCGCCGGTACGGAACATGGCCCCGGCACCGGGGGCGGTGATCCGCCCGTCATCGTGCAGCCGGGCGGCTCCGGCGGACAGCAGAGTGTTCAGGCCCCAGTCCACCCCCAAAGCGACGGTATGCCCGGCCGGCCGGGCCTTGGGAACGGCGTGCCTGTAGGCGAGATCGGCCCGCACTCTGCCCTGATGCAGGCGGAGGGTGGGCAGGTGCAGCACCGCGCCCGTGGGGATCGTGGGCGGCAACGTGATCGGGCAGGCCACCCAGGTCCAGTCCTTGTACGACTGGGGGGGGGCGGGCCGGGTGGGAAGCTGCAAGCGCAGCAGAGCCCGGCCGGGGTCATCCGCTCGCTCGATGGTGGCCTGTTGCCCGTCGCAGGCCGACAGCAGCAGCATCTGGGCCATGCGGGGCGCGGTTTCCAGCTCGAGCACACCGACCGGGAGTTTTTGGTCCTGCTTCCGGAGGAACGCGGTGATTTGCCGGGTCCGGGCTTTGATCACACTGGCTGGCAGGAACTGTCCGCCAGGGACGGCTTCGCGGACCTGGTCCCATTCCTCGAGCGTGCGCTTGCCGGGGTCGCCGGGCCAGGACGCGAGGACCCCGGCGGTCAGATCGGCCCGCCACTTCACCGACCGCAACGTCCGCCCGGCCGCCTCTTGCGCCATCCGGACGATCCGGTCATTGACCTTGACACCCTCGGGCGGCGAGACGGTCCAGCCCAGGCGGCGCAGGGCCATCCACGCGTTCGACGGCAGCTTGCGGCCCCCGGCGTCCTGACCGGAGGCAAGCACATCCACATCAGCGGTATTCCAGTGCGCGGCCACCAGCGAGGAGGCCATGACGGCCACCAGACCCGCGGCCCAGCCGACCCGATCTGCCAGGCATGTCGCGGTGAGGAGTTCGCCGGTCTCCTCATCCACCCCGGTCCGCAGCAGGCCACGGGCACAAGCGGTCCGAGCGGTCTGTCCCTCGACGAGCGACACCTTCCGACTCAACACCCACCCCCCCCTACCGCCCGGTCCTGTCATCCGATCAACGACACCCGAGACGAAAGGTCACCCTTTCGAGCCACGAACTCCCATCCGGCATGCGCTCAAGACGGACACCACGACCAAAACCCAACCGATCACTACCGAGACCCAAGGAAGTGCGTAATCTTTACTCCATGACTATGCGTGCGCTCACGCTCGACCTGCGCTGGTGGGCCGCCTGACGGCGGCCGACCATCCACGCGAGACGCACGCGCTCGACGGCCGCCGATCACGGCGGCCGTTCCTGTTTCTCCCCTCCCGGGAGTGGCTCGGTCGCCCGACGCGGTGGCGTCGACGCCCACACCGACACGAGCAGGGAGCAGGGACATGACGAGGATCTTCAGCGGGGTCAAGCCGACGGGGCATCTGACGCTGGGGAACTACCTGGGGGCCGTACGGCAGTGGGTCGCCGCCGAGCAGGAGCCCGACGAGGCGCTGTTCTGCGTGGTCGACCTGCACGCCCTGACCGTCGACCACGATCCGGCCCGGGTGCGCCGGCTCAGCCGGCAGGCGGCGACGCTGTTGCTCGCCGCCGGGCTGACTCCCGAGAAGTGCACGCTGTTCGTGCAGAGCCACGTGGACGAGCACGCCCGGCTCGCGTACCTGCTGGAGTGCACGGCTTCGGACGGTGAACTGCGGCGGATGGTGCAGTACAAGGAGAAGGCGGCGAAGGCGCAGGCCTCGGGGGACGGCGTACGGCTGTCGCTGCTCACGTATCCCGTGCTGATGGCCGCCGACATCTTGGCGTACCGGACCGGTGAGGTGCCGGTCGGGGAGGACCAGCGGCAGCACGTCGAGCTGACCCGGGATCTGGCGGTGCGGTTCAACCAGCGGTACGGGCACACCTTCACCGTGCCCAAAGCCACGCATCCGGTGGTGGCGGCGCGGGTCATGGACCTGCAGGACCCGCGGTCGAAGATGGGGAAGTCGGGGGACGCGGGGCCGGGGGTGGTGTTCCTCCTCGACGAGCCCGAGGCGGTGCGGAAGAAGGTGATGCGGGCCGTCACCGACAGCGGGGACGGTGGGGACGGCGGGGTCGTCTACGACCCGGCCGCGCGCCCGGGGGTCGCGAACCTGCTGGACGTCCTCGCGGCCTGCACCGGGGGTGATCCGGCCGTGCTCGCCGACGGGTACACCGGGTACGGGGCGCTCAAGAGGGACGTGGCCGACGCCGTCGTGGAGCTGCTGCGGCCGGTCCGCGTACGGCACGCGGAGCTGGCGGCCGATCCGGGGGCGGTGGAGGCGGTGCTGCGCGCCGGTGCGGGACGAGCCCGGGCCATCGCTCGGCCCGTGGTCGACTCGGCGTACCGGGCCATCGGGCTGCTGGAGCCCTGAGGGGAGAGGGGCGGGTCCGGTACGGGGCCGCGCGGCTCCGTACCGGACGGCGGGGGTCAGCTGTTGCCGGAGGCGAGTTCGCGGCTGCGGTCGCGGGCCGCTTCGAGGGCGGCGATCAGTGCCGCGCGTACGCCGTGCTTCTCCAGCTCCACGATCGCGTTGATGGTGGTGCCGGCCGGGGAGGTGACGGCTTCGCGGAGCTTGACCGGGTGTTCGCCGCTGTCGCGGAGCATGACTGCGGCGCCGACGGCGGCCTGGACGATGAGGTCGTGGGCCTGGGCGCGGGGCAGTCCGAGGAGGATGCCGGCGTCGGTCATGGCCTCGACGAGGTAGTAGAAGTAGGCGGGGCCGGAGCCGGAGAGGGCGGTGGCCGCGTCCTGCTGGGACTCCGGGACGCGCAGGGTCTTGCCGACGCCGCCGAAGATCTCCTCGGTGTGCGCGAGGTGCGCGGCGGTGGCGTGGCTGCCGGCCGAGATGACGGACATGGCCTCGTCGACGAGGGCGGGGGTGTTCGTCATGACGCGGACGACGGGGGTGCCCTGGGCGAGGCGCTCCTCGAAGAAGGAGGTCGGGATGCCGGCCGCGCCGCTGATGACCAGGCGGTCGGCGGGCAGGTGCGGGGCGAGCTCTTCGAGGAGCTTGCCCATGTCCTGGGGCTTCACGGTGAGGATGAGGGTGTCGGCGCGCTTGGCGGCCTCGGCGTTGGTGACGGCCTCGACGCCGTAGCGGGTGCGCAGCTCTTCGGCGCGCTCCGGACGGCGGGCGGTGACGAGGAGTTTGGAGGCGGGCCGGCCGCCGCGGATCATCCCGCTGAGCAGGGCCTCGCCGATCTTGCCGGTACCGAGGACTGCGACTGTCTGGGTCATGCCCGATTCACCTCGCCGAACTGTTCGTGCACGCGTGCATGGTTTGCGTCCTCATCCTTGCACTCGCGCGAGGAACCGCGACGGGCTGTCCGCAGTGCGGTCGGGCCCGTTCCGGTCAAGGGGTGCGGCGGCGGAGTGTGGCGGCGCCGAGGGCGAGGACCAGGAGGGCGCATCCGGCGACGATCCCGGCGTCGCGGACGAAGTCGGCGGTCATGTCGGTGTGGGTGAGGACCTGGCTCATGCCGTCGACGGCGTAGGACATGGGCAGGACGTTCGAGATCGCTTCGAGAGCGGGCTGCATGGTGTCGCGGGGGGCGAACAGGCCGCACAGCAGGAGCTGGGGGAAGATCACGGCCGGCATGAACTGGACGGCCTGGAACTCGGACGCCGCGAAGGCGGAGACGAAGAGGCCGAGCGCGGTGCCGAGCAGGGCGTCGAGGAGGGCGACGAGCAGGAGCAGCCACGGGGAGCCGACGACGTCCAGGCCGAGCACCCAGAGGGCGACGCCGGTGGCCAGCAGGGACTGGACGACCGCCATGGCGCCGAAGGCGAGGGCGTAGCCGGCGATGAGGTCGCCCTTGCCGAGCGGCATGGCGAGGAGGCGTTCGAGGGTGCCGGAGGTGCGTTCGCGCAGGGTGGCGATGGACGTGATCAGGAACATCGTGATGAGGGGGAAGATCCCGAGGAGTGACGCGCCGATGCTGTTGAACGTCCGCGGGCTGCCGTCGAAGACGTAGCGGAGCAGGACCAGCATCAGTACGGGGACCAGCAGCATCAGCGCGATGGAGCGCGGGTCGTGGCGGAGCTGGCGCAGGACGCGGGCGGCGGTGGCGGCGGTGCGGGCGGTGCTCATCGGGTGCTCCCGTGGGGGGCCGGGGTGGTGGCTTCGGCGTCGGCGGCGTCGACGAGGTGGAGGAAGGCCTCTTCGACGGTGTCGGTGCGGGTACGGGCGAGCAGGGCGTCGGGGGTGCCCTGCGCGAGGATGCGGCCCTCGCGCATGAGGAGGAGGTCGTGGCAGCGCTCGGCCTCGTCCATGACGTGGGAGGAGACGAGGAGGGTGGCGCCGCGGGTGGCGGCGAGGGCGTGGAAGAGGTTCCACAGGTCGCGGCGCAGGACGGGGTCGAGGCCGACGGTCGGCTCGTCGAGGACGAGGAGCTCGGGGCTGCCGAGGAGGGCGACCGCGAGGGAGACCCTGCTGCGCTGGCCGCCGGAGAGGTTTCCGGCGAGGGCGGTGGTGAGGGTGGTGAGGTCCACGTCGGCGATGGCCCGGGTGACGGTCTCGCGGCGGCGCTCGGCGGCGGCGCGGCCGGGGTCGAGGATCGCGGCGAAGTAGTCGAGGTTCTGCCGGACGGTGAGGTCGTCGTAGACGGAGGGCGCCTGGGTGACGTAGCCGGTGCGGGAGCGGAGTCCGGGGTGGCCGGCGGGGTGGCCGAGGACGTCGAGGGTGCCGGTGACGTGGGCCTGGGTGCCGACGATGGCGCGCATCAGGGTGGACTTTCCGCAGCCGGAGGGGCCGAGGAGGCCGGTGATGCGGCCGCGGGGGACGTCGAAGTAGAGGCCGTCTAGAACGGTGCGGGGGCTGCGGCCGGTGCCGCGGCGGACGGTGAGGCCCTCCGCGTGGACGGCGGCGGCCGCTTGGTTATTCATCATGTGATGAATAATGCTCCCGGCTGTGCCACTGCGCAAGGCTCGCGGGGCACGGCCGGGGGCTACTTCTTGCGCTTGGGGCGGCGGGCGGCCGGGTTGCCGGTGCGGGAGCCGCGGCGGCGGGCGAATTCGGCCGCGGCGCGCTCGTACTCGGTGCGGCGCAGCGTCTCGCCGGGGGCCTCGACGAAGCAGCGCAGGAAGTACGCGATGAGGCTGCCGATGAAACCGATCGCCTTCAGGCCCTTGAGGGCGGCCTCGTCGGAGGACGGGGCCGGCCGGCGGCTGAAGGACTCCCAGGTCTTGGCGAAGGCGATGGAGCTGGCGATCGCGAAGAGGATGACGACCGAGATGCTGAGGAAGGCGCCGACGTTGCCGATCTCCAGGCCCTCGTAGGAGAACCGGAGCAGGAAGGCGCTGAGGACGGCGAGGGTCAGCGCGATGAGAGCCGCGCCGACGCGGCGTGCGCCGTAGCCGCCGTCGTGGTTCACCCAGGTGGTGCCGAAGAACCGGATCGGCTCGGGCTCTGGGCCGGTGGGCACCGTGGGCTGCGCCTGGGCCTCGGCGGCCGGCTCGGCGGGGGTCTGGTCTCGCTGGTCGTCGCTCACACCAGCGATTATCCCCCGCCGGGCGGGCGGGACCCGGGGTGTCTCACGGGGCGGGCCGGGTGGCGGACCTGCGGATGGGCCGGATGGACCTCAGGCGCAGCGGGTGGCGACGTAGCCGTCGGCGCCCGTCTTCACGTAGGCGTCGGAGACGAACTCGCCGTTGCCGATGCAGTCCCAGATGCTCGAGGTGCCGTAAGGGCCCGAGACGGTCGTCCCCTCGCACTGGCAGCGAATCGAGACGTACGCGCCGAGCGGCAGGACCCGGACGACCCCGTAATTGGTGCCGGGACCTCTGCGGACGTTCACTCGGTATCCGGGCGCGACCGGGAACGTCGGGAATCCCGACCCCGAGGTCAGGCTCTCGACTTGGCTTGAATCGCTCTCAATGGACATGCGGAAAACTCCCCCTTGGAATGGCTCCCTGCGGAACTCGCGCAGGGTAGCAGGACCTTGGAGATTCGCACGGACCATCGACTAGGCTCCGGCGGGGGTGGTGAGCGGTGCGTTCAGCGCGGACGGACTACGCGGGTTTTCCGGAGTACGCCGGGCAGTACCGGCTCGAGTCCGTGCTCGGTTCTGGCGGCATGGGTGTCGTCCACCTGGCCACCTCCGAGTCGGGGCTGAAACTCGCCGTCAAGATCGTGCATCCGCAGCACGCCGTGGACCCGGAGTTCCGGGCCCGGTTCCGGCAGGAGGTCGCGGCCGCGCGGCGGGTGAGCGGAGCGTTCACCGCGCCCGTCGTGGACGCGGATCCCGATGCCGAACGGCCTTGGATGGCCACGCTGTTCATCGATGCCCCGACGCTCTCCGAGCGGGTACGGGAAGAGGTGCTGGGGGCCCGGGAGCTGGCGCGGCTCGCCGCCGGGCTGGCGGAGGCCCTGCGGGACATCCACCGTGCGGGGGTCGTGCACCGGGATCTGAAGCCCAGCAACGTGCTGATGGCCCCGGACGGGGTGCGGGTCATCGACTTCGGGATCTCGCGGCCGGCCGACAGCGATCTGCGCACCGAGACGGGCAAGCTGATCGGGACCCCGCCGTTCATGGCGCCGGAGCAGTTCCAGCGGCCGCGCGAGGTGGGGACCGCCGCCGATGTCTTCGCCCTGGGCGCGGTGCTCGTGTACGCGGCGACCGGGCGGGGCCCCTTCGACTCCGACAGCCATTACCTCGTGGCGTACCAGGTGGTGCACAGCGAGCCCGACCTGAGCGGTCTGCCGAAGCGGCTCAGGTCGCTGGTCGCGCAGTGTCTGGCCAAGGATCCGGCGGAGCGGCCGAGTGCGGACGCGCTGATCGTGGCGCTGCGGGCGGTGGCGTACCCGACGGATCTGGACACCCAGGCCTTCATCCCGCGGCCGCGGCAGCCGGTGGCCGACGAGGAGGTCACGCATCGGCGGGAGCGGGTCGCCACCCCGGCCAAGGCCCCGGAACGCGGACGGCGGACCCGAGCTGCCGTCGCGGCGGGGGTCGGGCTGCTGCTGGTGGGTGGGGCCGTGGGCGGCTACCTGTGGTCCGCGCCCGGCGACAAGCCTCCGAAACAGGCCGCCGCCCCGGGGGTATCCGCGCTGCAGCGGGTCCTGCCCTGGTCAGTGCCACTGGGCGCATACGGCGCGGCATGCTCCTGGCGGGCTTCGGGCCTGTACTGCTCGGGGCCCGAGTCGGCCGCGATGCGGCTCAGCCCCGAGGACGGGTCGACGCTGTGGTCCGTACGGGCGGCCGTCCCGGACTCCCGGCCGGCGGCCCACGGTGCGCCGCTGCACGGGGGCGGGCTGGTCCTCGCGGTCGCACCGGGAAGCAAGAGCGAACTGCTCCGGGCCCTGGATCCGGCGACGGGCGCGGAGCGCTGGAAGCGGACCCTGCCAAGTGGCGCGCTCGCGCTGCCCTCAGGCGGCCATGTGCTGATCACGGCGGTGGACGGGACCGTCACCGCGCTGGATTCCGCGACCGGCACCCCGCGCTGGACGAAGAAGATCGGCGGGGTCGGTTCCGAGTGGTGGAGCGGCCCCGAGGAGTCCGGGGAGCCCGCCGCGCTGTACGTGTCGACGCCCGACAAGGACGGCAGAGCAACGCGGCTCTTGGCGGTGGACCCGGCGACCGGGGCGCCCCGCTGGCAGGTCCGGTCGCCGGGGATGCTCCATCCCGTGGGTGCGGCCGGCGGCGGAATGTACCTGCTGGACAGCGACGTGGGGGCCAGGACGGACTCGGTCGTACGAGTGGACCTGTCCACGCGTGCCGTGGGCCGGGTGCGGCTGGCCTCGCCGCTGTACGAGGCCCAGGCGACCGTGGGGCCCGACGGGGTCGTGTACGCGTTCGGGGCCTCGGGCGCACTGGCGGCCATCGGCGCGGCCAAGGAGGAGTGGCGGCTGGAGACGGGCGTGGCGGTGGCCTCCCGGCCCGTGTTCGCCGACGGGCGGGTCTACCTGAGCGCCTCCGACGGGCGCCTGCTCGCCGTCGACGCGGGGGCGGGGCGCCTGCTGGGGCAGACCAAGCCCCGGATGGGCGCCGGGAAGGACTCCTTCGCGGCGAGTCTGCCCGCGCCCGTCGTCGGGGACGGGCGGGTGTACGCCTCGGCGCCGGACGGGACCGTGTTCGCGGTCGCGGCGGGGGATCCCGCCGGGTGGTGAGACGCGGACGGCCCCGTCCGAGGGTGTCGGACGGGGCCGGGGAGCGGCGGCTGCCGGGCGGGGCCGGCGCTCCGGGCGTCAGCGCTGCGGAAGTCAGCGCTCCAGGAGGCTGACGTCGCGGACCGCGCCCTTGTCGGCGCTGGTGGCCATCGCCGCGTAGGCGCGCAGGGCCGCGGAGACCTTGCGCTCGCGGTTCTTCGGGGCGTAGACGCCGCCCAGGGCCGCGTGGCGGGCGGCCAGCGTGGCCTCGTCGACCAGGAGCTCGATGGAGCGGTTGGGGATGTCGATGCGGATGCGGTCGCCGTCCTCCACGACCGCGATGGAGCCGCCCGAGGCCGCCTCCGGGGAGGCGTGGCCGATGGACAGGCCCGAGGTGCCGCCGGAGAAGCGGCCGTCCGTGATCAGGGCGCAGACCTTGCCGAGGCCGCGGCCCTTGAGGAAGGACGTCGGGTAGAGCATCTCCTGCATGCCGGGACCGCCGCGCGGGCCCTCGTAGCGGATGACGACCACGTCGCCCGCCTTGATCTCCTTGCGGAGGATCTTGTCGACGGCCTCGTCCTGCGATTCGCAGACCACGGCCGGGCCCTCGAAGGTCCAGATCGACTCGTCGACACCGGCGGTCTTCACGACGCAGCCGTCGACCGCGATGTTGCCGCGCAGGACGGCGAGGCCGCCGTCCTTGGAGTACGCGTGCTGGACGGAGCGGATGCAGCCGCCTTCGGCGTCGAGGTCGAGGGTGTCCCAGCGCTCGGACTGGGAGAAGGCGGAGGCGGAGCGCTGGCAGCCGGGGCCCGCGTGCCACAGCTCCATGACCTCGTCCGGGGCCGTGCCGGAGCGGGCGTCCCACTTCGCGAGCCACCCCTCCAGGTTGGCGGAGTGGACGGTGGTGACGTCCTTGTTGAGCAGGCCGCCGCGGTGGAGCTCGCCGAGCAGGGCGGGGATGCCGCCGGCCCGGTGGATGTCCTCCATGTAGTACGTGCCGCCGGGCGCCACGTTCGGCGCGACCTTGGCGAGGCACGGGACCCGGCGGGAGATCTCGTCGATGTCCGTGAGGTCGTACTTCAGACCGGCTTCCTGCGCGGCGGCGAGGAGGTGCAGGATCGTGTTCGTGGAGCCGCCCATGGCGATGTCGAGGGCCATGGCGTTCTCGAAGGCCTGGCGGGTCGCGATGTTGCGGGGCAGGACCGACTCGTCGTCCTGCTCGTAGTAGCGCTTGGTGATCTCGACGATGGTGCGGCCGGCGTCCTCGTACAGGGCGCGGCGGGCGGTGTGCGTCGCGAGGACCGAGCCGTTGCCGGGGAGTGCGAGGCCGATGGCCTCGGCGAGGCAGTTCATCGAGTTGGCGGTGAACATGCCGGAACAGCTGCCGCAGGTCGGACAGGCGTTCTCCTCGATGCGCAGGACGTCCTCGTCGGAGACGCTGTCGTTCGAGGCGTCCACCATGGCGTCGATCAGGTCGAGCTTGCGGACGGTGCCGTCGACGAGGGTGGCCTGGCCGGCCTCCATGGGGCCGCCGGAGACGAAGACCACCGGGATGTTGAGGCGCATGGCGGCCATCAGCATGCCGGGGGTGATCTTGTCGCAGTTGGAGATGCAGATCAGCGCGTCGGCGCAGTGCGCCTCGACCATGTACTCGACCGAGTCAGCGATCAGGTCGCGGGAGGGCAGGGAGTACAGCATGCCGCCGTGGCCCATGGCGATGCCGTCGTCGACCGCGATGGTGTTGAACTCGCGGGGGACGGCGCCGGCGGCCAGGATCGCGTCGGAGACGATGCGGCCGACCGGAGCCAGGTGGGTGTGGCCGGGGACGAACTCCGTGAAGGAGTTGGCGACCGCGATGATCGGCTTCCCGATGTCCGCGCTCGCTACGCCCGAGGCGCGCATCAGGGCACGTGCGCCCGCCATGTTGCGGCCGTGGGTGACGGTGCGGGACCTCAGCTCGGGCATCGGGTTCTCTCCCCATGTGTGCGGTGACGCGTGCGCCTGCCGCGACTGTGGATATGGCTCGGTTACGAGGCTACGCCCCCTGCCCGGGATCCGGACGGGCTGTCCGGATCCCGGGACGGACGGCTCACTGATTGGGCACGGGTCCGGTCATTCCTCGGTGAGGTAGCGCTGGAGGGTGGGGGCCACCAGCTCGATGATGGCCTCCGGGTCCGCCGAGGCGAGGGGCTCGACCTGGACGACGTAGCGCAGGATCGCGATGCCGACCATGTGGGAGGCGGCGAGCTCGGCACGGAACGTCGGGTCGGGGACGTTGAGGTCGGCCGCGATGCGCTCCAGCAGCCGGTGCAGGATCAGCCGGCGGAGCACCTTCGCGGCGGCCTCGTGGGTTAGGGCCGAGCGGATCACGGCGAGCAGCGGGGTCCGGGTGACCGGGTTCTCCCAGACGCCGAGGAAGTAGCGGGCCAGGCGCTCGCCGATGCCGTCGGGGCCCGCGCCGATGATCGCCGGGAGGACGAGGGCGGGCTCCATGCTGAGCTCGATCGCGGCGGCGAAGAGGTCGTCCTTGCTGCCGAAGTAGTGGTGCACCAGGGCCGGGTCCACGCCGGCAGCCTTGGCGATCCCCCGGACGGAGGTCTTGTCGTAGCCGCGCGCGGCGAACTCGGCGCGGGCCGCGAGGCGGATGCGCTCCTGGGTGCCGGGGCCGTCTTCGGCCTCGTCCTGGCGCGGGCGGCCGGGGCCGCGGCGAGCCTTCGAGGGGACGGGGGCCGGGGTGGGGTCCGGGAGGGGCTCGGTCACGGGTGCGGGGTTCCGGGTACCGGGCCGGGGGCCGTCGCGAGGTGGAGGCGGGTGAAGGCCAGGGCCTCGGCGAGGTCGGCCTCGCGCTCGGCGGAGGACATCGCGCGGCGGGTGTTGACCTCGATGACCACGTGCCCGTCGAAGGAGGTGGTGGCGAGCCGCTCCAGGAGCTCGGCGCAGGGCTGGCTGCCGCGGCCGGGGACGAGGTGCTCGTCCTTCGCGGAACCGTTTCCGTCGGCGAGGTGGATGTGGGCGAGGCGGTCGCCCATCCGGTCGATCATCGCGGTCGCGTCGGTGCGGGCGGTCGCGGTGTGCGAGAGGTCGACCGTGAAGTGGCGGTAGTCGTCCTTGGTGACGTCCCACTCGGGCGCGTAGGCGAGCATCTCGCGGTCGCGGTAGCGCCAGGGGTACATGTTCTCGACGGCGAAGCGGATGTCCGTCTCGTCCGCCATCCGCCAGATGCCGGTCACGAAGTCGCGGGAGTACTGGCGCTGCCAGCGGAAGGGCGGGTGGACGACGACCGTGGACGCGCCGAGCTTCTCGGCTGCCGCCTGGGCGCGCTGGAGTTTGGTCCAGGGGTCGGTGGACCAGACGCGCTGCGTGATGAGGAGGCAGGGCGCGTGGATGGCCAGGATCGGGACCCGGTGGTGGTCGGAGAGGCGGCGCAGGGCATCGATGTCCTGGCTGACGGGGTCCGTCCAGACCATGACCTCGACGCCGTCGTAGCCGAGGCGTGCGGCGATCTCGAAGGCGGTCGCCGTTGACTCCGGGTAGACGGAGGCGGTGGAGAGGGCGACTTTCGCGGTCGGGATCCGGACTGGTTTTGCCACGGGGACAGGGTATCGGGGTCGTGGTGGGGGCGTGCCGCCCTACGAACCCCCGGCCGGAGCCGGCATCGGGACCCGGGCGCCCCGGCCGGGGCCGAGGGCGAGACCTGGGCGGCGGGGACGGGGGCGGGGACGGGTCAGGACCTCAGCGCCCGGAACGCGGACGGGTCGGGACCTCGGCGCCCGAGACGCGGACGGGTCGGGACCTCGGCGCCCGAGACGCGGACGGGTCAGGACCTCAGCACCCGAGACGCGGACGGGTCAGGACCTCAGCACCCGAGACGCGGACGGGTCAGGACCTCAGCACCCGAGACGCGGACGGGTCAGGACCTCAGCACCCCGGCCGGGGGCGGGGGCGGGGTGGGGTGTCGGCCGGGACGTAAAGCGTGATTTGTGGCGCAGAAGAAGCCCGCGCCCTGTCGAACGTAAGGCACAGGGCGCCTAAATCATGCAGTCCAGGCCGACACCCCACCCCGCCCCCGGCACCGGCCCCCACACGCAGCAAGCGCCGACCCCGGAGAGCGGCCCCGCGCCTCACACCCCGACGGGCGTGGACCTCCCGAGGTGGTCCAGGCGGCGGAGGATGACGCCCTCGCGAAGGGCCCAGGGGCAGATTTCCAGGGACTCGACCCCCAGGAGGTCCATCGCGCCTTCCGCCACCAGCGCTCCGGCGAGGAGCTGGTTGGAGCGGCCCTCCGAGACGCCGGGGAGGGCGGAGCGCTGGTCGGTGGTCATCGCCGCCAGTCTCGGGACCCACTCCTCCAGGGACTTCCGGGTCAGGTCCCGCTGGATGTAGAGGCCTTCCGCGGAGCGGGCCGCGCCCGCGATCCGGGCCAGCTGCTTGAAGGTCTTCGACGTGGCCACCACCCGGTCCGGCGCCCCGAAGCGGCTGAACTCGCCGACCGTGCGGGCGATCTGGGCCCGTACGTGGCGTCGCAGGACCCTGATGTCCGCCTGGTCCGGCGGGTCGCCCGGGAGCCAGCCCGCCGTCAGGCGTCCCGCGCCCAGGGGGAGCGAGACGGCCGCGTCCGGGTCCTCGTCGATGCCGTACGCGATCTCCAGCGAGCCCCCGCCGATGTCCAGCAGCAGGAGCTTGCCCGCCGACCAGCCGAACCAGCGCCGCGCCGCCAGGAACGTGAGGCGGGCCTCGTCCTCGCCGCTGAGGACGGGGAGGTCGACGCCCGTCTCGGCCTTGACCCGCGCGAGGACCTCGTCGGCGTTCGTGGCCTCCCGTACCGCGCTCGTCGCGAAGGGGAGCACGTCCTCGCACCCCTTGTCCTCGGCGGCCTGCACCGCGTCCCCGATGACACGGACCAGCCGCTCGACGCCCTCCGGCGTCACCGCGCCGTATTCGTCGAGCAGCTCCGCCAGCCGGAGCTCCACCTTGTGCGAGTGCGCGGGCAGCGGGCGCGCACCGGGGTGCGCGTCCACCACCAGCAGATGGATCGTGTTCGAACCCACATCAAGGACACCGAGTCTCATGAGGGGAAACGCTACTGGTCCAAAGGCGTAGGGGTGGCGTAAGGGGCGCTTAGGCTGGGGTTTGTGCCACATACGAAGAAGGCCAACAAGTCCAAGACCAAGGTCGGCAAGGCCGCCAAGCGCGCGAAGGCGGACGAGACGGCGGACGAGAAGGGGCTCGACTTTCCGCGGGCCTGGGTGGAGTTCCCCGACCCCGCCGACGAGGAGCAGGTCTTCCGCTGCGACCTGACCTGGCTCACTTCCCGCTGGACCTGCATCTTCGGCAGCGGCTGCCAGGGCATCCAGGCGGGCCGCGCGGACGACGGCTGCTGCACGCTCGGGGCGCACTTCTCCGACGAGGACGACGAGAAGCGGGTCGCCGAGAACGTGGCGCGGCTCACGCCGGAGCTCTGGCAGTTCCACGACGTCGGCAGCGAGACCGGGTGGACGCAGCACGATGACGACGGGGAGAAGCAGACCCGCCGCTGGGACGGTGCCTGCATCTTCCTGAACCGGCCCGGCTTCCCCGCGGGGGCCGGCTGTTCCCTGCACATCCTGGCGGTGCGCGGCGGCCAGGAGCCGCTGGAGACCAAACCGGACGTGTGCTGGCAGCTCCCCATCCGGCGGACCTACGACTGGATCGACCGGCCCGACGACACCCGGGTCCTCCAGGTGTCGATCGGCGAGTACGACCGGCGCGGCTGGGGCCCGGGCGGCCACGACCTGCACTGGTGGTGCACCTCGGCCACGTCCGCGCACGGCGCCGGCAAGCCGGTGTACGAGTCGTACCGCGCCGAGCTGACGGAGCTGATGGGCAAGGAGGCCTACGAGGAGCTCGTACGGCTCTGCGAGGCGCGGCTCTCCTCGCTGCTGCCGATGGCCCCGCACCCGGCCGATCCCGATCCCGCACCCGCACCCGACCCCGCGCCGTAGGCCGCGGGGCTACGGCGCCGGGGTCGGATCCGGCGCCGGGGTCTCCCCGTCCGTGGGGCTCGGGGTCGGAGTCGGAGTCGGGGTGGGTGTGGGCGTCGGAGTGGGGGTCGGAGTCGGAGTCGGGGTGGGGGTGGGCGTCGGAGTCGGCGTCTGAGTCGGACTGGGCTCCGGGGCGGGCGGGGTGGGTGCCGGGCGGCCCCGGCCCCGGATGGAGATCACCGCACCGCCCGGGTCCACCCCGACCCGGGCGCTCCAGGCCCCTACGGGCTGGGCTCCGGAGTCCACGGTGATCCGTAGGGTGACCGATTCTCCGGGCGCCAGCCGGCCCGAGGTCGTACTCGCGCGCAGCCACGGCGCGTCGGACCACAGCCGCCAGTCCACCGGGGCGCCGCCCGACGCGGTGAGGGTGAGCAGGGTGGTCGCTCCGTGGGTGGAGGCGGCCGCGGTCAGCCGGCCCGGGGCGCCGGGGGCGGCGGTCGGGGCGCCGCTGCTGATGACCTCCACGGAGACGTCGGGGGCGGCCGCGGGCGGGGCGAAGCCCGGGCCGCCGGTGGCGACGGCGGCGTTGCCCGCGTTCTCGTACGCCGTCAGCGGGCGGCCGTCGGTACGGACCTGCGGGAGCTCCGCGTCTCCGGCGGAGATGCGCGTGGAGCCGTTGCCCACGGGCTCCCCGGTGCTCGGGGCGCCCCGGTAGGCCGCCCACAGCGCCAGTACCGGGGCGGCGACGACGGTGGCGACGACGGTGGTGGTGACGGCGCGGGCGCGCAGCCGGTCGCGGCGGGCCGCGCGGTCCTTGGGGTCCATCGGGAAGCCGGTGCGGGCGAAGCGCGGGCCGGTCCCGGCGCCCCGACGGCGGCCGGAGCGCAGCATCGCGGCGTGCACGGCGGTGCGCGGGGCCGGGACCAGAGGGAGGGCCGCGGTGTTGATGCCGCCCGAGCCGGGCCAGGGCGCGCCGGCGCCCACGCGTTCGGCGACGCGGCGGCAGCGCGGGCAGTCGTCGACGTGCCGGACGAGTTCGGCGCGCAGGGAGGAGGAGAGGAGGAGCAGGTTTCCGTCTCCCCCGCCGTCCCCGTCGTCGCCGGTGAGCCGGGACACGGTCGGGCAGTTGCCCGTCTCCACCACGGCGAGGGCGGCGCGGGTGCGCTCCACCTCGCAGGCGGCACCGGAGAGCAGTTCGCGGGCGGCGGCCGGGGGCGTACCGAGGACGGCGGCGAGCTCGGCGACGCCGAGGCGGTGGCGGACGGCCAGTTCGAGTGCCTCGCGCTGCACGGGGGTGGTTCCGGCGGCCTCCGGCCAGGCGAGGCGCGCGAGCTCGGTGCGGCGGTAGGCGTACACGTCGAGTCCGCCGGGGCCGACGGGGCTGCTGTGGTCGGCGGGGCTGCCTGAGCGGCGGGCTGCTGCGGCGTTCGCGGCCGCGTTCGCGTCGGCGCTCGCCGTCGCGGGGTCCGGCGCACGGCCGGCGTCGCGGTGCTCCGGTGCACGCCGGGCGGAATGCGCTCCTCCGGACCCGTAGCGCGTACGCCGTCGCTCCGCCAGCTTGCGCAGGCAGGCCCAGCGCGCGAGGGCGTACAGCCAGGCCCGCCGGTCCCCCTCGTCGGGGCAGCGGCCGGGATGGCGGTCGGCGACGGCGAGGACGTCTCCGAGCACGTCGGTGGCGGTGTCGTGGTCGCACAGGACCGAGAGGCAGTACGTGAACAGCCCGTCCAGGTAGGGCTCGTACCGGAACGGTGGCGGCTGCTCCACCCTGGTCTCCTCGGGGGGCGTGCGCCCGTGCGCCCGGTGTGCGCCGGTGCGCGGTGCGGGGTGTCCCCGGTTGCTGCTGGTCACTCGGTGACCGTAGGCGGCGCGCCGGTGGCGCTCCGGAAGCCTTCACCAGTTTTAGCCCTTACGGGTGAACAGATTGGTGCCGTGTTGACGGCAGCCCTGACGGTGCACGCCACGGCGTGCGCGCGGGACCGCCTCGGGGGACCGCCGCCGGACCGTGCGGGCAGGGTTGTCGGTGGCGGCGGCTACCGTGAGCCGCATGGCTGCCCGTACATCTCGTTCATCCGCCAAGGACCGGCCGTCCTACCGTTGCACCGAGTGCGGGTACTCCACCGCCAAATGGCTCGGCCGGTGCCCCGAGTGCCAGGCCTGGGGCACCGTCGAGGAGCTCGGCGGCGCCCCCGCGGTGCGGACCACCGCGGCGGGCCGGGTCACCACGGCCGCCGTGCCGATCGGGCAGGTCGACGTCCGGACCGCGACCGCGCGCAGCACCGGCGTGAGCGAGCTGGACCGCGTGCTCGGCGGCGGGCTGGTCCCGGGCGCGGTCGTCCTGCTCGCGGGCGAGCCCGGCGTCGGCAAGTCGACGCTGCTGCTCGACGTCGCGGCGAAGGCCGCCTCCGACGAGCACCGCACGCTGTACGTGACGGGCGAGGAGTCGGCGAGCCAGGTGCGGCTGCGGGCCGACCGGATCAACGCCCTCAGCGAGCACCTGTACCTGGCCGCCGAGACCGATCTGTCCGCCGTGCTCGGGCACCTCGACGCCGTGAAGCCCTCACTGCTGATCATGGACTCCGTACAGACGGTCGCCTCCCCCGAGATCGACGGCGCGCCCGGCGGCATGGCGCAGGTCCGGGAGGTGGCCGGGGCGCTGATCAGGGCCTCCAAGGAACGCGGGATGTCCACGCTGCTGGTCGGCCACGTCACCAAGGACGGGGCGATCGCCGGTCCCCGGCTGCTGGAGCACCTGGTCGACGTGGTCCTGAGCTTCGAGGGCGACCGGCACGCCCGGCTGCGCCTCGTACGCGGGGTGAAGAACCGGTACGGCACCACGGACGAGGTCGGCTGCTTCGAGCTCACCGACGAGGGCATCAACGGACTGGCCGACCCGAGCGGGCTGTTCCTGACCCGCCGCGCCGAGGCGGTGCCCGGCACCTGCCTGACGGTGACCCTGGAGGGGAAGCGGCCGCTGGTCGCCGAGGTGCAGGCGCTGACGGTGGATTCGCAGATCCCCTCGCCGCGCCGGACCACCTCGGGGCTGGAGACCTCGCGCGTCTCGATGATGCTGGCGGTGCTGGAGCAGCGCGGGCGGATCACGGCGCTCGGCAAGCGGGACATCTACACCGCCACCGTGGGCGGGGTGAAGCTGACCGAGCCGGCCGCCGACCTGGCCGTCGCGCTGGCCCTGGCCTCGGCCGCCAGCGACGTACCGCTCCCGAAGAACCTGGTCGCCATCGGGGAGGTCGGGCTCGCGGGCGAGGTCCGGCGCGTGACGGGCGTACAGCGGCGGCTCGCGGAGGCGTACCGGCTGGGCTTCACGCACGCCCTGGTGCCGACGGACCCGGGGAAGGTGCCGGCGGGCATGAAGGTGACCGAGGTCGCCGACATGGGCGACGCCCTTCGGGTCCTGCCGCGCGGGCGGTCGCGCACGTCGGAGAAGGAGAAGGAGAAGGGGCCCTCCTCCACCTAGGACGGACCAGCACCGGCCGGCACCGGCCAAAAGGGCCGTTCTCGGCCCCGAACCGCAGGTCAGCGGGCGCGGACGGGGCGCTCACCGGCCCGGCCGGATTAAGGCACGGCGGGCGCCGGGGCCGCGCCGGTAGACTTCGGGATGGTCCGCCCGGCCGTACGCAGGCGGTACATCCCGCGACCGGAGGAGTGCAGTGGCAGCCAAGGACGGGGCAGCAGCATCCGGGAAGTCGGGCGCGAGCTCCAAGCAGGAGGCCATGATGCGCGCCTCGCTGAGTGCGGTCGCACCTGGTCAGCCCCTGCGCGACGGGCTCGAACGGATCGTTCGCGGCAACACCGGAGGGCTCATCGTCCTCGGCATGGACAAGTCGGTCGAGGCCATGTGCACGGGCGGTTTCGTCCTGGACGTGGAGTTCACCGCGACCCGGCTGCGCGAGCTGTGCAAGCTCGACGGCGCGCTGATCCTGGACAAGGACATCACCAAGATCCTGCGGGCGGGCGTCCAGCTGGTCCCGGACGCGTCGATCCACACGGAAGAGACGGGTACCCGGCACCGGACCGCGGACCGGGTCTCGAAGCAGTGCGGTTTCCCGGTGGTGTCGGTCTCGCAGTCGATGCGGCTGATCGCGCTGTACGTGGACGGCGAGCGGCGCGTGCTGGAGGAGTCCGGGGCGATCCTGTCGCGGGCGAACCAGGCGCTGGCCACGCTGGAGCGGTACAAGCTCCGCCTGGACGAGGTCGCCGGGACGCTGTCCGCGCTGGAGATCGAGGACCTGGTGACGGTCCGCGATGTCACGGCGGTGGCGCAGCGGCTGGAAATGGTGCGGCGCATCGCGACGGAGATCGCGGAGTACGTCGTGGAACTCGGCACGGACGGCCGGCTGCTCTCGCTCCAGCTCGACGAGCTGACGGTCGGGATCGAGCAGGAGCGGGAGCTCGTCATCCGGGACTACGTGCCGGAGCCGACGGCGAAGCGTTCCCGCACGGTGGAGGAAGCGCTGCCGGCGCTGGACGCGCTGACGCATCCGGAGCTGCTGGAGCTGGCGATCGTGGCGAAGGCCCTGGGGTACACGGGCTCGCCGGAGACCCTGGACTCCGCGGTGTCCCCGCGCGGGTACCGGCTGCTGGCGAAGGTGCCGAGGCTGCCGGGGGCGATCATCGAGCGGCTGGTCGAGCACTTCGGCGGTCTGCAGAAGCTGCTCGCGGCGTCGGTGGACGACCTCCAGACGGTCGACGGCGTCGGCGAGGCGCGGGCGCGCAGCGTCCGCGAAGGCCTGTCCCGCCTGGCGGAGTCCTCCATCCTGGAGCGGTACGTCTAGGCTCCGCCGCGGCTCCGGGGTTTCTGGCTCAGCGCCGCTCCCGGGGCTCAGCCCCAGACCCCGCTCCTCAAACGCCGGAGGGGATGGATGTGCGCTGATCCAGCCCCGCCGGCGTTTGAGGAGCGGGGGTCCGGGGGCGGCGCCCCCGGCAACGGCGCCGCGCCCGTTACTCCGGCTTCAGTACGAACGAGGTTCGGGCCACCGGCATGCCCGGGGACTTGACCTCGACCACGTACGTGTCCGCCGCCGCCGACCCCGCCGGAGGCGACTGGCACTGGGTCGCGTCGCTGAAGTGGCGGTCCCACTCCAGGCCTTGCTTGGTCTCGCCCTGCGAGGGCACCCGGTAGAACACGTTGCCCGCGCCCGCCGGGCAGTCCGCCGAGGACCAGACCGGCTTGGCGTTGCTCGCCTGAGTGATCGTCAGCACCGCCTGCTTCGGGCCGAGATCGACCTTGCAGGTGGTGCCCGAGACGTTGCGTGCGATGAGTTCGAGGCGCGGCTTCTCGCCCGCCTCGTACTCGTTCTTCACGCTCTTGACCTCCCACTGCAGCGCACCGGGCGCGCACGTGGGCACCGGCGAGTCCCCGGGGACGACCTGGCCCGCGCCGGAGCCGCCGGAGCCGCCCGCCCCGCCCTGGTCCGCGGCGCCGGGGCCGGAGCCCGGTTCGCCGTTCTTGCCCGCACCGGGGCTCGCGCCGGGGTCGGAGCCCGTGCCGGTGCCGGCGCTCGCGCCGGTGCCGCCCGCGCCCGACTCCCCGCGCCCGCCCGGGGCCTGACTGATCGCCGGACCGGAGCCCGAGGGGCCCGGGGTGATCTGGGTGACGGGACCGGAGCCGCCCTGGCCCTTGCCGTTGGTACTCGACTTGCCCGCACCGGAGCTGACGGTCCATACGGCGAGCATCGCGAGGAGCGCGGCAACGGACGCCAGCACAGCCCTCCGTCGCCAGTAGATGGAGGAGGGGAGCGGCCCGACCGGATTGCGCAGAGATCCCACGGACGGAACCTTACGAGAGTTCGCGGCGCGATCAGTGCCCCACATGCCGCGCGCGCGGCTTGTTTTGCCGATGATCATCCTGCGGGGTGACCCGGGGCCCCGAAAATCGGCCCGGAGGCTGATGAGGACGTTATTCCGATCTAGGTACCTTCAGTCACCATGGACAGCTCCGGCCTCTACCTCGACGTCACCGATTTCGCCCACTCGACCCCCGCCTGGGTGCGATCGGCGTTCGAGTTCTGGACCGAGTACGGACTGCTCGTCTTCGGCGCCCTCTTCATAGCCGTGTGGTGGCGATCACGCGGTGCCCGGGCCCCCCGCACGGTGGCGCTCGCGGTGCTCGCCCCCTTCGTCACCGCCCTGGCGTACGTCTCCTCCGAGCTGGTGAAGTCCAGCGTCGACGAGGAGCGCCCCTGCCGGGCCGTTGCCGGGGCGGCGGCCTCGCTGATCACCTGCCCGGCCACCGGCGACTGGTCCTTCCCCAGCAACCACGCCGCGATCGCGGGTGCGGCGGCCGCGGCTCTGGCGCTCGCCGTCCGCACACTCGTCCTGCTGACGCTTCCGCTGGCCCTGCTGATGGCCTTCTCCCGCGTCTTCGTCGGTGTCCACTACCCGCACGACGTGGCCATGGGCCTGCTGCTGGGCGCGAGCCTCGCCGTGCTCACCGTCCTCGCGCTCGCCGGCCCGGCGACCAGGGTCGTCGCCGCCGTGCGGGCGGGCGGCGGCCGCACGGCCGTCCTGATCACCGGCCCGGACCCCGCCCGCTAGGCCGTCACCGGGGATCGACACGACACACCCGCGGGCCCGAAACGTGCCAGGATGCCGTCTGCCATGACTGCAACCATTCCCACCACCGCGCTGCACTCACCCGTCATCGCGTGGTTCGAAGCACACGCCCGCGACCTGCCCTGGCGCCGCCCCGAGGCCGGCCCCTGGGGGGTGATGGTCAGCGAGTTCATGCTCCAGCAGACCCCCGTCAACCGGGTCCTGCCGGTCTACGAGCAGTGGCTCGCCCGCTGGCCCCGGCCCGCCGACCTCGCCGCCGACGCCCCGGGTGAGGCCGTCCGCGCCTGGGGCCGCCTCGGTTACCCGCGCCGGGCGCTGCGCCTGCACGGCGCGGCCGTCGCCATAACGGAGCGGCACGGGGGCGACGTACCGCGCGAGCACGCGCAGCTGCTCGCCCTGCCCGGGATCGGCGAGTACACGGCCGCCGCCGTGGCCTCCTTCGCGTACGGGCAGCGGCACGCGGTCCTCGACACCAACGTGCGCCGGGTCTTCGCGCGCACCGCGACCGGGGTCGAGTACCCGCCGAACGCCACGACCGCCGCCGAACGCCGCCTGGCCCGGGCCCTGCTGCCCGAGGACGAGGACACCGCGGCCCGCTGGGCGGCGGCCTCCATGGAGCTCGGGGCGTTGGTGTGCACGGCCAAGAGCCCGGACTGCGGGAGCTGTCCGGTGGCCGGGCTGTGCGCGTGGCGGCTGGCCGGGAAGCCCGCTCACGAGGGGCCGCCGCGGCGCGGGCAGACGTACGCCGGGACGGACCGGCAGGTGCGCGGCAGGCTCCTCGCGGTGCTGCGCGAGGCGGTCGGGGCCGTGCCGCAGTCCCTCCTCGACACCGTCTGGGAGGAGCCCGTACAGCGGGCCCGCGCGCTCGACGGGCTGGTCTCGGACGGGCTCGTGGAGCCGCTGCCCGGGCTCATGTACCGGCTGCCGGCCGGCCCCGCGAAGGCGGCCGCCGACACCGCCCCCGACACCCCCCGAGGCTGACTCGGGGATTCCGCTTGTCCGGAGAAAACCGCAGCTCACGGGCGCTGTTACACAACCTATGGGTGTCCGTGCGCCCACCGAAGGCTGACCCGCACAGGGCCGTGACAACGCCTCCGTACCGTCGAATCCGTAAGGCAGCGGATGAGCGGTTGGTCGGAACGGAGGCGGTCTGAGATGGCGCACGGCGAGGTACTCGAATTCGAAGAGTACGTACGCACCCGGCAGGACGCGCTGCTGCGCAGTGCCCGTCGCCTGGTCCCGGACCCGACCGACGCACAGGACCTCCTGCAGACCGCGCTCGTCCGCACCTACGGCCGCTGGGACGGCATCGCCGACAAGTCCCTCGCCGACGCCTACCTGCGCCGCGTCATGATCAACACCCGTACCGAATGGTGGCGGGCCCGCAAGCTCGAAGAGGTTCCCACCGAGCAGCTCCCCGACGCCTCCGTCGAGGACGGCTCGGACCAGCGCGCCGACCGCGCCCTGCTCATGGACATCCTCAAGGTGCTCGCGCCCAAGCAGCGCAGTGTGGTGGTGCTGCGACACTGGGAGCAGATGAGCACCGACGAGACGGCTGCGGCGCTCGGCATGTCGGCGGGTACCGTGAAGAGCACCCTGCACCGCGCACTGACCCGTCTCCGGCAGGAACTGGAGAGCCGGGACCTGGACATGCGGGCGCTGGAGCGCGGTGACCACACCATCCGGTACGAGGGGCGTGAGCGGTGCGCGGCCTGATTGGCCCAAGACTGAGCGGCAAGAGCTCGGTGGTACTGATGTCGACGGGGACGGTCGTCCTCGTCGGCACCGTGCTGTTCGCGGCCGGCTGCTCGACCGGGGGCACGGGGCTGCGGGACGGCGGCCCGGCCCGTACCGAGTCGGTGGCCAAGACCGGCCCCCCCTCCTCGGTCCCCTCCGAACACGACGCGGGCACCGCCACCCCCCTCGCCCCCCAGGCCTCCGGCAAGCCGGCCGCCAAGGTCGACCCGATCGCCCTGGTCAAGGCGGACCCCAAGGTCAGCGCCGAGATCAAGCGGGACCTGAAGCCCTGCTCGGGCAAGGAGTACCCGGTGGACGTCAGCTACGGGAAGGTCACCGGCGGACCGGCGGTCGACATCGTGGTCAACGTCCTGTCCTGCGCCGACGCGCTGGGCCGCGGTTCGTTCGTGTACCGCGCGGACGGGAGCTCGTACGAGAATGTGTTCTCGGACGAGCAGCCGCCCGTCTACGCCGAGATCGACCGGGGCGACCTGATCGTCACCAAACCGGTCTACGGGAAGAGCGACGCGCTCTCCTATCCCTCGGGCGAGGACCTGATCACGTACCGCTGGAACGGGGAGCGGTTCACCGAGCAGGACCGGGTGCACACCGACTACAGCAGCGTGGTCGACGGCGGGACCGCTCCCGCCCCGGCCGTCAGCCCGAAGAACTGAGAACGAGTACCGAGTACCGAGGCGAGGCGAGGCTCCCGATGGCCGAGACCCATGTGCTGTTCGTGGAGGACGACGACGTCATCCGTGAGGCCACGACCCTGGCGCTGGAGCGCGACGGGTTCGTGGTCACGGCCATGCCCGACGGCCTGTCCGGGCTGGAGTCCTTCCGGGCGGACCGGCCCGACATCGCGCTGCTCGACGTGATGGTGCCCGGGATGGACGGCGTGAGCCTGTGCCGCCGCATCCGCGACGAGTCCACCGTCCCCGTCATCATGCTGTCGGCGCGCGCCGACTCCATCGACGTGGTCCTGGGCCTGGAGGCGGGTGCCGACGACTACGTCACCAAGCCCTTCGACGGCTCCGTCCTCGTCGCCCGCATCCGCGCGGTGCTGCGCCGCTTCGGCCACGCCGGCGGCCCGCAGGGCGGCGGGTCCGAGGAGGCCGGCTCCGGCGAGCGCGGGGTGCTGCTCTTCGGTGACCTGGAGGTCGACACGGAGGGCATGGAGGTGCGCAAGGCGGGTGTCCCGGTGGCCCTGACCCCCACCGAGATGCGGCTGCTGCTGGAGTTCTCCACCTCGCCCGGCACCGTGCTCTCGCGCGACCGGCTGCTGGAGCGGGTCTGGGACTACGACTGGGGCGGCGACACCCGCGTCGTCGACGTCCACGTCCAGCGGCTGCGCACCAAGATCGGCCAGGACCGGATCGAAACGGTCCGGGGTTTCGGATACAAGCTCAAGGCCTGATGCCTTGAGGATGCCTTGAGAAGGAAGAGCACGGGGGACGAGCGCGGGAATGACACCTGAATGAAGCGGTTCACCCTGCGGACCGGGATCCGCTGGAAGATCACGCTCGCCATCGCGGCCGTGGGCGCGCTGACCGCCATCGCCCTGAGCCTGGTGGTGCACAGCGCTGCCCGCGTATCGATGCTGGAGAGCGCGCGCGAGGTGCAGCTCGACCGGGTGCAGTTCATCTCCCGCAACGCCGAGGCCGGCCGCAAGCCCCCCATGGGGGCCAAGCTCAACGACCCGGACCTGCCCGGTGAGCTGCGCGAGAAGGCCCGGTCCGGACGGCGCGGCACCTACATCCAGGACAACCCGCGCGGGCTCCCCGAGGTGTGGGCGGCCGTCCCGCTCGGCAACGGGCAGGTGCTGTCGCTGCACACGCAGTTCCGGGAGAGCGCCAACATGGTGCGCGACCTGGACCGGGCCCTGGTCGTCGGCTCCCTGGCCGTGGTGGTCGGCGGGTCGGCGCTCGGCGTGCTGATCGGCGGGCAGATCTCGCGCCGGCTGCGCAAGGCCGCGGCGGCCGCGCAGCGGGTGGCTCACGGGGACCCCGAGGTACGGGTGCGGGACGCGGTCGGGGGCGTCGTACGCGACGAGACCGACGACCTCGCCCGGGCCGTCGACGCGATGGCGGACGCGCTCCAGCAGCGGCTGGAGGCGGAGCGGCGGGTGACCGCCGACATCGCGCACGAGCTGCGCACCCCGGTGACGGGCCTGCTCACGGCGGCGGAACTGCTGCCTCCGGGCCGGCCGACCGAGCTCGTACGGGACCGCGCGCAGGCGCTGCGGGCGCTGGTCGAGGACGTTCTGGAGGTGGCCCGGCTGGACAGCGCGTCCGAGCGGGCGGAGCTCCAGGAAGTGGCACTGGGCGAGTTCGTGCACCGCCGGGTCAGCTCGCTGATGCCGGAGGCGAGCGTGCGGATCGTCGCGGACGAGATCGTCAGCACCGATCCTCGCCGCCTGGAGCGCATCCTCGGCAACCTGCTCGCGAATGCCGCGCGGTACGGGCGGGCGCCGGTCCAGGTCGACGTCGAAGGCCGGGTCGTACGGGTCCGGGACCACGGGCCGGGCTTCCCCGAGGCCCTGCTGCGGGAGGGGCCGAGCCGGTTCCGTACCGGGTCCACGGACCGGGCCGGGGTGGGGCACGGGCTGGGGCTGACCATCGCGGAGGGGCAGGCGCGGGTGCTGGGCGCCCGGCTGACGTTCCGCAACGTGGCGGCCCCCGGCGGCTTCGTCCAGGGCGGCGCCGCGGCGGGGGCGGTGGCGGTGCTGTGGCTGCCGGAGCACGCGCCGACGGCGACGGGGAGCTTCCCGGTCGTCCGGCGGGAGGGCTGAGGCCGGGGCGGGATCGGTGTCGACCGGGACGGCATCGGCGTGGAGTCCGGCCTGGATCGGTGTCAGCCCGCCCGGGATCGGCGTCGAGCCCGTCCGGGATCGGTGTCGTATCGCGACCATCGGCTGTTCGATTGCGGACGCCGATGTTTTAGCATCCGAACCATGACTGACGGTACGGATCACCCGCACAGCCCCCAGCCCGAGCCCGCCCCGGAGAGCGGCGGCTACGGGTTCCCGCCGGGACCCCCCGCGCCGGGCGGCTACGGGTTCCCGCCCGGGCAGCCCGGCCACGGGGGCCACCCCGACCAGACCGCGTCCGGCGACGGCTACCCGCGCGCCGGCGGCTACGGCTACCCGCAGGGCGGCGGCTACGGCTACCCGCCGAGCCCGCCCGCGGCCGGCGGCTTCGGCCCCCCGCTGCTGCCGTTCCCCGAGGACTTTGGCCCGACCGGCCCGCCCGGACCCGGTGGCGAACTCCCTGCCATGGCCTTCGGCGAGCAGCCCGACTGGGAGGCGATGGCCGACCGGTCGGCCTCCGAGCGGCGCAAGAAGCGGCTGTGGATGGTGGGCGGAGCCGTGACCGCACTGCTGCTGCTCGCCGGCGGCGGAGCGTTCGTACTGCTGCGGGGGCCCGACGGCGACGGCACCAAGGACGTCGCCGACAACGCGCCCTCCACGTCAGCCTCCCCGTCCGGGTCGCCCGGTCCCAGCAAGGCCCCGTCGAAGGGCTACTCCCCGACCGTCGCGAGCGACCCCGCCCTGCTCAGGGACAGCGTCGGCAAGACCAGCCTGCGCATGGGCCCGGAAGCCACGGTGCCCAAGGTGGGCACTCACTACGAGCTCACCCTCAAGGGCAGTCCGAACTCGTACGCCCAGTCCACGGAGCCTGCCGTGGACACGAGCAAGAGCTTCACCGTCTCGGCCCGCGTCAAGAACAACTCCGACGCGAAGGGGCCGCACATCGTCATGAGCCAGGGCACCGGGGAGTCGTTCTCGTTCGAGCTCGGCGCCGACGAGGTGAACGGCAAGCAGGCCTGGGTGTTCCGCGTACGGACCGGCGAGAAGGGCGCCACGCCCACCGTGGTGACCGTCGCCGCCGAGGGGCTGAAGACGGTCAAGACCTACACGGTGCTGACGGCCGTCCACGACGCCGAGAAGAAGAAGATCACCCTCTACGTGGAGGGCAAGAAGGCCGGCGAGAGCGCGATCACGGCGATCTGGCCGAACTCAGGCCCCCTGCAGCTCGGCCGGGCCCGCCACCAGAACGCGTGGGCCGGCGCCTTCAAGGGCTCGATGAACGTCGTCCGGTCCTACGCGACGCCCTTCTCGGACGAGCAGGCCGCCGCCGACCGCAAGAGCCAGCTCGACGCCGCGGCGCGCGGCACCGCGACCCACGGCTGGGTCACCGGCTGACCCGGCTGACCCGGCCGGCTGACCGGTCGATCAGATGGTGACGCCGACGGTGCGCAGGAAGGCCACCGGGTTGACGGCCGAGCCGTAGTTCGGGGTGGTCCGGATCTCGAAGTGGAGGTGCGGGCCGCTCGAATTGCCGGTGTTGCCGGAGAGGGCGATCTGCTTGCCCTTGGAGACCTTCTCGCCGACCTTGACCTGGATCCTCGAGAGGTGCGCGTACTGCGAGTACGTGTTGTTCGCGTGCTTGACCACGATGGCGTTGCCGTAGGCCGGGCCGTCGCCGCCGCCGTTCGGGCCGGCCTTGACGACGGTGCCCGCGGACACGGCGTCCACCGGGGTGCCGACCGGGACGGCGAAGTCCTGGCCGGAGTGCTTGCGCGACCACATGCTGCCGCCCTTGCCGAAGGTCGCGGAGAGCGTGTACTTCGACAGCGGCTTCTCCCACAGGCCGGCGGCCGGCTTCGCGGCGACGGCCGCGGCCTGGGCGGCGGCCTGCTCGGACACCAGCTCGGCCGTACCGGCCAGGGCGGTCTGGGGCACCTCGTCGGCGAAGGCTGCGGTCGTCCCGGCCCCGAGTGCCAGGGCCGCGCCGAGGGCGGTGGCGCCGACGGCGATACGGGTACGACGGATGCTGACGCGCTTCGCGGACATGAAGGAGACCTCCGGGCCGGGGACGGGGACGGTGCTGCGGTGCTGCGGTGCTGCGGGGCGCTGCGGCGCTGCAGGGGTCTGCAGAGTGCTGCGGGCAAGAAAGGACCCGGCACGCTGAGCAGGTGCCGGGCTTGCTTGCTCATCCTTGGTAACCCGGGCACCCCGGCTTCCCCAAACGTCCCCGTTACTACCCGGACTCGTAGAGGGGGAGGGGGCTGTCAGCCCTGTTGACCGCCCCACCACTGGGTCGGCGGTGGGGCAAATCGGACATGGATCTCTACGAATGCTCCTAGTAGGTCCGATTTGCCCTGTGCGGCTTGTCACCGCCCCCGGACCTCCGCCGGCTCCCGCCGGGACCAAAGCCCTGCGACCCACGTCACGCGCGGGCTACGCTCCGCCCCGTGGACGCATCCGTGGTGGGGATCCGGCTGGCCTCGGGGGTCGTGACCCCCCTCGTGACGAAGCTCTTCCGCGCGGAGGGAGCGGGCGCGGGCCTGGTGGACGGGCCCGTGCGGATCTCCTCGTACGTCTCCCGGCGCGAGCAGCGCGTGCTGTCCCGGGACGACCTGCGCCGACTCGCGGAGAAGCTGGTCGAGGAGGCCTTACGGGCCCCCGGCGAGCGGCCCCTGCCGCCGGGGGAGGATGCGGGCGTCGCGGCCGCGCTCGCCGCCACCCTGCACTCCCTCGGAGACCTCGCCATGGAGGACGCCCAGGCGGTCGAAATGGGCGCCCGCGCCTTCGCCGCCGCACTGCGCAGGGCCGCGCCCCCCACGGGCCTCGGGCGGGACGCGGAGCTCTTCCACGACCGGCTGCTGGAGACCACCTGCCTGCACGTGCTCCACTTCTTCACGACCCGCTCCACCTACATCCCGCGGGCACTGGTCGAGACCGCCCGCCGCCAGGCCGAGACGATCGCCAAGATCGACGCCGTGCTCGCCCGGATCCCCCGCCAGGACGGCCGGGACGCGGAGTTCGAGCGCGCGTACCTGGAGTACCTCGTCAAGCGGCACAGCACCTTGACGATCTTCGGCCTCGACCTGCCCCCCGACTCCGCGCGCTGGCCGCTGGACCTGGCCTACGTGAGCCTGGAGGCGACCCCCCGCCCCCGCCGCGCCGACGGCGCGGGCAGTGCCGCGATCCCGGCGCAGGGGCCCGCCCCCAGCCCCGCCCCCGTCAGGACCGAGGACGTACTGGCCTTCGAGCCCCGGGTACTGCTCCGCGGCGAGGCCGGCTCCGGGAAGACCACCCTGATCCAGTGGCTGGCCGTCTCCACCGCCCGGGACGAGCCCGAGGGCGGCCCCGTCCCCTTCGTGCTGCCCCTGCGGAACCTGAGCCGCTACGGGGAGCGGCTGCCCGCCCCCGAGGACTTCCTCGTCGCCACCGCACTGAAGGGCCGGTCCCCCGAGGGGTGGGAGAGCCGGGTCCTGGGCGCGGGGCGGGGGCTGGTCCTGGTGGACGGCATCGACGAGATCCCGGAGGACGAGCGGGAGCGCGCCCGCGACTGGCTCACCGATCTGCTCACCGCCTACCCCGGCAACCGCTGGCTGGTCACCTCCCGTCCTTCGGCGGTCCGGCAGGACTGGCTGGCCTCCGAGGAGTTCGCGGAGCTGACCCTCGCCCCCATGAACCGGGCCGACGTGGCCGGCTTCGTCACCCGCTGGCACCGGGCGGCCGAGGCCGGCGGGGAGCTCCGCGACCAACTGCTGGAGTCCCTGGCCACCAAACCCGAGCTGGCCCGGCTGGCCACCAACCCGCTGCTGTGCGGGCTGATCTGCGCCCTGCACCGCGAACGGCACGGCTTCCTGCCCTCGGGCCGCAAGGAGCTCTACACGGCCGCCCTGTCGATGCTGCTGCACCGCCGCGACCGCGAGCGGGACCTGCGCCTGCCGGAACTCGCCGAGGAGCCCCAGCTCCAGCTCCTCCAGCGGCTCGCGTACTGGCTGATCCGCAACGGCCGCACCCAGATCTCCCGGAAGCGGGCCGAGGAGCTCATCGGCGGCGCGCTGCCCGCCGTACCGGCCGCGCAGGTGCTCGGTGGGGCGCCGGCCGTCCTGCGGCACTTCCTGGAGCGGACCGGACTCCTGCGCGCTCCCACGGAGGACACCCTCGAATTCGTCCACCGCACCTTCCAGGACTTCCTCGGGGCCCGGGCCGCACTGGACGAGGGCGGCCTCGGCGAGCTGACCCGGCACGCGGACGACGACCAGTGGGAGGACGTCATCCGCATGGCCGTCGCCCAGGGCCGCCCCCGCGACCGCGCGGCGATCATCGGCGACCTGCTGGTCCGCGACTCCGACCGGTCGGTGCTGCTGGCCCTCGCGTCACTGGAGTACGCGGCCGAGCTGGATCCCGGGCTCCGCCAGGACGTCCACAAGGCCGCCCTGCGGCTCATCCCCCCGAAGAACGAAGAGGTGGCGCGCACCCTCGGCCAGATCGGGCCGCTGGTCCTGGAGCTGCTGCCGTACGGCGGCGAATCGGTCCGCGCCGCCCGCCTGGCGGTGATCGCGGCGGTGGAGACCGGGTCGGAGGCGGCCGTGGGATACCTCGCCGGCTACTGCCACCACTCCAACGAACAGCTCCGCGAGACGCTCATGCGGGCCTGGGACCGGTTCGACACCGTGCAGTACGCGGCGGAAGTGCTCGCGCGCATGGTCCCGCCCCCCGACGCCCTCGCCGTCGGCTCGGACGCCGCCCTCGCGGCGCTGACGGGCTTCACCGGCCCGCCCGGCCTGATCGTCCACCACGGGTGAGCCGGGGCGCCCTGACCCGCTTCCTGGCCCGCCAGCCGGTGGCGGGCCTGGCTTTGCGGTACTTCTCCGGCGGGGCCGACGTCGAGTTCCTGCGCGGCCACACGTCCCTGCGTCGGCTCGACATGGACGGCTGGCCCGAGCTGCGGGACCTGAGCGCCCTGCACGGGCTGCCCCTGGAGGTCGTCACCCTCCACCTCGGCTCCGACGTCGCCCTCGGCCCGGCCCTCACCTCCTGGCCCCGGCTGCGCGCGCTCACCCTGCGTGCGGCGGGCGGTCCGTGGTCGTTCGCCGACTTCTCCCCCGACGCCCGTCCCGAAGTGCTCGACCTGGACGACGCGGACCCGGACCTGGCCGGCCTGGGACGGCTCACGAGCCTGCGACGGCTGCGCCTGCGCGACCAGTGGCGCCCGGGCGGGCGAAGCGCGTGGGCGGAGCTCTCGGCACTGGAGAACCTGGAGCAGATCTCCGTGCCCACCGAGACGCTGGCCGGGCTCGCCGCGCACGCGCGCCTGCCCTCGCTCAGGACCGTCGTGGTCCACGACGGCGCGGAGTGGAGCCCGACCCTGAGGGTGAAGGTGGCCCACCGCTTCCCGCAGGCCGAGCTGCGGGTGGTGGGTCAGGAGCCGTACGAAATCTGACCGTCCCCCCGCCCACGGCAAAAGGGGCGGCCCCGGAACCTCTCGGTCCCGGGGCCGCCCCTTCGTACCGCTGTGAGCGGCTAGCGCTTACGCACCCTTGCTGAGGTCCGGGCCGGAGCCCGTCGCCTCGATGGGGGGAAGGTCCGAGATCGGAGTCTTCTCCTCACCGCGGAAGGTGAACTTGGCTTCGTCGCCCTCACCCTCCTTGCCGACGACCACGATGTGACCGGGGCGCAGCTCGCCGAAGAGGATCTTCTCCGACAGGATGTCCTCGATCTCGCGCTGGATCGTGCGGCGCAGCGGGCGGGCACCCATGATCGGGTCGTAGCCGCGCTTGGCGAGCAGTGCCTTCGCGTCCGCGCTGAGCTCGATGCCCATGTCGCGGTCCTTCAGGCGGTCGTCCACCTTGGCGATCATCAGGTCGACGATCTGGACGATGTCTTCCTCGGTGAGCTGGTGGAAGACGACCGTGTCGTCGACACGGTTCAGGAACTCGGGCCGGAAGTGCTGCTTGAGCTCTTCGTTGACCTTCGCCTTCATCCGGTCGTATCCGGTCTTGGTGTCTCCCACGGCCGCGAAGCCGAGGTTGAAGCCCTTCGAGATGTCCCGCGTACCCAGGTTGGTCGTCATGATGATGACCGTGTTCTTGAAGTCCACGACCCGGCCCTGGGAGTCGGTCAGGCGACCGTCTTCCAGGATCTGGAGAAGGGAATTGAAGATATCCGGGTGGGCCTTCTCGACCTCGTCGAAGAGGACGACGGAGAACGGCTTCCGGCGGACCTTCTCGGTCAGCTGGCCGCCCTCTTCGTAGCCCACGTAGCCGGGGGGCGAACCGAAGAGGCGGGAAACCGTGTGCTTCTCGCTGAACTCCGACATGTCGAGGGAGATCAGCGCGTCCTCGTCGCCGAAGAGGAATTCGGCGAGCGTCTTGGAGAGCTCGGTCTTACCGACACCGGACGGGCCGGCGAAGATGAACGAGCCACCGGGGCGCTTCGGGTCCTTCAGACCCGCACGGGTACGGCGGATGGCCTGGGAGAGCGCCTTGATGGCGTCCTTCTGACCGATGACGCGACGGTGGAGCTCGTCCTCCATGCGCAGGAGCCGCGAGGACTCCTCCTCGGTCAGCTTGAACACCGGAATGCCGGTCGCGGTCGCCAGGACTTCGGCGATGAGCTCGCCGTCGACCTCGGCGACGACGTCCATGTCGCCGGCCTTCCATTCCTTCTCGCGCTTGGCCTTCGCCGCCAGCAGCTGCTTCTCCGAATCACGGAGGGAAGCCGCCTTCTCGAAGTCCTGGGAGTCGATGGCCGACTCCTTGTCGCGACGCACGTTCGCGATCTTCTCGTCGAACTCGCGGAGGTCCGGCGGCGCGGTCATCCGGCGGATGCGCATCCGGGAGCCGGCCTCGTCGATCAGGTCGATCGCCTTGTCCGGCAGGAAGCGGTCCGAGATGTACCGGTCGGCCAGGGTGGCCGCCTGCACGAGGGCCTCGTCCGTGATGGAGACGCGGTGGTGGGCCTCGTAGCGGTCGCGCAGGCCCTTGAGGATCTCGATGGTGTGCTGGAGGGAAGGCTCCGCCACCTGGATCGGCTGGAAGCGGCGCTCGAGAGCGGCGTCCTTCTCGAGGTGCTTGCGGTACTCGTCCAGCGTCGTGGCACCGATGGTCTGGAGCTCACCACGGGCCAGCATGGGCTTCAGGATGCTGGCGGCGTCGATCGCGCCCTCGGCGGCGCCCGCACCCACGAGGGTGTGGAGCTCGTCGATGAACAGGATGATGTCGCCTCGGGTGCGGATCTCCTTGAGAACCTTCTTGAGGCGCTCTTCGAAGTCACCGCGGTAGCGGGAACCGGCGACCAGGGCACCGAGGTCAAGCGTGTAGAGGTGCTTGTCCTTGAGGGTCTCGGGGACCTCGCCCTTGACGATCGCCTGGGCCAGGCCCTCGACGACGGCGGTCTTGCCGACGCCGGGCTCGCCGATGAGGACCGGGTTGTTCTTGGTCCGGCGGGAGAGCACCTGCATGACCCGCTCGATCTCCTTCTCGCGCCCGATGACCGGGTCGAGCTTGGATTCGCGAGCTGCCTGCGTGAGGTTGCGGCCGAACTGGTCCAGGACGAGCGAGGTCGAGGGCGTGCCCTCGGCCGGGCCGCCGGCCGTGGCCGACTCCTTGCCTCCGCCGGAGTAGCCGGAGAGCAGCTGGATGACCTGCTGCCGGACTCGGTTGAGATCGGCGCCCAGCTTCACGAGGACCTGGGCGGCGACGCCCTCGCCCTCGCGAATGAGGCCGAGCAGGATGTGCTCGGTGCCGATGTAGTTGTGGCCGAGCTGGAGGGCCTCTCGGAGCGAAAGCTCCAGGACCTTCTTCGCCCGCGGGGTGAAGGGGATGTGGCCGGAAGGGGCCTGCTGCCCCTGTCCGATGATCTCCTCAACCTGCTGGCGAACAGCCTCGAGCGAAATCCCGAGGCTCTCCAAGGCCTTAGCGGCGACACCCTCACCCTCGTGGATCAAGCCCAGGAGGATGTGCTCGGTGCCGATGTAGTTGTGGTTGAGCATCCGGGCTTCTTCCTGAGCCAGGACGACAACCCGCCGCGCGCGGTCGGTGAACCTCTCGAACATCGTTTATCGCTCCTCAGAGCGGTCGGGCAGTTCGGGGTCGGTCCCCGCCCTGTCCTTCCGCATGCTAGTCCCGCGGGGCGGGACAGCTCATTCCAACTGCCGACATCCGTCCGCGGCTCACCCTCACGTCCGTGGGAAAACCCGGCTGTAAGTGCCGACAACTGCTCCAACCCGATGGTGCGAGACGATGTTCCCGCAGGCCAGGCAGATACCCGTCACACGTGTACGCCGATGGCGAACGGAAGCCGGTCTCGGACCCTGCAAATCAGCGTGTCGCCCCCATCCACTAGGAATGTCTTACCCGCATGGCCGGAGGGTTCACGTCGGTGGACGACTGTTCCCTCCGCTACGGGCGAACACGCTTCTGTCCTGAATGTGAGACTCCGGCGACTCGGACGTTTACGTTCCGCATTGGCACGAGTGCCCAGCGTCACGCCGTCCGTAACCCCGGAGCGTTTCCGCAGTTGCTCCGGACATGGCCCTCACCGCGCCGCCCGTCGCCGTCCCGCTCCCCCGTGCCCCGATCGCGGCACCCGCGACCGCGAGGGGCGTGCCCGAACCGCCCGCGCACTGGTACCGGCGGGTGCTCGGCTGGCCCGTGGCCGGCGGACCGCCCGCGCAGCTGGTGACCGGCGTGCGGTTCGACGTGCTGGAGCTGCCGGCCGATGCCGGTGCCGCGGTGCTGCGCGGCCCCTGCCGCGACGCCACGGGCCCGGTGGCGCTCATGGGGCGCAGGATGCGGTTCCTGGTGGCCCCGGGGAGCGCCGACGAGCTGGAGGGGCTGCTCGACTGGCTGGAGTGGGGCGGGGTGGCCCTGGATCTCGCCGCCCTGGGTGCGGGCGGCCGGATCACCGCTCCGACGCCTCCGGGACACCTGGTGGGGCCCGGGGAAAACCCTCGGGGGGCCGCCGTGTGGCTGCGGCCCCCCGAGCAGGGGTGTGAGGCACTGCTGCCCGCCCTGCCCGTCGCGGGGCAGGGCCCCGGGCCCGGTCGTGGCGGGGACGCCGCCGGGCCCGGTCTCGTACGCCTGGTCGCGGCGGCGGCGACGGAATGCCACCGGGCCCGACTGCGACGGCGTACGGCCTCTGCGCATCGCATCGGCACCGTGGATCCGACCGGAGGTCAGCCGCGGTTCTCGTAAGCCTCGCGGATCTCCTGCGGAACGCGGCCGCGATCGTTGACGCTCATGCCCTGGGCCTTGGCCCAGGCGCGGATCTCGGCCGTGTCCGGGTTGCCGGACGTGGCGGCGGCGCGGCCGCCCTTGGTACGACCCGCCGCGGCACGGCCACCGGTGCGGCGACCGCCCTTGGTGAACGGGTCGAGGAGGCCGCGGAGCTTTTCAGCGTTGGCGGTGGTGAGGTCGATCTCGTAGGTCTTGCCATCCAGAGCGAACGTCACCGTCTCGTCCGCCTCGCCGCCGTCGAGGTCGTCGACAAGAAGGACCTGAACCTTCTGTGCCACCGGGATTTCCTTTCATCGAAAAGCAGTACGCGGAAAGGAAACCGCTTTTGCCTGGAAAACACAAACCCCCCGTCACGGGTTCGGGTCCGCAACGGGTCGGGAAACATGCGCGATTCGGACATAGGCCACGGAGCCGGGGGCTCCCGTGAAATCCCCGCGGTGATCGGTCAGAGGTGCAGAAGCATCCGGCTGTTGCCCAAGGTGTTCGGCTTCACTCGTTCGAGACCGAGGAACTCGGCGACACCCTCGTCATAGGAACGCAGCAGCTCCATGTACACATCGGTCTCGACCGGGGTCTCCCCGATCTCGGTGAAGCCGTGCTTCGCGAAGAAGTCCACTTCGAAGGTCAGGCAGAAAACCCGGCTCACACCGACCCTGCGGGCAGTCTCCAGCAACTTGTCGAGCACCAAGTGGCCGACTCCCACGCCCTTCAAGTCGCGGTCGACGGCAAGGGTGCGGACTTCGGCCAGGTCTTCCCACATCACGTGGAGCGCACCGCAGCCGACGACCTGGCCGTCGGAGTCGCGTTCGGCGACCCAGAACTCCTGGATGTCCTCGTAAAGGACGACCGGCGCTTTGTCCAGCAGGATCCGCTGCTGCACGTACTGGTCGAGCAGGCGGCGCAGCGCGGGAACATCACCGGTGCGCGCTCGGCGGATCGTCACTGTTTTTGCATGTGCAGCGGAAAACTCACCCATGCCCGGACGTTATCGCCCCGGCTCGGTGTCCGGCGCCGCGGAGTCGCCTTCGGCATCGGGCGCCGCCGCCCCGGAGTCCGGGGTCTCCGGGGATCCCTCGGGTTCCGCCGGCTGCACGATGCGCACGGCGTCCCTGAGCGCCTCGCGCTGTTCCGCCGACATCATGCCGAAGAAGGCCACGAGGGCGGCTGCGGGGTTGTCGCTCGTCGACCAGGCTTCGTTCATCAGTGCGGCCGAGTAAGCGGCCCGGGTGGAGACCGCCGTATATCGATAGGCGCGGCCTTCCGCCTCGCGGCGGACCCAGCCCTTCTGATGAAGATTGTCCATAACGGTCATGACCGTGGTGTATGCGATGGACCGTTCCTGCTGGAGGTCTTCCAGGACTTCGCGAACGGTGACCGGGCGGTTCCACTGCCACACCCGCGTCATGACTGCGTCTTCGAGTTCTCCCAAGGGGCGAGGCACAGCAGCACGATAGTGCGGGTTGTGGTGAATTGCGCGGCTATCCGGGCGGCAAGGCGCAACAAAATCGGGCGTACGGCTCGGAAGCCGTACGCCCGTCCCCGGTCGAAGGGGCCTACTTCTGGGGCTGGGACTGCTGGGCGGCCTCGGCGCGGGCGAGCACGGCGTCGACGGCCGCGTCCTCCTTGGCCTTGTTGGCACCGCCCTGGCTCTTCACGATCGTCACGACGAGCGCGATGAAGAACACGGCCATCACGAAGGGGGGCACGAGCGCGGAAACGTAGTCCATGCCCCCAGCCTAGCTACCCCGCCACGCGCCCGGCCTCCGGGGGCGGGGCCGGCTTGCGGCGCGGCGGGAAGACCTCGCCCGGAGTGGGGATGGGGCGGCCGGGGCGGTCGTCGGGGCGCGGTTCGGGCTTCGGGCGCGCGGGGTCGTTCCCCTTGTCCGCGCCGCCCGTGTCGGTGCCGCCCGCGAGGGTGAGCAGCCGGGTGCGCGGCGCGGGCGCCGTGGACAGCCTGCGGCGCACGGAGCGTTCCGCGATGGTCTGGGCCCGCTCCAGCAGCGCGGCGGCGACCGGGTTGGCGCGCAGCGCCCGTAGGGCCGCGAGGTCGTCCGGCACCGGCTCGTAGCCGGCCGCCAGGGCGTCCTGCAGCAGCTCCAGGTAGCCGGAGAGGCTGCCGGGCAGGGCGGCTCTGTACCGCGCCAGGTCGGCCAGGAGGAAGGCTCTGAGCCTCCCCGCCTCCTGGACCGCGTCGTCCACCGACGCCGCGAGGCGCAGGCAGTCCTGGACCTCGACGGCCGTCAGTGGGGCCGTCGAGGACTGAAGGGCGTGAGCGAGCGAGCGCCTGAGCACGTGAAGCTCATCGGCACCGAACGCCATGCCGCCGCGGGATCCGTAGGGCGTGGGCATGGGCCGAAGATACGCGCTAATCGGACAAAATCCCTTGAGCGCACACGTACGGGGCGCGTGTCGGGAAGGGGGCCGGTCCCGCGCTAGCCCGACTGCTTGACCACGCGCAGGAAATCGGCCCAGGCGGCCTGGGTGGTGGCGAGGACCAGGTGGGCCGGGTCGGCGCGGTCCGCGACGCGGACCAGGGTGCCGGGGGCGGCGCTGACGTACACGCAGTTGTCCCCCTCGCCGCAGAACGAGGACTTCTGCCAGGCGGGCCGAGCGTTCATGGCGTCTCCTCCGAGCACAGGCGCTGTGGCGCCGGGGACGGGCTCCCGGTATTTCTCGTGGGGAAAGGTAACCCCGCGGCGGCCTTGGTCCGGCCATTTCCGGGGAAATTGTCATGGCGGGCGTCAGGGCACGGTAAAGGCCCGGCGGGCCGAACGGGTCCGGCTCGCCCGGCCCGCGGGACGGAAGCGGCCCCCGGCCTCCGGAGGGAGGGCGGGGGCCGTCGGGGCGCTCGGGCGGGTGGCCCGGCCCGGTCAGCCGAAGGCCGGCGCGTTGCGCTCGTAGACCAGCCGCAGGCCGATCAGGGTGAGCCAGGGCTCGTGGTCGTCGATGGCCTCGGCCTCGCCGAGGACGATCGGGGCCAGGCCGCCCGTGGCGATGACGCGGACGTCGTCCGGGACGCCGTTCGGGCCGGCCAGCTCCTTGGCCATCCGGTTCACGATCCCGTCGACCTGGCCCGCGAACCCGTAGACCACGCCCGACTGCATCGCCTCGACCGTGGACTTGCCGATGACGTTGCGCGGGCGGGCCAGCTCGATCTTGCGGAGCTGGGCGCCGCGGACGCCGAGGGCCTCCATGGAGATCTCGATGCCCGGGGAGATCACCCCGCCGACGTACTCGCCCTTGGCGGAGACCGCGTCGAAGGTGGTGGCCGTACCGAAGTCGACGACGATCGCGGGGCCGCCGTAGAGCTCGGCGGCGGCGACCGCGTTGACGATGCGGTCCGCGCCGACCTCCTTCGGGTTGTCCATCAGGATCGGTACGCCCGTCTTGGTGCCGGGCTCCACGATCACCGCCGGAACGTCCCCGTAGTACCGGCGGGTGACCTCGCGCAGCTCGTGCAGGACGGCCGGCACCGTCGAGCAGATCGCGATGCCGTGGATGCCGTCGCCCAGTTCGTTGCCGAGCATCGGGTGCATGCCCATCAGGCCCTGCATCAGCACGGCCATCTCGTCGGCCGTGCGGCGCGGGTCGGTCGAGACGCGCCAGTGCTCGACGATCTCTTCACCGTCGAACAGGCCAAGGACCGTATGGGAGTTGCCCACGTCGATGGTGAGGAGCATCGGCTACACCGCCTCGCGCAGATCGAGGCCGATGTCCAGGATCGGGGAGGAGTGGGTGAGCCCGCCGACGGCGAGGTAGTCCACGCCGGTCTCGGCGTAGGCGCGGGCGTTGTGCATGGTGAGGCGACCCGAGGACTCCAGGACCGCGCGGCCGTGGACCAGCGCCACCGCTTCCTCGGTCTCGATGGGCGTGAAGTTGTCGAGCAGGATCAGGTCCGCGCCCGCGTCCAGGGCCTCGCGGACCTGCTGGAGGGTGTCCACCTCCACCTCGATGGGGAGGTCGGGGAACTGCTCGCGCACGGCCTTGAAGGCCTCGCGGACCCCGCCCGCCGCGATCACGTGGTTGTCCTTCACCAGCGCCGCGTCGGACAGCGACATCCGGTGGTTGACGCCGCCGCCGCAGCGGACCGCGTACTTCTCCAGGCAGCGCAGGCCCGGAGTGGTCTTGCGGGTGTCGCGGACCTTGGCCTTGGTGCCCTCCAGCTCGTCGGCCCAGGCACGGGTGGCCGTGGCGATGCCCGACATCAGGCAGAGCAGGTTCAGCGCGCTGCGCTCGCCGGTGAGCAGGTCGCGGGTGCGGGCCCGTACGGAGAGCAGCACCTGGCCGGCCTCGACGCGGTCGCCGTCCTCGACGTGCCGCTCGACCTCGAACGTGTCGGTGCAGACCACGGAGAGGACGGCCTCGGCGACGCGCAGGCCGGCGACCGTGCCGGCCTCGCGCGCGGTGAAGTCGGCGGTGGCGACGGCGTCCTCGGGGACGGTGGCGACGGTGGTGACGTCCACCCCGCCGTCGAGGTCCTCGGAGATCGCCATGTGCGCGATGTCCTCGACCTCGATCGGGTCCAGGCCGGCGTCCACGAGCAGCTGGGCCAGCGCCGGGTCCAGGCCGGTCTCCTCGCCCTCGCCGCAGGCGCAGTCGTCGCCGCAGCCGCCGCCCTCGCTCTGGTCGAGGAGCGGGAGCTCGTCGTGTTCGTGGGTGGTGTGGTCGTGCTCGTGCGTGCTCACGGTTACCGCTCCAGGCTGTCGGTGCTGCGGGTGCTGTCGGTGCTGCTGGTGCTGCTGTCGTCGCTGCTCAAGGGGATCCGTACGGACGGGAAGTCCGCCGAGTCCGTGGGGGTGACGACCAGGGCCCGCCGCTCGGTGTCCGACAGCCGGACGACCAGGTGGCGCCGCCAGTCGGCGTCGTCCCGGTCGGGGTGGTCCTCGCGCCAGTGGCAGCCGCGGGTCTCCGCGCGCCGCTGGGCGGCGGCGACCAGCACCCGGGCCACGCACAGGAGGTTGGTGGCCTCCCAGGTCTCGGTGCCGGGGACGGCCGTCTTGCCCCGGGTCTCCAGCTCCGTCAGCGCCGTCGCGTACAGGGCCTCGAGCGCGGCGGCGGCCCGGCTCAGCGACTCGGCGGAGCGGAGCACGCCCGCGCCGTCGGTCATGATGCGCTGGATCTCGTAGCGCGCCTCGGCGGGCTGGAGGGGGCCGGTGGCCGGGACGGGGATGCCGGGGCCGGTGCCCACGGGCGGGTTCCCGATGATGTCGTCGGCGATGCGCTCGGCGAAGACCAGGCCCTCCAGCAGGGAGTTGGAGGCCAGCCTGTTCGCTCCGTGCACACCGGTGCAGGCCACCTCGCCGCAGGCGTACAGCCCGGGGACGGTGGTGCGGCCGTGCAGGTCGGTCCGTACGCCGCCGGAGGCGTAGTGCGCGGCCGGGGCGACGGGGATCGGCGCGGTGACCGGGTCGATGCCGTGCGAGCGGCAGGCGGCGAGGATGGTCGGGAAGCGCTGCTCCCACATCTCGGCGCCGAAGTGCCGGGCGTCCAGGTACATGTGCTGGGTGCCCTGCTCCTGCATGCGGCGCATGATGCCCTTGGCGACGATGTCGCGGGGGGCGAGCTCGGCGAGCTCGTGCTGCCCGGTCATGAAGCGGACCCCGTCGGCGTCGACGAGGTACGCGCCCTCGCCGCGGACGGCCTCCGACACCAGGGGCTGCTGGCCCTCGGCGTCGGCACCGAGGAAGAGCACGGTGGGGTGGAACTGGACGAATTCGAGGTCGGAGACCTCGGCTCCGGCGCGCAGCGCGAGGGCCACCCCGTCGCCGGTGGAGACCGACGGGTTGGTGGTCGCGGAGAAGACCTGGCCCATGCCGCCGGTCGCGAGGATCACGGCGGGCGCGTGGACGGCGCCGACCCCGTCGTGCTGGCCCTCGCCCATGACGTGCAGGGTGACCCCGGCGGTACGGCCCTGCGCGTCCAGGAGCAGATCCAGGACCAGGGCGTTCTCGACGGTCTCGATGCCGGCGTCGTGGACGGCCTCGACGAGCGCCCGGGAGATCTCGGCGCCGGTGGCGTCCCCGCCGGCGTGCGCGATGCGGCGGCGGTGGTGGCCGCCCTCGCGGGTCAGCTCGATCTCGCCGGTCTCGGCGGAGGTGTCGAAGACGGCGCCGGTCTCGATGAGGCGGCGTACGGCGTCGGGGCCCTCGGTGACCAGGAGCCGGACGGCGGCCTCGTCGCACAGGCCTGCGCCCGCGACGAGGGTGTCGTCGAGGTGCTGCTCGGGGGTGTCCCCGTCGCCGAGGGCGGCGGCGATGCCGCCCTGGGCCCAGCGGGTGGAACCGTCGTCGAGCCGGGCCTTGGTGACCACGACGGTACGGCGGCCCGCGGCGGCGCAGCGCAGCGCGGCGGTCAGTCCGGCGACTCCGGATCCGACGACCACGACATCGGCGTCGACGGACCAGCCGGGCGCCGGGGCGTGGAGCCGTATGCCGGTGCTGGTGCCCGCTGTGGCGGGGCCTCTGCCTGGGGTGCTCACGGTTGTGCTCCGAACTCCAATGGGATGTTGTCGATCAGCCGGGTCGCGCCCACCTTCGCGGCGACGGCCAGCACGGCCTGACCGGTGAAGCCGTGGCCGGCCTCGGTGAAGTCCTGGGGGTCCACCAGCGCCAGGTAGTCCAGTACGAGCGGCGGATCGTAGCGGCCCGCCTCCTCCAGGACGTGCCGCGCGGCTGCCCGTACGGCGTCCGGCAGCCCGGCGCCCGCCGCCGCGACGGCGTGCGCGTCGGCGGAGGCGCGGATCTCGCCGAGCCGGGCCAGGCCGGTGGCCCGCTCGTCGCCGTTCGGGGGTCCCTGCGCCTCGGCGCGGGCGCGCAGCGCGGCCTGCGCGGCGAGGCGGTCGCGGCCGGCGAACAGGGCGCGGGACAGGGCGAGGGCGGTGCCGCGCTCCTTGGCGGAGAGGTAGCGGTTGCGGGAGGACAGCGCGAGCCCGTCCGTCTCGCGGATGGTCGGTACGCCGACCACCTCCACGGGGAAGTTCAGGTCGGTCACCATGCGCCGGATCAGGGCCAGTTGCTGCGCGTCCTTCTGGCCGAAGAAGGCCAGGTCGGGGCGGGTGAGGTGGAGCAGCTTGGCGACGACGGTCAGCATGCCGTCGAAGTGGCCGGGGCGGGTGGCGCCTTCGAGGCGGCCTCCCATCGGGCCGGCGGTGATCCGGACCTGCGGGTCGCCGCCGGGGTAGACCTCGTCGACGGCCGGGGCGAACACGGCGTCGGCGCCGGCCTCTTCTGCGAGGGCCAGGTCGGCGTCGAGGGTGCGGGGGTAGCGGTCGAGGTCCTCGTTCGCGCCGAACTGCAGGGGGTTGACGAAGACCGTGACCACGACCTGGCCGGTGGGGCCGACGTGCGCGCGGGCGGTGCGGACCAGGGTGGCGTGGCCCTCGTGGAGGGCGCCCATGGTCATGACGACGGCGCGGCGGCCGTCCGCGGCGCCGGCTTCGGCGGCTGCGCGGGGCAGGCGGTGCAGTGCGTCTGCGGTGTCGAGGAGGATCACCGGTCGCCGCCTTCGGGGTCGGTTCCGTAGGGCCGGTCGAGGCCGCCGGGGTTCAAGACTTCCTCGGCCAGTACGCCGAGGAGGTCCTCGGCGAGCTCGGGCTTGAGCAGACCGTGCGCGAGGGCCCGGTCGGCGGTCGTACGGGCCATCGCGAGGTAGCCGGCGACCGTGCCCGGGGCGTGCTTGCGCAGCTCCGAGACGTGCGCGGCGACGGTACCGGCGTCACCGCGGGCCACCGGGCCGGTCAGGGCGGCGTCACCGGAGCGCAGGGCGTTGTCCAGGGCCGCGCCGAGGAGCGGGCCGAGCATCCGGTTCGGGTGTTCGACGCCCGCCTTGCCCAGCAGCTCCATGGACTGGGCGACCAGGGTGACCAGGTGGTTCGCACCGAGGGCGAGGGCCGCGTGGTAGAGCGGGCGGTTCACCTCGGCGATCCACTCGGGCTCCCCGCCCATCTCGATGACCAGGGCCTCGGCGGCGAGCCGCAGCTCGTCGGGGGCGGTCACCCCGAAGGAGCAGCCCGCGAGGCGCTGCACGTCGACCTCGGTGCCGGTGAAGGTCATCGCGGGGTGCAGGGCCAGCGGGAGCGCGCCCGCGCGGCGGGCGGGGTCCAGCACGGCGACCCCGTACCGCCCGGAGGTGTGGACGAGGAGCTGTCCGGGGCGGACCGCGCCGGTCTCGGCGAGGCCCTCCACCAGGGACGGCAGGGCGTCGTCGGGGACGGTCAGCAGGACGAGGTCGGAGGCCTGGAGGACCTGCGCCGGGGACACCACCGGCACGCCGGGCAGCATGCGCTCGGCCCGGCGGCGCGAGGCGTCGGAGACGCCGGACACGGCGACGGGCCGGTGCCCGGTCTGCTGCAGGGCACGGGCCAGCGCGGGGCCGACCCGGCCGGCTCCGACGACACCGACGGAGAGCCGGGCGGGGCGCTCCGCCTGGGGGGCTGTGTTCACGCGGGGGAGGCCTTCCGTTCCGTTCCGGTCCGCGGGGGGTACCGGACGATACGTCGCCATGCTAGCCCCTGGTGTGTGGGCCGGTCGGCGATGATCGGGGGATGAACCAGCACACGGAGCGGACGACGGCCGCGGCCGCGGAGGCCCGGGCAGAGCCGGCCGCACACTCGGACCAGGCCCCGGACCCGGCGGCCGAACGGGCCGCGGGCGCGGAGCGGACCGCGGAACCGGACGTGGCGGCCCGGATGGTGGTCGCCGGGCGGGCGGCATCGCGGAAGCTGTCGGGCAGTCTGCGGGAGGCCACGGTCGGGGAGCTGCTGGCGGAGCTGGGCGGGCTGGCCCCGGACGCCGACGAGCCGGCCGACATCTACGGCAACGGCGTCGTGGAGCGGCTGGAGCGGCGGGTCGCGGAGCTGCTCGGCACCGAGGACGCCGCGTTCTTCCCGACCGGGACCATGGCCCAGCAGATCGCGCTGCGCTGCTGGGCGGGACGGACGGGGAACCCGGTGGTCGCCCTGCACCCGATGAGCCATCCGGAGCGGTGGGAGGGCGGCGCGCTGTCCGTCGTCTCGGGGCTGCGGACCGTCCACCCGACGGGCGAACCGCGCCAGCCGACGGCGTCCGAGCTCGCCGAGCTGCCGGAGCCGTTCGGGACGCTGATGCTGGAGCTGCCGCTACGGGACGCGGGCTTCCTGCTCCCGACCTGGGAGGAGCTGTCGGCCCTGGTGGACACCGCCCGGGAACGGGACGCGGTGGTCCACTTCGACGGTGCCCGGCTGTGGGAGTCGACGGTCCACTTCGGCCGGTCGCTGCCGGAGATCGCGGCGCTGGCGGACTCCGTGTACGTCTCCTTCTACAAATCCCTCGGGGGCCTCAGCGGGGCCGCCCTCGCCGGATCCGCGTCGCTCGTGGCGGAGTCGAAGGTCTGGCGGCACCGGTACGGGGGCCAGGTCTTCCGCCAGTTCCCGGCCGCGCTGTCCGCCCTGGCCGGGCTGGAACGCGAGCTGCCGGAGCTTCCCTCCTACGTGGCCAAGGCGCGGACGGTGGCATCCGCCCTGTCCTCGGCACTCGCCGCGGCTCCGGAGGTCCCCTGGTTCCGGGTCCACCCGGAGGTTCCGCACACCCACCAGTTCCAGGTGTGGCTCCCGTACGACGCGGACCGCCTCACGGAGGCGGGCGTCCGCCTGGCGGAGGAGACGGGCACGGTCCTCTTCCGCCGCTGGTCCCCCGACGGCCCGCCGGGCCTGTCGGTGACGGAGGTCGAAGTCACCCGCCCGGGCCTGACCTGGACGGAGACCGAAGTCGCCCAGGCAACAGCAGCCTTCGTGGCCCGCCTGTAGCCCCGACCGGCGCTAGCCGCCGCAGGGGCCGGGGGCGGGGTGGGGTGTCGGCCGGGACGTAAAGCGTGATTTGTGGCGCAAAGGAAGCCCATCCCAGTCAAAGCACGCAAAGGGCGCCTAAATCATGCAGTCCAGGCCGACACCCCGCCCCCGGCCCCGACCCGCACCCAGCCCCGCCCCACCGACCCGCACGTACAGCCCGACCCCGGCCAAATCCAGCCCCGCCGGCGTTTGAGGCGCAGGGACCCGGGGACTGGTCCCCGGCAACGGCGCCGCACGGCACCGCACCGCGCCGCACCGGATCGCCCAGCCGGGCGAAGGCCGCGCGCCCCGGCAGGCACATGCACGCCACGACGGCAGAATGATCCGATGAGCGTCACCATCGACATCACCGGGCTCCCCGCGGAGCGGATCGGCTTCGCGCCGTCCCCGCTGGCGGAGCTCTGCATGGCGTTGCACGCGCTCTCCCAGCCCGGACATCACCCCGGACTCGCCTCCTGGACCTCCACCACCTCGGCCGCCCTCGACCCCGGCCTCGCGGACCGGCTACTGGAGGCCGATTTCCTGTGGCGCGGCTCCTTCGCCGACCTGTTCATGGCCTTCGCCGGGATTCCCGGCGGCACCGGGCTGCCCGCCGCCACCCTGGCCGCCGAGCTCGACGTACTCGACCGGCTGGACGACGAACGGTTCGTGACGGCGGCCCTGGAGCACTGCAGGCTGGCCCTCCACAACGACGGCGGCGGGCCGTCCCCGCTCTCGGATCCGCTCGCCCGGGCGAAGGCCCTGGAGACGGCCTCCGCGCGCGGACCGCAGCAGTTGGCCTTCGCCGTGCGCGTGCTCGACGACACCGCCGGCGTCCGGATCTGGCTGCGCCGGCTGCTGGAGGACTGCGACGAGGCCTTCTTCGCGGAGACCTGGCGCCGCGTCGAGCCCCGCCAGAGCGCGGACGCCCGGCACAAGACGGAGGTGCTCCGGCGCAAGGGGCTGCCGGCCGTGCTGAAGGAGCTCTCCTCGGCGCTGAGCGTCGACGAGCGGCTGACCACGGTCACGGTGGACAAGATGGTCTACGGGTCCACGACCGCCACCGATCCCCGAATAGGCGACGGCCTGCTGTTCGTGCCCACGAACTTCGGCTGGCCGCACCTGCTGGTACTGCACGCCCCCGGCTGGCGCCCGGTGGTCCACTACCCGCTCGGCTCTCCCGAACCGGCCTCCTCCCCGGGGTCTTTGGAGCTGCTGCAGCGGCGCATGGAGGCGCTGGCCCATCCGATGCGGATGCGGCTGTGCCGCAGTCTGGCGCGCGCTCCCTACACGACCGGCGAGTTGGCGGCCGCGTACGGGATCACCGCCCCGGAGGTGTCCCGCCAGCTGGCGGTCTTGAAGAAGGCCGGGCTGATCCAGACCCGCCGGCAAGGGCGGTACGTCCAGCACCAGCTCGATCTGGCCGCGGTCGCACGGATCGGCTCCGACTTCATCGAGGGCATCCTGCGGTAGGCCGGGCACGGAGAGCGGGCGCTGGCCTGTTTTCTACGGCTCAGATACTCCGATATACGGATTTCACAAACCGGAATCAGTGAAAAGTCTGGCCATGGCCGCCACTTGGTGTCTAACGTGCGTCCACCGCTCCCCCACTCGGCGCGCAACGCACATGACCTGCGTCTGCATCCACGCCTCTGCACGCCCGCACCCCTGTACTCCACACCACATGCCACACGCCATACGCATACGCATGCGCACGCGCATCTCACGCGCATCTGCCGTGGAAGGACTTTCATGCCCTCACGCCGTATAGCAGCAGCCACCGCCGCCCTGGCGGCCGCGGCCCTCGTCTCCCCGCTGCTCCTCGCCGGGCCCGCCGGAGCCACCGGCAGCCCGCAGAGCGACGCCGCCCGGGGTGACGCGCTGGCCCGCAAGCTGGTCAAGGACTCCACCGGCAAGGGTGCCCACAACCACCTGAAGGTCTTCCAGGCCATCGCCGACCGCAACGACGGCAACCGCGTGGCCGGTTCCAAGGGTCACGTCCAGTCGGCCCAGTACGTCGAGCTCGTCATGCGCGCGGCCGGGTACGAGGTCACCAAGAACGAGTTCGAGTTCGTCTTCGTCAAGACGGTCGCCGAGACCCTGAAGGTCAACGGCCCGGCCGGCCGCGACGTCCCGATCAAGCTGATGACGTACACCGCCAGCGGCCCGGCGAACGGTGTGACGGCGCAGATCGCCGCCGCCCCGGTCGACGCCGACGGCACGAGCGGCTGCGAGCCCGGCGACTTCGCCGCGGGCGCCTTCACCGGCAAGGTCGCGCTGATCAAGCGCGGCGGCTGCGCCTTCGCGGTCAAGCAGCAGAACGCGGCGACGGCCGGCGCGGTCGGCGCGGTGATCTACAACAACGCGGACGGCGCCCTGAACGGCACCATAGGTTCGGCGGACGCGGGCAAGATCCCGACCGGCGGCGTCACGCTGGCCGAGGGCGAGCGGCTCGCCGCCGACGCGGCCGCGGGTCCGGTCGAGGTCACCCTCGACATCCGCGAGTTCCGGGAGAACCGCAAGACGTACAACGTCGTCGCGGAGACGCGCGGAGGCGACGAGAACAACACCGTCTTCCTCGGCGCGCACCTCGACTCCGTCGCGGACGGCCCGGGCATCAACGACAACGGCTCCGGCTCGGCCGGCATCCTCCAGGTCGCGCAGAAGCTCGCGCACAGCCAGGGCAAGATCAAGAACAAGGTCAAGTTCGCCTGGTGGTCGGCGGAGGAGTTCGGCCTGCTCGGCTCCGAGGCGTACGTCGCCGGCCTGACGGAGGAGCAGAAGAAGCAGATCAAGCTCTACTTGAACTTCGACATGATCGCCTCGCCGAACGCCGCGTACTTCGTCTACGACGGCGACGACTCGGACAAGGTCGGCGCGGGCCCCGGCCCCGAGGGATCGGCCCAGCTGGAGAAGGGGATCAACGACTTCCTCGACTCCAAGAACATCCCGCGCGAGGGCACCGACTTCTCGGGCCGCTCGGACTACGGCCCGTTCATCGAGGTCGGCATCCCCTCGGGCGGTACGTTCACGGGCGCCGAGGGCATCAAGACGCCGGAGCAGGCGGCGAAGTTCGGCGGGCAGGCCGGGGTCGCGTACGACGTGAACTACCACGGCAAGGGCGACACCATCGCGAACATCGACCAGAAGGCGCTCGACATCAACGTCGACGTCATCGCGGACGCGGTGGGGCACTACGCGTTCGACCTGGCGCCGCTGGGCCGGCCGGTCGTCTCGGAGCCGACCACCGGTGGTGGCAGTGGCGGTGGCCTCCACGAGGGCCACGACCACGTCGGCGACGCGGAGTAGTCACTTCCCGGGCGGGTGGGGGTCTCGGCGCTGCGCGGCGCCGAGACCCCCACCCGCCCTTCGCCCGTTCCCGGCGAGGCTGGATGTTCCAGCCTCGCCGCAGTTCGAGGCGCGGGGGCTGGGGGTGGACCCCCGGGCCTACCCCGGCCAGCGGGCCTACCCCGGCCAGCGGGCCACCCCGACCGGCTGGACCAGCCAGCCGAAGTCGCCGAGCCCGCCCCGGGCGGTGAGTTCCGCGGCCTCCCCCGCCCCCGACAGGGCCCGGACGTACGCCGCCGGATCGGTGGAGGCCAGGGCCAGCGGGGGCCGGGCCCCCGAGACGCCCAGGGCGGCCAGCGCGTCCCGCTGCGTCAAAAGGACAGCCCCCGGCCCCGCGCACGCGTCGAGCGCCACGTGCGCGGTGACGTCGCGGCTCCCGTCCGGCACGGGGGCCGTCTCCCGCCCGGCGCGGAATCCGGTCAGCGTGCCGAAGGGCGGCCGGGCGTCCCGGGTGTGGGCGTAGTCGACGGCGACCGCGAGCCCCCGCTCCACGGTCGCGACCGCCGCCGCCCAGGCCTCGTCGCGCGGCCGGCCGATCTCCGCCCGGCCCCCGCCCGCCTCCGCGTCCGGCCACCACCGCTCCAGCCAGGCCCGGTCCGGTCCGTCCAGGAGGCCGCCCGGGTGCTCCGTACCGTCCCGCGCGACCTCCACGTAGCGCCCGTCCTCCGTGAGGTCCAGCGGGACGTTGTCGAGCCATTCGTTGGCGAAGAGCAGCCCCCGGATTCCCCGGGGCGGCTCGCCCACCCACGTGATCCGCCCGTCGAGCCCCTCGGGCCGCCCCGCGCGCTCCACCCCGTACGGCCGCACCCGCGCGGCCGTCTCCGGCGGCAGCGCCGCCAGCACCCCGGCCAGCAGCTCCCCGCGTCCGGCCCCTACGTCGACCAGGTCCAGCTCCTCCGGACGACCGAGCTCCCCGTCCACCCAGAGGAGCAGCCGGGCCACGGCCCGCGCGTAGAGCGGCGAGGCGTGCACGGAGGTGCGGAAATGCCCTGCGGGGCCGGGCCCGCCGGGGCGTACGTAGAAGCCGTCGGGCCCGTACAGCGCCCGCTCCATCGCCGTCCGCCAGCGGACCGGCCCCTCCTGCTCCGTGCCTTCACCCTGAGTGCTCATCGCTGAAAGGTTATGGCCGCCTCCACCTCCGGTAGTACTCACCGGTCACGTGGATCGCCCCTCTGGTTGACTCCAGCACCCATCGGCCTTCCCTACTCTGGGTTACGTGCAGCGCCTCTACGATTTCCTCCGCAGACACCCGACGGGCGTCGACAGCTTCTGGGCTGTCCTCTTCTTCGGGTTCTCGATGGCCATCGTCGCCTCGGAGCACCAGGGCACCGGCTCCGCGCTGCTCGCCACCCCCTGCGTGGTCGCGCTGAGCACGGCCGTGGGACTGCGCCGCAAGCGGACCGTGCCGATGTTCTGGCTCACCGTCGCCACCGGCCTGTACCAGCTGGCCATCGGCGCGGAGGTGAGTTTCTACGACTTCGCGATGCTCGTCGTCCTCTTCACCGTCGCCGCCGCCGACGTGCCGCGCTGGGTCTCGCGCACCGCGCTCGGCTGGGGGCTGCTCGCTTCCCCGCTCTACTTCCTGCGCGTCGGGGTGGACAAGAACTCCTCCACCACGGACAGCGTGCTCTTCGTCGTGTTCATGATGATCCCGTTCGCCCTCGCCTGGGTGACGGGCGACTCCCTGCGCACCCGCCGGGCCTATTACGCCCAGCTCGTCGAGCGCAACCAGCGCCTGGAGCAGGAGCGCGCGGCCCAGGCCAAGGTGGCCGTCGCCGCCGAGCGGGCCCGGATCGCCCGCGAGCTGCACGACGTCGTCGCGCACAACGTCTCGGTGATGGTGGTCCAGGCCGACGGCGCCGCCTACGTGATGGACGCGGCCCCCGAGCAGGCCAAGGAGGCCCTGCAGACCATCTCCGGCACCGGGCGCCTGGCCCTCGCCGAGATGCGCCGACTGCTGGGCGTCCTGCGCACCGGCGAGCCGCAGGAGTCCGAGGACTACGTGCCGCAGCCCGACGTGGAGCAGATCGAGGTGCTCGTCGAGCAGGTGCGGGCGGCCGGGCTCACGGTGGACTTCGAGGTCGAGGGCGCCCCGCGCAAGCTGCCCAGCGGCGTGGAACTGACGGCGTACCGGATCGTCCAGGAGGCGCTGACGAACACGCGCAAGCACGGCGGCCCCGACGCGAAGGCCAGCGTGCGGCTCGTCTACTTCGACGACGGGCTCGGCCTGCTCGTCGAGGACGACGGCCGGGGCGCGGCCCACGAGCTGTACACGGACGGCGGCGCGGACGGCGCCGGACACGGGCTGATCGGCATGCGCGAACGCATCGGTATGGTCGGAGGCACCCTCGACGCGGGCCCCAGGCCCGGTGGCGGCTTCCGGATCAGCGCCCTGCTCCCCCTGAAGAAAAGGTGACCATGTCCTTCCCCACCGGCCCCTCCATCCGCGTGATGCTGGTCGACGACCAAGTACTGCTGCGCACCGGTTTCCGGATGGTGCTCGCCGCACAACCCGACATGGAGGTCGTCGCCGAGGCCGGCGACGGCCTGGAGGCGCTGGAGGTGCTGCGGGCCACCAAGGTGGACGTGGTGCTGATGGACGTCCGCATGCCCCGCCTCGACGGGGTCGAGGCGACGCGCCGCATCTGCGAGCCCGAGGAACACCCCAAGGTCATCATCCTGACCACCTTCGACCTCGACGAGTACGCCTTCTCGGGCCTGAAGGCGGGCGCGAGCGGGTTCATGCTCAAGGACGTCCCGCCGGGCGAGCTGCTGGCCGCGATCCGCTCGGTGCACAGCGGGGACGCGGTCGTCGCCCCGTCCACGACGCGCCGGCTGCTGGACCGGTTCGCGCCGATGCTTCCGTCGACTTCCGCGGAACCGCGGAACAAGGACGTCGAGCGGCTGACGGAGCGCGAGCGCGAAGTCATGCTGCTGGTCGCCCAGGGCCTGTCGAACGGCGAGATCGCCGCCCGCCTGGTCCTCTCGGAAGCCACGGTCAAGACCCACGTGGGCCGCATCCTGACCAAGCTGAACCTGCGCGACCGGGTCCAGGTCGTGGTCCTGGCGTACGAGACCGGCCTGGTCCGCGCGGGTGGCGGCGGGGCGGGCTAGCCGGGCCCGGTGGCTGCCGGATGGCCTGATCATGGAATGCTCCTCGCCGGGGCGGCGGGCATCAGGCCCCCGCCCAGGGGAGGAAATCACCATGAGATCCATCAAGCGGGCGGCTGCCGCCGCCGCGCTGGCACTGGCCGCCGTCTTCGCCTCGGGCGCGGCCGCACCGGCGGGTGCCACCGGGACCACGACCAACGAGACGTACACGGTGTGGCACTGGAACGTAGCCGGACACAAGATCAACAAGGGTTCGGCCACCACCGGGATGGTCGCCGCGGCCGTCGGCTCGATCAGGTCCCAGGACCCGAGCCCGGACTTCGTCTCCCTCAACGAGATCTGCTACTCGCAGTACAAGGCGATCCGCGACCAGCTGAACGACGGCCCCGACGCCTGGACCCAGGCGACGAACTACGCCCGCTTCTCCGCCACCCACCGGCCCGACCCGGCGGCCGCGCCCGGCACCGGCGTCTGCAAGGGCGAGGAGTTCGGCAACGCCCTGTTCAGCAAGGCGCAGCTGCACTCGTCGCAGAACTTCATCCTGCCCGCCGACTACACGCAGGCCGAGGTGGACAGCGGCGCCTACTACGAGGACCGCAGCATGCTCTGCGCGCAGCTCGAGGCCCAGCAGAACATGAAGTTCTGCACGACGCACATCACCACCGCGAACAGGCGCCTGCCCGATCCCGTCAACTCGGCGAAGATCAACACCCAGCAGCTCGGCGCCGTCCGGGACATCCTCAAGGGATTCACGGACAACGGTGAGTCCTACCTGGTGGCGGGCGACTTCAACGCCGAGCCCGACATGTCCCGCATGGGCTCCCTGATGACGACGCACACGGAGCTCGACAGCACCGATACCCGCTGCCTGAACTACGGCGAGTGGACCGCGATCGACAATCCGGCGATCAACGACCCCGACACCGGCCTGGCTCCGTGCGCCGCCAACGAGGGCAATCCGAAGATCGACATGGTCCTCGCCCGGACCGACAAGCTCGCCGACCCCGCCCAGGGATTCACCGCCGACTCCAAGTCGATCCCGACGACCTGCGCGCCCGGCGACGGTACGACGAACCAGCTGTGCTCCGACCATCGCGTCCTGATCGGCAACGCCACCATCAAGGTGGCCGCCCCCACCACGCTGCCCGGCACCGTCACGCTGCCCGCCGCCGGCTGACCGCTGACGGCTGACCGCGCGGCCCGCCCGGCCTCAGGTCATCCAGCGGTCCGGGCGGGCCGCGGCCCGGGAGGTGCGGGAGCGGGCCGCCTGGGCGTGCAGGAGTCCGTCGGACTCCGCCGCGCCGCGCAGGCGGGCCGTGACCGTACCGTTCGCGCCGGTGTCCACGTGCACGTCGGCCACGCCGCGGGCGCGCTCCCAGGGTCCCTGGGAGCGGCGCACGCTCTGCACCTTGGCGTGCGGGACGATCTCCGTACGCCGGCACAGGCGGCCGCGGCGGGCCGCGAACACGTCGGCGGAGACGGCCAGGCCGTACCCCTTCCACCACACCGGCACCACCCAGCGCGATCCGCTCCGGGGCGAGGGCTCGAAGACGAGACCGCCCAGGTCGACGCCGGGCAGCACCCGGGCGACGACGGCGTGGGCCGCGGCCCGGGTGGCCACCGGGACCAGGACGTTGTTCTTCGAGCCGGCCACCGCCAGCTCCACCCGGACCCAGCCGCGCCGGCGCCACAGCAGCGGCTCGACGATCCGTACGGTCTGCACGCGCCCCGGCGGCACCGTCTCGTGGGCCCGGTCGAGCAGCCCGTGGTCGAGCCGCAGCCCGTCCGGGGACTCGGCGACCCGCCAGTCGTACTCGGTGAGGAACCGGCCCGCGCTCCCCGCCCACATCGCGCCCAGCACCGGGAGCAGGGCGGCGATGGCCACCCACGGGCTGGAGCTGAACCACCACACCAGCAGGGAGCCGGCGATCCCGCCGGCGAGGATCGCCCAGGTGGTCAGGGTCAGCAGCAGGGACACCGCCAGATCGCGCGTCCCCAAGCGGAGCAGCTCCCGCTCGGGCGCCTCGCCCAGGAGCGGTGCCTCGGCCGGGGCGAAACCGGCCGCGCGGGCCAACAGCTCGGCGCGGAGCGAGAGGGCGTCCTTCTCCGAGAGGAAGGCCAGCTCGTCCTTGGCCTCGGTGCCGATGACGTCGAGCCCCAGCTTGGCGACACCGGCGAGGCGGGCCAGCAGGGGGCGGGTGACGTCGACCGCCTGGATCCGGTCGAGGCGGATGTGCGCCGTGCGGCGGAAGAGGAGCCCGCTGCGGATGCGCAGTTCGGTGTCGGTGACGGCGTAGTACGTGAACCACCAGCTGAGGAAGCCGTACAGGCCGAAGACGAGGAGCAGCGCGACCAGCGCGAGGAGCCGCAGCACGGTGGAGACGGACGTCACCCACTCGGTGACGTTCTCGCCCTGCTGGGCGAGGAGGCCGATGGTCGCCGCGATCGGCACCCAGGCACGGCGCAGCGGGGTGAGGACGTGCAGCCGCCGCTCCTGGGCGGGACCGGCCGCCGGCGCCGGGGACTCCGCCCCGACCGCGGACACGGCGGGCCCGGCTCCGGACACGGCGGGCCCCGTTCCGGCCGCGGCCGCGGACGCGGCCTCGGACGCGGCCTCGGATGCGGCCTCGGATGCGGCCTCGGATGCGGCCCCGGTCTCCGACCCGGCCCCGGCCGCCGCGGACCCAGCTCCGGCCGCAGCGGGCCCGGGGGCGGCCCCGGCCCCGGCCCCTGCTTCCACCGGCGGCGTCACAGGCCCGCCGACCTTGCCTCGCCGAGCTCCGTCAACCGGTCGCGCAGCCGTTCCGCCTCCTCGGGCGTGAGCCCGGGGATCCTGGCGTCGGTCGCCGCCGCCGCCGTGTGGAGCTGCACGGAGGCCAGTCCGAAGCGGCGCTCCAGCGGGCCCGAGGTCACCTCGACCAGCTGCATCCGCCCGTACGGGACCACGGTCTGCTCCCGCCACATCACGCCGCGGCTGATCAGCAGGTCGTCCGCGCGCTCCGCGTACCGCCAGGACCGCCAGTTCCGGCCGAGCATCACCCAGCCCCAGGCCAGTACCAGCAGCCAGAACCCGCCGACCGACGCCCACTGCGGTCCGACGGCCAGCCCCAGCACGACGGCCGTCACCACCGCGAAGAGGGACATCCACAGCACCAGCACCAGCCTGCGCAGAGTCAGCAGCCCGCCCGGCAGCCCCACCCACTCGGGCAGAACCGTCTCACCCTCTGTCCCCGTGTCCATCCCCCCAGCCTAGGGGCGCTTCCCGTCCCGCGGGCCGGGCTCGCGACGGCTGTCGGCCGCCGCTCCCCGATCCGCGATCCGGACCGAGCGACAGGTCACCCCCGCCGACTGAGACAATGCCGCCATGACGGAGACCACGGTCGGCATCGGCGGCGCGGCGGAGAGCACCGACATGGTGCTCAACATCGGCCCCCAGCACCCTTCCACGCACGGCGTGCTGCGCCTGCGCCTCGTCCTGGACGGCGAGCGGATCGTGAGCGCCGAGCCGGTGGTCGGCTACATGCACCGCGGCGCCGAGAAGCTCTTCGAGGCCCGCGACTACCGCCAGATCGTGATGCTCGCGAACCGCCACGACTGGCTGTCCGCGTTCTCCAACGAGCTGGGCGTCGTCATGGCCGTCGAGCGGATGCTCGGCATGGAGGTGCCCGAGCGGGCCGTGTGGATGCGCACCCTGCTCGCCGAGCTGAACCGGGTCCTGAACCACCTGATGTTCCTCGGCTCGTACCCCCTGGAGCTGGGCGGCATCACCCCGATCTTCCACGCGTTCCGCGAGCGCGAGGAACTGCAGGCCGTCATGGAGGAGATCTCCGGCGGCCGCATGCACTACATGTTCAACCGGGTCGGCGGCCTCAAGGAGGACCTCCCGGCCGGCTGGCTCGGCCGGGCCCGCGCCGCCATCGCCGACGTCAACACCCGCATGCACGTCTACGACGACCTGGTCCGCGGCAACGAGATCTTCCGCGCCCGCACCCGCGGCGTCGGCGTCCTGTCCGCCGAGGCCGTGCACGCGTACGGGGTCTCCGGCCCGATCGCCCGCGCCTCCGGCGTCGACTTCGACCTGCGCCGCGACGAGCCGTACCTGGCCTACGGCGAGCTCCAGGACGTCCTGAAGGTCGTCACCCGCACCGAGGGCGACTGCCTGGCCCGCTTCGAGGTGCTCCTGGAGCAGACCCACAACGCGCTGGACATCGCCGTCGCCTGTCTGGACCGGATGGCGGAGCTGGCTCCCGGCCCGATCAACCAGCGGCTGCCGAAGGTGCTGAAGGCGCCGGAGGGCGAGACGTACGCGTGGACCGAGAACCCCCTGGGCATCAACGGCTACTACCTGGTCTCCAAGGGAGAGAAGACCCCGTACCGGCTCAAGCTGCGCTCGGCCTCCTACAACAACATCCAGGCGCTGGCGGTGCTGCTCCCCGGGCAGCTCGTCGCGGACATGGTCTCGATCCTCGGCTCGCTGTTCTTCGTCGTCGGCGACATCGACAAGTGACCGGCCTAGGCTGCCCGCATGACCTCCGGCACATCAGCACGCCCGTACCCCGGCATATACGCCGCCTACCTGCGGCGGCTCGGCATCGAGGAGCCCGGTGCGCCGTCCGTGGAGGGGCTGTTCGCCCTCCAGCGGGCGCACCTGGAGCGCGTCCCGTACGAGAACGTCGACATCCAGCTGGGCCGCGCCCCCGGCATCGACCCCGAGCTGTCGGCACGCCGCTTCGCCGCCGGACGCGGAGGCTACTGCTTCCACCTCAACGGGGCCTTCGCGGCGCTCCTCGGCCACCTCGGCTACGACGTCACCCGCCATGTGGGCGGCGTGTACAAGGAATCCCAGTCCGAGGCCGCCGCACGCGGCGTGAGCGGCGACCACCTGGCCCTCACCGTGCGCGTGCCGCGGGCCGGGACCTCCGGCTCCACCGACTTCTACGTGGACGCCGGGCTCGGCGACGGCCCGTACGAGCCGCTGCCGCTGCGCGAAGGCTCCTACCGCCAGGGAGCCTTCGCCTACTCCCTGGAGCGGCTGCCCGGCACCGGCTGGCTCTACCGCCACCCGGGCAGCTCCGCCCCGCTCGTCAACTTCCGCACGGAACCCGCCGGGACGACCGCGGCGGCCGGCTTCGAGGCCGAACACGTCCGGCTGTCCACCTCCGAGGACTCCGGTTTCGTACGGACCTTCGCGGCCCTGCGGCGCGACGCCGACGGCATCGACGCCCTGCGGGGGCGGGTACTGAGCCGGATCGACCCGGTGAAGGGGACCACGGAGCGCGTGCTCGACGGCCCCGGGGAGTTCTACGCCGCGCTGGAGGGCGTCTTCGGCCGCGAGCTCGACGACCTGACCCCGACCGACCGCACGGCCCTGTGGACCCGGGTGAGCCGGGCCCACGAGAGCTGGGCGGCCACCCGGGAGGACTGACCCCGGACCGCCCGGCGGTACGGCCGGGGCCGACGGCCGGGGGGCCAATGTCACCGGGGCAGGGCAGACTTGGGGGATGTCCCTCTCACCCCGCCGGGCCTGCCCCTCCTGCGGCCGCGACTGCGCCGTCACCGCCGGGCGGATCGCCCGCCACGACCCGCCCGCCGGGCGGGTCCGCGGGGACCTCGTCTCCTGCCCCGGATCCCGCGCCCGCGTGACCCTGGGCGCCGCCGCCGCCACGCTGGACGGCTTCACCCTGTCCCCGCTGCCGGGCCAACTCCAGCTGTTTTAAGTCCTGTCGGGGCGGGCGGAGTTCGCCGCGCTAGGAGATCGCGGTACGGAGCTCGACCACGTCGATCGGCTCGGTCTCGTCGTGGGCGGTGAGATCGATGACCTGGCCCACGGCGCGGTGCTCGGCGGTGGGCGGCGCCTCGACGGTGCCGACCAGGGCCCTCGGCTCCGGCCCGCCCTGAGCGGACTCCGCCTCGTGGACGGCTAGGGCCTCGGCGCCGACGACATCGGCGAGGTCCTCGTTCTGGACGGACTCGATGACCGCGCGGGCCTGCGCCGCGTTCTTCGTACCGAAGAAGTCGAAGCCGCCCTCGACGCGCGAGGCGGGCCTGTGGTGGGCGGCGTACGGGTTCACCGCGGCCGCGAGCCGGCGCGCGGGGACGGCGGCCGCCGGGCCCACGGGCACCGGGCCGGTGAGCGCGGGGCGGGCGTGCGACTCCAGCTCGGCGGGCTGCGCCGGGACGGCGGGCGCGGCGGAGCCGACGGGCGCCGCGGGGAGGGCTGAGGCCGCGGGGAGGGCCGGCGCCGCCGGGAGGGCGGAGGCCGCCGAGGGCGCCGCGGGGAGGGCGGGGGCGCCCGTCCGGGCCTTCGGGGCGGACGCGGCCGCCTCTCCGGCCTTGGCCGTCTTGTCCGCCAGCGCCGCCAGCGCGGCGTGGGCGCGGGCGAAGCCCACCGAGGTGGCCGCTCCGGCGCTGGTGCGCTCCTCGGAGACCGCGGGAAGTTCCTTCGCACCCGACTCGGCGGAAGCGGCCCGGGCCGCCGGGACCGCGGCCTCGATGGCCAGCAGCCGGCGTCCCTCCAGGGCGCTCGCCCGCTCGGTCTCGGCGGTGGCGTACCGGCGCAGCAGCGACGCGTGCTCCCCGCGCAGGCCCGCGAGTTCGACCCGCTTGGCGCGCAGTTTGGCGTCGAGCTTGCCGCGCAGCACCCGGGCCTCTTCGAGGTCGGATTCGAGCTCGGCTATCCGCTCCTCCGTCCGCCACTCGTCCTTGACCCGCTCGCGCGCGAGCTCGGTGACCCGGCGGCCGGCCGCCAGGTCCCACGAGCGCATGACGACGGCGCCGGCCAGGCCGGCGGCCGCGGTGAGCGCCACGAGCAGGCGCAGCGCCATCGGTTCGGCGAGCAGCCAGGCGGCGCCGGCGCCGGCGACGGACACACCGGCGACGGCCGTCGGCGTGAGCAGCCGGTGAAGGGGTTCGGGATTGCGGTGGCGTCCACGGGGCATGGCCAGAAATTTACAGGGCGTGGACAGGGTGTGGGGTAGCCGCCCGGGAATCTGTTCCCGAGCGGTTACCGCACTTGGCGCCCGAAAGGCGCAACTCCTACTTCTTCAGAAGTCCCTTGGACTCCAGGTAGGCCTTCGCGACATCCGCCGGCTTGGCCCGCTCGGCGTCGACCTTGCGGTTCAGCTCGACCAGGTCGGCCGTGGTGAGCGCCTTGGTGATCTTGTCGAGGGCGGCCGCGATCTCGGGGGCTCCGGCGTCCTTGGCGTTGACCACCGGGAGCACGTTGTCGGCGTTCTGGAGCTTCTTGTCGTCGTCCAGCAGGACCAGGCCGAAGCTGTCGAGGGTGGCGTCCGTGGTGGTGGTGAGGACGAGCTGGTCCGCACCGTCCTTCACCGCCTGCTTGGCCTGCGGGGTCCCGACGCCCTTGGGGTCAATACCGGAAACGTCGATTCCGTATGCCGTCTTCAATCCGGGCGCGCAGAAGGGCCGCACCGCGCATTCGTCACCCGCCGCGATCTTCACCTTCAGACCGGACTTGCCTAGATCGGAAAGGGTCTTGAGATTGTTCTTCGCGGCGAATTCCCTGCTCACCGCGAAGGCGTTCTGGTCGACCGCCGAACCGGCGGGCAGCGCCTTCAGCCCCAGCGGGGCCGCCAGCTTCTCCAGGGCCGCCACGGTCGCCGTCACATCGCTCGACGCGACCGGCTTCTCGGTCGGCGCCTTGGAGCCGTTCACCTTGGCGTTGAGGAACTCCGCGAGGGTCGCCGCGTACTCCGGGACGACGTCGATCTCGCCCTTCTCCAGCGAGGGTTCGTACAGCTCGCGGTTGTTGACCGTGGTGATCGAGGTGCTGTAGCCGGCGTCCGCCAGGATCTGCGCGTACAGCTCGGCCAGCACGTTGGACTCGGTGAATCCGGCGGCGCCGATCACCAGCTTGCCGCCCTTGCCGCCCTCGGACGACCCGGAGGCTGCCGCGGAGGAGCCCCCGTCCTTGGTCTTCTCCAGGCTGTCGCCGCCGCACGCGGCGAGCGATGCGGTCAGGGCGACGGCACCCAGGGCCGCGCCGAGGGCGCGCGTGGACTTGCTCATCTCAATCTCCTTCGAGGGTGGGGAAACGTGTCGGTGCCCCGCTCGGCGGGCAGCCTCGCTCAGCGCGTGGCCGCGCCCGGCAGCAGCCGGTCGGCCACCACCAGCGCGCCCTCCACGAGCAGCGCCAGCGCCGCGACCAGCAGGGCTCCCGCGACGACCTGCGGGGTGTTGTACGTGTTGAAGCCGGCGGTGATGATCCGGCCGAGCCCGCCCTGGCCGACCATGGCGGCGATGGTGGCCGTCGCGATGACCTGGACGGCTCCCGAGCGCAGGCCCGTCATCACCAGTCCGCGCGCGAGGGGCAGTTCCACCCGCCAGAACAGCTGGCGGCCGGACATGCCCATGCCCCGCGCGGCCTCCACCACCGAGCGGTCGACCTCGCGCATGCCGACGTAGGCGTTGGTCAGGAGCGGCGGGATCGCGAAGAGCACCAGCGCGGCGATGGTGGGCACGTACCCGGCGCCCCGCAGCGGGGAGACCATGAACAGCGCCAGCACCGCGAAGACCGGGACGGCCCGCCCGATGTTGGAGACGTTGACGGCGAGGCCGCCGCCCTTGCCGAGGTGGCCGAGCCACAGTCCGACCGGCAGGGCCACCGCACAGGCCAGCACCAGGGCGATCCCGCTGACGTACGCGTGCTCGCCGAGCCGGTGCCAGACCCCGCTCTCCCCGGACCAGTTGGCTCCGTCGGCCAGCCAGTCCCCGGCCTGTCCCAGCACTCCCATCAGACGGCTCCCGCGCTGACGTCGGCTCCGCGGGTGGCGCGACCGGCACGCGTCGCGCGGGTCGCCCGGGTCGCACGGGTCCAGGGGGTCAGCAGCCGCTGGAGGCCGAGCAGAGCCAGGTCCGCGACGAGCGCGAGGAGCACGCACAGCACGGCGGCGGTGAGCACCTGGGCCTTGAAGGAGCTGTTCACGGCCGGCGCGATGAGGTTGCCGAGGCCGCCCTTGCCCACGATGGAGCCCACGGTGGTGAGCGCGACGGTGGAGACGGTCGCGATCCGTACGCCGGCCAGCAGGGCGGGCAGCGCCAGCGGCAGTTCGACGTGCCACAGCAGCCGGCCCGGGCCGTACCCCATCCCGCGCGCGGCTTCCCGTACCTCCTCGGGCACCGCTTCGAGACCGGCCAGCACGTTGCGCACGAGGATGGTCAGCGAATACAGCACCAGGCCCGTCACCACCAGCGCCGCCGAGAGCCCGAAGACCGGCAGCAGCAGCGAGAACATGGCGAGCGAGGGAACCGTGTAGAGCAGGGTGGTGAGGCCCAGCACGGGGGCCGCCCAGTGGCGGCCGCGGCGGGCCAGCAGGGCGAGCGGGACGGACACGGCGATGCCGATCAGCACCGACACGCCCGTGATCCACACGTGTTCGAGGGTGGCGTCGGTGAGCTCTTGGGAGCGGGACGTGACGTACTCCCAGCAGACCCAGTCGTTCGCCACCAGGCAGCTCTGCCCGGCCATCACCCCTCGCCCCCCGTCACCGACCGTCGTAGGAGCGACCATAACCCCCGGCACCCACAATGGCCGGAATCCTTCGCACGCGGGCAACACGCCCTTCACAAACGGACCCCGCAGGTAGGGAAAGATGGCCGGGTGATCCGATTCGAGCACGTGACCAAGCGCTACCCCGACGGGACCACGGCCGTCGCGGACCTGTCCTTCGAGGTCGCCGAGGGCGAACTGGTCACCCTGGTGGGCCCGTCCGGCTGCGGCAAGACGACCACCATGAAGATGGTCAACCGGCTCATCGAGCCGACCTCCGGCCGGATCCTGCTGAACGGCGAGGAGATCGCCGCCGCCGACCCGGTAGAACTGCGCCGCCGCATCGGCTACGTCATCCAGCAGGTCGGGCTGTTCCCGCACAAGACGGTGCTGGAGAACACGGCCACCGTGCCGCAGCTCATCGGCACCCCGAAGGCCAAGGCCCGCGCGCGGGCCGCGGAACTCCTCGACCTGGTCGGGCTGGACCCGGCCGTCTACGGGGGCCGCTACCCGGAGCAGCTCTCCGGCGGCCAGCGCCAGCGCGTCGGCGTGGCCCGGGCGCTCGCCGCGGACCCGCCGGTGCTCCTGATGGACGAGCCGTTCGGCGCGGTGGACCCGGTGGTGCGCGAGCGGCTGCAGAACGAGTTCCTGACGCTCCAGCAGACCGTGCGCAAAACGATCCTGCTGGTCACGCACGACCTGGAGGAGGCGGTCCGGCTCGGGGACCGCATCGCGGTCTACGGAGCGGGCACCATCGAGCAGTTCGCCCGCCCCGCGCAGGTGCTGGGCGCCCCCGCGACCGATTACGTGGCCGGCTTCGTCGGCACCGACCGCGGGCTGAAGCGGCTCGCGGTCACCGCGGTGGCGCGGGCCGACCTGTCCGACCTGGCCGACCCGGCCGACCCGGCCGCCGCGGACGGAAAGGCCCCCACCGCCGCTGTGGCGCTGGGGGCCAGTCTGCGCGAGGCGCTCGCGCTGCTGCTCCAGGAGGACTCGGGCCGGATCGGGGTCACGGACCCCGACTCCGGCGCGCTGATCGGCGTACTCACCCCGGAAGGGGTGCACCGGGCCCTGCGCCGGGCCCAGCTCCAGGACGCCTGAGCGAGGAAGCCCGAGCGAAGGAAGCCCGAGCGAGGAGGGCCCGAGCGAGGAGGGCCCGGGTCTCGGGCCCGGCCCCTCTTACGCCTGGATCCTGCCGCTCATCCACGCCAGCATCGGCGGGATCTCGCGGCGCCACGTGTTGAAGTTGTGGCCGCCGCTGTCGAGGATGATCGAGGAGACCCGGTCCGGGCCCTTGACCAGCTTGATGAACTTCTTCGTGTCGGCGAGGTTCGGCTCGCCCTTCTCGCTGCTGGTGACCAGGAACGACGTCCCGGACGGCTGCTTCGCCTTCACCGACTCCAGCACGTTCGCGCGCACCTTCAGCTGCGCGTCCCCGTGGAAGAGGTCACCGGTCGTCGGGTCGTCCGCGGCCTCGTAGTACGCGGACAGCCCCGCGGCGGCGCCGAAGGTCTGCGGGTAGTGCGCGGTGATCTTCAGGGCGCAGTAACCGCCCGTGGAGTTGCCGATGAAGCCCATGTTCTCGGGCTTCTTGCCGACCCGGAAGGTGTTCTGGACCGCCTGCGGAAGGTCCTGGCCGTAGAAGGTCTCGGTCTGCGGGCCACCGGGTATGTCCACGCACTCGGTGTCGCGCGCACCGGGGGTCGGACGGAGCATGACCAGGATCATCGGCTTCATCTTGCCCAACTTGACCTGCTTGTAGGCCGTCATCGGGTAGTCCAGCCCCTTGACCAGGTTCTCCGCCATGCCCGGGTAGCCCGTGAGGACGATGGAGGCCGGGAAGTTCTGGTCCTTGTGCTGCGGCTGGAAGTACTCCGGCGGCAGCCACACGTAGCCCTGGGTCGTTATCTTCGACTTCTGGCCGGTTATGGCCACTTTCAGGATCTGCCCGCCGACCTGCGGCTTGGCGCCGCCGGGCACGTCCAGCTCCTGCTTGTCGACGACCTTGATGTCGGCGCTGCTCATCGAATGGTCGACGACCTTGCCGATCGAGGTCTCCTGGCCGAAGAGGTCGGCCCAGGACCCGTAGAAGAGGAACGACTTGTTCGCGCCGAGGCCGATCGCCGCGAACAGCGCCAGCTGTGTCGCCAGCAGGAGGCCGATCCGGCCGAGGACCGAGCGCCAGGAGCGGCCCGAGAGCTTCGGCCAGAACCACACCGTGGCCGCGAACAGCAGCGCACCGGCAAGGATGGCCAGCGCCAGAACCGTATTACTGGTGAGACCCATGAGCAGTCAGTCGACTTTCTATGGCAGGACTAGTTTTTTCTCGACGGAAGAGTGAACCCGCTCCCCCTCGATGTCGTCCTAGTGGACGCACCACCCAACGGAGGCTCCAGCGGCCTTCGGCCACATGATCTCTCGCGGAGCAACGGGAAGCGATGTCTAGCAGGATAGATGGCGATAAGTCGGGACAGGTTCCGAAGCCGCTCAGCCGAATCCTCCGAGGACCACGACCGGAGTCCGTCCCGGGGGTCGTGGGCACCGCCGTCACGGTCGTCGGCCTGCTGGACATCGCCGCGGGAGTCTTCCCGCGGTTCCGGCACAGCCGCATCCACGCGGTCACCGAAGTGCTGCCCGGCTCCTTCGGCCCCTTCGCGGCCGCCCTGGCCCTCAGCGCCGGCGTCCTGCTGCTGCTGCTCGCCCACGGGCTCAAGCGCCGCAAGCGCCGCGCCTGGCGGGCCGCCGTGGTGCTGCTGCCGGCCGGCGCCGTCGCGCAGTTCACGTACCGCCACTCGATCCTCGGCGTGGTCATCGCGGCGGTGCTCCTGGCGCTGCTGCTGCGCCACCAGAGCGAGTTCAAGGCGCTGCCCGACCCGCGCAGCCGGTGGAAGGCGCTCGCCAACTTCGTGCTGATGAGCGCGGGCTCCATCGGCCTCGGTCTGGTCATCGTCAACTCGCACCCCGGCCGCGTCGTAGGCAATCCGGGTGTTTATGAGCAGATCAGCCACGTCGTCTACGGGCTCTTCGGTTTCGAGGGCCCCGTCGACTACGCCGGCCGGGTGTCCTGGACCGTCGGCTACTCGCTGGGCGCCCTCGGCATGCTCACCGCCGTCACCACCATCTACCTGGCCTTCCGCCCCGAGCACCCGGCCGCCCGGCTCACCGCCGACGACGAGCTCAAGCTCCGCGAGCTGCTCGCCCGGCACGGCGGCCGCGACTCGCTCGGCCACTTCGCGCTGCGCCGCGACAAGGCCGTCGTCTTCTCCCCCAGCGGCAAGGCCGCCGTCACCTACCGCGTCGTCTCCGGCGTGATGCTCGCCTCCGGCGACCCGGTCGGAGACGTCGAGGCCTGGCCCGGCGCCATCGAACGGTTCATGGAAGAGGCCAAGACCCACTCCTGGACCCCCGCCGTCATGGGCTGCAGCGAGACCGGCGGCGAGGTCTGGACCCGCGAGACCGGGCTCGACGCCCTGGAGCTCGGGGACGAGGCGATCGTCGACGTCAAAGACTTCTCCCTCTCCGGGCGGGCCATGCGCAACGTCCGGCAGATGGTGAAGCGCATCGAGCGCAACGGCTACACCACCAAGGTCCGCCGGGTCAGCGAGCTGACCGAGACCGAGCTCGAACAGGTGCGCGGCGCCGCCGAGGCCTGGCGCGGCACCGACACCGAACGCGGCTTCTCCATGGCGCTCGGCCGCGTCGGCGACCCCGGCGACGGCGACTGCTACATCGCCACCGCGCACCGCGTCGAAGAGGGCGACACCTCCCCCTTCGGCGACCTCAAGGCCGTCCTGCACTTCGTCCCGTGGGGCAAGGACGGCATGTCGCTGGAGCTGATGCGCCGCGACCGCGCCGCCGACCCCGGCATGAACGAACTCCTGATCGTCGCCTCCCTGGAGGCCTCCCCGGCCCTCGGCATCGAGAAGGTCTCCCTGAACTTCGCGATGTTCCGCTCGGCCCTGGCCCGCGGCGAGAAGATCGGCGCCGGCCCGGTCCTGCGGATGTGGCGCAGCCTGCTGGTGTTCCTCTCGCGCTGGTTCCAGATCGAGTCGCTGTACAAGTTCAACGCGAAGTTCCGCCCCCGCTGGGAGCCCCGCTTCGTGGTCTTCCGCACCACCCGGGACCTGCCCCGCATCGGCTTCGCCGCGATGCAGGCCGAGGGGTTCGTCACGCTGGCCCTGCCCCGGCTGTTCGCCGGCCGCCGGCGCCCCAAGCCGGTCCGCACCTGCGCCCACCACCGGGTGCCGGCCGTCCCCGCCCAGGCGGAGCGCGAGGTCCAGGCCGCCTGAGCCGCCGTTCCCGTACGCCCGGGCCCGTACACCGGCCCCGTACACCGGCCCCGGAAGGGGCCCTGGACTCCGTCCAGGGCCCCTTCCGGCCCAGCCCATACCCTGGAGTCATGAACAACGAGCGCGGGGCCGCCGACAGGGGCCGGGTCACAGGGCTGCCGGAATGGGACCGCTGCGGGGTCATGGGCGTCGTCAACGTCACCCCCGACTCCTTCTCCGACGGCGGCCGCTGGTTCGACACCACCGCGGCCGTCAAGCGCGGCCTCGACCTCGTCGCCCAGGGCGCCGACCTCGTGGACGTCGGCGGCGAGTCCACCCGCCCCGGCGCCTCCCGCGTCGACGAGGAGGAGGAGCTGCGCCGGGTCGTCCCCGTCGTCCGCGGCCTCGCCTCCGAAGGGGTCGTCGTCTCGGTCGACACGATGCGCGCCTCCGTCGCCGCCCGGGCCGTGGCCGCCGGCGCCACCCTGGTCAACGACGTCAGCGGCGGCCTCGCCGACCCCGGGATGATCCCGGCCGTCGCCGCCGCCGAAGTGCCCTTCGTCGTCATGCACTGGCGCGGCTTCAGCGACGGCATGAACAGCCTCGCCGTCTACGAGGACGTCCTCGCCGAGGTCACCGCCGAGCTCCGCACCCGCATCGACGCCGTCGTCACCGGCGGCATCGCCCCCGAACGGCTCCTGGTCGACCCCGGCCTGGGCTTCGCCAAGAACGCCGAACACGACCTGTCCCTGGTCGCCCACCTCTCCGAGCTGCGCGCACTGGGCTTCCCCCTGCTGGTGGCCGCGTCGAGGAAGCGTTTCCTCGGCCGGGTGCTGGCCGGCGCCGACGACGCCTCCCCGCCGCCCGCCCGCGAACGCGACGCCGCCACCGCCGCCGTGTCCGCCCTCGCCGCCGCGCAGGGCGCCTGGGCCGTACGGGTCCACGAGGTACGGGCGAGCGCCGACGCGGTTCGGGTGGCCCGCGCCGTGGAAGGGGCACTGCGTACGACCCGTAGCAACGAGGAAGGGGCACGGTGAGCCGTACCGACATCGAATCCGTCGAAGAGGTCAACACGGCCTTCTACGAGGCCATGGAGCGGGGGGACTTCGACACGCTGTCGGCGCTCTGGCTCGAAGACGAGATCTCCTGCGTGCACCCGGGCTGGCCGGTGCTGTCGGGACGCGGCGAAGTGCTGCGCTCCTACGCGCTGATCATGTCGCACACCGAGTACATCCAGTTCTTCCTCACCGACACCAAGGTCACCGTCATAGGCGACACCGCCCTGGTGACCTGCACCGAGAACATCCTCAGCGGCGGCCCCGCCGAGGACGGCGGTGAACTGGGCCCGCTCGTGGGTCAGCTCGTCGTCGCCACGAATGTGTTCCGACGCACACCGGAGGGCTGGCGGCTCTGGTCGCACCACGGTTCTCCCGTCCTCACGGACTCCGACGAGGACGAGGAGGAGGAGCCCTCCTGACCCCCTCCGTCGGGCCCGGAGGTATTTCGCAGGTAAATTCGAAGGTGGACGACGCCGACCGCACTCGGCTCCGGCCATGGATCCGGGGAGTCCCGGACCGGAAGCACCTACGAAAAGCAGGAGTGATTCGCGTGGATCGTGTCGCGCTGCGCGGCCTCAAGGCTCGCGGGCACCATGGCGTCTTCCCCCGGGAACGCGAGGAAGGCCAGACCTTCATCGTCGACCTCGTGCTCCACCTCGACACCCGTCCCGCGGCGGCGGGCGACGACCTGGCTAAGACCGTGCACTACGGGGTAGTCGCGGAAGAAGTCGTCGACGTGGTCCAGGGTGAGCCCGTGGACCTGATCGAGACGCTCGCCGAGCGGATCGCCCAGCAGTGCCTCAAGCACGAGGCGGTCGCCCAGGTGGAGGTCGTCGTCCACAAACCGGACGCGCCGATCACCGTCCCCTTCGACGACGTGACCATCACGATCACCCGGAGCCGCGCGTGAACAACGGAATGAACGCCCAGAGCGACCCCACCGTCCAGCCGGTACCCGCCTCCGTGGTCGAGGCCGTGGACGCGGCGGACGTCACCCTGTCCAACCCCAAGTGGGCCGTCGTCGCGCTCGGCGCGAACCTGGGCAACCGCCTGGAGACCCTCCAGGGCGCCATCGACGCCCTCGGCGACACCCCGGGCCTGCGGGTCAAGGCGGTCTCCCCGGTGTACGAGACGGAGCCGTGGGGCGTGGACCCGGGCTCGCAGCCCTCGTACCTCAACGCCGTCATCTCGGTGAAGACCACCCTGCCCCCCAGCTCCCTGCTGGAGCGCGGCCACGCCATCGAAGAAGCCTTCGACCGCGTCCGCGAGGAGCGCTGGGGACCCCGGACGATCGACGTCGACGTCATCGCCTACGCCGACGTGGTCTCCGCCGACCCCGTCCTCACCCTCCCGCACCCGCGCGCCCACCAGCGCGCCTTCGTGCTGGCCCCCTGGAACGACATCGACCCCGAAGCGCAGATCGCGGGCCACGGGCCCGTCGCCGCGCTCCTGTCCGCCCTCGGCCACGAGGGGCTCACCCAGCGCACGGACCTGGAACTGCGCCTCCCCGAGTGAGCCGCGCCCGCGGGGCGGGGCCGTCGAACACTTAGGATCACGGGATACGCACGCACGGAGAGCGGGCGCGGCGGGAATGGCGGGAGAAGCGCACGTGAAGCAACTGAGGCCGGCGGTCCTGGCGGGCATTTTCGCGATCGCCGCGGTGCTGTCCTGGGCCGGAGCCCGGCTGTGGAACGCCTACGGCTCGCTCCCGGGCGTCCCGGTGGCCGCGCCCATCGTGCTCGGAGCCATCGCGGTGGTCCTGCTGGCGACGGCCCTGTCGCTGCGCTCCCGCCTGAAGGCCCAGCGCGACCGGGTGCCCGGCGCCAAGGGCGTGGAGCCCCTGATGGCGGCCCGCGCGGTGGTCTTCGGCCAGGCGAGCGCCCTGGTGGCGGCCCTGGTCGCGGGCGCCTACGGCGGCGTCGGCGTCTTCCTGCTCACCTCCGCCATGGACGTCCCCGCCCGCCGCGACCAGACCTGGTACGCCGGCTTCTCGGTCCTGGCGGGCGCGGCGGTCGTAGCGGCGGCCCTCTTCCTGGAACACGTCCTCAAACTCCCGGACGACGAGGACCCCACCCCGGAGGCCCGAGCCCGGGCCTGAGCCGTCACCCGGGAGCGCGCACGAGGTGCCCGCTCACCAGGAACCCCGGGTGAGGGTCCAGGCGGTAGCTGTAGAGCGTGAAGGGCTTCGCTCCGGTGGCCGTGCGCAGCCTGACCTCCCGTACCCGAGCCGTCGTCGCCTCCTGCAGCAGGAGGGGATGCTCTTCGCGATGAAACGTTCCGCGCTGCCTCCAGGCATCGGAGATGTACACACGCGACGCTCGCCCCGGAACGCCACTCGGTGTGAACCTGGCCCCAATGATCTCCGCCATCTCGCGCAGGAAGGGAACGTTGGCGCTCACTACGATCCGGCACCCCCAGGCGCCACTGCTCCGGTACCCGTCGCCGTCGACGTAGCCGTCCAGGAAGCCGTTGAAGGTCACGTCGTCCCGCAGCACGACGCGGGGGAAGCCCTGTCGCATGTGGTGAGCGTCGCCGCCCACATATTGCCTCAGCAAGTCGGCGAGGTACGAAGAGACGACGCGTACCCGGAAGCCCGGAAGGTCCCGCTGAAGGTAGCCGGAGGGCCGGGTGACCGGCTCCAGCCGGGCTGTGAGGCCGGTGGCCGCCGCCAGGCACGCCGCGTACCGGCTGGCAAAGCCCTCGTCGTTGACAATGAGGGACACATAGTTCGTGCCGACGGTCCCATCGGAACAGGTAGCACCAACCAAGTAGCCGAACTCATAACCGGACCGGATCTCGAGACGCTGGCGACACAGGTTGCGCGCCGGGCTCCAGAGAACGGCGCTGCCTGCAGCCTCAGACGCAGGCAGCCACCCTGCAGCGGTGCCCAGGAGCTGGTCCGGAGCGACGCAAAAAGTCTGCTGGTCCGTAACCACGTCAACGACCGCGCGAGCTTTGACGGCCGTCACCGACGTGACGACCGTCTGCACCGTCCGTGCCCCGACCAGGGTCCAGAGCCGGTCGCCCACGCTGACGGTTCTCGCCTGAGCCTGTCCCTCCACCCCACTGACCATCTGCTTGCTCGGCAGCCCGCCCATACCGCCCCCCGATCAAGTGAAATCACCTGATCGACGACGTTATCGGGCGGGTCTGACAACCCGGCTAACGAGCGATGATCAGGCTCATCGCCTCGTTGCGGGTCGCGGGGTCGCGGAGCTGGCCGCGCACGGCCGAGGTGATGGTCTTCGCGCCGGGCTTGCGGACGCCGCGCATGGTCATGCACATGTGCTCGCACTCGATGACCACGATGACCCCGCGCGGTTCCAGGATCTCCATCAGCGAGTCCGCGATCTGCGTGGTCAGCCGCTCCTGCACCTGGGGGCGACGCGCGAACACGTCCACCAGCCGGGCCAGCTTCGACAGGCCGGTGATCTTGCCGTCCACGGACGGAATGTACCCAACATGGGCAACTCCGACAAACGGCACCAAATGATGCTCACAGGAAGACATGACCTCGATGTCCTTCACCAGGACCATCTCGTCGTGGCCGAGGTCGAACGTCGTGGTCAGCACCTCTTCGGGCTTCTGCCACAGACCCCCGAATATCTCCCGGTACGCCCGTGCCACCCGCGCCGGCGTCTCGAGAAGCCCCTCGCGGTCCGGGTCCTCGCCGACCGCGATCAGGAGCTCGCGGACCGCCGCCTCGGCGCGCTTCTCGTCGAACTCGCCGATCGTGCCCTCGCCACCGGTCAGGGTCACTGGGTCGGTCATCTCTGCCTCGTTCCTGTCTGCGCGATCACCGGCACGTGAAAGTGCCGCGCCCCCCAGGCTAGAACCTGGGGGGCGCGGCTTCCATTCCGGGAGGTACTAGGCCTCCGGGCGCTCCTCCGGGGAGGGCTCCGGGGCCTTGTCCACGGATACGGCCGGGGCGGCCGAGGCCGCCGACGTGCCGTTCGCCGCGTTCGTCAGCTGGAGCTCCTTGGGAGAGAGCACCGGCGGACGGGTGGACGGCGTGCGGTGCGAGGAGCCGGTCCACGCCGGACGTGCCGGACGCTTCACGATCGTCGAGAAGACCTCGGCGATCTGCTCCTTGTTGAGCGTCTCCTTCTCCAGGAGGGCGAGGACCAGGTTGTCGAGAACGTCGCGGTTCTCGACCAGGATCTCCCAGGCCTCGTTGTGCGCGGTCTCGATGAGCTTCTTGACCTCTTCGTCGACCAGCGCGGCAACCTCCTCCGAGTAGTCCCTCGGGTGCGACATCTCGCGGCCCAGGAACGGCTCGGTGTTGTCCCCGCCGAACTTGATCGCGCCGAGGCGCTCGGTCATGCCGTACTGGGTGACCATCGCGCGGGCCGTTGCCGTGGCCTTCTCGATGTCGTTCGCGGCGCCCGTGGTCGGGTCGTGGAAGACCAGTTCCTCGGCCGCGCGCCCGCCCAGCATGTACGCGAGCTGGTCGAGCATCTCGTTGCGCGTGGTCGAGTACCTGTCCTCGTCGGGCAGGACCATGGTGTAGCCCAGGGCCCGGCCGCGGGACAGGATCGTGATCTTGTGGACCGGGTCGGAGTTCGGGGAAGCCGCCGCGACCAGGGCGTGTCCGCCCTCGTGGTACGCGGTGATCTTCTTTTCCCGGTCCGACATGATCCGGGTCCGCTTCTGCGGACCCGCCACGACGCGGTCGATCGCCTCGTCCAGCGCGTGGTTGTCGATCAGCTTCTGGTCCGAGCGGGCCGTGAGCAGCGCGGCCTCGTTCAGGACGTTGGCGAGATCGGCACCCGTGAAGCCGGGCGTGCGGCGGGCGACGGCGCCCAGGTCCACGTCCGGTGCGGTCGGCTTGCCCTTCTGGTGGACCTTGAGGATCTCCAGACGGCCCTGCATGTCCGGACGGTCGACCGCGATCTGGCGGTCGAATCGGCCGGGGCGCAGGAGGGCCGGGTCGAGGATGTCCGGACGGTTCGTGGCGGCGATCAGGATGACCCCGCCCTTCACGTCGAAGCCGTCCATCTCGACCAGGAGCTGGTTGAGGGTCTGCTCGCGCTCGTCGTGACCGCCGCCCAGACCTGCACCGCGGTGCCGGCCGACGGCGTCGATCTCGTCGACGAAGACGATCGCCGGGGCGTTGGCCTTGGCCTGTTCGAACAGGTCGCGGACACGCGAGGCACCGACACCGACGAACATCTCGACGAAGTCGGAACCGGAGATCGAGTAGAAGGGAACACCGGCCTCGCCCGCGACGGCACGCGCGAGCAGGGTCTTACCGGTGCCGGGCGGGCCGTAGAGCAGCACGCCCTTGGGGATCTTGGCGCCGACGGCCTGGAACTTCGCCGGCTCCTGCAGGAACTCCTTGATCTCGTGGAGTTCCTCGACTGCCTCGTCCGAACCCGCGACATCGGCGAACGTCGTCTTCGGGGTGTCCTTGGTGATGAGCTTGGCCTTGGACTTCCCGAACTGCATGACCCGGGAACCACCGCCCTGCATCTGGTTCATCAGGAACAGGAAGACGACGACGATGAGGACGAACGGCAGCAGCGAGAGCAGCACGCTCAGGAACGGGCTGGTCTTGTCCGGCGTGACGGAGTATCCGTCGGGGATCTGACCGGCTTCGTACTTGGTCTGGAGGCTCTGGGCGAGCTGTACGCCCTGGTCCCCGATGTAGTTGGCCTGGAACTTGGTGCCGTCGTTGTCGCCGAGCTTCTGGTCCTTCTTCAGCTCGATCTTGATCATCTGGCTGTCACCGGTGGTGAGCTTGGCGCTGTCCACCTGGCCACTGTTGATCGCCTTGATGACCTCGCTGGTCTCCACCGACTTGTAGCCGCCGCCGGAGCCGACGACGTTCATCAACACGACCACGGCGAGGACGGCCAGCACGATCCACATAACCGGCCCACGGAAGTATCGCTTCACGTCCATCCATACGGGGCGCTAGGCACCCCGTCCCTCCTGCCCGTAGGTAAATGCTGCTGTGAGTAAAGACTGTTCTTCGGAATGTACCCCTGCATTGTCACCCGCGGCCTCATGGGACGGCTGACAGACCCGCCTTTCCATGCTCCAACGGCGGGAATCGCTCCAGGGTTCCCCTGTCGGGCTCTGGGATCAGCCGCCGTAGACGTGGGGAGCGAGGGTGCCGACGAACGGCAGGTTGCGGTACTTCTCGGCGTAGTCGAGGCCGTAGCCGACGACGAACTCGTTCGGGATGTCGAAGCCGACCCACTTCACGTCGATGGCGACCTTGGCGGCGTCGGGCTTGCGCAGCAGCGTGACGACCTCCAGGGAGGCCGGCTGGCGGGAGCCGAGGTTCGACAGCAGCCAGGACAGGGTCAGGCCCGAGTCGATGATGTCCTCGACGATCAGGACGTGCTTGTCCTTGATGTCGGTGTCCAGGTCCTTGAGGATCCGCACCACGCCCGAGGACTGGGTTCCGGCGCCGTACGAGGACACCGCCATCCAGTCCATCGTGAGCGGGGTGGACAAGGCACGCGCCAGGTCCGCCATCACCATCACCGCGCCCTTGAGGACGCCGACGATGAGCAGGTCCTTGCCCGCGTACTCCGCGTCGATCTTCGCGGCCAGCTCGGCCAGCTTCGCGTCGATCTCTTCCTTGGTGATGAGCACCGACTGGAGGTCGCTGCCCATGTCCTTCTCGTCCACCCGCATCACTTTCGTTGTCGGCCGGGGCTCCGGGGGGTGACCCCGGAGGTCTCAGCCGTGTTTCAGCACCAATCAGCCCTGCCGGATGACCAGTCTGCCACCCTGCCGCTGGGCCTCGACCCGGCCGGGCAGGTTGATGGCTCCCTGACCGCGCCATCCGGTGATGAGCCGGTCGACTTCCTCGATGTGGCGGGCGAAGAGGGAGCCTGCGGGGGAACCGGCGGCGACGACCGCCCGGCGCAGTACGCGGCGGCGGACCGCGGGGGGCAGCGCGTACAGCTTGGCGCACTCCAGGCGGCCGTCCTCGTCGCGCACGCCGTTCTCGGCCTCGGCGGCCCAGGCGTCCAGGGCGTCGGCGTCGTCGCGGGAGAGCTGGGCGGTGCGGGCGAGCGCCTCCACGACTCCCTTGCCGAGCGCCTTCTCCAGGGCGGGCAGGCCCTCGTGGCGCAGCCGGGAGCGGGTGTAGGCGGGGTCGATGTTGTGCGGGTCGTCCCAGACGGCGAGGGACTGGACCATGCAGGCCTTGCGGGCGGTCTGCCGGTCGACCTGGAGGAAGGGCCGGCGGTACCGGTGGCTGCGGTTGCGGGTGCCGGGGTCGCCGGGGCCTCCGGAGACCTCGGCCATACCGGAGAGCGAGCGGATGCCGGAGCCGCGGGCGAGGCCCAGCAGGACGGTTTCGGCTTGGTCGTCGCGGGTGTGGCCGAGCAGCACGGCGACGGCGCCCAGCCGGTCGGCGGCCTCGTCCAGGGCCGCGTAGCGGGCGTCGCGGGCGGCGGCCTCGGGGCCTCCGTCACGGCCTACGCGCACGGCGACGGACTCGACGGGGTCGAGGCACAGCGCGGTCATGCGGGCGACGACCTCGGCGGCGCGCAGCGCGGAGCCGTCCTGGAGGCCGTGGTCGACGGTGATGCCGCCGGCCCGGATTCCGAGTTTGGGGGCCTCGAAGGCGAGGGCGGAGGCGAGCGCCATGGAGTCCGCGCCGCCGGAGCAGGCGACGAGGACGAGCGGGGCGGTGTCGGGGAGGGGGTCGTGGGGGGCGGCACCGGCCGAGGACCCGACGGTGCGGCCGGGGCGGCCGACCCGGGGTGCGGGGGTGGTGGCGGGTCGGTCGGTGAGGTCGGTGAGGACGTCGTGGAGTACGCGGCGGACCGCCAGGCGTATCGCCGCGACCGCAGGATGGGGACCCATGTCCGGTGCCCTTCGGTGGAGTTCGGATGCCTCGTCAGGCGCTGGGGAGGCGTTGGGGGAGGAGGTGGTGCTGGGGTGCTGCCCGGTCCCCCACCGCACGTGGGGGTTGTCACTCAGAGTGCGACGATGGTGACAGAACCGAGCCGTTCCCCGAGCATCGCACGCCCTTCCACGCCCCACGGTCCCTCGGACGGGTGACGCTGCTTCCCCCAGAGGGACATCTTCACGCCTCTCCGGTCACACCTCTTCGCTTGCCTCGCTCTGCTCGCTCCCCTTGCGGTGGACCCGGGCCACCCAGTCCGCGGGGCTGGCGATCTCGGCCTTGGTCGGCAGTGTGTTCGGGGAGGTCCAGACGCGGTTGAAGCCGTCCATGCCGACCTGGCCGACGACGGCGCGCACGAAGCGCTCGCCGTCGCGGTACTGGCGCAGCTTCGCGTCGAGGCCGAGGATCTTGCGCAGCGCGGCGTCGAGCCGGCCGGCTCCGCTGGCCCTGCGCTGCTGGAACTTCTCGCGGATCTCGGCGACCGAGGGCACGACCTCGGGGCCGACCCCGTCCATGACGAAGTCGGCGTGGCCCTCCAGCAGGGACATGACGGCGGTGAGCCGGGCCAGCACCTCGCGCTGTTCGGGGGTCTGGACGAGTTCGACGAGGGAGCGGCCCTCGTCTCCGTGCTCCGCGTCGGGGCGGGCGCCGGCGAAGGACTGGGCGGCCTCGCGGAGCCGTTCCAGGACGGTCATCGGGTCCACTTCGGTGGCGCCGAGGAACGTCTGGATTTCGCCCTCCAGATGTTCGCGGAGCCACGGGACGGCCGTGAACTGGGTACGGTGCGTCTCCTCGTGCAGGCAGACCCAGAGCCGGAAGTCGTGCGGGTCCACCTCCAGCTCCCGCTCGACGTGGACGATGTTCGGCGCGACGAGCAGCAGCCGGCCGCCCGTGGCGGAGCCCGGGAGGTCGAGGCCGGCGGGCGCGAAGGTCTCGTACTGGCCGAGCACGCGGGAGGCCAGGAAGCTGAGCAGCATGCCCAGCTCGACGCCGGTGACCTTGCCGCCCACCGCGCCGAGGACGGCGCCTCCGGGGGTGCCGGCGCGGCGGTCCTGCATCTTGCCGAGGAGCGGGGACAGGAGCTCGCGGAAGCCCGCCACGTTGGCCTTGACCCAGCCGGCCCGGTCCACGACGAGGACGGGGGTGTCGGCCGGGGTCATGCCTTCGGGCATCATCCGGGTGAACTCGCGCACATGCCGTTCCGAGGTCTTGGCGTGCCCGCGCAGCTCCGCGACGACGGCCCGCGCCTCGTCCCGGCTCACCTCCGGGCCGGGCCGCACGAGCCTGGTCGCGGTCGCCACCGCGAGGTTCCAGTCGACCATCTCCGCACCGCCGAAGCTCGTCATGCGTCAACCGTACGTGGACCTGCGCGCGGGCGGGATCCCTAGGAGGCGGTGGCCACGGTCGCGGCGAGTTTGTCGAGGCCCTTCTCGGCGGCGAGGGGCTCCGGGGTGTTCGCGGTCAGGAACGCGAAGGCGAGCAGTCGGCCGGTGGGGTCGACGACGGTGCCGGCGAGGGAGTTCACGCCGCTCAGGGTGCCGGTCTTGGCCCGCAGCAGGCCGGCCGCCGGGGAGGTGCCGGAGTTGCGGGCGCGCAGGGTTCCGGTGAATCCGGCGACGGGCAGTCCGGTGAGGACGGGCCGGAGTTCGGGGTGGAGCGGGTCGGCGGCCTTGGCGAGGAGGGCGGTGAGCAGGCCGGCGCTGACCTTGTCGGCGCGGTTGAGGCCGCTGCCGTCGGCGAAGCGGGAGCCCGCGGTGTCGACCCCGAGGGCGGCGAGTCGGGCGCCCACGGCCTGGGCGACGCCGTCGAAGCCGGCGGGCGCTCCGGAGGCGAGGGCGGTCTGGCGGGCCAGGGCTTCGGCGATGTCGTTGTCGCTGTGGGTCAGCATCCGCTCGACGAGCCCGGCGAGCGGGGGTGAGAGGGTGGTGGCGAGCGGCACGGCGCCGGTGGCGGCCTTGGCCCTGGCGGGCTCGGCGGTGACCTTGACCCCGCGTTCCTTGAGCAGGGCGGCGAAGGCCCGTGCGGTGTCCCGGGAGGGGTCCTGGCTGCGCTTGACGGGGCCGGAGAAGGATTCGTCGGGGCGGCCTTCGTCGGCGGTCAGGGCCGTGACGGGCGCGAGGTTGGGGTTCTCGCCGATCGGGTGCAGGACGGGGCCGGTGTAGAGCGAGTCGTCGTAGCCGAGGGTCACCGCGTCGGTGCCGGCGGCCTTGAGGGCCTGGGCGGTGTCCGCGGCGAGCGCGACGAGGCTGCCGCCGGAGCCGGCCGGGGCCTTCTTCTTGGCGGTGAGCGAGGGATCGCCGCCGCCGACCAGGATGATCTGGCCGGGTCCGGCGCCGGGGGTCACGGTGGTGCGGATGCGGTGGTCGGGGCCGAGGGCGGCGAGGGCGGCCGCCGCAGTGGCGATCTTGACCGTGGAGGCGGGGGTCATGGCTTCCCGGGCCCCGGACTCGTAGAGCACCTGCCCGGTGGCGGTGTCGACCACGGAGGCGCCGCGGACGGTCCCGAGGGCGGGGTCGGCGAGCAGCGGCCGCAGGGCGGCGGCGAGGGCGCCGGGGTCCACGGCTCCGGCCTGGCCGCCGGCCCCGGGTCCGGCCGGGCGTACGCCGGCGAGCACCCCGGGGGCGCTGGGGGCGGCCCGCGGGGCCGCCGCGGCAGGGTCCGCACCGTGATCTGCGCCACCCGTACGGCCCCAGGAGGCGGCCTTGTCCCGCTCGGCCTTACGCTGGCCGGAGTCCCAAGGACCCGCGGCGGCGACCGTCGCGGCCGACAGGGCGAGGCCGGCGACGGCCGACACCGCGATGAGCTGCCAGGTCTTGACCAATGGCACCTCGGACCAGCCCCTTTCGCGATCACACATATGCGTGAGGGACACTTAACCATTGCGTCTTGCCGCGAGCATGGCACCCCACCCGGCAGGGCTGGGTCTACCGCGCACGCAGGTGAACGACGCAGCCCCGAGCAATGAAGCTGATCATGGAGGAGCAGGACGTGGAGTTCGACGTCACCATCGAGATCCCCAAGGGTTCGCGGAACAAGTACGAGGTGGACCACGAGACCGGCCGGATCCGCCTGGACCGTCGCCTCTTCACCTCGACCAGCTACCCGGCCGACTACGGCTTCGTCGAGAACACCCTCGGCGAGGACGGCGACCCGCTGGACGCGCTGGTCATCCTGGACGAGCCGACCTTCCCGGGCTGCCTGATCAAGTGCCGCGCGATCGGCATGTTCAACATGACGGACGAGGCGGGCGGCGACGCCAAGCTGCTGTGCGTGCCGGCGTCCGACCCGCGTGTGGAGCACCTGCGCGACATCCACCACGTGTCCGAGTTCGACCGCCTGGAGATCCAGCACTTCTTCGAGGTCTACAAGGACCTGGAGCCGGGCAAGTCGGTCGAGGGCGCGAACTGGGTCGGCCGTACCGAGGCCGAGGCCGAGATCGAGGCCTCGTACAAGCGCCTCGAGGCCCAGGGCGGCCACCACTGAGCTCCGCTCGGTGAGGGCGGGCGGGGCTGAGGCCCCGCCGGCCCCTGTGACATCGCGGGCGGCATCCCTTGAACGGGGTGCCGCCCGTCGTCGTGTCCGGGTGCGGTCCGTTGCCGGGGGCGGCTGCGGGTCGGCTGCCGGCGGCTGGATTCGGCGGCTGCGCCGTGCGTACCGCCTGCGCGATGGATCAATGCGTTCCGCATACTGATACGGCCGGGCCAGGGACTGGAGGACGCGTGGCGGAGGGTGAGGGATCCGGGGCAGAGGACCGGAAGCCGAAGTCGGACGAGGCGCGCAGCGCGTTCTCGGTGCCGCACGGGGTCGGGGAGCCGGAGGCGGCCGAGGAGGACCAGCCGACCTCGGAGTTCGCGGTCCCCGACGGCCTCGCCTCGGTGCCCCTGGACCCCGATGGCCCAGCGTCCGCGTTCGCCACGCCGCACACCTACAGCGCCGCCCACTCCCCGCCCGCCTACACCGGCCCTCCGGGCCTCCCCGTCACGCGGTTGAAGGAGTCCCCCTGGCAGGACCGCATGCGCACGGTGCTGCGCATGCCGGTCGACGTCCGGCCGGTGCCGGAGCCCTCGCAGCGGCTGGCCGTGGAGACCGGGCCCGCCGTGGGCCGCGTGCTCGACCTGACGCTGCGCATCGGCGAGCTGTTGCTCTCGGGCGGCGAGGGCGCGGAGGACGTGGAGGCCGCGATGTTCGCCGTGGCGCGCAGCTACGGCCTGGACCGCTGCGAGCCCACCGTCACCTTCACCCTGCTGTCGATCACCCACCAGCCCTCCCTGGTGGACGACCCGGTGTCGGCGAACCGCACCGTCCGCCGCCGCGGCACGGACTACACCCGGCTCTCGGCCGTGTTCAGGCTCGTCAACGACATCACCGCGCACGAGGTCGACATCTCGCTGGAGGACGCCTACCGCCGGCTCGCCGAGATCCGCCGCAACCGGCACCCGTACCCCGGCTGGGTGCTCACCGGCGCCGCCGGTCTGCTCGCCGGCGCGGCCTCCACGCTGGTCGGCGGTGGCGTGCTGGTGTTCTTCGCAGCCGCACTCGGGGCGGTGCTCGGCGACCGGCTGGCCTGGCTGTGCGCCGGGCGCGGTCTGCCGGAGTTCTACCAGTTCGTGGTCGCGGCGATGCCCCCGGCGGCGATGGGGGTGGCGCTGAAGCTCACCGAGTTCGACGTGCGCTCCTCGGCCGTGATCACCGGCGGGCTCTTCGCGCTGCTGCCGGGACGGGCCCTGGTCGCGGCCGTGCAGGACGGTTTGACCGGCTACTACATCACCGCCTCCGCCCGGCTGCTGGAGGTCATGTACCTCTTCATCGGCATCATCATGGGCGTCCTGGTGGTGCTCTACGTCGGCGTCCAGTTCGGCTCCAATCCGCAGCCGGAGGACGTCCTGCAGATCGAGCAGCGGCCACTGCTCCAGATCGCCGCCTCGATGGTTCTGGTGTTCACGTTCGCGATCCTGCTCCAGCAGGAACGTTCCACCGTGTGGTTCGTGACGTTGAACGGCGGGATCGCCTGGGTGATCTACGGGGCCCTGCACTACGCCGCCAACATGCCGCCGGTGCCGTCCACCGCGATCGCCGCCGGGCTGGTCGGCCTCTTCGGACAGCTCCTCGCCCGGCACAGGTTCTCCTCGGCCCTCCCCTTCGTCACGGCCGCCATCGGCCCGCTGCTGCCCGGCTCGGCCACGTACTACGGGCTCCTGCTGATCGCCGAGAACCGGCTGAACGAGGGGCTGGGCTCGCTGACGAACGCCGCGGCCATCGCCCTCGCCATCGCGATCGGCGTCAACCTCGGCTCCGAGACGTCCCGCCTGTTCATGCGCATCCCCGGCGCGGCCAGTGCTGCCAAGCGCAGCGCGGCCAAGCGCACCCGCGGGTTCTAGGCTGTGTCGGCACCAGACACGCCGATGCCCCGCCGACCGGGAATCCCGGTCGGCGGGGCATCGTACGAGGCTTCGAGCAGCCCTGGCGCTCCGCGTGGCGGCTAGCGCTTCGCGTGGCGGCCGCTGCGCTGCTGGCCCGGGGCCTGCGGGTCCTCGCCGGCGCCGGGCTCCGTGCCGCCGGCCTCCGCCGCCGCCTTCTTCTGCTTGCGGGACTTGAGCACCTCGAAGACCACCGGGATGACCGAGATCAGGACGATGCCGATGAAGATCGGCTCGACGTTGTTCTTGATGATCTCGAACTGGCCGAGCTGGTAGCCCAGGATCGTGACGCCCGCACCCCAGAGGATGCCGCCGATGATGTTGAACGTCAGGAAGGTGCGGTACTTCATCGCGGTCGCGCCCGCGACCATCGGCGCGAAGGTGCGGATGATCGGCACGAAGCGCGCGAGCACGATGGCCTTGGGGCCGTGCTTCTCCATGAAGTCGTGCGCCGCGTCGAGGTTCTCGCGCTTGAAGAGCTTGGAGTTCGGCTTGTTGAAGATCTTCGGGCCGAAGACCTTGCCGATCATGTATCCGACCTGGTCACCGATGATCGCGGCGGCCACGATCAGGGTGCACACCAGCCACAGCGGCTGGCTGATGGTGCCGCTCGCGACGAACAGGCCCATCGTGAAGAGCAGGGAGTCGCCGGGCAGGAAGGCGAAGAGCCCCGACTCGGCGAACACGATGACCAGGGTGCCGACCAGGCCGAATTGCCCGATCAGATACTCCGGGGAGATCCACTCGGGGCCGAGCGCAAGCGTATTCACGGGTTCCGGGCTCTCCTGGATCAGGTGGGGGTGTCCGTCCAATTATGAACGCACACCACCCCCGCCTGGTTCCAGGGAGCGGCGGCTACGCCTTGCGGACCGCGTTCGCCAGGATCGCGTCCCGCACGAACACCGCCAGTCCGGGCCGGACGGCCTCGTAGTACGCCGTGAACCGCTCGTCCGCGACGTACATCTCACCGAGGCCGGTGTGGATCTCGTACGTGCAGAAGTAGTAGCTGCCGTTGATCCAGCCGCGGTGCTCCTCGGCCAGGTCCATGGCCTCCTCGGACTCCGCGGACGTCCCGGCGTCCAGGAGGGCGGCGAACCGCCGGTTGATGTCCTCGGCCAGGGCCTGGATCCGCAGCCAGTCCTCCTTGGTGTACGCGGCGGTCCGGCGGGCGGACTCGCGGTACGTGTCGCCCCAGCGGCGCTCGGCCTCCTCGGCGTGCTCTTCGGGGTCGAAGTCCCCGAAGACCTCGAACTTCTCCTCGGGTGTGAGGTTGATGCCCATCTTCTTCGCCTCCATGGCGTGCTCGACGGCCGCGGCCATCCGCTGGAGCCGGTCGATCCGGTCGGACAGGAGGGCGTGCTGCCGGCGCAGGTGCTCCCCCGGGTCCGATTCCGGGTCGTCCAGCAGGACCGCGACCTCGTCGAGCGGAAAGCCGAGCTCCCGGTAGAACAGGACCCGCTGCAGGCGGTCGAGGTCGGCGTCGTCGTACCGCCGGTGTCCCGCCCTGCTGCGGCCGCTCGGGGAGAGCAGCCCGATCTCGTCGTAGTGGTGCAGCGTGCGCACCGTCACTCCGGCGAATCCGGCGACCTGGCCCACGGAGTAGCCCATGGCTTTCCGCTCCTCTTCTCGGGTACGCGTCCCAGCCTGGCCCCTCACGCCGCGTGAGGTGCAAGTCCCGGGGGCGGGGGGCATCGGGGGGACGGGGCGAGGACCCCTTCGAAGGCGTCGCCCGGGTCGTGGGCGAAGAGGAGTACCCGCCCCCTCGATCCGTGCGATCAGGCCCCCGGTCCAGGGCTACTGAGCCGGCCCCGGCGCACCGCGGCTAGCCCATGGCGCGGGTGCCGTCGATGGATTCGCGGAGGATGTCCGCGTGGCCCGCGTGCCGGGCGAACTCCTCCACCAGGTGGAGGAGCATCCAGCGCATCGAGACCTTGGCGTCCGCCGGGAACCACGGGGCCGGGGGCAGCGGGAAGGTGTCGTCGAGGCTGGGTACGGCGGTGATGAACGCCTCCGTCTCCTGCCTGGCCTCGTCCCAGTGGGCCAGCACCGACTGCACGGACTCGTCCCCGACCAGGCGGAAGCCGTCCGCCCAGGCCTCCTCCTGGCCCTCCTCCGGGGCGGTCGCGCCCTGCGCCATCCGCAGCCAGCCGAGCTCGCACTGCGCCGCGTGCTTGAGCAGCCCGGACAGGGAGAGTTCGCTGACGCTGGGCCGGCTCGCCGCCTGCTCCTCGGTCAGCCCCCGGGCCGCCTCGCGCAGGGCCGCGCGCTGGGCCTCGACGAAGGTGAGGAGCGTGCCGCGCTCGTCACCGAGGATCTCCATGGAAATCTGAGCCATGACCTGACCGCCTTCTGTTCCGGGTGCCCTGCGGGTCTCTCCTGCTGACAAGAACCACGCTACGAACCCTTGCGGTCAGTTCCTGTCCGCAATCGCGCCCCTCACCGGAATCACTGGTTTTCCTGCCGGACCGGCGGGAGTTCCGTCTGCGGCTTGGGGAGCAGGGCCTTCGTCAGGTCCTGGGCGCCCTTCTCGTCCAGCCCGTACATCGCCTCGTAGATCTTGCGGACGGCCGGCCCCGAGGCGCCGGAGCCGGTGCCGCCCTGGGAGATGGTCATCACGATCGAGTAGTCCTCGGTGTAGGAGGCGAACCACGAGGTGGTCTGCTTGCCCTGGACCTCGGCCGTACCGGTCTTCGCGTGCATCGGGATCTGCTTCTGCGGCCAGCCGCCGAACCGCCAGGCCGCACTGCCGGTGGTGGCCACGTCGGCGAGGGCGCCGTCGATGTCCTTGCGGAGCTTGGCGTTCATGGGGAGCTTGCCCCGCTCCTTCGGGGTGATCTCCTTCACCGAGGCGCCGTCGGCGCTGACCACGGCCTTGCCGATGCTGGGCTGGTGCAGGGTGCCGCCGTTGGCGATGGCGGCGTAGACGGAGGCCATCTGGATCGGGGTGACGAGGGTGTCGCCCTGGCCGATGGAGTAGTTGATCGCGTCGCCCTCGCGGAGCTGGTTGCCCTGGCGGCAGTTCTCGTAGGCGATCTTCTCGGCGTACGAGCCGTCCTTCTTGCCGTCGCGGCACCAGGCGGCCTTGTTCGCCTCGAAGAAGTCCTTCTTCCACTGGCGGTCGGGTACCCGGCCCGGGACCTCGCTGGGCAGGTCGATGCCGGTGCGCTTGCCGAGGCCGAACTCGTGGGCGGTCTTGAAGAACCAGTCGCGGGGCTGCGCCTTGGGCTTGATGCCGCCGTCCTTCTTCCACTCCTGGTCGGCGATGGCGTAGTAGACGGTGTCGCAGGAGACTTCCAGGGCCTTGCCGATGGTGATGTCGCCGTAGCCCTGGGACTCGAAGTTGGTGAAGACCTGGCTGCCCACCGAGTACGAGCTCGGGCAGCCGTAGAGCTTGTTGAAGGGGTAGCCGGCGTTGACCGCGGCCGTCGAGGAGACCACCTTGAAGATCGAGCCGGGGGCCGCCTGGCCCTGGATGGCGCGGTTCAGCAGCGGGTAGTTCGATTCCTTGTCGGTCAGGGAGGCGTAGTCCTTCGCGGCGATGCCGCCGACCCAGGCGTTCGGGTCGTAGGTCGGGTTGGACGCCATCGCGACGACCCGGCCGGTCTTGGACTCCATGACCACGACGGCTCCGGAGTCGGCCACGTAGTGGCGGCCCGTGTTGTTCTTGTCGATGGCCTTGCGGGCCTCGATCATCGCGTTGTTCAGCTCGCGCTCGGCCACGGCCTGCACGCGCGAGTCGATCGAGGTCACGATGTTGGCGCCCGCCTGCGGCTCGTCGCTCACGCCCTCGCCGATGATCCGGCCGAGGTTGTCCACCTCGTAGCGGGTGATGCCCGCCTTGCCGCGGAGCTCCTTGTCGTAGGTGCGCTCCAGGCCGCTGCGGCCCACCTGGTCGGAGCGCAGGTACGGGGAGTCGGAGCCCTTCGCCTTGGTGATCTCCTCGTCGGTCACCGGGGAGAGGTATCCGAGCACCTGGGAGGTGTTGGCACCGTCGGGGCCGGCGTAGCGGCGCAGGGCGGTGGGCTCGGCGGTGATGCCGGGGAACTGCTCGGCGTGCTCCCGTATCTCCAGGACCTGCTCGGTCGTCGCCTCGTCGGTGATGGGGATCGGCTGGTACGGGGAGCCGTTCCAGCAGGGCTTGGGGGTCTTGGCGTCGCACAGCCGGACGCCGTTGACGACGTCGTCGGGGTTGAGGCCCAGCACCCCGGCGAGGTGGGTCAGGACGCCCTTGCCGCGGTCCTTCATCTTGGAGAGTTCGGTGCGGCTGGCGGAGACCACCATGCGGGTCTCGTTGTCGGCGAGCGGGATCCCGCGGGAATCGAGGATCGAGCCGCGCACGGCAGGCTGCACCACCTGCTGGGTGTGGTTGTTCTTCGCCTCGTCCGTGTACTCCTGGCCGTTGCGTATCTGGAGGTACCACAGACGCCCGCCGAGGGTCAGCAGCAGCGAGAACACCACGATCTGGATCATGACGAGCCGGTTCTGGACCCGGGGCGTGCGCCCCGTCTCCGGTATGTTGCTCAACTCGGCTCTCCCCCGGACTGGTCCTCGCCTGACCCGCCCGAGTCTAGATCCCCTCGCGGGTCAGAACGGGAACTGCGTCCGGCCGTGCTGGACCGAGATCCATTTCTGGGTGGTGAAGGCCTCGACGGTGGCCTCGCCGTTGAGGCGGCCCAGCCCGGAGGCCTTCTCCCCGCCGAACGCCGCGAGCGGCTCGTCACCGATGGTGGAGTCGTTGACGTGGATCATGCCGGTCTCGATGCGCTGCGCGAAGCGGACCCCGCGCTCCACGTCCCGGGTGTGGACGGCGCCGCTGAGTCCGTACGGGGTCGCGTTGGTGAGGCGGACCGCCTCGTCCTCGCCGTCGAAGACGACGAGGAGGGCGACGGGGCCGAAGATCTCCTGGCCGAGCAGCGGGGAGTCCTCGGGAAGCCCGGCGAGCACGGTCGGCTCGACCAGGTTGCCGCGCGTGGAGCCCCGTACGAGGGCCTGCGCGCCGGAGTCGACGGCGCGGTCGACGAGGGCGGTGAGGGCGTCGGCCTGGAAGGAGTTGATCAGCGGGCCGATGTGGGTGTCGGCGTCGTGCGGGTCGCCGGTTTTCAGGGCCCGGACGCGGGCGGTGAACTTCTCGGTGAACTCCTCGGCGACGGAGGCGTCGACCAGGATCCGGTTGGCGGCCATGCAGACCTGGCCCTGGTAGACGAAGCGGCTGAAGACGGCCGCGTCCACCGCGTAGTCGAGGTCGGCGTCGTCGAGGACGACGAGCGCGCTGTTGCCGCTGAGCTCCAGGACGGTCCGCTTGAAGTGGCGGGCGGCGACCGCGCCGACGTGCCGGCCGACCCGGTCGGAACCGGCGAAGGAGATGACCTTGGGGACGGGGTGGGTCAGGAGCGCGTCGCCTATTTCGGCTATGTCGGTGACCAGGACGTTGAGCAGCCCGGCCGGGAGCCCGGCGTCCTCGAAGATCTTGGCGATGACCCCGCCGCCCACGACGGGCGCGTTCTGGTTCGGCTTGACGACGACGGCGTTGCCGAGGGCCAGGGCCGGGGCGACCGACTTCAGGGTGACCAGGAAGGGGAAGTTGAAGGGGCTGATCACGGCGACGACCCCGACGGGCAGGCGCTGGACCCGGTTCTCCTTGCCCTCGACCGGCGAGGGCAGGATGCGCCCCTCGGGCCGGACGGCCAGCTGCATGGCCTCGCGGATGAACTCCATCGCGAGGTGGACCTCGTACTCGGCCTTGGGACGGGTCCCGCCGAGTTCGTCGATCATCGCCTCGACGATCTCCTTCTCGCGCTCCTCGGTGATCCGCAGGGCGCGTTCCAGGACGGCTCGTCTGGTGTAGGGGCTGGTGGCGGCCCATTCCTTCTGGGCCCGCTCGGCGGCCCGGTACGCCCGGTCGACCTGCTCGACGGTGGCCACGGTGATGGCCGCGAGCTTCTCCCCGTTGTACGGGTTGACGTCGATGATGTCCCACGAACCGGTCCCGGCCAGCCATTCGCCGTCGATGTACTGGTGAGCCAGGTCCTCGAATATGGACATGCCATCCCTTACGTCGAACGCGCGTCCTTGCGCTGCACCGGAGACCCGTGGGTCGTCGTCACGCCCGACCAGGCATCACTGCCTGATCAGGCGTCATAGTACGTGCGAATCAAGACAGTTGGAGCAGACCGCGCAGGAGATCGCGGGTCTTGCCGGGGTCCGGGCAGTCGCTCTGGAGGCGCAGCATCGCCCGCTCGTACTGCCCCACTTCCTCGTCTTTGTCGAGGTAGAGGGCGCTGGTGAGCTGTTCCAGATAGACGACGTCCTGGAGGTCGGACTCCGGGAAGCGCAGCAGGGTGAAGGCGCCGCTCTCGCCGGCGTGGCCGCCGAAGGAGAAGGGCATGACCTGCAGGTGCACGTTCGGCCGCTGCGAGATCTCGATGAGGTGCTCCAACTGGCCCCGCATCACGTCCCGGTCGCCGTACGGGCGGCGCAGGGCGGCCTCGTCGAGGACGGCGTGGAAGACGGGGGCGTTCTCGGAGACCAGCACCTTCTGGCGCTCCAGGCGCAGCGCGACCCGGCGGTCGATCTCGGCGCGGCCGGCGCCGGGCATGCCGCGGCTGACGACGGCCTGGGCGTAGGCCTCGGTCTGCAACAAGCCGTGCACGAACTGGACTTCGTAGATGCGGATGAGGGAGGCGGCGCCTTCCAGGCCCACGTACGTCTGGAACCAGCCCGGCAGGACATCGCCGTAGCTGTGCCACCAGCCGGCCACGTTGGCTTCGCGGACCAGTCCCAGAAGGGATTCCCGCTCCGCGCCGTCCGTGACTCCGTAGAGCGTGAGGAGGTCCTCTACGTCCCTGGCCTTGAAGCTCACCCTTCCCAACTCCAAGCGGCTGATCTTCGATTCGGATGCGCGGATCGAGTAACCGGCCGCCTCACGGGTGATGCCGCGGGATTCTCGGAGTCGCCTGAGCTGGGAGCCCAGGAGGATGCGGCGCACCACAGAACCACTGGCTTCTGCGGTCACGAGCCCTGCCCCTCCCCATGCCGTGGATGGATACGTACGGAAACGCGTGTCTGGCTGTGCTTGTCTGCGTACGGCTGCGTCGCAGGGGCCCCCGCGCCCCTCAAAGCCCGCAGTCTGCCACCAAAACGCATCTGCCCGTACTCGTTCTGTAACGGATTTGACCTCGCCGTAAAAGAAGTGCGTAAGGATGCGTAGGAAGAAATGAGCAAGAACCGTCACGGGACCGGACAGGTCCGGCGCGTGCACGTGCATCTGCCCTTGCATCCGGCTTCGGCATTCGGAACCATGGTCCCGCGCACCTGCGTGCCCCGCAGTTCTTTCGAATCCCGGGAGTGCCTCGCATGGGGACGAATGGATCGACCATGCTCGAGCCGTTACGGCAGGGGCTTCCCCCGGTCGACCCCACGGCTGTCTCCGGGTCCGCGTCCTGCGCCCTTCCCGCCCGCCTCGAAGCGGTGCGCGGTGCGCGCACCTTCACGCGTTCCACCCTTGCCCAGTGGGGACTCGACGACCGGTTCGACGACGTGGCCCTGGTCGTCTCCGAACTCGTCACCAACGCGCTGCGCCACGCCCTCCCGGACGACTCCCGGCCGGCCGCCGGCGAGGGCGAACCGCCGGTGCGGCTGCACCTGATGCGGTGGAGCACCCGGCTGGTGTGCGCGGTGCGGGACCCCAGCGAGGACCGGCCCGGCGGGAGCTTCGCGCCGGAGGCCACGGAGCGCAACTGCGACCTGGAGTCGGGGCGGGGACTCTTCCTCGTCGACTCCTACAGCGACAGCTGGGGCTGGCATCCGCTCGCGGGGCGGCTGACCGGCAAGGTGGTCTGGGCGCTGTTCACGCTCCAGGAGTGAAGCACCACGGATACGACAAGATGCCGGGATTGATCATGGCGATCAATCCCGGCCGCTGCACGTGCATGGCTGATCTTGGGCTGGTCTTCAGCCGATCAGGTGGTCGAACTCGCCGTCCTTGACACCCAGCAGCAGCGCTTCTATCTCGGCCGGCGTGTACACGAGTGCCGGTCCGTCCGGAAAGCGCGAGTTGCGCATGGCAACGTCGCCTCCGGGCAGTTTCGCGAACTCCACACAGGAACCTTGCGAGTTGCTGTGTCTGCTCTTCTGCCAGGTCACCCCGTCAAGCTCTGCAGCTGCCATCCCGTTGTACGCGTGGTCCACAGGAAGCCCCCGATAGTGCAGATGTCAACTGCACCGGATCATAGCTCTGTTCATGAACGCCTGCATGGGCAGATGCACGTGCACGAACGGAGGGCACGCCACCACTAAGGGTGACGACTTTCCCCGGACCCGGGACGGGGCGGGGCGCGCAGGGCGTCGGAGACCTCCTCCAGGGAGTCCAGCAACTGCCGCGCCGCCCCGCGCAGCACGCCCGGCTCGGGGGCGTCCCCGTCGGCCAGCGCCGCGCGGACCCCCTCCCAGTCGGGCACCCGGCGCTCCCGTACCGCCTTCGCGCCCGCCTCGGTCGCCTCGCGCAGCGCCCTGGCCAGCTCGGCCGCGCCCGGGACCGGGGGCTGGGACCGCTCCGGAAAGTGCGCCTCCAGCAGCATCGCGTGGCGGCCCATCGCGGCCAGGGCCCGGCCCGCGTCCTCGGCGGCCGCGTGGGAGATCCCGCGGTGGCGCACCGGCTCCCCGGCGGCCCGGTCCACCGCCTCCTGCCAGGCGACCCGGGCGTCGCGCGCCGCCAGCAGGGCCTCGCGCACCTCGCCGCGGCGCGCTCCGGCCGGGTCGGCGTACTGGCCGAGCACGGCCGCCGCGTACCGCCCGCCGGCGGCCACCCAGTCGGCCAGCCGGGTCCGCAGTCGCGGGGTCTCCCAGGCCGGGTAGACGGCGTACGAGATCATCGCGAGGACCCCGCCGACCAGGGTGAGGGTGACGCGGTCCGGCACGGTCTGGTCCCAGCGCAGGCCGCCCATGCCGAGCAGGAAGACCACGTAGGCGGAGACGAAGACCATCGAGACGGCGTACCCGGTGCGCATGAAGGTGTACATCAGGCCCGCGCTGACGACGGCGAGCAGTCCGGACACGTACATCCCCGGCTGCGCGAGCTGCACCACGGCCGTCGCGAGGGCGACCCCGACCAGGGTGCCGCCGAAGCGGGCCACGGCGCGGCTGTAGGTCTGCGTGAAATCGGGGCGCATGACCATGACGGAGGCCATCGGGGCCCAGTAGGCGTGGCCGAACGGCAGCGCGTGGCCGATGCCGTAGCCCGCGCAGGCGACGGCGGTGACCCGCACGGCGTGCCGCAGGATCGGCGACCCGGGGTGCAGCTCGGCCCGTACGGCGGCCAGCACCATCGGCGCGAGCGCCGGCAGCGCGGGCCGCAGCATCGACTCCCCGGGATCGGCGGTGCGCCCGGAGCCCGGATCGGCGGTGTCGAGTACGTCGTCCAGCAGGGCGGCCAGCCTGTGCGCGGCGCGCAGCGCGGCGCCCTGGAGCAGCTCGTCGGTGTCGGGGGCCTTGAGCACCGCGAGGGCCGGCCCGGGCAGCCGCACCGCCTCCCCGTGCCGGATCGCGGACGCGGCGGCGTCCAGCACCGACCCGGCCGCGGCGAGCAGGTCCCGTACCCGGTCCCGCGCCGGGCCCTCGGCCGGGGCCCCGACCGCCGGGTCGGCCAGCAGGGCCAGCACGGGCCGGATCCGCTCCGCGAGCCCCCGCGCGCCGTGCAGCTCGGCGGGGCGGCGGCGGGCCTGGCGCGCCGTCACGGTCGCGGCGTCGCGCGCCCTCATCAGCGGCTGCGGGTCGAAGGAGGCGACCGGGTCCTGGCGCAGGCGGCGCGCGTAGTCGGCCTCGGCGGCGAGGGCGTCGGCCAGGGCGTCGCGCTGGGCGCCCCACCGCCGGACGGGGAAGAGGAGGATCAGCAGGGCCTGGACCACCCCGCCGGCGGCGATCATCGCGGCGTGCCCGGCGGCCTGGGGCACGGAGGTGGGCAGGGTGACGGTGACCAGCATGATCGCGACGTTGCCGGAGGCGATGATGCCGGCGGTCGGGCCGGCCGCCCACATCAGGCCCGCCGCGAAGCTCCACACGGCGAGCAGCAGCAGGAAGGCCAGGGTGTGCGAGGACCCGACGAGGTAGCCGATGAAGGTGGACACGGCCAGGGTCAGCCCGGCGGCGAGCGCGAGGACGGGCCGGGGCCGCCAGCTCTTCTGGAAGGTGGCGATGGCCGCCATGTACGCGCCGAAGGCGGAGCTGGCGGCGGAGCCGGGCCCGAGGAAGGCGAGGCCCGCGCCGATGACGAGGGCGAGGCCGACGGCGGCGCGGAGCGCGATGAGGGGTTGCAGCCGGGTCCGCTCGACCCGCAGTCCGGACCGGGCGGTGTCCTTCAGCGCCCGGACCCAGCTCATGCCCCGAGCGTAGCCCTGGCGGGGGCGGATCCCGGGGACCGGCGGTGCCGTGCCCTGGCCGGGCATCAGGCGTCGGCCCCGGCACCGGGTGCGTGCCGCTGCGCGGGGCGTCCGTACCGGGCCGGGCTACTGCCGCAGGGAGGCGCGGCCGGCGTTGGCCACGTGCGCCCGGTCGGCGGCGGCCGTGCCGTCCTCCCAGCCCGCGAGGTCGGTCGCGCCGCGCAGCCGGGTCGTCGTGGTCCGGGGGAACATCTCCTCGGCCCGCGAGGTGACGGCGACGTCCCGGGCGACCAGGGCCGGCAGGTTGTCGGGCACCTCGGCCACCGTGTGCTCGGCCGTCTCGGCGAGACGCTGGCCGAGACGGCTCGCGTAGGCCAGGAGGAAGGACTGCCGGAAGGTCTTGGTGCGCTTGCGCCCGCCCGCCCGCTGCCCGGCCTCCGCGCGGGTCATGGCGGCGGTGCCCTGCACGAGCAGGGAGGTGTAGAGCAGCTCCACCGCCTCCAGGTCGCTCTCGAAGCCGACGACGGTGGAGAACTCGTAGGCGCTGTTCCACACGGACCGGCAGCGGTTCGCGCCCGCCACCGCGTCGAGCAGCACGGCCTTGGCCTCCTCGTACGGGGCCTCGACGCCGATCCGGCAGGCGCCGGGTATCTGCGCGGTGCCGGACTTCACCGCGAGCAGGGCCGCGTCCACGGTGTGCCGGGCCATGAGCTCCTGCGCCTTGGCGCTGAGCGCCTCCGCCTCCTCGGGAAAGGTGGTCGCCTCGGCCTTCGCGAGCAGCGCCCGGATCCGGCCGAGCATGCGGGGCTCGATGTGCGCGTGTTCGAGTACGTCGGCGGGGTCCCCCGGCAGCGGCCCGACCGGTTCGATGGACGGCAGCCGGATCAGCAGCCGGAACACCTCCAGGACGGCCCCGGCCAGGCTGAAGCGGTCGGTGCGCTCGCGCTGGACCAGCCGCTCCCCGTACTGGGGGTCGTCCCCCCACCACACCTCGGCCTCGGTCCACCGCTCGGGCAGCCGCGCGTACCGCCGGGCCTCGGCGGCGATCAGGTCCTCGGCGATCCGCAGGTGCGGCGGCTCCAGGTCCCGGCGTACGAGCCGCAGCACGTCGGCCGGGCGCCATCCGCGCTCCCAGGCCTGGCGCACGTAAGCCTCCCCGCGCGCGAGCAGCGCCTGCCCGACCCCGCCCCACCGGTCCCCCTCGGCGACGAGCACCGACGCCCCGGCGTCCAGCCCGGCGTCGTCCTGGTTGTACAGCGCGGCCTCGCAGGCCCGGTCGACGATGTCTCTCACCCCTTCAGCTTGGCATGCCCGCCTCCCCCCTCCGTCCGGCACGTCTCCAGCCGCCCGGCACGTCTCCAACCGCCCGGCGCTCGAGGACCGGGGTCCGGCTCTTTCAGCCGTCCGGCGTGTGAGGACCGGGGTCCGGGCGGAGCCCCGAGGGGTCCGGGCGGAGCCCGGTACCCCCTCCCAGCCCGTCCGGCGTTCGAGGACCGGGTCAGGGCAGCGCCCTGGGAACGGAGGAAGGGCGGGGCGGGGACAGCCCCGCGCAGCGGCACGCACACCTGTGCGGCCGCGCCGCACGGCAGCCCTGTCAGACCCCGGTGGGACACTCGCACTCATGAGCGAGCACACCCCCCGGTGGGCCCTCGCCGAGGACGGCGACGGCCGGTGGCACGCCGCGCCCCTACCCGGTCCCGGCGGGCCCACGGGCGGAGCCCGTGTCACCACCACCGACCCCGCCGAGGCGATCCGCGCCGCCCCCACCGGCACCCGCTGGGTCTGGCGGTCCACCCCCGCCGTGTACCCCCGCCTGCTCGCCGCCGGCGCCCGCGTCGAGCGCTGCCACGACATCGAGGACGCCGAGCTGCTCCTGCTCGCCCACGAAGGCCGGCTCGGCGAACCCCGTTCGGCGGCCGCCGCCTGGGCCCGGCTGACGAACGCGCCCGTACCGCCCGATCCGCCGCAGCGCGCGGCGGAGCCCGGGAGCCAGCACTCCCTCTTCGACCCCCAGCCCGCCCCCGTCCCGCTCGACGCCCTGGTGGCCGTCCACGCCGACCAGGCGAAGCGGCTCGACGCCACCGCCCACCCCGACCGGATGCGGCTGCTCGTGGCCTCCGAGTCGGCCGCCTTCCTCGTGGCCGCGGAGATGAACCGCGCGGGCCTGCCCTGGCGGGCCGACGTCCACCGGTCCCTGCTCACCGAGCTGCTCGGCGAGCGGTACGCGGGCCGCGGCCAGCCCCGCCGGCTCGCGGAGCTGGCCGACGAGGTGTCGGCGGCGTTCGGGCGGCGCGTACGGCCCGAGCTGCCCGCCGACGTCGTCAAGGCCTTCGCGGAGGCCGGGATCAAGCTGAAGTCCACCCGCCGCTGGGAGATCCAGGAACTGGAACACCCCGCGGTGGAGCCGCTGCTCGCCTTCAAGAAGCTGTACCGGATCTACACCGCCCACGGCTGGTCCTGGCTCGGGGACTGGGTCCACGACGGGCGCTTCCGCCCCGAGTTCATCCCCGGCGGCACCTACACCGGCCGCTGGGTCACCAACGGCGGCGGGGCCCTGCAGATCCCCAAGGTGATCCGCCGGGCGGTCGTCGCCGACCCCGGCTGGCGGCTGGTGGTGGCCGACGCCGACCAGATGGAGCCCCGGGTGCTCGCCGCGATCTCCCGCGACCCCGCCTTCATGGAGGTGGCCGGCCGCCCCGAGGACCTGTACACCTCCATCTCCCGCCAGGGCTTCTCCGGCGACCGCGACATGGCGAAGATCGCCGTGCTCGGCGCGGTGTACGGGCAGACCTCCGGGGACGGCCTGAAGAACCTGGCCGCGCTGCGCCGCCGTTTCCCCCGGGCCGTGGCCTACGTGGACGACGCCGCGAAGGCGGGCGAGGAGGGGCGGCTCGTACGGACCTGGCTGGGCCGGACCTGCCCGCCGCCGGCCGATCCCGAGGACGCCGAGGAGGCCCCCGACGGCTGGGTGCCGAGCTATGCCTCGACCGACGCCCGGGCCCGCGGCCGCTTCACCCGCAACTTCGTCGTGCAGGGCAGCGCCGCGGACTGGGCGCTGCTCCTGCTCGCGGCCCTGCGCCGGTCCCTCGCGGAGGCGGGGATGCGGGCCGAGCTGGTCTTCTTCCAGCACGACGAGGTCATCGTCCACTGCCCCGAGGAGGAGGCGCGGGCCGTGGCCGCGGCGATCCGCGAGGCGGGCGACCTGGCCGGCCGCCTCACCTTCGGCGACACCCCCGTCCGCTTCCCGTTCACCACGGCCGTCGTGGAGTGCTACGCGGACGCGAAGTAGGGGAGCGGCCGGCCCGCCGGTTCCTTCGCACGCCGCTTCCTCCTACTGCCCGTACTCCGAGGCCCACTTCGGGCTCGTCACGATTTCCTTCAGCCGCTGCACCGACAGCACCGGCTCCTTGCGGGTCACCGCCGACGACTGGGTCTCGGCGTTGAACGCGGACACGATCAGCCGGGACCCGTTCGGCCGCAGCGCCTCGGCGCTCCACCAGACCATGCCGGCCACGCCCTTGTCCCCCTCCCGCTGCCGGGTCAGGATCTTCGTTCCGTCCGGCAGCGTCTCGGCGGCCGTGAACAGGTCCGCCCACGTCCCGGGCTCCTCCGGGTTGTCCGACTGGATCTCCAGGCTGACCAGTGATGCGCCCTTGCCCTCGTCGAGCACCAGATAGCCCAGATCGCGCCCCGCCTCGTCCCGGCGCACGACCGGGATCCCGTCCGTGCCCAGCAGCTCGGCCAGGATGTCCACCGCCTTCGGCCCCTGGCGCGGGGCCGGACGCGGCTCGGACTGGCCGGCGGCCGGCAGGTCGTTCAGGGCCGGGTGCCACAGCGGGGACGTCACGAGCGCCTGGAGCTGCGCGAGCGTGAGGGGCGGTGTCGGACGGCTGACGGGCGTGCCCTTCTCCGCCGCCGAGTTCTCCTCGTGGGCGTCCACGATGAACCCCTGGGGGGTCACCACGACGGCGCGCCAGGACTTGACGTTCGCCCGGTGGTCGGGGAACACGTAGCCCTTGTAGAGAAGGAGCCGGGAGCCGTCCGGGAGCGTCTCCGAGGTGCAACTGTCGAATTTCGTGGTGGTCTTGGAGGGGCACTTCAGCATGTCGTCGGCCATCTCGCCCTTCGGGTCGACCCGGTTGAGGCTGAAGCCGATGCGGCTCTTGCCCTCGCCGTCGTCGAAGACCCCGGTCACCATCGGGCCCAGCTCGTGGTCCGTTCCCCGGGCCTCGACGTCGCTGAGCGTGCCCTGCGGCATGAGCTGCTTGAGCACCCCGACGAGCTGGTCGGCGGAGACGGCCCCGGTGCCGACGCGGCTGGTGTTCTCCCGCACCAACGGGCCCAGCGCGGGAGGCTCCTGCGAGGAGGCCACGTTCCCTCCGCCGCCCCCGCCGCCCCCCGGCCCGAGCAGCCCGTTCGCGTAGGCCCCGGCGGTACCGATCAGTGCCAGGGCGAGCACCGAGCCGCCGGCCACGGCCGCCCGGCGACGGGCCACCATCCGCCGTCCGCGCCGTTCCCCGGCGCCCACGAGGTCGCGGCCTTCGGCCGTGAAGCCTTCACCCGTACGCCGGAGGGCCTCACCGAGCTCGTCTTCAAAGGGCATGCGGAATCAGACCTTCCGTTCAAAGGGATCGCGGATCGAGAAGGATGGAGGAGCGTGCGCACAGGAGGAAGACAGGAGGAAGAGGAGGCTCAGCGCCCCGCGAACTCCGCCAGCGAACCGCCCAGTTGCTCCCGCAGCCGGGCCAGCGCCCGCGAGCTGCGGGTCCGTACGGCCGCCGAGCTGACGTTCATCGCGTCGGCGGTCTCCTCGACGCTGCGGTCCTCCCAGTACCGCAGCACCAGGACGGCCCGGTCCTTCGGCGCCAGCCGTGCCAGCGCCTCCAGCAGCGTCAGCCGCAGCGCGGGATCACCGCCGGCCGGTGCGCCCGCGTCGGGGAACTCCCCGACCGGACGCTCCCCGGTCGACCGGCGGCGCTGGTGCGTCAGGAAGGCACGCACCAGCACCGTCTGCGCGTACGCCGCCGGATTGTCTATCCGGGCCACGCGCGCCCAGAGCAGGTACATCCGCCCGAGGGTCTCCTGTACGAGATCCTCGGCGAGGTGGGTGTCACCGCTCGTCAGCAGACAGGCCGACCGGTACAAGTGCGCCGACCTGCCCGCCGCGAACTCACGGAACCCGTCTCTGCGTCCGTACCCCATCGGCTCCCCCTCGCGTCCGTCTCACCCCAATGACGCGACGGGAGCCCGGAATGTTTCAGCAGATCTCAGACCGCTTCGGAAACGCTCTCGGAACCCGCTCCGGAAGCCGCCCCGGAACCCGCCCCGGAGAGGTCGTGGAAGTACAGGTGGAACTCCTCGCGGGCGAACCCCTCCGCCTCGTACAGCCCCTGCGCGACGAGGTTGTCGTACGCCGTCTCCAGCTGCACGCCCGAGACCCCGGCCTCCCGCGCCCGGCGCAGCACCTCGCGCAGCAGCGCGCGGCCCGCGCCCGTACGGCGGCCGGCGGGGGCCACGTACAGGTCGCCCAGCAGCCAGGCGGGCTTCATGGCCAGCGAGGAGAACACGGGGTAGACCTGGGTGAAGCCGACGGTGCCCGCACCGGGGACCTCGGCGAGCAGGATGAAGGAGTCCCCGCCCGCCAGTCGCTCCGCCAGGAAGGCGCGCGGGCGCTCCGGGTCCTCCACGTCCACCTCGTAGAACTCCAGGTAGCCGCGGAACAGCTCGGCGGCGGCGTCCAGATCCGCCTCGCCCGCCTCGCGCAGGACCACCTTCTCCGGGTCCCCCGCCCCCCGGACTTCGCCCTGTGCCGTCCGACCGTTCATATCGCTCTCCCTCGTCCGCTCCCGCGCGCCGAATCCATTGTGCGCGGGCAGCGGGGCCGGGATGGTCAGTCCTTCCCCGTGACGGGCTGGGCCGGGAGGGTGTAGACGTGCTGCGGGGTCACGATCTTGGTGATGGCCTCGCCGAACAGCGTGCTCGGCTCCTCGCCCTCGGCGGAGATGTCGGTGTTGAGCAGCACCACCAGGGTGGCCTTCGACCGCGCGTCGTAGACGGCCAGGGTCTGGTAGCCCGGGATGGAGCCGTTGTGCCCGATCCACCCCTGGACGTTGAAGATCCCCAGTCCGTAGCCGGTTCCCGGCAGCGCCGGTACGACATCGAGGCGCTCGGCCTGGGTGGCGGGGGTGAGCAGCTCACCCGTGGCCAGCACCTTCGCCCACCGCCGCAGGTCCGGGAGGTCGGAGATCATCGCTCCGGCGGCCCAGCCCCAGGAGGGGTTCCAGCCGGCCGCGTCCTCGGTCTTCCCCGAGGCCGTCTGGTCGGTGTAGCCCTGGGCGTGCGGGGCCGGGAACTCGGCGCCGGTCGGGAACAGGGTGTTCTTCAGCCCGGCGGGTTCGACGACCTCCTGGGTGACGTAGTCGGCGAGCGTCTGCCCGCTGATCTTCTCCACGACGAGCCCGATCAGGATCAGGTTGGTGTTGCAGTAGTCGAACTTCGCGTCGGGTTCGAAGAGCACCGGGTGCTTGAAGGAGTAGTCGAGCAGCTCCTGCGGGGTGAAGGGCCGCTGGGGATCGCTGGTCAGCGCCTTGTAGAAGTCCTCGTCGGCCGAGTAGTTGAACAGTCCGCTGCGCATGCCCGCCAGCTCGCGCAGCGTGATGCGGTCGCCGTTCGGCACGCCGTCGATGTACCTGCCGATGGGGTCGTCCAGCCCGATCTTGCCCTCGTCGACCAGCTTCAGCATCGCCGTCACGGTGAAGGTCTTGGTCTCGCTGCCGATCCGCATGTTGAGGCCGTCGGTCATGGGCGCCCCGGTGGCCTTGTCGGCCACGCCGAAGGCCCGTACGTACGCTCCCTTGCCCGGCGCCGACAGGGCCACTTGGACCCCGGGCACCTTCGCCTCGTCCATCACCTTGCGGATGGCGTCGTCGAGCTGGCGCGCCACGGCCGGGGTGAGCTGCGGAAATTCGTCGGAGACGGCCGGACTGCTCGCCGCCGGGGGTGTCGGCACGTCCACCGCGTACCCGGCACCGGCCCCCACGGGCACCATCAGGAGCCCCACTGCGGCCGCTCCCACAGCCGCCCTGCGCAACCGTGTCGTGCTCACCCGTCCAACGTAGCCCCGGGGCCGGGGCCGGGCGACCGGAAGGCTCAGCCGGCCCGGTAGGCCCGCAGGAAGGCGCCCACGCCGCCCGCGATCAGACGGTCGGTCTGCTCCTTGGGGAGGGGCACCACCCCGTAGTGCGACAGCTGCGAGATGGAGTGCGCGGACAGCGTCATGAAGTGGGCGCCCGCCATCATCGCGTCACCGCGCACGTCGAGCAGCCCGGCGGCCTCGAGGCCCGCCATCGCGTGCGCGAGGGCGCGGGACACCGGTCCGGGGCCGGCGTTCACCCAGGCCTCCAGCACCTCCGGCGGCACGTGGTCGGCCTCGGCGTGGATGTGGCGGATGAGGGCGAAGTGGTCGGCGTAGTCCGTCATGAGGCCGATGATCCGGTGGGCGAAGGCGACGAGGTCGCGCTCCAGATCCTCGGGGCGGGGCGGGCGTTCGGGGTTCAGGACGGCTTCGATCTCGGCGATCTGGGCGTCGCGCACCCGTCCCGAACTCCACGTGACGACGGTGGCGAAGAGCATCGCCTTGCCGCCCGGGAAGTGGTTGTAGAGCGTGCGGGTCGAGATGCCGGCGGCGGCGGCGAGCTCGTCGACCGTGGCCCGGGCGTAGCCCTCGCGGCCGAAGACCCCGCAGGAGGCGCTCGCGATGGCGAGCTGCTTCTCCAGCTTCCTGGCATTGGTTCCCGTGGCTCCGGTGGTACCGCTGCTCACTTCGCCTCCACAAAAAAGTACAACGCACGTTGCATTTTTTACAACGCTCGTTGTAGTTTACCGGAGGAGCGGCCGTACCGAACGGCCGCCCCGCCAACGAGGGGGACCCTGCCATGCCCGACACCACTTCCGCCACCACTCCCGCCACCCCCCACGAGGAGGTGCCGCTGCGCGTCGCCGTCATCCTCGGCAGCGTCCGCGAGGGCCGTCAGGGCCCCGCCGTCGCCGACTGGTTCCTCGGCGTCGCGAACGCCCTCGGCGGCCTCGACCTCGACCTCATCGACCTCGCCGACGTCGACCTCCCGCTGGTCATGCCCGGCTGGGGCGGCTCGCCGGACCCGCGAGCGGCCGCCGCCCTCGCGGAGGTCAGCCCGCGGCTGGCCGCCGCCGAGGCCTTCGTCATCGTCACCCCCGAGTACAACCACAGCTTCCCGGCCGTGCTGAAGAACCTCATCGACTGGCACCGCGAGGAATGGCACGCGAAGCCGGCCGGCTTCGTCTCCTACGGCGGCCTCGGCGGCGGCCTGCGCGCCGTCGAGCAGCTCCGGCTGATCTTCGCCGAGCTGCACGCCGTGACCGTGCGCGACTCCGTCAGCCTGCACGGGCCGTGGTCCGGGCTCGGCCCGGACGGCGTACCGCGGGACACCGCCGTGGCCGAGGGCGCGGTCAAGGGCATGGCCGGCCAGCTGGCCTGGTGGGGCCGCGCGCTGCGCGAGGCCCGCGCGAGCCGCCCGTACCAGGGCTGAGGGGCGGCACGGGGATGCGTACGACCCAGGAACCCGGCCGGCCCGAACCGACCGCGGAGCCCGCGGAGCCCGCAGAGCCCACGGACACCGCGGACCCGGCCACCGCGTCGGGCTCATCGACTTCACCCGCGTCATCGACGTCCACCGCATCATCCGCGCGGCAGCTCCGGCGCACCGCCGGAGTCGTCATCGTCGGCTCGGTCATGTCGGTGCTCGACATGACGATCGTCAACGTCGCCCTGCACCGCCTCTCCGAGGCCTTCCGCGCACCCCTGGCGACGATCCAGTGGGCGGCCAGCGCGTACACGCTCGCGCTCGCCGCCGTCATCCCGGCCTCGGCCTGGGCCATGGGCCGCTTCGGCGCCAAACGCACCTACCTGGGCGCCCTCACCCTCTTCTCCCTCGGATCACTGCTCGCCGCGTGCGCGTGGAGCGCCGGAAGCCTGATCGCCTTCCGCGCGGTACAGGGCCTCGGCGGCGGGCTGCTCATGCCCGTCGGCATGGCCATGGTGATGCGGACGGCGGACCCGGCCCGGCTCGGGCGGGTGATGGCCCTGCTCGGGCTGCCCATCATCGTCGGGCCGGTGGCCGGTCCGGTACTCGGCGGCTGGCTGGTCGACTCCGCGTCCTGGCAGTGGATCTTCCTGGTCAACCTGCCCGTCGGGGCGCTCGCCCTGTTCCTCGCCGCGAAACTGCTGCGCCCCGACGCCGCGAGCACCCCGGTTCCCCCGCCTCGGCTGGACGTACCCGGCCTGCTGATGCTGTCCCCGGGCCTCGCCCTGCTCCTCTACGGCCTGGCACGCGGCGGGGAGGGCGGCACCTTCACCGCACCCGACGCCCTGCTCCCCACCCTGGCCGGAGCCGCGCTCGTCGCCGCCTTCGCCCGCCGGGCCCTGACCGCCCGCGAGCCGCTGCTCGACCTGAAGCTCCTCGGCGACCGCACCTTCCGGGCGGGCATCGCCACGCTCGCCCTCTTCACCTGCGGCTACTTCGGATCCATGCTGCTCGCACCGATGTACTGGCAGCAGGGCCGCGGCATGAGCGCGACGGCGGCCGGGCTCCTGGGCGCGCCGACCGGGCTCGCCGTCGGGCTGGTCATGCAGATCGCCTCCCGCCGCGTCGACAAGGTCTCCCCGCGCCGGCTGATCCGGGCCGGGATCGCGGTGGGCGCGCTGGGCATGGCCCTGACCGCCCTCCAGGCGGGCTCGCCGGATGCGGCGCCCTGGCGGTTCGTCACCGCTTCGGCCGTCATGGGCATCGGCGCCGGGATGGTCATGATGCCGACGATGACCACCGCGAGCCGGGACCTCCCCCGGCCCCGCCTGACCGCGGCGAGCACGATCCTCAGCATCAACTCCCAGATCGGCGCCTCGATCGGCACGGCCCTCCTCTCGGTCACCCTGAGCGGCGCGGGCACGACCCCGGCGGGCTTCCGCACCACCTACGCGATCGCGGCGGTCCTCCTCGCCCTGGCCCTCGTACCGGCCTCCCGACTCCCCACCCGCCATCCCTGACGGTCCCCGGCCGGCGGCCACGGCTCCACGAGTCGCTCCGGGCGGTCACCCCTGCGCCGGCCGCCGGCCGAGGCGTCGGCAGCTCAGGGCCTGGCGCCCGTCGGGAGGCGGGCGCTGACCAGGAATCCGCCGTCCTCCGTCGGGCGGGCCTCGAAGGCGCCGCCCAGGAGCTGGGCGCGCTCGCGCAGGCCGACCAGGCCATGGCCGCCGTGGGGGAGGTCCGGGTGCTGGACCGTGGGGTCGGGCGGACCGCTGCGGATCTCTACGCGCAGCCCGTCGGCCTCCTGGCGGATCCCGATCCGCACCGAGGCGCCGGGGGCGTGCTTGCGCACGTTGGTCAGCGTCTCCTGCACCGTCCGGAACGCGGCACGCTCCACGGACTCCGGGAACCGGCCCGTGAGGCCCTCGGCGACGTCCCACTCGACGGTGAGCCCGCTGTCCTCGATCAGCCGGGGGATGTCGGAGAGGCGGGGCTGCGGGCCGAGCTGTTCGCAGTTCCCGCCCGCCGCCCGCAGTACGCCCACCATCTGGCGCAGTTCGTTCAGGGTCCGGACGGACAGTTCCCGGATCGTCGCCGCGGCGTCCCGGGCCGCCGGGTCGCGGGCCACCACCGTGAGGCCACCCGCCTGGAGACTGATCAGGGAGACCTGGTGGGCCACCACGTCGTGCATCTCGCGGGCCAGCCTGACCCGTTCCGTGGCCAGTACGCGCTCGGCCAGCAGCCGGTTCTCGCGGCCCCGGCTGCGGGTGAGCTCCGCCAGGCGGGCCGCGAGTTCCCGGCGGGTGGTGACGAAGAGGCCCAGGATGATGGGCCCCCCGGCGGTCACGAACGCGTCGATGATCTGCAGCGCGACCTCCCGGGACGGGGACGGCACCGGGTTGCCGATGGGGTAGGGCAGGAAGTGGGCGGCGGCGACCAGCACCGCGCACCCCGCCAGGAGCCGGCGGTCGCCGCGCCGGCAGGCGACGGTGTACAGGGCGATGAGCGAAGCGAAAACGGTGTAGCCGATGTACAGCCCCGGCAGCGTGGCCAGCAGCACCGTCAGCGGATGGCGGTGGCGCAGCAGCAGGCCCGCGGCGGCGAACAGCGACAGTCCCAGTGCGGGACTGGGCGAGACACCGTTGACCAGCAGCGCTTCGATGGCGGCCGCCGCGACCGGGCCGATCCTCGCCGGCCACGGCGGCAGGGTGCTCAGCTCGACGCTCCGCGGCCGAGGTGCGGGCCGTCCACGAGCCCGGCGCGGTCGGCGACCACGGCGGCCTGGACCCGGTTGATTCCGCCGAGCTTGGCGAGCACGACGCTGACGTGGTCCTTGATCGTGCTGCTCGCGAGTTCCAGACGCTCGGCCGTCTGCAGGTTCGACAGGCCTTCGCCGAGGAGCGCCAGCACTTCCCGTTCGCGCGCCGTGAGCGTCTGCACCGCCTTGGCCGCCTGCTGATCCGCGTCGGTCGCGGGGTCCAGGTAGTGGTCGATGACCGTGCGGACGACACCGGGAGCCAGCACGCTGCTCCCGGTGGCCAGGATGCGTACGGACTGGACCAGGAGCTCCGGGTCCGTGTCCTTGAGCAGGAATCCCGTCGCACCGAGCCGCAGGGCGGGCCCGAGGTACTCCTCCGCGTCGAACGTGGTCAGCATCGCGACGGCGGGAAGCCGCGCCGCGAGGGCGGCCCGCAGCCCGCGCAGCACGCTCAGGCCGTCCACCTCCGGCATCCGGATGTCCAGCAGCACCACATCGGGCCGGTGCGCGACGACGGTGGCCACCGCCTGCCCTCCGCCGCAGTCCGCGACGACCTCGATGTCGCTCGCGGAGGACAGGATGAGACGCAGCACGGAGCGGACCAGCTGCTCGTCGTCCACCACGACAACGCGGATCACGGTCTCTCCTCCGTCAGGACACTTCAGCGCCTCACTCTACGGAGTTCCGTTTCGTCCGCCGGCCTCGGGCCCGTTCTCCCCACGAGCACTCCGGCCAGCGGCCGCACCGCGAAGAGTTCGCCGCCGACACGGGCGACGTCCGCCGTGCTCACCTCGCGCATCAGGCGCGGCAACCGGGCGGCCCAGTCGGGCGCCTGACCATAGGCGACCGTCCGGCTCAGGACGTCCGCCACCCCTGCCTGCGAGTCGAAGACGGACAGCAGCTGCCCCGCGCAGAAGGCGCGGGCCGCGGACACCTCGGCGGTTCCCGGCGGATCCGTGGCCATGGCCAGGGCCTCTGCCCGCAGTTCCCCGAGGGCCTCCGGTACCCACGCTTCCGGTAGCCATGCCCGTACGTACGCGCGCGGCCGGTCCCCGAGGACATCGCGCCCGGCCAGGGCCACGTAGGCCGACGTACCGCGGCGGGCGAGGCGGGCGGCGAGACGGGACCCGAAGTACCCGCCGAAGACCGCCGTCGCGACATAGCGCGCCGCCTCGTCCGGACCGGTCATCGAGGCGGGCGCGTGGAGCGTGAGGTGGGCGCCCGGGTAGTGGTCCTGGCGCACCACGAGCAGGTCCGCGCCGTCGTGGGGCCGGGAACGTTCCGCCGGGGGCTCCTCGGCGTCAGCATCGGCCGGGGTCCACGGGGCGAGGAGGTGTTCGGCGCGCGCTGCCAGCCGGGCGCCGTCCAGCGCGCCGACGGCGATCAGGGTCGCGCCCGCGGGGTTCATGACCGAGCGGTGCAGCGCGGCCGGATCGTCCAGGGCGGCCGCGGGCCGGCCCGCCAGCTGCCGGCGCAGAGCGTCGTCGGCCACGCGGTCCGCGGGGCGGAGCGGCGACGGTCCGTGCGGTACCGGCGGGGCGGCCGACGTCCGCGGCAACGCGCCCTCACGGGCCGCCGGTTCCGGGGCGGAGGCGAGATCGGCCAGGACGGACAGCCAGGTGTCCACGTCCGACGGCGCGACGTGGCCGGTCGCCTCCAGCCACTGGCCGTCGGTGGACCATTGGAGTTCTCCCCGTACGGAGGCGGCCCGCCAGGCCGTACGGGCCCGCTGGTTGAGCAGGCGCAGCAGTTCGTCCACCGCGTCGGGCCGGGTCCAGCCCAGCACGCCGAGGGGCTTCCTCAGGCGCAGCTCGACCACCGGGGTGCGGGTGTGGACGGCCACCAGCCGCAGGCCGTTGCCCAGGGTGGCGTCCGCGCCGACGGTGAGGACCGGGTCCTTGACGGGGCGCGGCTCGGGTGCGGGCCCGGGCACGCGCCGCGGTCCGGCCGGGCTGCTGCCCAGCTGCACGGCGGTGCGGTGCGGCCGGCCCGCCATCGCGGGGGAAGCGGCGGGGGGCGAGGCCGGAGGCGCTGCCAGGGGCGCGGTCGGGGAGGCGGTCGGGGGCGCTGCCAGGGGCGCGGCCGGGGAGGCGGTCGGGGGCGCTGCCAGGGGCGCGGCCGGGGACACGGCCTGAAGCGCGGCCTGAAGCGCGGCCGGGGACGCGGCCGGGGACGGTGCGGAAGCCGCGGGCGCGGGGCGGACCGCGGCTGCCGGGCGGGTGCGCACCGGGCCGGGTTCGATCACCAGAACCGCCTTGTGCGCGCGCAGCAGACCCCGCGCCGCCTCGGCCACCTGGGACGGGCCGATCTCCGAGAGCCGCAGCGGGAGCTCGTCGAGGAGCTCGGCGCGGCCGAAGAGCGTTTCCAGCCGGCCCAGCGCGCGCGTGCGGACCTGGAGGTCATCGTGGTCCCGGTGGTGTTCCAGGACCAGGGCGCCGACGGCCCGGGCCACGGCGTCGTCGCGGTCCTCACCCTCCGCCCACGCCCCCCACTGCCCCTCGATCCGTGCCAGCAGGTCCCGCGGCGAACTCCCGGCCGCCAGGCGGCCGGTGAGGACCAGGGTGTCGGGACTCCTGGCGTCCAGGGGGCCGAAGAAGCCGCAGCTGCTGTCGACGTCGCCATCGCCGGCCAGCAGCCTGGCCAGCACCCGGTGTGCGAGGTAGCCGGACAGGTCACGGCCGGGGTCGGGGAGGCGGTAGCCGACGGCGACGGCGGTCGCGGAGACCCCGGCCTCGGTGCACACGCTCCACCGGTCGGCCGCCGGCACCGGCTCGTCCAGCTCCGGGCGGGGCGGTACCGGGCGGTCGGGTATGTCCGCGAAGTGGCGCTCGACGAGTTCGAGCCCGGCACGGAGGTCGAAGCCGCCGCCGACGGTGAGGACCGCGTTGGACGGGGCGTAGTGGGTGTCGAAGAACTCGGCGCACTGGTCGGGTGTGGTGTGCCGCAGCTCCGCGATGTCCCCGTACCCGTCGTGGGCGTTGGCGTGCGACGCGTAGAGCAGGCCGGGCAGCAGCGGCCAGGGGAACCCGCCGTAGGGGCGGGCCACGGTCGCCTGGTGGATCTCCTGGGCGACCCCGTCGAGCTGCTCGGCGAGGCTGGCCGGGGTGAACCGGGGCGCCCGCATCCGGTCCGCCTCGCTGAACAGGGCCTGCTCCAGCGCCTCCGCCGGTACCGCCTGGTAGTAGTCGGTGTAGTCCTGGTGGGTGGTGCCGTTGGCCTCACCGCCCGAGGCGTGCACGTGGTCGTAGAACGCGCCGTTCGGCAGGCTCTCGCTGCCCCGGAACATCAGGTGCTCGAAGAGGTGGGCGAAGCCCTCCCTGGCGGGGGGTTCGGAACGGAAGCCGACCCCGTAGTGCACGCACACCGTCACCCGCGGGGCGCGGGGATCGGGTGCCAGCAGCACCCGGAGCCCGTTGGCCAGGGTCACCCGGTGCAGCGGCGGACGCTCACCCCGCATGGGCGGTCTCCACCGTCTCGCGGAGTTCCGGAAGGATCCTGCGCAGCGACTCGAAGGCCGGGCCGCCGCGTCCGGCCAGCGCTGCGAGCCGCTGTCCGTACGCCTTGGTCTCCGCCTCGCTGATGACGGTACGCAGACCGCCCGCCGCGGCCAGCGTGACCAGAGCGGCGTCGCGGTCGGCCACCGCGTCGGCCGGCTCCTCGCCGCGCAGCGCCCGGACGGCCTGGTTCCGCAGGACGTCGCCGGCTTCGGTGGACCGCAGGTTCACGGTCGTCACGGGGACCACGCCGCCGAGGCGGTGGGCGTCGAGACTCAGGCAGCCCGCCTCCGCGAGCCGTTCCCGCACGGCGGTGAGGGTGGGCTTCACGCCCTGGTTGATCCATCCCTTCCAGGCCAGGGGCCTGGAGCGGGCGATGAGCCCGAGCAGATCGTCGAGCGCCGGCTCTCCCGTCGGCGCCCCCTCGGCCGCGGCGGGCCTGCCGTCGGCGTCGGTGAGCAGCCCTCGCAGGGCGAGCTCGGCGAGCGCCCCGGCCCGCACCACATGGCCGATGGTGTCGGTGCTGGTGAGCTTCTGCTTATCCGTGTTCCACGCCAGCAGGTACAGGCCGGACGGAAGTGAAAGCTGATTCTGCATGGGAACCCTCCTGGGGACGGACAGGAATGAGATCGATGAGAAAGGTGAGGAACGCGGCGAACCGCTCGAACTCGACCGGGTGCCAGCCGACGTACGCGGTGTAGTCGTGCAGATGGAGGGCGACCCGTACGGCCGCGTGCCGGGGCCAGGTGGAGCCCAGCCGCCGTCCGTAGCCCTCCTGCAGCGCGTCGCTGAGGCGCTGCCACTGCCGGGCATCACCTCCCAGCTGCCAGGAGAGCTCGACGATCTCGCCGAGCGCCCAGCCCAGGTCGGAGTGCCAGGGGCCCAGGCACAGGTCCTCGCCGATGAGGAGTTCGGCGCGACCCGAGGAGGGATCGACGACGAGGGATCCCAGTCCGGGGGCGCCGTGGGTCACGACCAGCGGCTCGGTCCCGTCGCGGCGGTCGGTCCCGTCGCCACGGTCGGCCCCCTCGCGGCGGTCGCCCCCGTCCCCGTACGCCGGCGCGCACCAGGCGCGCAGCGTCGCCCAGCGGGCGGGCCCGAGCCGGTCCTTCAGCATGGCCCCCGCCTGGGCGGCCCACACCTGCGGCGCGCGGCCGCCCAGCCAGCGCTCCAGCCGGACCAGTCCGCGCGACGGGGCGACGAGCCGCGGTCCGGTGACGGGAGCCGGAACGGCGTGCAGGGCGCCGAGCAAGGCGCCCAGTTCGCGCACCGCGGGCTCCAGACCGGCGTGCGCGCCGTCCCGCAGCAGGCAGCCGGCGACGGATTCGCCGCCGCCGAGGTCGTACGTACGCTCCTGCTGCCCGCCGCCCGCGCGGCCCGGCACCAGCCGGGCGCCACCCGGGGTTCCGAGGACCGCGAGCGTGCCGTCCAGGGCGGCGTTCACCGGGGAGAAGGGCGCGGGGGCCAGCCCACCGGGGGATCTCGTCCAGCGGTGTCCCCCGCCGTCGCGGCGGGTGATCGTGGTCCGGAGCAGGCCGGTGGCGAACTCGGTCGTCATACCGTGCTCCCCTCGGCCAGCAGCGCGGCCGTCGGCGGCAGGGGCGCCGCCGCACCGGCCCGCTCGGCGAGTTCCACCCTGCGCCGCTCCAGCAGTTCGATGACGTCCGGCAGCAGCGCGGGCACCCACGCGTCGGACCGCCCGGTGGTCGCGCTCACCCCCGAGCGGGGCGGCGCGACCACGACGTTGCGCCGTGCGGTCAGCGCGGTCCAGTGCGCTTGGTAGGCGGCGCTGTCCAGGCCACCGGGCGGCAGCGCGGGCGCCACCGCGACGGGGGCGGCCGTGCACTGCGCGGCGAGGAGCGCGGGGGTGTCGGCCAGGCCGAGCGCGAGACGGGCGACGAAGTGCAGCGTCGCCGGATGGACGACCACCGCTTCGGCCCACTCCGCCCATGCGACGTGCCGGGCGTGTGCGGTGTCCTCGGGCCAGGCGTCCACGAGGACGTCACCACCGGTCCGGGCCGCCAACGAGGCCCGGCTCACGAAGCGTTCGGCGCTCCGCGTGATCACCGTCTTGATCTCCAGACGGGGGTAGGAGGCGCGGAGCCACTCCGCCCAGAACGGCAGGTCCGAGACCGAGACCGACCCGGTTCCGACCAGGAGCAGCCGCGAGACGCCGAAGTCGGGGACACCGCCGGCGGCGGGCGCCTGGTGGTTCACAGCACACCCCCGCGCGAGGCCGAGGCGAAGCGGCCGGCGTCGGCCGCAGTGCCGTCCGCGCCGGACACGGCGCCCCCCGCGAGCGCGCCGAGGAGGGTCTCCAGTTCACCGAGGGCCGTGGGCAGTCCGTAGCGCCGGCACAGTCCGGTGACGTTGAGCACGATCTCGTCCACTCCGGCCGCCCGGTACTCGTCGAGCACGGCCAGGATCTCGTCGGCGTCACCGCTGACGAAGCCGCGCCCGGCGATCACCGCCTTGGCCGACCCGGCCAGGTCGTCCGGATCGACGTCGATTCCCGACCGGCGCAGCATGTCCTGGTAGTGCGGCAGTTTCAGATGTCCGGCGTTGCCCGCGAGCAGCAGTTCCACCGGATCGCGGTCGGCCGCGCCCAGCGCCAGGGGAACCATCGCCACCAGCCGCGGCACCGGCCTCCCGGCCGTCCGGGCGCCCTCGCGGAGGGCGGGCGCGATGACCTCCCGCAGATAGCGGGGCGGGGTCATCCACGTGATGGCGACATCGGCGACCTCCCCCGCGACCCGGGCCATCCTGGGCCGCAGCACACCGAGTCCGACCTCGACGGGAGGACCGGGCTCCGGCACCAGCTCGACGTGGCAGGTGAAGTAATCGCCGTCGTGCTCGACCCGGCGTCCCGCCAGCAGCCCGCCGACGATGGTCAGGTACTCGCGTACCGCGGTGAGCGGGCTGGCGTAGGGCGCGCCGAGCACGCTGCGCTGCAGGACGGCCGCGCCCGGACCGTACCCGGCCACCACCGGATGGCCGGTCGCCAGGGCCAGCGACCGCGCCTGCAGGGCGGCCTCGTAGGGGTGCCGGAACGGCATGAGGGTCACGCCCGTGCCCACGGGCACCCGGAAGCCGGAGGCGGCCAGATGGCTGAAGGTCTGGTGGGGTTCGACGACCAGCGCCTGCCCCTGCCACAGCCGGTGCGCCGCGCTGTGCTGTACGAGGGCCGCCAGCGGCAGGGCCTGCTCCGACCTGGTCGGCATGAACGGCATCAGGACGGAGATGGTGCTCACGCGGTCTCCAGGGTGCTGAGGAGCTGGCCGGCGACCAGTTCGGTGTACGCGGGGCAGCTGCCGAGCAGACCGGTGTGCGTGCCCTGGGCGATGACCTGCCCCTGGTCCATGACGATCACCTGGTCGGCGTGCTGCACGGTCGAGATGCGGTGTGCGACGACCAGCACGGCGCGGTCGCCCGCGAGGTCGTCCACGACGCGGCGCAGCTTCCCCTCGTTGACGCTGTCGAGCTGCGAGGACGGCTCGTCCAGCAGCACCAGCCGGGCGTCGGTGAGGGCCACCCGCGCGAGCGCCAGCCGCTGGCGCTGTCCGCCGGACAGGTCGTCGCCGCCGCCCAGCACGGTGTCGAGGCCGGCCGGGAGCCGCCGGATCTCCTCCTCCAGGCCGACCTTGGCGAGCGCCTCCATGAGCGCCCCGTCCGGCAGGGCGTCCTCGCGGCCGAGGTTCAGATTCATCCGGATCGAGTCGCGGACCAGGGTGAAGCCCTGGTCCACGTAAGCGAGTTGCCCACGGAGTTCGCCGAGCGGAAGATGCCGCAGGTCGTGGCCGAAGACCTCGACCCGCCCGGAGTGCGGGGTGATGAAGTGCTCGATGAGGCCCAGCACGGTGGACTTGCCGGCTCCCGAGAGCCCGACGACGGCGGTGAGGCCGGCGGCGGGCACGGTGAGGTCCACCTCGTGCAGCACGGGCTGGTCGCCGTAGCCGAAGCTGACGCGGTCGAACCGCACCGCGGGCGCTCCGGGCCGTGCCGGAGCGAGGGCCGCCCCACGGCCGGCCGGCACGGGCTCCACGGTCTCCACGGGCAGGGCGAAGACGCTCTTGAACCGCTCCTTGGCCACCATCCCGGCTTGAATGGTGGAGGCACCCGAGGCCGCCATGATCAGCGGCGCGGTGAGCTGCAGCAGGTAGAGCAGGAAGGCGACGAAGTCCGCCAGGGCCAGGTCTCCGGAGACCAGTCGGGCTCCACCGCCGATGAGGACGGTGAGCAGCGCGATCTGCTGGCCCAGGTTGATCACCGGGACCACGAGGGACTCGAGCCTGGCCACCTCGGTGCCGAGCCGGGACAGGCTCTGCGCCCGGCCCGCCAGGACCCGCGCGACCTGGCGCTCCGCCCGGTACGCCTTGATGACGGTCAGCGCGTCGAGGGTCGTCACGAACTGCTGGGTGAGGGAACCGAGTTCCTCCTGGACGGCGCCGTACTTCCGGCGCAGGCCCACGACCACGACGGCCACGATCGCCACGGCCGTGACGAAGCCCCCCATGGTGATCAGCAGGAGCATCCAGTCCAGGATGCCCATGATGACCAGCGTCCCGACCAGGGTGATGCACGCCATCGGCAGCTGGATCGGCCCGATGTCGATGGCGCCCTTCAGCTGCATCGCGTCCGCGGTCAGCCGCGACGCCAGGTTGCCGCTGCCTTCGCGGCGCGCGTCGGACATCCGCAGGCCGAGGCCGTGGCGCATGGTGCGGATGCGGAGCCGGCAGATCAGGCTCTCGCCCAACTGGGACAGCAGATACGCGGCCAGTGCCCCGGCCGCCGCGGCGCCCACCCCGACTCCGGCCATCGCGGCGGTCGTCCAGGTGAGGCCCTTGCCCTCCTGGACCTCCCGCACCAGGGTTCCGACCACCATCGGCAGCGCGAGGGTCGCCGCCGCCGAAAGCAGCGAGAGGACGGCGATGGCCGCCACCTTCAGGCCGTTGCCCGCGGTCAGTTCGTGCAGGATCCGCAGCTCCGCGTCCTCCCCGCGCGCCCCTCCACCGGCCGCCGTGCCGTCGGTGCTCATGAGCCGGCCCCTTCACGGGCGCGCCGCAGCGCTTCCCGGGTCTTGATGATTCCGCCGTGCTGGAGGATCGCCGCCATGTAGATGCGGCCGCCGACGCGCAGCAGGACGCCGATCGCCACGGCCATCAGGAGCGCCGCCGCCACGATGTCCCACCAGGGCACCGGGTCCGCGGCCATCCGTACGGGCATCACGGCCCACGAGCTGCCGGGGACGATGGAGAAGATGCGGGTGAGGGTCGGGCTGAAATCGATGAACGGCAGCAGCGCGGCGGTGAAGCCGATCGTCTGCAGGAAGCTGACCGGGCCGGCCGCGTGCTGGATGTCCTCCTGGCGGGAGACCATGGCGCCGGCCAGGGCCCAGAGCGTGGCGAAGAGGAAGTAGCCCGGAACGAACCAGGCGATGACCAGCAGCCCGGTGCCGATGGCGTCGACTGGAGCGTCGAGCAGCCCGGTGATCAGCGCGAAGCCGATTCCGCACACCATGATCGCGGTGATCTGGGCGAGCGCGACGACCCCGATGCCCAGCACCTTCCCGGTGAGCAGGTGCCAGGACCTGACCTTGGCGAGCAGGATCTCCACGATCCGGCTCGACTTCTCCTCCAGCACGCCCTGGGCGATCCCCTGGCCGAACATCAGCATCATGAAGAAGAGGAGCATCACGCCGATTCCGGCGGTCATCGTCCGCTGGAAGTCGCGTTCCACATCCGGATCGAGGGCCGTCACCTGAAGCGGCTCGACGGTCAGGGCCTCGGCGATCTCGCCGTCCCGCAGGCCGTCGTTCCTCAGCCGGTCCACGGTGACGGTCGTGCGGTGAGCCTCCTGCACCGCCGCGCCCAGCGCCTCGGGAAGCTTCTCCTGGACGACGATCTGCCCGCCGACGAGCGCGGCCTCGGCCTTGCCCTCGTGGACCGCCTTCCGTGCGGCGTCCGCGTCGGCGTACTGGACGACCTCGATGGCGGGGCCGCCGGCGGCGCTCTGCGCCGTCAGGGCGTCCGTGAAACCGCGCTGCTGTCCGACGATTCCGACCGTGGACTTCTCGTCACCGAAATCGAAGGCGGTCTGCAGTCCGAGGGACCCGCAGAACACCACGATCATGATGACCAGCGAGACCCACATCTCCTTGCGCCGGAACTGGGTGGATATCTCGCGCTGGGCGACCATCCAGACCAGCGTGCCGCTGCTCAGCCGGTCGGCCCGGTACGTCTTCGCCTGCGCCTGGTCCTGCGTCTCTCGCTGCCCGGGCGCCTTCGTCTTCGCCCGTCGCTCCGTGGTCGTCATGACGCCACCGCGTCCCGGAAGATCTCGGCCAGGGTCGGCTCGCGCCGTGAGAAGTGCGCGAGTTCGCCGAGGCTCTGGGCCGCGGCCAGTACGTCCCGTACCGGCACGTCCTGCTCGACCTCCACCGTGACGGCCCCCTCCTCGTCCGTTTCCCGGGACACGATCCGCGCGCCGGGCAGCTCGTCCGCCCAGCCCCGTGGTGCGCCGGTCAGGGCTATCCGCAGCTGCCGGCTGCCGGCGCCGCGGCGCAGCTCGGCCACGGTGCCCTCCGCGACGACGGTCCCGTCGCGGATGATCCCCACCCGGTCGCAGAGCCGCTCCACGAGTTCGAGCTGATGGCTGGAGAAGACCACGGGGACGCCCTTGCCGCTGAACTCGACGAGGGCGTCGGCCATCGCGTCGGTCGCGACCGGGTCCAGGCCGGAGAAGGGCTCGTCCAGGATCAGCACTTCGGGGTCGTGGATCACCGCGGCGATCAGCTGGACCTTCTGCTGGTTGCCGAGCGAGAGCTTCTCCAGGGTGTCCTTGGGACTCATCTTCACTCCGAGCCGTTCGATCCACTCATCGGCCCGCCGCTTGGCGACCGCGGTGGTGATCCCGCTGAGGCGGGCGAAGTAGACGAGCTGGTCACGCGGGCGCATCGTCGCGTACAGGCCGCGCTCCTCCGGCATGTAGCCGATGCGGCGGCGGATCTCGGCATCCACCGGGACGCCGTTCCAGCGGACTTCGCCGGAGTCCGGGGACAGCAGGCCGAGCGCGATGCGCATCGCGGTGGTCTTGCCCGCCCCGTTCGCTCCGCAGAAGCCGAAGAGCTCGCCCGGACGGACCTCGAAGCTCAGCTCGCGCAGTACGTGCTTGGCCGCGAAGCTCTTGGTGAGCCGGTCGAACTCAAGCACCCGTGCCACCCGCCCCGAATTCGAGCAGCGAGCGGATGTGCGTGCCGGGCCCCTCCCAGGTGAGGGTCAGGCCCGCGGCGGCGCCCAGTTCCTTCAGCCGGCCGACGGTGCGCGACGGGGTCGGTACGGTCGCCGAGACCCAGAGATCAGTGGCCGCGGCGCTCTGGCCCGAGCTGTCCATGTCCAGGTTGATCTCGGCGAGCAGCACCTTTCCTTCGCGGCCGGCCGCCTCGCGGCACCGGCCGAGGATCTCCACGGCGCGCTCGTCGCTCCAGTCGGCGAGGACTCCGGAGAGCAGGTAGACGTCGGCTCCGGTGGGGAGCGGGTCGAAGAAGCTGCCCGTCACCGCCTCGCCGCGGTCGCTCAGACCGGCCTCCGCGATCCTGCGGGCGGCGATCTGGGAGACGCCCGGCAGGTCGAGGACGGCGCCGGTCAGGTGCGGGTGCCTGCCCAGCAGTTCGATGAGGAGCGTGCCGTTGTTGCCGCCGACGTCGATGACGCGGCGTACGCCGCTCCAGTCGTAGGCGTCGACGATGAGGTCCGCGTCGAAGGCGATCCGGGTCGGGCCTTCCTTGTCCAGCGCATCGGAGAACGCCGGGTTTCCGTTGATGTCGTCCCAGTACTCCCGGCCGAACGCGGCGGCATAGCTCGACTCGCCGGTCCGTACGGTGTGCAGGAGGCCCACGAGTCCCAGGTCGGCGCGGCCGAACAGCCCTTCGGCGCTGAGGAACTGGCCCAGGCTCTGCGCGCTGTCCCGGCGCAGGGGCCCGCCCAGTTCGGTCAGTTCGAAGGAGCCTTCGCCGTCCAGGCGGAGGAGTCCGAGTTCATCGAGGTAGCGGAGCAGCTTGGTGAGCATCACGGGGTTCGCACCGGTGCGCTCCGCGAGCGTCCGTGCCGTCAGGGGCCCGTGAGCCAGATGGTCGGCGAGCTGGAGTGCCGCGGCGGCGCGGATCGCGTTGGGCCGCAGCAGGTCTGCCATGTCCAGGAGAGTCGCGGCATGTGATCTTGTGTTCACGATTCTTGCTTCCTCATGGCCGTGACAGCCAACTCGTCTCGTCGGTACGCTGTGTGCTTCGAGCCGACGGTGGCCCCGCAATTAGCGTTTGCGGGGCCACCGTTGCTACGAGAGGTCGATCTAGCCGGGACCATTGGTCGTGATGTAGCTGATCGCAAAGCTCGCGGCCGCGCCACAGAAGGGGGTCGTCGCCGGAGCGTCGACCACGGCGGTCACGTTGAGCTCATCGGTCTCGGCGTACGACGTGTAGCCCGTGACCATCTCTTCGATGAGAAACTTCTCGTTCATTGAATTCACCTCCTCCGTTTCTGACATACGTGTGTGAGGGAAGGGCTGTTCAGCCCTGGGGCTGGATCAGCAACCCACCTTGTACGTGGCACCGCCGACGGCGCTGACCGCGGCGGAGGCGAGCCACTTGCCGGCGGCCGCACCGGTGACGGCGGCGCAGACGGGGGTGGTGGCCGGCGCGTCGACGGCCGCCTGGGTGTTGAGCTCGTTGGCGCTCGCGTACGCGTCGTAACCGGCGATGAGCTCCATCATCGAGGCGTTGTCGCCCATGACATTTCTCCCTGTTTCAGTAACTGGCTGATGCGAAAACAGGAAATGCGTGCACTCATTCCCTGCAACCGCCTCAGAACAACCGGGGCGAGGTGGAATTGCGCGCCGGATCGGCGGGGTCGATATTGGCCTCCGCGAACCGGGACAGCAGCTCGCGCTCCACGGAGTTCCCGGACTTCCTGCTGTCGAGTACGGCCTTGGCCACCGCGCCCGCGCGGTGCTGGCCGAAGCTCAGTCCTTGCACCGGCTGGCGCCGGTCCTCCGGTTCCCAGGCCAGTGCGACACCGGGCCCGAGCCGATGGGCGAACACCGAGGTCTCCTCCCCCACCCCGGGACTGCCCGCGACGGCCTCGGCCAGCCCCGTGACGGCAGCCCGGGCATCCTCGTCGAGATAGACCACCAGGGCGTCGCGCCGGGGATACAGCAGCCTCGAGGAGAGGACCTTGGCCCGGTAGGGCACCTTCCGCTCCTCCAGGTGGCTCAGGACCCGGCCCCATACGGAGACGGCGCTCCGCGAGTCGGTGAGGTGGACGTAGAGCCGGAGCGTCGCCCCACCGGAGCCGCTCCCCGGAGTGGATCCGTCGACCAGGAAGAACCCGGGCGAGAGCGCGGGGCGCGCGGCCGGCACCCGCAGCGTGATCCGGTCACCGGGAACCCACTCCACGGTCGGGCCGGCGGTCCTCCCGCCGGCCGTCGCGCCGGCGGTGTCCCCGAGTGCCCCTTCCAGGGATTCCCGTGCGATACGGATGCGCACCCCGTCCCGCTGCACGACGGCCTCCGCCCCGCCCGCGGCGGACCGCGCGGGAACGGCGTGCACGAGCACGCCGACCGAGGTGTGCTCGTGCGGCACGGCCTCGCCGAGGGCCTGCTCGAACTCCGCGTCCCGCAGCTGCCGCGGCAGGTTCTCCGAGTCCTCACCGCGGCCCGCGTGCCAGGTCTCGTAGAGCGCGCCGGCGAGCAGGGACTCCAGGGCGCGCGGATCGTCGGCCGTGAGTACCCGGCCGTCCACGGTCGCGGACTCCCCGTCCTCCGCGATCGATATGCCACCGACCGCCGACCGCAGGGCCGCGGACAGTCCGGCCACGGCGTCGGACACGGCCACGGTCACGGCCTCGGCCTCGGCCTCGGGGGCCTCGTTCACACCATTCATTCCGTTCCCCCCAGTCCAAGCGTGACGGCGAACCGCTCGGGGTTCAGCAATATCCCTCGTCCGACGCCGGCTGCCGCACGTTCGATCCCGGAAATCCGGCCGCGTTGCGGGCTTCCCGCGATCATGCGGTCCAGCATGTGCCAGCCGGCGAAAGCCGTGGCCCGCACGGCGAGTTCCGCGTCGACCCGTCCGACGCTCTCGCAGTATCCGTTCCAGAAATACCGGATACGTGGCCGCAGCCGCTCGATCTTTTCAGCGCCCCGCCGCAGGACCGACTCGTGCGTGAGATCGGTATCCACGAAAACCGCATCCCCGCGGGAAGTCGCGATGTCCAGGATGGAACGGTAAAGCCATTCACCGGCGAATCCGCCGACGTCGCGCGCCGGGTCGGCCAGCCGGAATTCTTCCCAGTCCGCGACGTAGAACGCCTCGTCCGTGACCAGCAATTGATCCACCCGCAGATCGCAGTGGGCCGGCACCCGGGACGCTTCCGCCTCCCGGGCACGCAGGTCCGTCACCGCTTTGATCAGCGCGGGGTCGCCCTGCATGAGCCGCCAGGTCTGCAGCTCGCCGAAGCTGAGGTTGTCGAACATCCGCTGCGGCAGCGCTTGCAGCAGCGCCGGCGAGGGCAGTTCCAGTACGGAACCGTCCAGGTCGGCGGGGTGCCGCACCGGGCTGCCGTGCAGAAGGCCGATGGCCCCGCCGACCGCGTGGGCCAGCGCGTCGTCGAACGTCTCGTCGACCATCAACTCCGCGCCGCTCCGCGCGCCTTCGAGATACTCGAAGGCTACGATCCGCGCCTCCTCGTCACAGCCCAGGAACTCCGGACCGCGCAAGGCACTGGAGGGGAGTTCCGCGGAGAACCGCTCGAAGGACAACAGGCGCCGCATTCTTGCGCGTACATCGTCGCCCCCGCCGACCAGACGCTTGACGAATACCTTGCGGCCGGCAGCCGTGTCGCCCGCCCACACTTCATTGCGGCCCACCGGAGCGACGAGTGAATCCCGGTCGAACGGACCGAGCCCCAGCCTTTCCAGAAGTACGTCGACTTCGGGCACCTTCTCCAGATCAACCGGCGCGAATCCCGGCCGTCTCGTGGAGACGCGCTCACGTATCAGATTACCCATAGCCATTCCCCCCGTCCGGCTGCCTGCAGGTCCCACTCTGTCGCTACCGGTTGGTGATTCCAACCCCCCTTTCGGGGGGATGGAATACACCTGGGCGATCAGAGGTGCGCGAGCTCGCACTTCGCCGCCACCACGGCCGCCTGTATGCGGTTGGCGACCCGCATCTTCCCGAGGATGCGGCTCACGTGCTCCTTGACCGTCTCCGGGCTGAGGAAGAGCCGCTGGCCGACTTCGCCGTTCGACAGCCCCTCGGCGACGAGGGACAGCACCTGCCGCTCCCGCTCGGTGAGCGAGGCGATCCGCTCCCGCGGCGACGAGGGGCCGATCACCGACATCGGCCCCCCCGGCACGAGCCGGGCCATCGCGGCGGATACCGCCCAGCAGCCCGACGCGACCAGCTGAAGCGCCCGGACGAGGTCGAGGGGCTCCATGTCCCTCGTCAGCACGCCCTGGGCACCGGACCGCAGCGCCAGATCCATGTCGGCGGCGACCCCCGTCGCCAGCAGCGCGACCTTGGGCGATTCCGGCACCGCCCGGAGGTACTCCACCACCGTGCGCAGTTCCGCGGAGGGGATGTCCGCGGTGTCGATCAGAACCAGATCGATCCGGTCACCCGCGGACCGCTCCAACGCCCGGTAGCCGGCCCGCTCCCCCACGACCTCGAGGTCGTCGACCCGGTCGACGGCCTCCCGGATGCTGCGCCTCAGTGGAAGGGAGTCAGAAATGATGATCAAAGAATTCTTGTACACTTTGCCCCGTTTTATCGCGCTCAAGCTCAAGCCAAGGTCGTGGCGCATGGTCAGTTGCACCACACCAGCGAGCCTAGGCAGCGGCAGAGTGCCCCGCATCAACTGCCCGAACGATCCGACCCCCGCCGCCCGGCGGGTTTACGTACATTGCGTTCACGACCACCGAAGCCCCCGCCAACAAGCTCTTAGCGGCCCGGATCCTCACCACCCTGGCAGCCGCGGTCGAACCGGCCGCGCCACCTCCCACCGAGGCGCACGCCGCGGCGATCGACTCGACACCCGTCACCTGCTTCGACCGTCAAATCGACGGCGTCATCCTGACGCGCACGGAGTGGGCAACTCGCCCCAGATACTGCCTCGTTACGGCCAGGCGTGAGCCCACATCAGCGTCAATGGCGTGCGCCGGGTCAGCCAGTGCCACCACATCACGAAGTGAGCCGCACATGACCACCCAGCCCGCGTCCGACGACCCCGCGCGGGAAGCCAGGCTCCGCCGCGCCGGCCTGGCCGCCTTCCTGGTCGCCACGGCACTGTCCTTCGCCTTCTTCCCGGGCCTCCCCCACGTCATCGACTGGGGCGCGATCGTCACCTCGCTCGCCGTGGGCGGCCTGGCCCGCTGGGCGTGGCGGTCCCACCTGTCGAGGAGACACACCTCTCACCCGCGGAACTGACCGCTCGGGGGCATGAAAAAGCCCCAGGTCACGGCGAGTGAGTCCTGGGGCTAATCCGAGCCGCCTTCGGGATTCGAACCCGAGACCTACGCATTACGAGTGCGTTGCTCTGGCCAGCTGAGCTAAGGCGGCACCGCTGGGAAGACAAGAATTTCCTTGGTGGGAGGCTCTCATCAGCAGCGGCGCCAAGTCTACAGGGTTAAACGGGGTGCCCCGAACACGGGCCGCCGACGCGGGTCAGCACTGCTTCCGGTCCGCCGGAGCGGTGCCCTCCAGGAGGTACCGGTTGATCGCCGAGTCGATGCAGTCGCTGCCGCGGCCGTACGCCGTGTGGCCGTCGCCGTCGTAGGTCAGCAGGACGCCCGAGTCGAGCTGGCTCGCCAGGGCCTCGGCCCACTTGTACGGGGTCGCCGGGTCGCGGGTGGTGCCGACCACCACGATCGGCGGGGCGCCCTTCGCGTGCAGTGCCTGGGCCGTGCCGGTGGCCTTCGCCGGCCAGTACGCGCAGTTCAGCGAGGCCCAGGCCAGGCCCGCTCCGAAGACCGGAGAGGCCTTCTCGAAGGAGGGCAGCGCCTTCTCGACCGCCTCGGGCCCGGCGAAGGCCGCGGGCTGGTCGAGGCAGTTGACGGCGGCGTTCGCCGACATGAGGTTGGCGTACTTGCCGTCCTGCTCGCGCTCGTAGTAGCTGTCGGCGAGGGTCAGCAGCCCGTCGCCGTCGTCGCCGTTGATCGCGGCACCCAGGGCCTCGCGCAGCTGCGGCCAGGCGTTCTCGTCGTACAGCGCGGCGATCACCCCGGTGGTCGCCAGCGACTCGCCGAGCGCGGTGCGCGAGCGGTCGGTCGTGGGGACCGGCTGGGCGTCGACCTTGCGGAAGAACTCCTTCAGGCGGTCCGCGATCTGCTCGGGGCTGCCCTGGCCGAGCGGGCAGTCGGTCTGCTTCGCGCAGTCCGCGGCGAAGGCCCGGAAGGCGGTCTCGAAGCCCGCCGTCTGGTCCCGGTTCAGGTCGACCGCGGGCCGGGAGGGGTCCATCGCCCCGTCCAGGACCAGACGGCCGGTCCGGCCCGGGAAGAGGTCGGCGTACGTCGCTCCGAGGAAGGTGCCGTACGAGGCTCCGACGTAGTTCAGCTTCTCGTCGCCCAGCGCCGCACGCAGGACGTCCATGTCGCGGGCGGCGTCGACCGTGGACACGTGCGGCAGGATCCGCTGCGAGTGCGTCCGGCAGGCGGCCGCGAACTCCTTGAAGGCGGCCACCAGCAGGGCCTGCTCCGCCGGCGTGTCCGGCGTCTGGTCCACCTGCGTGTACTTGTCCATGGCCGGACCGTTCAGGCACTCCACGGGGCTGCTGCGGTCCACGCCGCGCGGGTCGAAGGAGACCATGTCGTACGCGGCGCGGACCGGGGCCGGGTAGCCGATGCCCGCGTACGCCTGGAGGTAGCCGATGCCGGAGCCGCCCGGGCCGCCCGGGTTCACCACCAGCGAGCCGAGCCGCTTGGCGGGGTCGGTGGCCTTGCGGCGGGCCACCGCGATGTCGATGTCCCCCGCCTCGGGGCGCTCGTAGTCCAGCGGGACCTTCATGGTGGAGCAGTCGAAGCCGGGCACGCCGCACTCGCGCCAGCTCAGCTTCTGGTCGTAGTACGGGCGCAGCGCGGCCGGGACGGCGGCAGGCGCGGCCGACGTCGCCTCCGAGGCCCCGCCGGACGAAGCGGCGGCGCGGGGTGTTCCCGAACCGCCCGAGGTGCACCCGGAGAGCAGTAGCCCCGCAGCGGCGATCACGGTCCCGGTGGTGCGCAGCAGGCGACTGGTGTCCATTCCCGGAGCCTACGGCCTGCGGGCATGCCCGGGGCGTTGGTACCCGCGCCGGGCGGCGGGCGGCCGCCCGGGCGCGGGACGCCGCCCCGCACGGACCGGCGGTGTCTCCGGCCCGCCACTCGGACCCCTCGAACGGGTGAGGCCGTCAACCGGAGTCGCCAACCGCGGCCGCGACCGTCACCGCAGCCGTCACCAAAGCCGCGACCGCACGCCACCGCGGCCACGGCAGGGGCCGTGCGTCAGCCCGCGCGCAGCGACATCGTCATCGCCTCGACCGCGAGCAGCGGGGAGACGTTGCGGTCCAGCGCCTGGCGGCACGCGATGATCGCCTCGATCCGCCGCAGCGTGCGCTCCGGGCCCGACTCCCGGGCGATCCGGTCCAGGTCTTGGCGTATCTCCTCGTTCGCGATGGCCAGCGAGGAGCCGAGCTGGAGGGCCAGCACGTCCCGGTAGAAGCCGGTGAGGTCGGTCAGCGCCAGGTCGAGGCTGTCGCGCTGCGTGCGCGTACGGCGGCGCTTCTGCCGGTCCTCCAGCTCCTTCATCACGCCCGCCGTGCCGCGCGGCATCCGCCCGCCCGTACCCGCTCCGGCGCCGAGCGCGGCGCGCAGCTCCTCGGTCTCCTTGGTGTCGACCTCTTCCGCGACCTGCTTGGCGTCCTCCGCGGCGGCGTCCACCAGCTCCTGTGCCGCCTTCAGGCAGTCGCCCACGTCGGTCACGCGCATCGGCAGCTTCAGCACGGTGGCGCGCCGTGAGCGGGCCGCCGGGTCGGTGGCGAGCCGGCGGGCCCGGCCGATGTGCCCCTGGGTCGCGCGCGCGGCGGCCCGCGCGACGTCCGGCTCGATGCCGTCGCGCCGCACGAGCACCTCCGCGACCGCGGCCACGGGCGGGGTCCGCAGCGAAAGGTGCCGGCAGCGGGATCGGATGGTGGGCAGCACGTCCTCCAGCGAGGGCGCGCACAGCAGCCACACGGTCCGCGGAGCGGGCTCCTCCACGGCCTTGAGCAGTACGTTTCCTGCGCCCTCCGTCAGCCGGTCGGCGTCCTCCAGGACGATGACCTGCCAGCGTCCGACGGCCGGGGAGAGCTGCGCCCGGCGCACCAGCGCCCGGGTGTCCTTCACGCCGATGGACAGCTGGTCGGTACGGACGATCTCCACGTCGGCATGCGTGCCGATCACGGTGGTGTGGCAGCCCTCGCAGAACCCGCAGCCCGGCTCGCCGCCGAGGGCGCGGTCGGGGCTGGTGCACTGGAGCGCGGCCGCGAAGGCGCGGGCGGCGGTGGACCGCCCGGAGCCGGGCGGGCCGGTGAACAGCCAGGCGTGCGTCATCTTGGAGGCGGCCGGCGGCGGGGTCCCCGCTTCGATGGCGGTGACCAGGCCGTCGGCGTCGACCGCGGCGGCGGCAAGCTGGGTCTGGACACGCTCCTGTCCCACCAGGTCGTCCCATACGGGCATCCCGCCCACCGCCTTTCCCTCGCGTACCGTCCGTGCCGTCTGCTCACCCAGTGTGGCGGCTCCCACTGACATTCCCGGTCAGTCCGCCCCCGCGACGGCCACCGCGGTCACGGCGTCGCCGCCGTCACCACCGCCACCGCCGTCAGCGGCGGCGCGGTCCCTGGCCGTGCTCGTCCTCGTCGTCCCGGCGCGGGCCCAGCAGCTCGTCGGCGAGCGTGGGCAGATCGTCCAGCGGAGTCTCCTCCGCCCAGTCCGAGCGGGGCCGACGCGGCCGGCCGTCCTCGGCGGGGAGCGGCAGTTCACGGGTCGCGTCGTTGCCCGAGTCGCGGAATATGCCCGGCGGGACCCGGTCGGCCGGGCTCTCCTCGGGTCGCTGGGCCGTCGGCCGCGACGCGGAGTAGGAGGCGCGGGGCGCCGCCGGCCCCTGCGCCGCTTCGCCCGCGCGCGTCCCCGTACCGGTAGCCGCGCCCTCGGGGCGTACGGGCGGCAGGACCGCCGTCTCGTCCGCCGGACCCGTCGCGCGGACGGGCGGCAGCACTGCCGTCTCGTCCGCAGGACCCGCCGCCGGATCGGCCTTGGGCACCGGGACCGTCTGGGTGACGTCGTCCGGCTGCACGACCCGCTTGACGACCGGAGTCTCGACCGTCACGGCCTCGTCGTGGTGCGCGTCCTTGCGCAGATCGGCCTTGGGCTCGGCAGCCGCAGGGGCCACCGCGGCAGCAGGCGCGGCCGCCGGCACGGAGGCCGAAGCCGCCGCAACCGAGGCAGCGGCAGCCGCGGCGGACTCGGCCGCCGCCTGCGCCGCCGAGGCCTCGGCCAGCCGCCGCGCCTCCTCGGCCTTCAGCAGGGCCTCTTCGGCGCGCCGCTGCTTCTCCAGCCGGCGCTCCTCGGCCTCGGCGTGCAGCCGGGCCTCCTCCTCGGCCTGCCTGCGCAGCCGCTCGGCCTCCACCGCGCGGGCCTTCTCCTCGGCCTCCAGCCGCAGTCGCTCGGCCTCGGCCCGCTCGCGGGCCTCCTCCTCGGCGCGCAGCCGCTCCTCGCGCTCCTTGCGGGCGGCCTCGGCCTCGGCTGCGATCCGGGCCTCCTCCGCCTCGCGGGCCTTGCGGGCCTCTTCCTCGGCCAGCAGCCGGGCTTCCTCGGCCTTGCGCGCCGCCTCTTCCTCGGCCCTGCGCTTGGCCTCCTCCTCGGCGCGCCGACGGGCCTCCGCCTGCGCGGCCACTTCGGCCTCCGACAGCGGGAGCATCCGGTCCAGGCGGTGGCGCACGACGGTGCTGACCGACTCCGGGTCCTGGCCGGCGTCGACCACCAGGTAGCGCCCGGGGTCGGCCGCGGCCAGGGTCAGGAATCCGGCCCGCACCCGCTGGTGGAACTCCGCCGGCTCCGATTCCAGCCGGTCCGGCGCCTCCGTGAACCGCTCGCGGGCCGTCTCCGGCGACACGTCGAGCAGCACGGTCAGATTCGGTACGAGGCCTCCCGTGGCCCAGCGCGAGATACGGGCGATCTCGGTCGGGGACAGGTCCCGGCCGGCGCCCTGGTAGGCCACCGAGGAGTCGATGTAGCGGTCGGTGATGACCACCGCGCCGCGCTCCAGGGCGGGCCGTACGACGGTGTCCACGTGCTCGGCCCGGTCGGCCGCGTACAGCAGGGCCTCGGCGCGGTTCGACAGGCCCGCGGAGGACACGTCGAGCAGGATCGAACGCAGCCGCTTGCCGACCGGGGTGGCCCCGGGCTCGCGCGTGACGACGACCTCGTGGCCCTTCGCCCGTATCCAGTCGGCCATGGCCTCCACCTGGGTGGACTTGCCCGCGCCGTCGCCGCCCTCCAGGGCGATGAAGAACCCGGCGTCGGACGCGGCCTGGACCGGCTCCCCGCCGCGCAGCGCCTCGCGCAGGTCGCGTCGCAGCGGTACGCCGCTGCGGTCGTCGGCCTTGGCCAGGACGATGACGGCGACCGGCAGCAGCAGGGCGCCGACGAGCATCAGGGTGAAGGCCGCGCCGCCGTGGGCGAAGACGACCTCGCCGCCGCCGAGCCGGTGCGGTCCGATCAGGGCGGCCAGCAGCGGGGCGGCCACGGCGCCGACGGCCACGGAGACCCGGACGACGGCCTGCAGGTGCTCGGTGACCCGGGCCCTGCGGAACTCCTCGGTCTCCTGGTCGAGCAGCGTGTGCCCGGTGTTGGCGGCGACGCCCGCGGCGGTACCGGCGAGCAGCGAGAGGAAGACCACCGTCGAGGTGTCCGGAACCAGCCCGGTCAGCAGCAGCGCCAGCCCGGTCATGCCGACGGCCAGCGCGAGCAGGCGGCGCCGGGACAGGGCGGGCAGGACCTTGCCGGCCTGGCTGGCGCGGATGCCGAGGGCGGTGCCGCCGAGCAGGGCCAGTACGAGCAGCGAGAACGCGGCCGCTCCGCCCCCCAGGTCGGTGGCGTGCAGGACGGCCACGGCGGCGGCTGCGGCAACGGCTCCGGCGACGGCCGCGCAGACCAGGACGAGCAGCGGGATGGCTCCCGTGCGCCCCTTCTCCGGCCGGTCCCCGGCCTTGGGGGCGCGCAGGCCCTCCAGCGGGGAGCGCGGACGCGGGGTCTTCGTGCCGGCCGGCACCAGCGGGAGCAGCAGCGATACGGACGCCGCGAAGAGGCCGGAGGCCACGTAGGACCCCAGCGCCGCCTGGTTCTCGGCGAACCAGCCGAGGCCGAGGCCGAGGGCCTTGCCGATCAGGGTCGCGGCGAGCAGCGCGGCCGCGGCGATCGGCAGGGCGGCGAACGAGGTGCGCAGGTTCAGCCGGCGCAGCGCGTCGAGGTGGTCGGGCAGCGGCCGTACGGTCGCCCCCTCCGGCGGCGGCGCGGGCAGCAGGCCGGGCGCGACGCTGTCCTTGGCCAGCACCCACAGCCGCTCGGCGGCGCCGGAGACGAAGACGGTGGCGAGGAGGGCGGTCAGCGCGTGGGTGCCGATCCAGTCGAGCCACAGCGGGGCCACGACGAAGAGTCCGAGCCGGACCCCGTCGGCGCCGACCATCGTCCAGCGGCGGTCCAGCTTGCCGCCGGGGGCGGTGAGCTTGGCCAGGGGTCCGAGGAGGACCGCGCCGAAGAGGACGGTGGACACCACGCGGACGCCGAAGACGGCGGCGACGGCGAGGGCCCAGCCGGTGTAGCCACCACCGAAGGGCTCCTGGTCCACGGCCGCCTGGAAGACCAGGAGCACCAGGACCAGCAGGGCGAGGGCATCACCGATGCCGCTCACCAGCTGCGCGCTCCACAGCCGGCGCAGCCCGGGGGTGCGCAGCAGAGCGCGCACCGCACGCTCGCGGGAGTCCGCGGCGAGGGCTTCGTCGTAGGTGGGGGCGGTGTCGGTGTCGGTGGCGGTCACGACCGTTGGCTGCTCGGCTCGCGTCATCCGCCCAGCCTATCCGCTGTGCTTGGCGGGTGCGGAGCCCTGTGGACAAGCCCCGGTGTGACCCCCGACCCACCTCTCCGGGGGTCGCCGGAAAGGCCGAAGAGGGCCGAAGAGGGCCGAAAGGGGCAGGGCCCGTGCACAGTGCACGGGCCCTGCCCCTTTTTCGACCGCGTCCCGCTTTCGGCTACTCGTCCGCCGGAAGCGCGGCCGTCGTCTTCGTCGCGGCCGTCTTCTTGGCCGTGGTCTTCTTCGCCGCCGTCGTCTTCTTGGCCGCGGCGGTCTTCGTCGCCGTCGCCTTCTTCGCCGGGGCCTTCTTCGCGGGGGCCTTCTTGGCCGGAGCCTTCTTGGCCGTCTTCTTCACGGGGCCCTTGGCGCGCTTCTCCGCGAGCAGCTCGTAGCCCCGCTCCGGCGTGATCGTCTCGACGTCGTCGTCCCGCCGCAGCGTCGCGTTCGTCTCGCCGTCCGTCACGTACGGGCCGAACCGGCCGTCCTTGACGACCACCGGCTTCTCGCTGACCGGGTCGGTCCCCAGCTCCTTCAGCGGCGGCTTCGCGGCCGCGCGCCCCCGCTGCTTCGGCTGCGCGTAGATCGCGAGCGCCTGCTCCAGGGTGATGGCGAAGAGCTGGTCCTCGGTCTCCAGCGACCGCGAGTCCGTGCCCTTCTTCAGGTACGGGCCGTAGCGGCCGTTCTGCGCGGTGATCTCCGCGCCCTCCGCGTCCACGCCCACGACCCGGGGGAGCGACATCAGACGCAGCGCGTCCTCGAGCGTGACCGTGTCCAGGCTCATCGACTGGAACAGCGAGGCCGTCCGCGGCTTCACCGCGTTCTTGCCCGTCTTCGGCGTGCCCTCGGGCAGGATCTCCGTCACGTACGGCCCGTAGCGGCCGTCCTTCGCGACGATCTCGTTCCCGCTGACCGGGTCCTTGCCCAGCTCGAACTCGCCGCTCGGCTTCGCGAAGAGCTCCTCCGCGTACTCGATCGTCAGCTCGTCGGGGGCCAGCTCCTCCGGGACGTCCGCCCGCTGGTGGCCCTCGGCGTCCTTCTCACCGCGCTCCACGTACGGCCCGTAGCGGCCGACGCGCAGCACGATGCCCTCGCCTACGGGGAAGGAGGAGATCTCCCGGGCGTCGATCGCGCCCAGGTCGGTGACCAGCTCCTTCAGACCGCCGAGCGCGTCGCCGCCGGACGGTACGACCTCGGTCGCGTCCTCCGCGCCGAAGTAGAACCGCTTCAGCCACGGCACGGACTGGGCCTCGCCCCGCGCGATGCGGTCGAGGTCGTCCTCCATCTTCGCGGTGAAGTCGTAGTCGACGAGCCGGCCGAAGTGCGTCTCCAGCAGGTTGACCACGGCGAACGACAGGAAGGACGGCACGAGCGCCGTGCCCTTCTTGAAGACGTATCCGCGGTCCAGGATCGTGCCGATGATCGACGCGTACGTCGACGGGCGGCCGATCTCGCGCTCTTCCAGCTCCTTGACCAGCGAGGCCTCGGTGTAGCGGGCCGGCGGCTTGGTCGAGTGCCCGTCGACCGTGATCTCCTCGGCCGACAGCGCGTCGCCCTCGGCGACCTGCGGGAGGCGCTTCTCACGGTCGTCGAGCTCGGCGTTCGGGTCGTCCGCGCCCTCCACGTAGGCCTTCATGAAGCCGTGGAAGGTGATCGTCTTGCCGGAGGCCGAGAACTCGGCGTCACGGCCGTCCGCGGAGCGGCCGCCGATCTTCACGGTCACCGAGTTGCCGACCGCGTCCTTCATCTGGGAGGCGACGGTCCGCTTCCAGATGAGCTCGTACAGGCGGAACTGGTCGCCGGTCAGACCGGTCTCGGCCGGGGTGCGGAAACGATCGCCCGAAGGGCGGATCGCCTCGTGCGCCTCCTGCGCGTTCTTGACCTTGCCCGCGTAGACGCGCGGCTTCTCCGGCAGGTACTCGGCCCCGTAGAGCTGCGTGACCTGCGCCCGGGCGGCCGTCACGGCCGTCTCCGACAGCGTGGTGGAGTCGGTACGCATATAGGTGATGAAGCCGTTCTCGTACAGCTTCTGCGCCACCTGCATCGTCGCCTTCGCACCGAAGCCGAGCTTGCGCGAGGCCTCCTGCTGGAGCGTCGTCGTACGGAACGGGGCGTACGGGGAGCGGCGGTACGGCTTGGACTCGACCGACCTGACGGCGAACGAGGTCTCCGCCAGCGCGGCGGCCAGCGCCCGGGCGTTCGCCTCGTCGAGGTGCAGCACCTCGCTCTTGAGCTGCCCGGTCGAACCGAAGTCGCGGCCCTGCGCCACGCGCTTGCCGTCCACCGTGTTCAGGCGGGCGACCAGCGTGGAGGGGTCTGAGGCGTCACCGGCGCGGCCGGTGGCGAAGGTGCCGGTCAGGTCCCAGTACTCGGCCGAGCGGAAGGCGATGCGCTCGCGCTCCTTCTCGACCACCATGCGGGTGGCCACCGACTGGACGCGGCCCGCCGACAGCTTCGGCATGACCTTCTTCCACAGGACCGGCGAGACCTCGTAGCCGTAGAGGCGGTCGAGGATGCGGCGGGTCTCCTGGGCGTCGACCATGCGCTGGTTGAGCTCGCGCGGGTTGGCGACGGCGTCGCGGATCGCGTCCTTGGTGATCTCGTGGAAGACCATCCGGTGGACGGGGACCTTGGGCTTCAGGACTTCCTGCAGGTGCCACGCGATGGCTTCGCCCTCGCGGTCCTCATCGGTGGCGAGGAAGAGTTCGTCGGACTCGGCCAGCAGCTCCTTGAGCTTCCTGACCTGGGCCTTCTTGTCGGCGTTGACGACGTAGATCGGCGCGAAGTCGTGCTCGACGTCCACGCCGAGACGACGGACCTCACCGGTGTACTTGTCGGGAACCTCGGCCGCGCCGCTCGGGAGGTCGCGGATGTGCCCGACGCTCGCCTCGACGACGTATCCGGGGCCGAGGTAGCCCTTGATGGTCTTCGCCTTGGCAGGGGACTCGACGATGACGAGTCGGCGGCCGCCCTTTGCGGTCTCGCTAGTCGGGGACAACTTGGCTCTTCTCTCCGGTCGGCACTCGGTCGCAGTACGGCGACGCTGCGGAGTGTGACGGTACAACCCGCCCCCGTGTCAAACGGCAGAAGCCCGCAACGGCCACTCGAACGGTAACCCGACAAGTGCCATTTCTGCCGCCCGGATGCCGCGCCAGGCCCTCCGCACTCACCGGGCAGAGTGGCCGAAGGGCCGTCTGGCCCCGCCTCCGGACCCTTCTTCACGTCGGTGTTTCCCCGTCGTACGGGTCCTGCGCGCATTCCGGACGAGCGGGAGAAACCCGGCGCGCCGCAGGCTCGGGGACGGTATCCGGCCGATCCGGCGGCCTCTACGCCTACCCGCCCGACACCGACGCCGGTACCCGCTCGACCCGCGCCGCTACCGGCGCGCCGCCGGACCCCGGCGTCAGAGCCGTCCGAGGCACCAGGCCCCGAGGGCCAGCGACGCCCCGCCGGCGAGCAGTGCCAGCGGTACGGCCACGACGGGGCACACGCCCTCGGCCACCGGCGCGCCGCGTAGGGCGCGCGCCCCCGTCCAAGCCAGCAGAGCGGCCCCGAACAGCAGGAACACGGCCGCCGCGAAGATCGCCGGACCGTGCTCCATGCCGTTCCCCTCGTCCCCCGGGCCGCTCACGGGATCCCCCGGATCCCGCTGACCGGAGGATTTCAGCCGGGGGCGTACACCAGGCGAACCCGGGGTTACATCCTGGCGCCGGCTGCCCGGTGCCGGCGGGGCACGGCGTCCGCCCGCCCTACTCCCCCCCGGCTCCCGCTTCCGTTTCCGCTCCCGCCCCGGCCACCGGCTCCAGGAACCCCTGCTCCACCAGCATCCGGATCGCCTCGGGCGTCCGGTCCCGCAGGACCACCGGGTCCTCCTCCACCAGCTGGGCGATGGCGTCCAGAATCCGCCCCGCGCTCAGTGATCCGTCACACACCCCGGCGAATCCGGCCCCGACCGTGTCGACCTTGGTGGCGCGCCGCATGCCCCGGTTCTGGCGGAGCACGACGTGTTCCGGATCCTCCGCGCCGGGCGCGCCGACCTGCTCCTGCACGACCTCCTCGGTCAGCCGGAAGTAGCCCGCGAGCAGGGCCGCGTCATCGTGGTCGCGCAGGTAGTCCTGGCGCGCGAAGTGGGCGAGGACGGCCTCCCCGAGCGGCTGTTCCACCGAGTGCGGCCACTCCTCGACCACGATCGAGGGCTCGGCGGCGTCGCTGCGCCGCAGCGTGATCCAGCCGAACCCGACCGCCTTCGTCTTGCGGGCTTCGAACTCGTCCAGCCAGTCCTCGTACCGCTGTTCGTACTCGGCGGGGTCGGTGCGGTGGTCGCCCGCGTCGCGCAGCCACAACTCCGCGTACTGCGTCACGTCCTGCACGTCACGCTGCACGATCCAGGCATCGCAGCCGCGCGGCACCCAGGCCCGTACCCGGTCGTGCCAGTCCTCGCCCTCCACGTGCTGCCAGTTGCCCAGGAACTGCGCGAACCCGCCCTGGTTGAGCCGGGCTCCGGCCTCCTGGACCAGGCTCCGGCACAGGTCGTCGCCGCCCATCCCGCCGTCGCGGTACGTCAGCCGGGCCCCGGGGGAGATCACGAACGGCGGATTCGACACGATCAGGTCGTACGTGGCCCCGCCGACCGGCTCGAACAGCGACCCGGCGAGCAGTTCCGCCTCGGGGGCCCCGGACAGCGCGAGCGTCAACCGGGTGAATTCCAGCGCCCGCGGGTTGACATCGGTCGCCGTGACCCGCGTCGCGTGCTGGGCGGCGTGCAGCGCCTGGATCCCGGATCCGGTGCCGACGTCGAGGGCCGAGCCGACCGGCGTGCGGATGGTGATCCCGGCCAGGGTCGTGGAGGCTCCGCCGACGCCGAGGACCACGCCCTCCTCGCGGCTGCCGATGCCGCCGGCCCCGCCGACGGCGCAGCCGAGGTCGGACACGATGAACCAGTCCTCGCCGTCCGGACCGCCGTACGGGCGCACGTCCACGGTGGCGTGCACCTCATCGCCCTCCCGCCGCAGCCAGCCGTCGGCCAGCGCCGCGTCCACGGGCAGGGCGGCCGCGGCGTGCACGTACGGCACCGGCTGCCGCAGCAGGAACAGCCTGATCAGGCTGGCGAGCGGCCCGTCGCCGCGGCTCCGCGTGGCGCGCAGGGCGGGAACCGTCTCGCTGCGGGCCAGCGCGGCGTACGCCGGGGCACCGAGCAGATCGAGCAGCCCGTCGGCGGTGAAGCCCGCGGCGAGCAACGCGGCGCGGAGCTCGGCCGCGCGGGCCGACGAGGGGAGGCGGGCGGGCAGACCGGGGGGAAGGCTGGTGGTACTCACCCGCCCATTGTGGCCGCTGCCGCCGCCAATGCCCGCGCCACACGGCCTGCGGCGCCGGCGGACCTGCGCGGGGGCGGCAGGCCGTGTGCGCCGGCGGACATGCGCCGGGGCGGCCGGGGTCCCGAAGGATCCCGGCCGCCCCGATGTGTGCGGCGCCGCCGGCAAGGCGGCTGCCCGCGCTAGGACTTCGCAGGTGACGGAGTCGTCACCTGGCAGCCCTTCTGGCTGTTCATCGCCTTGTCCAGCCCGCCCGCCTTGAGCTGGTCGAGGGCTTCCTTGCCGCCCTTGGTCGCTTCCTCCAGGCCGCCCGCCACCTCCTTGAGGCCCTCGGCGAACTTGCCCTGGTCCTTGGCGTCGAGGGCGTCCATCTTCGTCTTCAGGGCGGTGTAGCCCGCCGACGTCGACTCGAAGCCCATGACCGCGGCGGCCTGGGTCTTCTCGCCGTCCTTGACGGGCGGAACTCCCGCGTTCGTGAGGGCCGTACCCATCGCCTTGTACGACTCGGACATGGTCCCGAAGGCCGCCGAGTCGGTCGCCTGGACCTCTTCGGGCTTACTGCTCTCGGACGCCACCCGCTTGATGTCGGCGTTCGCCTGCTCGATCTTCTTGAGCTCGGGCTGCCAGCTGTCGCAGACCTTCTTGGCCCAGGCGTCGGTCTTCTTGTCGCCGTCGTCACCGCCGCAGCCGGACAGGACGAGCATCAGCACCGCAGCGCCCGATACCGCGGCCGCAAGCTTCTTGTTCACCGGATTGGTCCCTTCGAAGGCTCTCGGCCCGGAAGATACACGCCCACCATCCGGGAAACGCAAAGGCGGACGGACGGCGCGTCAGTCCGCGCCACCCGTCCGCCGTTCGGGCGCACGGTCGAGTCGAGCCGGTTCAGGCAGGTTCGGGCCGGTTCAGGCCCGCGACGGCCTTCTCAGGAAGTGACCGCCGTCGCCGGGTCGGGCTGCTGGCCCACCCGTTCGGCGGCCGCGCCCTCGCCCGTCTCGTCGTCGCCCACGGCGATGCCGCGGCGCTTGGAGATGTACACCGCGCCGACGATGACGCCGATCGAGAGGATCGCGACGATCGCCCGCACGGTCGGGCTGGCGTCGTCCCCGTAGCTGAACTGCACGATCGCGGGGGCGATCAGCAGAGCCACCAGGTTCATGACCTTGAGCAGCGGGTTGATGGCGGGACCGGCGGTGTCCTTGAACGGGTCGCCGACGGTGTCGCCGATGACGACCGCCTCGTGCGCCGCACTGCCCTTGCCGCCGTGGTGCCCGTCCTCGACGAGCTTCTTCGCGTTGTCCCACGCGCCACCGGAGTTGGCGAGGAAGACCGCCATCAGGGTGCCCGTGCCGATCGCGCCGGCGAGGAAGGAACCGAGTGCTCCGACGCCGAGCGTGAACCCGACGGCGATCGGGGTGAGGACGGCGAGCAGCCCGGGCGTGGCGAGTTCGCGCAGCGCGTCCTTGGTGCAGATGTCCACGACGCGCCCGTACTCGGGCTTCTCGGTGTAGTCCATGATCCCGGGGTGCTCCCGGAACTGGCGGCGCACCTCGTAGACCACCGCGCCGGCCGAGCGGGACACGGCGTTGATGGCGAGGCCGGAGAACAGGAACACGACGGCCGCGCCCAGGATCAGCCCGACCAGGTTGTTGGGCTGCGCGATGTCCAGGCTGAGGTTCATCTCCCCCGCGGTCTTGGCTCCGACCTCCTTGACCGCGTTCGCGATCGCGTCGTTGTACGAGCCGAAGAGCGCGGCCGCGGCGAGCACGGCCGTGGCGATGGCGATGCCCTTGGTGATGGCCTTGGTGGTGTTGCCCACCGCGTCCAGGTCGGTCAGCACCTGCGCGCCGGCGCCCTCGACGTCCCCGGACATCTCCGCGATGCCCTGGGCGTTGTCGGAGACCGGGCCGAAGGTGTCCATGGCGACGATGACGCCGACCGTGGTGAGCAGGCCGGTGCCGGCCAGTGCCACGGCGAAGAGCGCCAGCATGATCGACGTGCCGCCGAGCAGGAACGCCCCGTAGACGCCGAGGCCGATGAGCAGCGCCGTGTAGACGGCGGACTCCAGACCGACCGAGATGCCGGCCAGGACGACCGTCGCGGCGCCCGTCAGCGAGGACTTGCCGATGTCCCGGACGGGACGGCGGTTGGTCTCGGTGAAGTAGCCGGTGAGCTGCTGGATCAGGGCCGCGAGCACGATGCCGATGGCGACGGCGACCAGTGCCAGGATCCGCGGGTCGCCGGAGTGCCCGGAGATCGCGGCGTCGTCGACTCCGACGAGCTCCTTGTAGGTGCCCGGCAGGTACGCGTAGACGGCGATCGCGACGAGGACCAGCGAGATGGCCGCGGAGATGAAGAAGCCGCGGTTGATGGCGGTCATTCCGCTGCGGTCGGTACGCCGCGGGGAGACCGCGAAGATGCCGATCATGGCGGTGACGACCCCGATGGCGGGGACGATCAGCGGGAAGGCCAGGCCCAGGTCGCCGAAGGCGGCCTTGCCGAGGATCAGGGCCGCCACGAGGGTGACGGCGTACGACTCGAAGAGGTCGGCGGCCATTCCCGCGCAGTCTCCGACGTTGTCGCCCACGTTGTCGGCGATGGTCGCGGCATTGCGCGGGTCGTCCTCCGGAATGCCCTGTTCGACCTTGCCGACCAGGTCGGCGCCGACGTCGGCGGCCTTGGTGAAGATGCCGCCTCCGACACGCATGAACATCGCGATGAGCGCGGCGCCGAGGCCGAAGCCCTCCAGGACCTTGGGCGCGTCGGCGGCGTAGACGAGCACGACGCAGGAGGCGCCGAGCAGGCCGAGTCCGACGGTGAACATGCCCACCACACCGCCGGTGCGGAACGCGATCCGCATGGCCTTGTGGGAGACCTCGGTCAGGTCCTTGGCGGGCTCGCCCTCGGCGGGGGTGGCCTCGCGCGCGGCGGCGGCGACGCGGACGTTGGCACGGACCGCGAGGCGCATGCCGATGTAGCCGGTGGCGGCCGAGAAGATGGCGCCGACGAGGAAGAAGGCGGAGCGTCCCGCCCGCTGTGTCCAGTCGTCGGCGGGGAGCAGGAACAGCAGGAAGAACACGACGACGGCGAAGACGCCGAGCGTGCGGAGCTGCCGGCCGAGGTAGGCGTTGGCGCCTTCCTGGACGGCGGCGGCGATCTCCTTCATCTTGTCGGTTCCCTCGTCGGCGGCGAGGACCTGGCGGACCAGGATCTGCGCGACGACGAGCGCGGCGATGGCCACGACCGCAATGACGATCACGATGAGCCGATTGTCATCCGTGAGTACTGCGGATGCCAGGTCAGTGGTGCGACCGGGCGCGATAGGGGTGAAGAGCCCCGTCATTCGTCCTCCTTGACGTGATGAGCTCAAGATGTGGACGGATTGTAGGGAGCGCGACCCGATCAAAACAGTACGCAGGAAACGGAATTGGCTCGCACTTGCTCCTCACCAATAGATCTGGTCACTCCATTACCCTCGAAAGCGGTAACGGGGCAAAAGCATTGACGCTTGATCAGCGTTCCGGAAATCCATCGGAGAACGATCACGCATTGGATCTACGGGCATGCGAAAGGCCCTGCTCGGCAGGGCCTTTAATAAGATCGGAAGATACGTCGGCACGCGCGGCGGAACATCACCGGTGCCCACGCCCTCGGCACTCCGACGCCATATCGGCGCCCGCCCGGTCCCCCGTCGCCGGCCGGCCCGACTCCGAGAACCGACCGCGACGGAGCCCGGGCGGGGCAAGAAACCGGCCGGGAACCACGAAACCCCCGGGGCGGGACGAGAACCCGCCGGGCAGCACGAGAAGCCGCCAGGCGGCGCGAGGACCATCCGGCGGGCAGCACGAAACCCGCCGGGCGGCACGAGGGCCACCCGGCGGGCACGGAACAGCCGGGCGAACCGGCCACGGCCGGCCACCCGGCTGAAGCCGTCTCCGGTCGGCTACGGCAGTTCGGAGGTCCGCGAGACGGGCCAGCTCATCCGGATGGTCCCGCCGTTCTCCCCGCTGATGACGTCGACGTCGTCGACCAGGCCGCTGATCACGGCAAGGCCCATCTCGTCCTCGCCGTCGACATCGGGATCCAGGACGGCGTCGATCCCCGGCACGGCGACATCCGGGCCACCGGCCGGTCCCGGCACTTCGTCGCTGACCGCGATGGAGAACACCTTCTCCTCGTCGGTCAGCACCACCAGGACGGGTGCGGTCAGCCCATTGGTGCGGTGCAGTCCGACGGCACGCGAACAGGCCTCGCCCACGGCGAGGCGGACCTCGTCGAGGACGGCTTCCTCCACACCGGCCCGGCGCGCCACGGCGGCCGCGACCAGGCGGGCCGTCCGGACGTGTTCGGGCTGGGCGCTGAAGCGCAGTTCAACGGTGGCCATGCGCGTCCCCCTCGGACTACGGGCGTGCCTTACAGGGGCCCGGACCGCTTGTGGCCCGGTACCCCCCGCTCCATCATCGGCCGTTTCGCCGCCGAGCGCCGTCAGTCGGTGGCGTTGACGGCGTCTTCCACCGAGTTGTGGATCGGAAACACCTTGGTCAGACCGGTGATTCGGAAGATCTTCAGGATGCGCTCCTGGTTGCAGACCAGACGCAGCGAGCCCTCGTGCGCGCGGACGCGCTTGAGGCCTCCCACGAGCACACCAAGCCCGGTGGAGTCGAGGAAGTCCACTCGCTCCATGTCGACAACCAAGTGGTAGCTGCCGTCGTTCACCAACTCGACCAACTGCTCGCGCAGCTTGGGCGCGGTATACACATCAATCTCGCCACCGACCTCCACGACCGTACGGTCGCCGACAGTGCGAGTCGACAGGGACAGGTCCACGGATCCTCCAGCACCTTGCTATCGAGCGGCGCCCCCCAGGGGCCTCCCCACCCGGAGGTAGGAGAGGGATTGGCTGCCGCGATGGCATTCAATCACTTACCGGCAGGCGCGCACGACGCCTTCCGACCATTGTCCCGCACGCCGGTGACACACTCGGTTCCAATGGCCAACACTCACCGTCCCGGTCCGCCCACGGCACCCGAGGACGTCAGACCCACCCCCGGCACGGTCCTGGACCGGCTGTCACGGGGGCCTTCCCGGGCTGCGCGCATCACCCATACGGAGCACTTGCCCCCTCGAGAGGGTCGTCATGCGGTCTGGCCCGATCGCATCCGAACTGATGTCGTAGCCGCGATTCAGGCCGCCGGGATCGACCATCCGTGGGAACACCAGGCCTCGGCCGCCGAGCACGCCCTCGACGGGGAGTCCGTCGTCGTCGCCACGGGCACCGCCTCGGGCAAGTCGCTGGCCTACCTGGCGCCCGTGCTCTCGGCCCTCGCCGACGGGGCGGAGGCGCCCAATGGCCGGGGCGCGACCGCCCTGTACCTGGCCCCGACCAAGGCCCTGGCCGCCGACCAGCGCCGCGCCGTGCGGGAACTGGCCGAGCCCCTCGGCAACGCCGTCCGCCCCGCCGTCTACGACGGGGACACGCCGTTCGAGGAACGCGAGTGGGTGCGCCAGTACGCCAACTACGTCCTCACCAATCCCGACATGCTGCACCGGGGGATCCTCCCGGCCCACCCGCGCTGGGCCTCCTTCCTGCGGGCCCTGCGCTACGTCGTCATCGACGAGTGCCACACCTACCGGGGCGTCTTCGGCTCCCACGTCGCCCAGGTCCTGCGGCGGCTGCGCCGTCTGTGCGCCCGCTACGGCTCCGATCCCGTCTTCCTGCTGGCCTCCGCCACCGCGAGCGATCCGGCGACCGCGGCGTCCCGGCTGACCGGCCTGCCGGTGGTGGAGGTCTCCGACGACGCCTCCCCGCGCGGCGAGGTCGTCTTCGCCCTGTGGGAGCCGCCCCTGACCGACCTCAAGGGCGAGCGGGGCGCACCCGTGCGCCGTACGGCCACCGCCGAGACCGCCGACCTCCTCACCGACCTGGTCGTGCAGGGCGTCCGTACGGTCGCCTTCGTCCGCTCCCGGCGCGGCGCCGAGCTGATCGCGCTGATCGCCCAGGAGCGGCTCGCCGCCGTGGACCGCTCGCTGCCCGGGCGGGTCGCGGCCTACCGCGGCGGCTACCTGCCCGAGGAACGCCGGGCCCTGGAGCGGGCCCTGCACTCGGGCGACCTGCTCGGCCTGGCCGCTACGACCGCCCTGGAGCTGGGCGTGGACGTCTCCGGCCTCGACGCCGTCCTGATCACCGGCTACCCGGGCACGCGCGCCTCCCTGTGGCAGCAGGCAGGCCGGGCCGGACGCTCGGGCCAGGGCGCGCTGGCCGTCCTGGTCGCCCGCGACGACCCGCTGGACACCTACCTGGTCCACCACCCCGAGGCCCTCTTCCGGCAGCCCGTGGAGGCCACGGTCCTGGACCCCGACAACCCGTACGTCCTGGCCCCGCACCTGTGCGCGGCGGCGGCCGAGCTGCCGCTCACGGAGCCCGACCTCGACCTGTTCGGCCCGGCGGCACGCGACCTCCTCCCCCAGCTCGAAGCCGCGAAACTGCTGCGCCGCCGGGCCACTGCCTGGCACTGGACCCGCCGGGAACGGGCCTCGGACCTCACCGACATCCGGGGCGGCGGCGGACGCCCGGTCCAGATCGTCGAGGCCGCCACGGGCCGGCTGCTCGGCACGGTCGACGAGGAGGCCTCCCACAGCGCCGTCCACGACGGTGCGGTCCACCTCCACCAGGGCCGCACGTACCTCGTGAAGCACCTGGACCTGGAGGACTCCGTCGCGCTGGTCGAGGAAGCCGACCCGCCGTTCTCCACCACGGCCCGCGACACGACCGCCATCTCCGTCCTGGAGACCGAGACGGAGATCGCCTGGGGCCGGGGCAGGCTCTGCTTCGGCTCCGTGGAGGTCACCAACCAGGTCGTCTCCTACCTGCGCCGCAAACTGATCACCGGCGAGGTGCTCGGCGAGGCCAAACTGGACCTCCCGCCCCGCACCCTGCGCACCCGGGCCGTGTGGTGGACGGTCACCGAGGACCAGCTCGACGAGGCCCGGATCAACCCGGAGATCCTCGGCGGCGCCCTGCACGCCGCCGAGCACGCCTCCATCGGCCTGCTCCCGCTCTTCGCCACCTGCGACCGCTGGGACATCGGCGGGGTCTCCGTCCCGCTGCATCCCGACACCCTCCTCCCGACGGTCTTCGTCTACGACGGCCACCCCGGCGGTGCCGGCTTCGCCGAGCGCGCCTTCCACACGGCCCGCGCCTGGCTGACGGCGACCCGCGACGCGATCGCCGCCTGCGAGTGCGAGGCCGGCTGCCCGTCCTGCATCCAGTCGCCCAAGTGCGGCAACGGCAACGACCCCCTGCACAAGCGCGGCGCCATCCGCCTCCTCACCCACCTCCTCTCGGAATCCCCGGCCCCGCCCCCGACCCCCACCCCCACCCCGCCAGCGACTCCCTGAGCCCCTCCGAACCACCCGGACGACCACCCGGGCCGGAGCCGCCGGGCCGGGGCCGCCGGGGTGGCGCCGCGGGCCGGGGCCGCCGAGGTGGCGCCGCGGGCCGGGGCCGCGTCCGCGATTGGCTGGAAATCGCCCCTAGTGCCGCTCCGACACAGGCCCTGGCCGTGGCAACCGGCCCGGACCACGACCCGTACCCCGGTCCCCGGCGCCCAGTGAACGGCCCGCTGGGGCCCCTCGGCGTAGCCGCGGTTCCGTGGGACCCCGCCCCGGGGCCCCGGCCCCGGGGGCCCCTCACCGGGGCTCCCCGGGCAGCGGCGGGCCCGCGCGGGAGCCCAGCTCCGGTCCGAAGGGGCCCGTCGGGGCGCGGGCGGTGACCTCCGCGACCTCACCGGTCACCAGGCACTCGGTGACCCGCGCGCCCTGCGCCACCGCCACCCGTACCGCCGCGGCGCAGGCTGCCTCGGGGCCGTGGGCCCAGCTCACCGCCGCCGCGAGGGCGGCCAGGTCGGCCGCCGCGGCCGCCCGGTGCCGGGAGACCACCGCCTGCCCGAGCAGGAGCACCCCGCCGAACACCGCCACCAGCACGGTCGCCACCACGACCCCCCACACCGTGGCCGAGCCGCGGTCCCGCGCGTCCACCCGCGCCCCGGTCACGGCGGCGGTCCCACGGTGTCCTCTGCCAGGGCGGCGGCCAGGGCGTTGAGGCGGACGGGCAGCGCGGCCGGGCCCGGGGCGGGGGCGGAGACTCGGACCCGCCACAGGTCACCGGTCCGCGAGAGCTCCACCCGCGCCCCGGGCGGAGCCGCGGCCACGGCCGCCGCCACCGCCGCGTCCGCCGGCTCCGACCGGGCCGCCGCCCGGGCACCGGCCCGAGCGGCGTCCACACACCGGATCTGTGCGGCGGCCGCCATCAGCGCCCACACCAGCAGGGCCGCGAACAGCACCAGCGCCGGAATCACCAGGGCCGCCTCCGCCGTCACATATCCGCGGTCAGAACGGCGCATCGAGTGCCTTCCCGATGGTCGACTGAAGTGCCGTCGAGACCAGTTCACTCGTCACCACCTTGTACAGAACAGCCGCGAACGCACACGCCGCGATCGTGCCCATGGCGTATTCGGAGGTGGACATTCCCGCGTCGCCCCCGCGGCCCCTCATTCCCGGCCGTCCCGCGCGTCCCGCGCGTCCCGCCAGTCCCACCAGTGCCGTCCGCACGCGAAACCAGATGATCGACATGACAACCTCCCGTTGATTCGGCTTTTTGACGTGATCTCAGATGGTCATTTCAAGTGGCCCGTTCAGCCCGTTCGGCCCATTCAGTCGGCCATTGGGGTGATCGATTAGGCGCCCCCTCGGATCGCCCTTCTCGTAGACCTTCAGGTGCCGGAAAGGAGACCGGAGGCCATTCCGATCACCACGGGCGCCACTCCCAGCGCGAGGAAAGCGGGGAGGAAACACAGGCCCACCGGCGCGGTGACGAGGACCGCCGCCCGCTGTGCGCGGGCCCCCGCCCGGCGCGCGCGGTCCGCCCGGAGCGTCGACGCGAGCCGGGAGACCGGTTCCGCGGCGGGCGCCCCCGTGCGCGCGGCGCGCTCCAGGCACTCGGCCAGGGCCCGCGCTCCCGGTATCTCCGCCAACCTCCCCCACGCGGCGCCCGGTTCGCCACCGAGCCGCAGCTCCGCCCCGGCCATCGCCAGCCGTTCACCCACCGGGCCGCCCAGCGACTCCCCCACCGCCTCGGCGGCGTCCACCGGCCCGGCCCCGGCCGCCAGGCACGCGGCCAACAGGTCGGCGGCGAAGGGAAGCTGCCGCTCCGCCTCCGCGAGGTCCACCCCTGCGGCCGGCCGTCGCCGCGCGAGCCACCTGCGGAGTGCGAAGCCCGCCGCGCAGCCGGCCGCTGCTCCCGCGAGCCCGCCGATCAGCACCCAGGCCGCCGCGAGCGCTCCGGCCGGCCCGGCCCAGGCCGCCACCGCCGCCCGCAGCCGGGGCCCGGGCAGCGGGTGCCTGCGCGCCGCCTCCACCGCGAGCAGCCGGGTGAGCCGTCGCCGGGCCGCCCGCTCCCTGATGCGCGCCGCCGCCGCCGACACCGCCCACAGCGCCACAGCCCCGAGGCACAGGGCCGTCCCCAGCCTGTGGATCGCGAAGCCGTCCATCACCGCTCCCCGACCCGTACGATCCGCCGGCACCACAGCAGCCCCAGCGTTTCCAGCACCGCGCCCGCCAGCAGGCAGCCCCACCCCACCGGCGTGTGCAGGAGCACCCGCAGCGGATCCGCCCCGAGCCCGGTACCGATCAGCAGGCCGACCCCCGGGAGGAGGGCCAGTACCGCCGTCGTCGACCTCGCACCCGTGAGCTGGGTGCGCAGTGACTCCTCCCGGTCCCGCTCGGCCCGCAGGGCCGCCTCCAGCCGGTCCAGTCCGGCGGCCAGCCCGGCGCCTCCGTCCACCGAGACCCGCCAGCAGGCAGCCATCGCCGCCAGCCCCTCCGCGCCGGGCTCCCGCGCCGCCTGCCGCAAGGCCGCGGCCACGTCCCCGCCGAAGGCCGCGGCCGCCAGGACCCCGGCCTCCGCGGCTCCCGGCCCGCCGGGGCCCGACACCGTCCGGCGCATCGCCTCGGTCAGCGCCTGGCCGGGCTGCGCACCGGCGCGCAGCTCGCCCACCACCGCTCCGCACAGGGCCACCACCTCGGCGGCCCGCGCCGTCCGGGCCCGGGTCCGCTCCCTGGCCCGCAGCCACCGGCGCACCAGCGGCACCGCCGCCGCCCCCGCGAGCAGCGGGATCACCGACCCGCCCAGCAGCGCGAGCGCCAGCCCGGCCCCCAGGCAGGCCCACTCCCGGATCCGCGCGGCCCGGACCCGGACTCCCGCCACCAGCCGCTCCCAGGGCGCCGGTGCGGCCGGTACCGGCGGCCCCGCCCCGGTCAGCACCGCCCTGGCCCGTCGGGACACCCGGTCGGCCCCGGCCAGCGCCCAGGCGGCCGCCCCGGCGCACAGCACCCCCGCGAACACCGGCAGCGGTGCCACCGCCCCGGCGCTCACCGGGGACCCGCGAGCAGCGGGCGCAGCCGCTCCCAGCCCCGGTCCCGTACGAACCCACGGGCACCCCAGCGCAGCGCCGGAACGGTGACCACGAGTCCGGCGGGATCCCGCTCCAGGACGTGCACCTCGGCGACCCGGCGCCGGCCGGCCCGGTCCCGTACGAGGTGGACCACCAGGGTCAGGGCCGCCGCCAACTGGCTGTGCAGGGCGGCCCGGTCGAGCCCGGCGGCCGACCCGAGGGCCTCCAGCCGGGCCGGCACATGGGCGGCGGCATTCGCGTGGACCGTGCCGCAGCCGCCTTCGTGGCCCGTATTGAGGGCGGCCAGCAAGTCCACCACCTCGGCGCCCCGGACCTCGCCGACGACGAGGCGGTCCGGCCTCATCCGCAGCGCCTGGCGGACCAGGTCGGCGAGGGTGACCTGGCCGGCGCCCTCCTGGTTGGCCGGCCGGGTCTCCAGCCGGACCACGTGCGGATGGTCGGGCCGCAGCTCGGCCGAGTCCTCGGCGAGCACGATCCGCTCCCCGGGGCCGACCAGTCCCAGCAGGGCGCTGAGCAGGGTGGTCTTGCCGGTGCCCGTCCCGCCCGAGACCAGAAAGGACAGCCGGGCCCGCACCATGTCCCGCAGCAGCCGCTGCCCGCCGGGCGGCAGTGTCCCCGCGGCCACCAGCTCCTCCAGCGTGAAGGCGCGCGGCCGCACCACCCGCAGGGACAGGCACGCCGATCCGACGGCCACCGGAGGCAGTACGGCGTGGAGCCGGGTGCCGTCGGGCATCCGGGCGTCCACCCAGGGCCGGGCGTCGTCGAGCCGGCGCCCGGCGACGGCCGCGAGCCGCTGGGCGAGCCTGCGCACGGCGGCGGCGTCGGCGAAGGTCACCCCGGTCAGCTCCAGCCCGCCGCCGCGGTCCACCCACACCCGGTCGGGGGCCGCCACCAGGACGTCGGTGACCTCGGGGTCGGCGAGCAGTGCCTCCAGCGGGCCCGCGCCGACCAGTTCGGACCTCAGTTCGGCGGCGGCACCGAGCACCTCCGCGTCGCCCAGCAGACGGCCCTGGGCCCGCAGGGCCGCCGCCACTCGCGCCGGGGTCGGCTCCGCCCCGCTCTCGGCGAGCCGCTGGCGCACCGCGTCGAGGAGTACGGCGCTCATGCCGCCACCCCCTGGCCGGAGCCGAGGGCGCGCTGCCAGAAGCCGTCGCAGAAGCGGGCGAGGGCGCCCCTGCCGTGCGCTCCCGGGGGCTCGCCCTCGGCCACCCGGCCCGGGAGCCCCACTTCGACCGGCACTTCGCCGGCCAGCGGCACCCCCAGCAGCCCGGCGACGGCCTCCGCGTCGAGCCCGCCGGGCGCAGGGCCCCGTACGACCACGCGGACGTCGCGGGCCACCATCCGGACTCCGGCGGCCACCCGGCCGGCCGCGGCCACCGCCCGCAGCTCCCCCCGCACCACCATCAGCACCAGGTCCAGCTGCGCGAGCACCTCGGCCACGGCTTCGTCGACCCGGCGCGGCAGGTCGACCACGACGACCCCGCCGCGGCGCCGCGCCGCGGCCACCACCGAGCGCATCGCGGCGGGCGGCACCACCACCCGGTCCCCGCGATCCCAGCTGAGCACCCGCAGGGCGTGCAGCTCGGGCAGGGATTCCGCCAGGGCTCCGGCGCCGACCCGGCCGCGCGAGGCGGCGAAATCGGGCCAGCGCAGCCCTTCGGCGGCTTCGCCTCCCAGGAGGACGTCCACACCGCCGCCGAGGGGGTCTCCGTCGATGAGGATGGTCCGCTCCCCGGCCTTGGCGGCCCGCAGGGCCAGGGCGCAGGCGAGGGTGGATGCTCCGGCGCCGCCGCTGCCCCCGATCACCCCGACCGTGAGGGCGGGGCGACCGGCCCCCTCCACCACATCGGCGATCCGGTCGACGAGCCGGCTCTCGGCGTCGGGGAGGGTCAGCACCTCCTCGGCGCCGATCTCCACCGCCCGCTGCCACACGTGGGGGTCGTCCAGGTCCCGGCCCACGAGGAAGACCCCGTCCCGCCGGGGTGCCCCGCGCACCCGCCGGGCGGCGTCGTCGCCGACGAGGACGAGCGGTGCCGATTCCCAGCCGACCCCCGCAACCGCCGCGACACCCGCGATACCCGCGGCGCGCCCGTCACGCCGGTCACGCCGGTCACGCCCGTCGCCACTCACACGCTCGGCTCCGCTTTGCTCGGGCACCGCGTGGTGCACATGCGGCTCGGCTCCAGCGGCGGCGCACAGCCGCAGCAGGTCGTCGAGCAGCAGGGGGTCCTCGGTGATGATCAGCGGACGTCCCCCGGCGGCCACAGGCCCGCCGACACCGGGATTCGGCCCGCCCCCGCCCGACACCGCGAGATCCCGGACTTCACACGACTTCGATCCAGCCACGATCTCCGCCTCCTTCTCACCGCAAATCCAGCGCCGCGGACTTCGCGGCCGGAATCACCGTGACGGGATCGGAGAAAAGAAGTGGATCTTGCTCTAAAACCGTGGACATCCGCCCCATTGTGAATAACCCCCTCACCCCAACAGGTGAGTTCCGGAGCGCGTCGGAACGACTACGCACCGTGATGAGTTCGGGAGGTGAGGGCCTTCGACGCGCAGACCCCTCGAAGACGAGGAGGCCCGAGGAATGATCACTTGGGGTCGAAAGCAGGGACGCGAACCGCGTCCGGACATGCGACGACCCCCGCCGGGGGGGAGAGCGGGGGTCGTCCCCACGGTCCGACTCGGGGGGGGAGGAGCCAGACCGGGTTAGCACGGTCGCGAACGATCCGTGACTTCCATGGTGTACCCGAGAGGCTTCTCAGGCAAACCCACGCGCCGCACTTTACGCCGAATGGTGGGCGCATATGCTCGGGTCGTGGAAAATCAGCCCTTGCCGCACTCCTTGCCTCGCACCGCAGCCTTCTTCGACCTGGACAAGACGGTCATTGCGAAGTCGAGCACTCTGACGTTCAGCAAGTCCTTCTACCAGGGCGGCCTGATCAACCGAAGGGCCGTGCTGCGCACCGCCTACACGCAGTTCATCTATCTGGCCGGCGGCGCCGACCACGATCAGATGGAACGGATGCGGGAGTACCTGTCCGCCCTCTGCAAGGGGTGGAACGTACAGCAGGTCCGGGAGATCGTCGCCGAGACCCTGCACGACCTCATCGACCCCCTGATCTACGACGAGGCCGCCTCCCTCATCGAGGCCCACCACACCGCGGGCCGCGACGTGGTGATCGTGTCCACCTCCGGAGCCGAGGTCGTCGAGCCCATCGGCGAGATGCTGGGCGCCGACCGGGTCGTCGCCACCCGGATGGTCGTGGGCGAGGACGGCTGCTTCACCGGCGAGATCGAGTACTACGCCTACGGCCCCACCAAGGCGGAGGCGGTACGGGAACTCGCCGAGTCCGAGGGGTACGACCTCGCGCGCTGCTACGCGTACAGCGACTCGGCCACCGACATCCCGATGCTGGAGGCGGTGGGACACCCGCACGCGGTCAACCCCGACCGGGCACTGCGGCGGGAGGCGGTGGCGCGCGAGTGGCCGGTGCTGGTCTTCAACCGACCGGTACGGCTGAAGCAGCGGCTGCCCGGACTGTCGATGCCCGCACGGCCGGCCCTGGTGGCCGCCGCCGCGGTGGGCGCGGCCGCGGCCACCGCCGGGCTGGTCTGGTACGCGAGCCGGCGGCGCGCACTGGCGGCCGCCGCACTCCGCTGACCTGCGCGAACATCGGATGTCCGATACATCCTGAATCGCACCGGAAAGCAAAGAAATGCGGCCAGGGGTTTCGCTCCACCCCGAAGCGGAGTACAAAGGAATCAAGGCCCGCGAGACCAAAGAACATCCGAGAGGATCATCTTTAAAACGCAGTATGGCCCACGGACCGAAGCATGAACGCCGAGCACCCACGCGACGTCGACCCGTCGATTACGGGCCAGCCGCACCAGGTGACGGGCAAAGCTCCCGACCTGATGGGCAATCATCGAGGACGCTTGGTAACTGGGCGTAAATGCCAGCGGCGACACCAGAGCAGTACGGTGTCGCCGCAACCCATGTCCGGCCCCGTCAGGCCCCGGCGGCCCCCCTCAGGCCGCGCCAGATCCCGTCAGGCCGCGCCGCGCTGGAGCGCCTCGCAGACCGCCGTCGACTCCCGCACCCCGAGCTCGATCGCACGGCCGCAGTGCGCGATCCAGGCCGACATCCCCTCCGCGGTCCCGGAGACGTAGCCCTTGAAGGCCTCCACATAGGCCTCGCGACCCTGTTCCGCGTGACCGACCTCCGCCGGACAGATCGCCTTCGGGTCCAGGCCGCTGTTGATGAGCACGATCCGCTCCGCCGTCCGCGCCACCAAGCCGTTGTACGAGCCGAACGGACGCAGCGCGAGCAGTTCGCCGTGCACCACCGCCGCCGTGATCAGCGCCGGAGCGGAGCCGCCCGCGATGATCAGGCGGGAGAGCCCGTCCAGCCGGCCCGCGACCTCCTGCGCGTCGGGCAGGGGCAGGTCGATCAGCGGCTCGTCCACCGGCTCACCGGCCAGGCGGGGCCGGCCGACCACGTCGCCGTCGGCCGTGGAGCCCGAGGCCACCAGATGGAGCCGCGCCAGGACCCGTAGCGGCGACTGGCGCCAGATGCTCAGCAGTTGGCCCGCCTCCGCCGTCAGGCGCAGGGCGGCACCCACCGTGCGCGCCTCGGGCTCCGAGCCGAAATCGCTCCGGCGGCGGACCTCCTCCAGCGCCCAGTCGGCCCCGGACAGCGCCGCGCTCCCGCGGGCCCCGCGCAGCGCGGCCTCCGAGGTGATCTCCCCGGCGCGGCGGCGCATGACGCGGTGGCCGTAGACCCGGTCCACGGACTTGCGTACGGAATCCACGGACTCGGCGACGCCCGGCAGACCGGCCAGCGGGGCGAGCGGGTCGGCGGCGCCCCCGGCGGAAGAGGCGGAAGAGGCGGCGGAAGCAGAAGCGCTACTCATAAGTAAGGAGCCTACGCACTGCTCCCCCATAGCACCGACCCCTCCTTGGAGTGGTCTTCTTCACTCAGGCATACAACCCAAAGCCACCGACCCACTACCCTTCGTGAACATGAAGATCGCTTTCGTGGGGAAGGGCGGCAGCGGCAAGACCACGCTGTCCTCCCTTTTCATCCGCCACCTCGCCTCGAACGAAGCCCGTGTCGTCGCGGTGGACGCCGACATCAACCAGCACCTGGGCACCGCGCTCGGACTCAGCGAGGACGACGCCTCCTCGCTGCCCGCGCTGGGCGCGCACCTGCCCCTCATCAAGGACTACCTGCGGGGCTCCAACCCGCGCATCGCCTCCGCCGACACGATGATCAAGACCACTCCGCCCGGCACCGGCTCCCGGCTGCTGCGGGTCGACGAGGACAACCCCGTCTACGACGCCTGCGCGCACACCGTGACGCTCGACGGCGAGCCCGTGCGCCTGATGGCGACGGGGCCGTTCACCGAGTCCGACCTCGGCGTGGCCTGCTACCACTCCAAGGTCGGCGCGGTCGAACTCTGCCTCAACCACCTCGCCGACGGCCCGGACGAGTACGTCGTCGTCGACATGACGGCCGGTTCGGACTCCTTCGCCTCCGGCATGTTCACCCGCTTCGACGTGACGTTCCTGGTCGCCGAACCGACGCGCAAGGGCATCTCCGTCTACCGCCAGTACAAGGAGTACGCGCGGGACTTCGGGATCACCCTCAAGGTCGTCGGCAACAAGGTGCAGGGCCCCGAGGACATCGAGTTCCTCCAGGACGAGGCCGGCGAGGACCTCCTGGTCACCGTCGGGCAGTCGGACTGGGTGCGGGCGATGGAGAAGGGCCGGCCGGCCGCCTTCGAGCTACTGGAGGCCACCAACCGGCTGGCCCTGCAGGCGCTGCAGGACGCCGCGGACGATTCCTACGCGCACCGGGACTGGGAGCGGTACACCGAGCAGATGGTCCACTTCCACCTGCGCAACGCGGAGAGCTGGGGCAACGCGAAGACCGGGGTCGACCTGGCGGAACAGGTCGACCCCGGTTTCGTCCTGCGGGAGCTGCTCACTCCTCGTTCTGACTCGCTTCAGCCGGCTCCTCAGCCGGCTTGACCCCGGCGGGGGCGGCCGGCTTGGCCGGCGGCCCCGCCGTCAGGAAGGTGTTCCAGCCCGCCTTCGGCGCCTCGCCGACGTCGAGGGTGCGCATCCACTCCACTACCTTCGGGTCCTGCGCGTCCAGCCAGTCCACCAGCTCGCGGAAGGGCACGCAGCGGACCTCCTTCTGCGTGCACATGGTCTTGATGGAGTCCTCGACGGCGCGCATGTAGGTGCCGCCGTTCCAGGATTCGAAGTGGTTGCCGATGATCAGCGGCGCGCGGTTGCCCCGGTAGGTCCGCTCGAAGGCCTTGACCAGGCCGTCGCGCATCTGCTGACCCCAGTACGCGTGCTGCGAGGGATCGCCCTGCGTGGTCGTACCGGACTGGTTGACCAGGTAGTTGTAGTCCATGCTGAGCGTTTCGAAGGCGCGGCCGGGCATGGGGACCAGCTGGAGCGGGATGTCCCAGAGGCCGTCCGTCTTCTTCGGCCAGATCTGCTTGCTGATGCCGCTGGAGTCGTAGCGGAAGCCGCCCATCTCCTTCGCCGCCAGCATGAAGTTCTTCTGGCCTTCCAGGCAGGGGGTGCGGGCCCCGATCATCTCCTTGTCGTAGTCGAACGGGAGCGCCTCCATGCCCTTGAGGGCCGGTGAGTTCGTCTTCCAGTTCTTGACGAACGACTTCGCCTGGTTGATCTCGCTCTTCCACTCCTCCACGGACCAGGTCCCGACGCCGCCGTCGGGTCCGCAGAAGTGGCCGTTGAAGTGGGTGCCGATCTCGTTGCCCTCCAGCCAGGCCTCGCGCACCTGGAGAGCCGTGTCCTTGATGCCCTGGGGGTCGCCGAAGCCGATGTCGGAGCGGCCCGGGGAGTGCTGGGGCGCGGTGTAGAGGGAACGCTTCTCCTCCGGGAGCATGTACACGCCGCTGAGGAAGTACGTCATACGGGCGTTGTACTTCTTGCCCACCTCACGGAAATGCGAGAAGAGCTTCTGGCTGTCTTCTCCCGCCCCGTCCCACGAATAGACGACGAACTGCGGCGGCTTCTCGCCGGGCTTCAGCTTCTCCGCCTTCTGTACGTTCGGCTGCAGGCCCGTGTACGAGGTCGAGCCGTCCCCGATGAGCCGCTTGACGCTGCCGGGCGCCGGGCCCTCCGGCGCGGCCGCGCCCTTCTTGGCCGCCTGACCCCCAGGGGCCGGACGGTCGGCGGGTTCCGAGGTGCTGCACCCGGCCGCGCCCAGGACCAACGCCGTCGCGACCAGACCGCCGCCGATCCTCAGCGTCGCGGCCCTTTTCGTGGCACCCCTCTTCGTGGTGGCAGTCATCCGCCGCACCTCTTCCCTCGCAGTTCCGTCGCAGGACTTCCGCGCCGCAACGTCCCATGCGGTCCGTTTTAAGGAAGGTGTGACAAGCCGTACTAAATGCCTATTCACTCGTGAGCGCTAATTTCTAGGCCATTTGCCCGTATTACCTACCACCGGCCTTTACTCTCCATTACCGTTCGTTTACCGAGTGTTGAGAATCCCGCCGCTTCACCCCTCCCCCCGAGGAGACGGGACCTATGACAAGCACCCCCACCACCACCTCCCCTCCCCCCGTCGCGAAGGACCGCTCCGCCGGCCTCTCCGCCGACCTCTCCGCCTCCATCGCCGTCTTCCTGATCGCCCTGCCGCTCTCCCTCGGCATCGCCCTGGCCACCGGAGCGCCGCTCCAGGCGGGGCTCGTCGCCGCGGCCGTCGGCGGGATCGTGGCAGGACGTTTCGGCGGAGCACCTCTCCAGGTGAGCGGCCCCGCAGCCGGTCTCACCGTCGTCACCGCCGAGTTGATCCAGCACTACGGATGGCGCACCACCTGCGCCATCACGGTCCTCGCGGGCTGCTGCCAGCTCGGCCTCGCCGCGCTGCGGACCGCCCGGTCCGCGCTGATGGTCAGCCCCGCCATCGTCCACGGCATGCTCGCGGGCATCGGTGTGACGATCGCCCTGGCGCAGCTGCACATCGTGCTCGGCGGCACCCCGCAGAGCTCCGCCCTGGCCAATGTCCAGGGGTTGCCCGCCCAGTTGGCCGACCTGCACCCCGTCGCGCTCGGCATCAGCGTGCTCACGCTGGTCGTGCTGCTCGGCTGGCCCAGGCTGCCCGGCCGGGTCGGGCAGGCCCTGCGCAAGGTGCCGGCCGCACTCGCCGCCGTGGCCACCGCGACGGCCTTCGCGGCCCTCGCCGGGCTCTCCCTGCCCCGTGTGGACCTGCCGTCCTGGCGCAGCCACGCACTGCCCGAGCTGCCCGAGGGGCCGGTCCTCGGGCTCATCGCCGCGGTGCTGACCATCACCCTGGTCGGCAGTGTCGAGTCGCTGCTCTCGGCGGTGGCCACCGACAAGCTGATCGCCGCCGAGCGGGCCACGGGCAAGCGCCCCGCCCGGGCCGACCTCAACCGCGAACTGCGCGGCCAGGGCGCGGCCAACATCGTCTCCGGCGCGCTGGGCGGCCTGCCCATCACGGGTGTGGCGGTCCGCAGCGTGGCCAACGTCAAGTCCGGTGCGGTGAGTCGGCGGTCGTCCATGATGCACGGCCTCTGGGTCCTGCTCGCCGCCGCACTGCTCGTGCCGGTCCTCGACCTGATCCCGCTCGCCGCGCTCGCCGCGCTGGTGATGGCGGTGGGCGTGCAGATGGTGAGCGCCACGCACCTGCGCACCGTCACCCGGCACCGCGAGTTCCTGGTCTACGCCACGACCATCGTGGCCGTGGTGCTCGGCGGAGTCCTGGAGGGCGTCGCCATCGGCATCGCGATGGCCGTCGCCCTGGCCCTGCACCGCCTGGCCCGGACCCGGATCACCGTCGAGCGGCTCGACGACGGGGTCCACCGGGTCTGGGCGCGGGGGCAGTTGACCTTCCTCGCGGTACCACGGCTGAGCCGGGTGCTGAACCAGATCCCGGGCAACGGGCACGCCGTCATCGAACTGGACGGCTCGTTCATGGACCACGCCGCCTACGAGACCATCCAGGACTGGCGGGACTCCCATCTGGCGCACGGGGGCTCGCTGGAGGTGACCGGCCGGTCCGGGGCCAGGTTCTCCGGATCCGATCAGCCGGAGCAGACCGATCAGCCGGAGCAGACCGATCAGCCGGGGCGGACCGAGTGGGCACAGCTCGCCGAGCGGGCCCACCGGGGTGCGCAGCGCGGGCACCACCAATGCTGCCGGCCCTGGACGCCGTGGCAGAACCACTGCGACCACCGGGCCACGGTTCCCCGTACCGCCCCGGAGGCCGCCGCGGGCACGGCTTCGCCCTCCGTGCCCCCCGCACCCGCCGCACCGGTGGCCGCGCGCGGACGCGGGGCCGGTCAACTGGCCAACGGGATCAGCGCCTTCCAGCGGGACACGGCTCCACACGTCCGCGAGGAACTCGCCCGGCTGGCCCGCGAAGGGCAGCGGCCCTCGCAGCTCTTCCTCACCTGCGCCGACTCCCGCCTGGTGACCAGCATGATCACGGCCAGCGGCCCCGGGGACCTGTTCACGGTGCGCAACGTCGGCAACCTGGTCCCGCTCCCGGGGGCCGAGTCCACGGACGATTCGGTCGCCGCGGCGATCGAGTACGCCGTGGACGTACTGATGGTGGACAGCATCACGGTGTGCGGGCATTCGGGGTGCGGGGCCATGCAGGCGCTGCTCAGCTCCGCGCCCGGGGTGCCCATGACCCCGCTGCGGCGGTGGCTGCGGCACGGACTGCCGAGCCTGGAGCGGATGGCCAGCCGCCATCACGCCTGGGCGCGGATCTCCGGAAGGCTGCCGGCGGACGCCGTGGAGCAACTGTGCCTGACCAACGTGGTGCAGCAGCTGGAGCACCTGAGGGCCCACGAATCGGTGGCCCGGCGGCTCGCCGAGGGCACCCTGGAGCTGCACGGGATGTACTTCCACGTCGGCGAGGCCCAGGCGTACCTGCTGTCCGAGGGCCAGGACTTCTTCGACTGCCGGGTCTTCGACACCGTCGGCGCGGGCGCGCTGCGCGGCTGAACGGGTAGCACCCCGTCCGAGCGGGAGCTTTGAACCGATACCCTCCCGTATCCGTGCCACACAGTGGCCCTTTCCCGCACGCACGGCGGGAGGGGGCCACTCGTGCGTGGGCCCAGCCGGTAATAGGTCTACACCAATTACCGGCAACCTCTTGTCACCCGGGCCATTGACTGATGAGCTATGCCCGGGGACACAACCGGGGACACAACGGACACCCTGGGAAAGGGAGATGCGTCGTGAGCAATGAAAGCCTGGCCAATCTGCTCAAGGAGGAGCGGCGGTTCGCACCGCCCGCCGATCTGGCCGCCGCCGCCAACGTGACTCGGGCTGCGTACGCACAGGCCGACGCGGACCGGCTGGGCTTCTGGGCCGAGCAGGCGCGGCGGCTGAGCTGGGACACCGAGCCCACCGAAACGCTCGACTGGAGCAACCCGCCCTTCGCGAAGTGGTTCGCGGACGGCAAGCTGAACGTCGCGTACAACTGCGTGGACCGCCACGTCGAGGCCGGCAACGGCGACCGCGTGGCCATCCACTTCGAGGGCGAGCCCGGCGACAGCCGCTCGATCACCTACGCCGAGCTCAAGGACGAGGTCTCCAAGGCCGCGAACGCCCTGACCGAGCTGGGCGTACGGGCCGGCGACCGGGTCGCCGTCTACCTGCCGATGATCCCCGAGGCGGTCGTCGCGATGCTCGCGTGCGCCCGCGTCGGCGCCGCGCACTCCGTGGTCTTCGGCGGGTTCTCCGCCGACGCCGTCGCCTCCCGCATCCAGGACGCCGACGCGAAGCTGGTCATCACCTCGGACGGCGGCTACCGCCGCGGCAAGCCCTCCGCCCTGAAGCCCGCCATCGACGAGGCCGTCGCCAAGTGCCCGCAGGTCGAGCACGTCCTCGTCGTGCGCCGCACCGGCCAGGACACCGCCTTCACCGAGGGCCGCGACGTCTGGTGGCACGAGATCGTCGAGCGGCAGAGCGCCGAGCACGCGCCGCAGGCCTTCGACGCCGAGCACCCGCTCTTCATCCTCTACACCTCGGGGACCACGGGTAAGCCCAAGGGCATCCTGCACACCTCCGGCGGCTACCTCACGCAGGCCTCGTACACCCACCACGCGGTGTTCGACCTGAAGCCGGAGAGCGACGTCTACTGGTGCACCGCCGACATCGGCTGGGTGACCGGGCACTCCTACATCGTCTACGGGCCGCTCGCCAACGGCGCCACCCAGGTGATGTACGAGGGCACCCCGGACACCCCGCACCAGGGCCGGTTCTGGGAGGTCGTGCAGAAGTACGGCGTCACCATCCTCTACACCGCGCCCACGGCGATCCGTACGTTCATGAAGTGGGGCGACGACATCCCCGCGAAGTTCGACCTGTCGAGCCTGCGCGTCCTGGGCTCGGTCGGCGAGCCGATCAACCCCGAGGCCTGGATCTGGTACCGCAAGCACATCGGCGGCGACCGCTGCCCGATCGTGGACACCTGGTGGCAGACCGAGACCGGCGCGATGATGATCTCCCCGCTGCCCGGCGTCACCGAGACCAAGCCCGGTTCGGCGCAGCGCGCGCTGCCCGGAATCGCCGCCACCGTCGTGGACGACGAGGCGAACGAGGTCCCGAACGGCGGAGGCGGCTACCTGGTCCTCACCGAGCCGTGGCCCTCGATGCTGCGCACCATCTGGGGCGACGACCAGCGGTACATCGACACGTACTGGTCGCGCTTCGAGGGCAAGTACTTCGCGGGCGACGGCGCCAAGAAGGACGAGGACGGCGACATCTGGCTGCTCGGCCGGGTGGACGACGTGATGCTGGTCTCCGGCCACAACATCTCGACCACCGAGGTGGAGTCGGCGCTGGTCTCGCACCCCTCGGTCGCCGAGGCGGCGGTCGTCGGCGCGAACGACGAGACCACCGGCCAGGCCATCGTGGCCTTCGTCATCCTGCGCGGCAGCGCCTCCGAGACGGACACGCTGGTCGGCGAGCTGCGCAACCACGTGGGTGCCACCCTCGGCCCGATCGCCAAGCCGAAGCGGATCCTGCCGGTGCAGGAGCTGCCGAAGACCCGCTCGGGCAAGATCATGCGTCGCCTGCTGCGCGACGTGGCCGAGAACCGCGCGGTCGGTGACGTCACCACGCTCGCGGACTCCTCGGTCATGGACCTGATCCAGAGCAAGCTGCCGGCGTCCGGCAGCGAGGACTGAGGCACCTCCCGGGGCCACCCGGGAGGACCCGTTCGACACGATGAGGGGGGCATCCGGCGCGCCGCGCCGGATGCCCCTTTCGCACATAAAGTGACGATCACCGGATACACCCACGCGTACACCCTGTAAAGTATTAGACGGTTAAAGAGCTACTCCACAGGGTGCGCCGGGAAGTCTGGTCGGCAACGTGCTTCGCCATGCCGTCCAACCCACCCCGGAGGTGCCCCCCGTGGCCGCGCCCAGCCCCACCGACAACCACAGCCGCAAGCTCCTCGGCCGCCTCTCGCTGCCGGAGCGCCGCTTCGTGGCCGACGCCCTGCGCGCCGAGACGGTCGGCGGCGTCCTCCTCCTCGTGGCCGCGATCGCCGCCCTCGTCTGGGCGAACGTGCCCGCCATCGCGGCGAGCTACGACAGCGTCCGCTCCTTCCACATCGGGCCCGCCTCCCTCGGGCTGGACCTTTCGCTCCAGCACTGGGCGGCCGACGGCCTGCTCGCCATCTTCTTCTTCGTCGCCGGCATCGAGCTCAAGCGCGAGCTCGTCGCGGGCGACCTGCGCGACGCCAAGGCGGCCGCGCTACCGGTGATCGCCGCGCTCTGCGGCATGGCCGTGCCCGCGCTGGTCTACGTACTGACCAACGTGCTCGGCAATGGCTCGACGGACGGCTGGGCGGTCCCGACCGCCACCGACATCGCCTTCGCCCTCGCCGTCCTCGCCGTCATCGGCACCTCGCTGCCGTCCGCCCTGCGCGCCTTCCTGCTGACCCTGGCCGTCGTCGACGACCTGTTCGCCATCATGATCATCGCGGTGTTCTTCACCAGCGAGATCAACTTCCTGGCGCTCGGCGGGGCGTTCGCGGGCCTGGTCCTCTTCTGGTTCCTGCTCCGGGTGAACGTGCGCGGCTGGTACGTCTACGTCCCGCTCGCCCTGGCCGTCTGGGGCCTGATGTACAACAGCGGCGTCCACGCCACCATCGCCGGTGTCGCCATGGGCCTGATGCTGCGCTGCCACCGCAAGGAGGGCGAGCACCACTCCCCGGGCGAGCACATCGAGCACCTGGTCCGGCCCCTCTCGGCCGGTCTGGCCGTCCCGCTCTTCGCCCTGTTCTCGGCCGGCGTCTCCCTCTCCGACGAGTCCATCGGCCAGGTCTTCACCCGGCCCGAGCCCCTCGGCGTGGTGCTCGGCCTCGTCGTCGGCAAGACGCTCGGCATCTTCGGCGGCACCTGGCTGGCCGCCCGCTTCACCAAGGCGGAGCTCAACGACGACCTCGCCTGGCCGGACGTCTTCGCCGTCGCCTCGCTCGCCGGCATCGGCTTCACCGTCTCGCTCCTGATCGGCGAGCTCGCCTTCACCGACGACCCCGTCCTCACGGACGAGATCAAGGCCGCCGTCCTGATCGGGTCGCTCATCGCCGCGATCGTCGCGTGCGTCCTGCTGAAGATGCGCAACCGGAAGTACAAGGCGCTCATCGAGGACGAGGAGCGGGACGACGACCTCGACGGCATCCCCGACATCTACGAGCAGGACAACCCGGACTACCACCTGCGGATGGCGAAGATCCACGAGGCCAAGGCGGCGGAGCACCTGCGCCGGGCCGAGGCGGCCACCGCCGCGGCGCGGGACGCCGCGGCCGAAGCTCCGGGCGGCGCCAGCGCCGACGACGGCTGTCCGGCATGATCTGACTGACGACAGGACAGCCGTCGCAGTCGGACGACAAAGGGAGAGAGCGATGAGCGCAGTGGACCAAGGGGCCCCAGGAGCCGAGCGCACACTCGGCCAGCTGGTCGCCTCGGCCACCGCCGAGATGTCCGCCCTGGTGCACGACGAGATCGCCCTCGCCAAGGTGGAGATCAAGCAGGACGTCAAGCGCGCGGGCATCGGCAGCGGCGCGGCGATCGTCGCGGGCGTGCTCCTGCTCTTCTCGCTGCCGGTGCTGAGCTTCGCGGCGGCGTACGGGATCCACAACCTCGGGCTCGGGCTGGCCTGGTCCTTCCTGATCGTCGGTGTGGCGTTCTGGCTGCTCGCGGGCGTGATCGGGCTGATCGCCATGGCGAAGTTCAAGAAGATCAAGCCGCCGGTGAAGACCATCGCCTCGGTCAAGGAGACGGCGGCCCTCGTCGGCACCGTCAAGCCCCACGCCCGGTCGGTCAGTGACAACGCCGTGGGTGTGGCACGCTCGTCCTCATGACAGCCCCCTCGTCCGATTCCGGCACGTCCGGTACGCCCCCCACCGCCGCCACGGCGGTCCGGATCGACATCCCCGGCGGGCGAGAAGTGACGCACCGGGACGTCGCGGCCAACGGGGCGCGGTTCCACGTCGCCGAGCTGGGTGACGGACCGCTGGTGCTGCTCCTGCACGGTTTCCCGCAGTTCTGGTGGACGTGGCGGCACCAGATGACCGCCCTCGCCGACGCGGGCTACCGGGCGGTCGCGATGGACCTGCGCGGGGTGGGCGGCAGCGACCGCACCCCGCGCGGCTACGACCCGGCCAACCTGGCGCTCGACATCACCGGGGTCGTACGGTCCCTCGGCGAGCCCGACGCCGCCCTGGTCGGGCACGACCTGGGCGGCTACCTCGCCTGGACGGCGGCGGTGATGCGGCCGAAGCTGGTGCGCCGGCTGGTCGTGTCCTCGATGCCGCACCCGCGCCGCTGGCGCTCCGCGATGCTGTCCGACTTCGGGCAGACCCGCGCCAGCTCGCACATCTGGGGCTTCCAGCGGCCGTTCGTGCCGGAGCGTCAGCTCGTCGCCGACGACGGGGCGCTCGTGGGCGAGCTGATCCGGGACTGGTCGGGCCCGCGGCTCCCCGAGGAGGAGGACGTCGCGGTGTACCAGCGCGCGATGTGCATCCCGTCCACGGCGCACTGCTCGGTGGAGCCGTACCGCTGGATGATGCGGTCCATGGCCCGGCCCGACGGACTGCAGTTCAACCGGCGCATGAAGCGGCCGGTGCGGGTGCCGACGCTGCACCTGCACGGCTCGCTCGATCCGGTGATGCGGACGCGGAGTGCGGCGGGGTCCGGGCAGTACGTCGAAGCCCCGTACCGCTGGCGGCTCTTCGACGGTCTCGGGCACTTCCCGCACGAGGAGGACCCGGCGGCGTTCTCGACCGAGCTGGTCAACTGGCTGAAGGACCCCGAGCCGGACCGCTGAGCCCGACCGAGCCGCTTATATGACAAGCATTCAATTGCCTGGCGCATAGGCCAATTGGCCGCCCTCAACGCGATTACCGACCTTGGGCGCCGGGCACAGCTCGGAGTATGGGCTGGACGCACGACTACGGTGACACCGCACACGAACGCCGCTCGACGGTCACGCCGGGCACGCACAGGGGGCAGGGCCGCGAAGGCCACGACGACCCCCGACTCGGAATTCCCCGCATCCTGCGCCGCCGGGCCCGCTGGGTCTCCGCCCGGCTCAGGCACCAGCGTACGTAGGCACACGGGCCCTGGAGGGGCTCCGGGGGTTCCGGGGCCCCGCAGGGCTGCGGGAGCCCCTCATGCCTCCCGTACGGCTCAGAGGGCGCAGCCCTGGCTGTCGACCCGACGGTTCGCCGTCTCCCCGATCCGGATGTCCTCGCGGATCTCGTCCGTGGTCAGGGCGTAACCGGTGTTGGGGTCGTCGAGGGACTTCGCGAAGACGACCCCGTACACCTTGCCGTCGGGCGTCAGCAGGGGGCCGCCGGAGTTGCCCTGGCGGACCGTCGCGTAGAGGGAGTAGACGTCCCGTCGCACGGTTCCCCGGTGGTAGATGTCCGGGCCGTTGGCGTTGATCCGGCCGCGGACGCGCGCCGAGCGGACGTCGTACGCGCCGTTCTCCGGGAAGCCCGCGACGATGGCGTCGCTGCCGCTCGCCGCGCCCTTGTCGGTGAACTCCAGCGCCGGCGCCTTCAGCTTGGGCACGTCCAGGACGGCGATGTCGCGCTCCCAGTCGTAGAGCACGACCTTGCCGTCGTAGAGCTTGCCCTCGCCGCCGACCTGCACGGTCGGTTCACCGACCCCGCCGACGACGTGCGCGTTGGTCATCACCTTGCCCGGCGCGAAGACGAAGCCGGTGCCCTCCAGCACCTTGCTGCACGCGGGCGCCGTGCCGACGACCTTCACGATCGACTGCTTGGCGTGCTCGGCCACGGGGCTGCTCGCGAGCAACGGGTCCGGCGGCTTGACCTCGGTGATCGGCTCGTTGGAGAAGGGGCTGAAGACCTGGGGGAAGCCGTTGCGCGCCAGGGTGGAGCTGAAGTCCGTGAACCAGGTGTTCGCCTGCTCGGGGAGGACCCGCGAGACGCCGAAGAGCACCTTGGAGTTGCGGACTTCCTTGCCCAGCGTGGGGATGGACGTGCCGGCGACCAGGGAACCGATCAGCCAGGCCACCAGCAGCATCGCGACCACGTTCACCAGGGCGCCGCCCGTCGCGTCGAGCGCGCGGGCCGGGGACCACGTGATGTGGCGCCGGAGCTTGTTGCCCAGGTGGGTGGTCAGCGCCTGGCCGATCGAGGCACAGACGATGATCACGACCACGGCGATGATGACGACCGTGGTGGACACCTGGGTGCCGTTGTCGGTGACCCGGTCCCAGATCAGGGGCAGCAGGGACACGGCGACGAGACCACCGCCGAGGAAGCCGGTCACCGACAGGATGCCGACGACGAACCCCTGGCGGTAGCCGACGATCGCGAACCACACGGCGGCGAGCAGCAACAGGATGTCCAGCACGTTCACAGGGGCCACCGTCTCATGCGCGCCAGTCGAGCGGGACTTCCCGGGACCGGTCCCAGGGGCGTTCCCAGCCGGCGAAGTGCAGGAGCCTGTCGATCACGCCGGCGGTGAAACCCCAGACCAGAGCCGACTGGACGGTGAAGGCCGGGCCCTGGAAGCCGCCGGGGTGAACGACGGTGACCCTGTGTGCGGGGTCCGTGAGATCGGCCACGGGCACCGTGAAGACGCGGGCGGTCTCGGCCGGGTCGACCACCCCGACCGGGCTGGGGGCGCGCCACCAGCCGAGCACCGGGGTCACGACGAACTCGCTGACCGGGATGTAGAGCGGGGGCAGCACCCCGAAGAGCTGGACGCCGGCCGGGTCCAGACCGGTCTCCTCCTCCGCCTCGCGCAGGGCCGCGCGCAGCGGGCCGGTGGTGCGCGGGTCGCCGTCCTCGGGGTCGAGGGCGCCGCCGGGGAAGGAGGGCTGGCCGGGGTGCGAGCGCAAGGTGCCGGCGCGCTCCATCAGCAGCAGCTCGGGGCCGCGCGGGCCCTCCCCGAAGAGGACGAGCACGGCCGACTGGCGGCCGCGGCCGTCCTCCGGCGGCAGGAACCGGCTGAGCTGGGTGGGCCGGACCGTCCGGGCCGCCTCGACGACGGGGTCCAGCCAGCCCGGCAGTCCGTGGGTGCGCAGGTCGATGCTTCCGCGCCGGCCGCGCTGGTGGTACGGGGCCCCGTGCGCGGTGGCCGCACCGGGGAGGGCGGCGGCGTCCGCCCGGCGGTTCTGCGTGGCCTCTGTCATAGGCACCCCTGTCCGTGCTTCTGCGTTTCCCCACGTTCCGCCAAACGCGGTGCGGGTAGCGATTCGTTCCTTGCGGGTGCGGCGCCGCTGCCGTGTTCCGCCCCGGAGCCCGCGCCTCGAACGCCGCCGGGGCCGGATCGGGCAGGGCTCAGGCGTCCGCCGGGCCGGACCTGGCCGGCGCCGGCAGGCCCGGGTAGTCCGGGGGCGGGCTCAGGCGCTGGCCGGGCTGGCCGCCCTTCTCGTACTTCAGGAGCTTCGCCGCCTTCACCGGATCGGTCTCGCCCTCCCCGTAGGCCGGGCAGAGCGGTGCGATCGGGCAGGCCCCGCAGGCGGGCTTGCGGGAATGGCAGATCCGGCGGCCGTGGAAGACGACGCGGTGCGAGAGCATCGTCCACTCGCTCTTCGGGAAGATCGCGCAGATCTCCGCCTCGACCTTCTCGGGGTCCTCCTGCTCGGTCCACTTCCAGCGCCGCACCAGCCGCCCGAAGTGGGTGTCGACCGTGATCCCGGGGACGCCGAAGGCGTTGCCGAGGACCACGTTCGCCGTCTTGCGGCCCACCCCGGGGAGCGTCACCAGGTCCTCGATCCGGCCCGGCACCTCACCGCCGAAGTTGTCGCGCAGGGCCTGCGAGAGGCCCAGGAGGGACCTGGCCTTCGCCCGGAAGAACCCGGTCGGCCGAATGATCTCCTCCAGCGCCTCCGGATCGGCTCCGGCCATGTCCTCGGGGGTCGGGTACGCGGCGAAGAGGGCCGGGGTCGTCTGGTTCACGCGCAGGTCGGTGGTCTGCGCGGACAGGACGGTGGCGACCAGCAGCTCGAAGGAGTTGCGGAAGTCGAGCTCCGGGTGCGCGTACGGGTAGACCTCCGCCAGCTCGCGGTTGATCCTGCGCGCCCGCCGCACCATCGCCAGATGGCTCTCCGGCTTCGCCCCGGCCTTCTTGACCTTGCTCTCTGCCATCCCCGAAGGCTACGCCGCGCAGCCCTCCGCCCGTGGGCGGACGTGTCCTCCGCCCGGACGGGGTTTCTTGGCCGAAGTTTTGCCCTGGAGCGGGGGTCACTGCTCCGGGAGGGCTCCCACCGGGCCATGTTCGCCCACGGCTGAATTCATCGTGGCCGTCACTCCACCGGACCCCTTGGCCTGTGCTCTCACCGGCCTGTTGGAGGCCCGGCCGGTCCGGGACACGGCGGCGACGACCGCCCCGGACCTCAGGTAACACCACCCCGATAGGCCTCTCGCCGCACAGCACACCCGTACGTCCGGCATCCTTGTGATGAACGTGATTGATCGCACTGTTTGAGCCGTCCGGCAAAATGGGGGAGCGATCCCCTCGGCTGGTCGACATAGGAGAGAGACTCGTGGACGACGTACTGCGGCGTGCCCCGCTCTTCGCGGCGCTCGATGACGAGCAGGCCGCGGAGCTCCGCGCCTCCATGGGCGAGGTGACCCTCGCACGTGGTGACGCCCTGTTCCACGAGGGCGACCCCGGTGACCGGCTCTACGTCGTCACCGAGGGCAAGGTGAAGCTGCACCGCACCTCCCCCGACGGCCGCGAGAACATGCTGGCCGTCCTCGGCCCCGGAGAGCTGATCGGCGAGCTGTCGCTGTTCGACCCGGGCCCGCGCACCGCCACCGCCACCGCCCTGACCGAGGTCAAGCTGCTGGGTCTGGGCCACGGAGACCTCCAGCCCTGGCTGAACGCCCGGCCCGAGGTGGCGACCGCGCTGCTGCGCGCCGTCGCGCGGCGCCTGCGCAAGACCAACGACCAGATGTCCGACCTGGTCTTCTCCGACGTTCCGGGCCGCGTGGCCCGTGCGCTCCTCGACCTGTCGCGCCGCTTCGGCGTGCAGTCGGAGGAGGGCATCCACGTCGTGCACGACCTCACGCAGGAGGAGCTGGCCCAGCTCGTCGGCGCGTCGCGCGAGACCGTGAACAAGGCCCTGGCCGACTTCGCGGGGCGCGGATGGCTCCGCCTGGAGGCCCGTGCGGTGATCCTGCTGGACGTGGAGCGGCTCGCGAAGCGGTCCCGCTGACGCCGGTCTTAGCCGTTGAGGGGTCCTGCCCGGGTGGGCGGGCCCCTTTTCGCGTCCCTGCGGCGCCGTTCCGGGGGCTCCGCGCCCGCGCCCCGCGCCTCCAGCGGCGGCGGGCTGATTTTGGCCGCGCAGGAGGCACAGTGGACCCATGGAGCACAGAGGCCTCGACGCGTACGGGTACTTCGAGCGCGAAGGCTCGCTCGGGCGGGTGCAGGCCGAGTTCCGGCCGCTCGTCGCCGCCGTGCGGGAGCGGATCGGGGAGGCGTACGGGCGACGGCTGCACAGCGCCTACCTGTACGGATCCGTGCCGCGCGGGACGGCCCGGCCCGGCCGGTCCGACCTCGACCTGCTGATCGCCCTGCACCGCGCACCCCGCGAGGAGGACCGCGACACCACCGAGGCACTGGCGCGCGGCATCGACGAGGAGTTCGCGGAGATCGACGGCGTCGGGATCCTGCTGTACGGCAAGGACCGGCTGCTGAGCGAGCAGGAACGTCACGACCTGGGCTGGTTCCTCGCCTGCCTGTGCACCCCGCTGCTCGGCCCGGACCTGGCCGAGCACCTGCCCCGCTACCGGCCGGACGGGCTGCTCGCCCGCGAGACCAACGGCGACCTCGCCGAACTGCTGCCCAGGGTGCGCGAGCGGATCCGGGAGGCGGCCACACCCGAGGAGTACCGGAAGCTGTGCCGGGGCGTCTCGCGGCACCTCGTACGGACCGGGTTCACCCTCGTCATGCCGCGGTGGGGCGGCTGGACCAGCGACCTCACCGAGTCGGCGGAGGTGTTCGGGCGGTACTACCCCGAGCGCGCCGACCAGATGCGCGCCGCGGCGGCCGCCGCGCTGGAGCCGGTCGCGGACCCGGCCGTGCTGCGCGCCTACGTCGAGGACCTCGGGCCGTGGCTCGCGGACGAGTACACGGCCCGGCACGGGACGAAGGCGCCCCGTCCGGCGGGCTAGGCCGTCTCTTTCGGATCCGGCCCGCTCACTCCGGGTTCCCGGGGATCAGCCCGTGCTCCGTCAGGTACTCCAGCTGCGCGCGTACGGACCATTCCGCGGCCGGCCACAGCGACCGGTCCACGTCCGCGTAGACGTGGGCTACGACCGCCTCGGGGGTGGTCAGGCCGTTCTCGACGGCCGTCTCGATCTGCGCGAGGCGGTGGGCCCGGTGGGCGAGGTAGAACTCCACCGCGCCCTGCGCGTCGTCCAGGACCGGCCCGTGGCCCGGGAGCACCGTGTGGACCCCGTCGTCGACCGTCAGCGAGCGCAGCCGGCGCAGGGAGTCCAGGTAGTCGCCGAGGCGCCCGTCGGGGTGCGCGACGACGGTGGTGCCGCGCCCCAGGACCGTGTCGCCGGTCAGGACCGCGCGGTCGGCCGGCAGGTGGAAGCAGAGCGAGTCCGCGGTGTGGCCGGGTGTCGGGACCACCCGCAGTTCCAGGCCGCCCGTGCGGATGACGTCCCCGGCGGCCAGGCCCTCGTCGCCCAGGCGCAGGGCCGGGTCCAGGGCGCGGACCTTCGTGCGGGTCAGCTCGGCGAAGCGGGCCGCGCCCTCCGCGTGGTCGGGGTGTCCGTGGGTGAGGAGGGTCAACCCGACCCGCTTGCCCGCCTCCTCGGCGGCGGCGACGACCGCGCGCAGGTGTACCTCGTCCAGCGGGCCGGGGTCGATCACCACGGCCAGGTCGGAGCCGGGCTCGGAGACGAGCCAGGTGTTGGTGCCGTCGAGGGTCATCGGGGAGGCGTTCGGGGCCAGGACGTTCACCGCGCGGGCGGTGGCGGGCCCGGAGGCGACCACTCCGCGGGGCTGGCCGGGCAGGGCGGCGGCATCGGTCATGCGGGGGCTCCTCCCGGGTGCGCGGGGCCGGGGTGCTCGGGACCCGGGCCCGGGGTGCCGGGCGCCGTGAGGCGGACGCGCTTGGTGAACTCGTCGTGGCCCGGCCAGCTGAGCACGAGCTGCCCGTCCGCCAGGGTGGCCCGGGCGAGGACCGGGGTCAGGTCCTGGGCGCCGGCCGCGGCGAGGGCCTCGGCGGGGCTCCCGTACGGCTCCAGGGAGCGCAGGGTGGTGATCGTGGGCGGCATCATCAGCAGCTCGCCCTTGTCGTAGCCGGCGGCGGCGTCGGCCGGGCGGATCCAGACCGTGCGGTCGGCCTCGGTGGAGGCGTTGCGGGTGCGCTGGCCTTCGGGGAGGGCCGCGACGAAGAACCAGGTGTCGTACCGGCGCGGCTCGAACTCCGGGGTGATCCAGCGGGCCCACGCACCGAGCAGGTCGGAGCGCAGGACCAGGCCCCGGCGGTCCAGGAACTCGGCGAAGGACAGCTCGCGGGCGACCAGGGCCGCGCGCGCGGCTTCCCACTCCTCGCCGGTGGTGTCGCCGACGACGGTGTCCGCGGACTCGCCCGCGAGCAGCACCCCGGCCTCCTCGAAGGTCTCGCGGACGGCTCCGCAGACGATCGCCTGGGCGGTGGCGGGGTCGGTGCCCATCCGCTCGGCCCACTCGGCACGGCTCGGGCCGGCCCAGCCGATGAGGTGGTCCTCGTCACGGGGGTCCACACCGCCGCCGGGGTACGCGTACGCGCCTCCGGCGAAGGCCATCTCGACCCGGCGGCGCAGCATGTGCACGGCGGGGCCGTCGGGGGTGTCGCGCAACAGCATCACCGTGGCGGCTCGCCTCGGCTCCACCGGGGTGAGGGCGCCGTCCGCGAGCGCGCGGATCCGGTCGGGCCACTCCGGGGGGTACCACTGACCTCCGGCGGAGGTCTCTTGCTGACCGTACTGACCATTCGGCATGGCGGGATGCTACGGGCATCCGGGCCGATGTTCGAGGGGCGCCCTGCCGCTGCGCGGGGCGTAGTCACCGCTGCGACCCTTGCCGCTGCGCGGGGGAAGCCCCCGCTGCCACCCTTCGCCCGTTCCCCGGGCTCTTTCCGGACCCCGGTCCTCAACGCCGGACGGCTGGAAAGACGCCGGAGGGGCTGAATGCGCCCTGCGGGCACATTCAGCCCCTCCGCAAGATCCCGCCCTCAGGGGCAGGCAGACGGTGAGGTCAGGCTCCCGGGACCAGCTCGACCTGGATCTCGATCTCGACCGGTGCGTCCAGCGGGAGGACCGCCACACCGACCGCGCTGCGGGCGTGGACGCCCTTGTCGCCGAGGACCGCGCCCAGCAGCTCGCTCGCGCCGTTCAACACGCCCGGCTGGGCCGTGAAGTCGGGGGCGGAGGCGATGAAGCCCACCACCTTCACGACGCGCGCGATCTTGTCGAGGTCGCCGACGACGGACTTCACCGCGGCCAGCGCGTTCAGCGCGCAGGTCGCGGCCAGTTCCTTGGCCTGCTCCGCCGAGACCTCGGCGCCCACCTTGCCGGTGACCGGCAGGTTGCCCTTGACCATCGGGAGCTGGCCCGCGGTGTACACGTAGACACCCGACCGGACGGCCGGCTGGTACGTGGCCAGCGGCGGGACGACCTCGGGGAGGGTCAGGCCGAGTTCGGCCAGCTTCGCCTCGACGGCTCCGCTCATGCCGCCTTCTCCCGCTTCAGATAGGCCACGAGCTGCTCGGGGTTGTTCGGGCCGGGAACGACCTGGACGAGCTCCCAGCCGTCCTCGCCCCAGGTGTCCAGGATCTGCTTGGTGGCGTGGACCAGCAGCGGGACGGTCGCGTATTCGAACTTCTTGGTCATGGGAGCGAGCGTAGTGCCTGCCGTGCGGGGCCCCGCCACCACCGCCGCCGCCCGGGAGGAATTAGGCTCGGGCCCTGTGAGCAGGCTCCAGGTGGTCAGCGGCAAGGGCGGCACCGGCAAGACCACGGTCGCCGCGGCACTCGCGCTCGCCCTCGCACGCGAGGGCAGACGGACTCTTCTGGTGGAGGTCGAGGGCAGGCAGGGCCTCGCCCAGGTCTTCGGGGCGGAGGCGCTCCCCTACGAGGACCGGAAGATCGCCGTCGCCTCGGGCGGCGGTGAGGTCTACGCGCTCGCCATCGACGCGGAGCGCGCGCTCCTCGACTACCTCCAGATGTTCTACAAGCTCGGCTCGGCCGGACGCGCCCTCAAGAAGCTCGGCGCCATCGACTTCGCGACGACCATCGCGCCGGGGCTGCGGGACGTGCTCCTGACGGGCAAGGCGTGCGAGGCGGTGCGCCGCAAGGACAAGACCGGCCGGTTCGTCTACGACCACGTGATCATGGACGCCCCGCCGACCGGGCGGATCACCCGCTTCCTGAACGTCAACGACGAGGTGGCGGGTCTGGCCCGGTTCGGGCCGATCCACAACCAGGCGCAGGCCGTCATGAAGGTGCTCAAGTCCCCCGAGACGGCCGTGCACCTGGTCACCCTGCTGGAGGAGATGCCCGTGCAGGAGACCGCCGACGGGATCGCCGAACTCCGGCAGGCGGGCCTGCCGGTGGGGCGGGTCGTCGTCAACATGGTCCGGCCGCACCACCTGGACGAGGACGCCCTGCGCTCCGCCGCCGGCGAGCGGCGCTCCGACGTCTCCAGGGCGCTGTCCCGGGCCGGCCTGGGCAGCGCCCGGCGTGGCGGACCGGCCGAACGGCTGGTGGACCCGCTGCTCGCGCAGGCCTCGGAGCACGCGAGCCGGGTGGAACTGGAGCGCGCCCAGCGCACCGTACTGGCGGGCCTGGGCGTACCGACGTACGAACTCCCCGTGCTCGGCGCGGGGATCGACCTGGCCGGGCTCTACGGCCTCGCCGCGGAGCTGCGGAAGCAGGTGGGCGAGGAATGAGCGAGCCCGGGACGATGGAGGCGACGATGGACGCTCCCCCGCGGCTGGACGTGGACCGGCTGCTGGACGATCCGCAGACCCGGATCATCGTGTGCTGCGGGGCGGGCGGGGTCGGCAAGACCACGACCGCCGCGGCGCTCGGGGTACGGGCGGCGGAGCGCGGGCGCAAGGTGGTCGTCCTGACCATCGACCCGGCGCGCCGGCTGGCCCAGTCGATGGGGATCGACTCGCTCGACAACACCCCGCGCCGGGTTCAGGGGGTGCAGGGCGGGCCGGGCACGGACGGCACGGGCGGCGGCGAACTGCACGCCATGATGCTCGACATGAAGCGGACCTTCGACGAGATCGTCGAAGGCCACTCCGACCCCGAGCGGGCGCAGGCCATCCTCGCCAACCCCTTCTACCAGTCCCTGTCGGCCGGCTTCGCGGGCACGCAGGAGTACATGGCGATGGAGAAGCTGGGTCAGCTCCGGGCCCGGGACGACTGGGACCTGATCGTGGTGGACACCCCGCCGAGCCGCTCCGCGCTGGACTTCCTGGACGCGCCGGGGCGCCTGGGGTCCTTCCTGGACGGGAAGTTCATCCGGGTGCTGATGGCTCCGGCGAAGGTGGGCGGCCGGGCGGGGATGAAGTTCCTCAATGTCGGCATGTCGATGATGACGGGCACGCTGAGCAAGTTGATGGGTGCCTCGCTGCTGAAGGACGTACAGACCTTCGTGGCCGCCATGGACACGATGTTCGGCGGCTTCCGCACCCGCGCGGACGCGACCTTCCAGCTCCTCCAGGCTCCCGGCACGGCGTTCCTCGTGGTCTCCGCCCCTGAACCGGACGCGCTGCGCGAGGCCGCGTACTTCGTGGAACGGCTGGCCGCGGAGCGGATGCCGCTGGCCGGGCTCGTACTGAACCGGGTGCACGGCAGCGACGCCGAACAGCTGTCGGCGGAGCGGGCGTTGGCCGCCGCGGAGAATCTTGAAGAAGGCGGCATTGTGGATCAGGAGTCCGGGAAAGCTGGACTTCGTGACTCCACGGACACCGGCTCCGACCCCGGCACGGACCCCGCCCCCGAGGCCGACCCCGACACCCGCACCGTGCGGGAGACCGGCGCCGACGACGACGTGGACGTGGACGTGATCACTGCAGGACTGCTCCGCCTGCACGCGGAGCGGATGCAGGTCATCGCGCGCGAACAGCGCACGCGTGACCGCTTCACCTCGCTGCACCCCGAGGTGGCGGTGGCCGAAGTGGCCGCCCTGCCCGGCGACGTACACGACCTCGCCGGGCTGCGGGCCATCGGAGAGCGACTCGCGGCCGGGGTTCCGGCCGGAGCGTAGGCGTTCCTACGACGTGGCGCCCAGGTGTCTACCCGGCTGCCGCGTACGTCTCGTACGGAACGCCGATCTCGTCATCGGCATCCATGGTGAGGATGCCCGTACTCCGCTCGTACTCCGTGCGGGCGGTTTCGAGCAGTCGCCGCCACGAGGTGACGGTGGGACGCCGGCGCAACAGCGCACGTCGTTCCCGCTCGGTCATTCCGCCCCACACTCCGAACTCGACACGATTGTCGAGCGCGTCGGCCAGGCACTCGGTCCGCACCGGACATCCGGTGCACACCGCCTTGGCCCTGTTCTGTGCCGCTCCTTGAACGAACAGTTCATCCGGATCGGTAGTGCGGCAGGCTGCCTGCGCACTCCAGTCGGTAACCCAGCCCATCCCGGCGCCGTCCTCTCCCGAATCGAGGCTCCCCCACGGCGGTAGCGGCATATTCACCGCTACCAGTTGAGGACGTTACGGAAGGTGGGCACAGTGCAACACCCCCGACGGGCCCAATCTTGAATGGTCCGAACGGACTATGGGTAAGCGGCAGATCACCCGACGGAGTGATCCTGCGACATGCCCGACCATTCCGGCGATTTGGGTGAAATCGACGGGGCATGCTGATCACAGGGGGCGAGATTCGGACATGCGTCCACCCCATTCGGGAAGGGTGAAAAACAAGCCGAGGGGTTGATGTCCCACCGCACTGCTGTGACAGTTGAGGACAGCTTAGGCCAAGGCATTCGCGCGTGTCCGGCGAATGAGAACGTAGGCTGCCCTCCATGGGAAAGAAGCGCTCGGGCGGCGGGCTCACGGGGCCACAGCAGGCCGCCAAGTTCCTCGGTGTGTCCGTTCTCTCCGGGGTTGTACTCGCCGGCATCGCGATCCCGGGCGCCGGCGCCCTGGGGCTCGCGGCCAAGGGCACGGTCGAGGGGTTCGATGAGATCCCGGCCAATCTCAAGACACCGCCGTTGAGCCAGCGCACCACGATTCTGGACTCCGAGGGTGGCCTGATCGCCACGGTCTATTCGCGTGACCGGCAGGTGGTCCCGATCACGGCCATCTCCCCGTACATGCAGAAGGCCATCGTCGCGATCGAGGACTCCCGTTTCTACGAGCACGGCGCGATCGACCTCAAGGGCATCCTGCGTGCGGTCAACCGCAATGCCCAGGAGGGCGGCGCGGCTCAGGGCGCGTCGACGCTGACGCAGCAGTACGTGAAGAACGTCTTCGTCGAGGAAGCCGGCGACGACGAGACCAAGGTGCGCGAGGCCCAGGAGAAGAGCCTCGGGCGCAAGATCCGCGAGCTGAAGTACTCGATCCAGGTCGAGGAGGAGCTCGGGAAGCAGAAGATCCTCGAGAACTACCTCAACATCACGTACTTCGGGCAGCAGGCGTACGGAATCGAATCCGCCGCCCACCGCTACTTCAGCAAGGCCGCCAAGGACCTGACCCTGGAAGAGTCGGCGCTGCTGGCGGGCGTGGTCCAGTCGCCGAGCCGGTACGACCCGCTGAACGACTCGCAGGAGGCGATGAAGCGCCGCAACATCGTCCTCCAGCGCATGGCGGACGTGAAGGACATCTCCCAGGCCGAGGCGGACGCGGCGAAGGCGAAGCCGGTCCAGCTCAAGGTGACCAAGCCGAAGAACGGCTGCATCACCGCCGTCAAGGGCGCGGGCTTCTTCTGCGACTTCGTGCGCAACACCTTCCTCGACGACACCGCCTTCGGAAAAACCCGCGAGGAGCGGGCGAAGGTCTGGAACCAGGGCGGCCTGACGGTCCGTACGACCCTGGACCCGCAGTCGCAGGACTCCGTCAACGAGTCCATCAAGGACCACGTGGACCAGGACGACAAGGTCGCGACGGCCGTCACCCTCGTCCAGCCCGGCACCGGGCGGGTCCTCGCCATGGGGCAGTCCAAGCCGTACGGCTTCGGCAAGGACGAGACCCAGATCAACTTCTCGGTGGACAAGAAGATGGGCGGCTCGAACTTCGGCTTCCCGACCGGCTCCACCTTCAAGGCGTTCGTCGCGGCCGCGGCCCTGGAGGGCGGACTGCCGCCGACGAAGATGTACCAGGCCCCGTACGACATGGACTACCCGAGCCCGGTGCGGACCTGCGGCGACAAGCCCTGGGTCAACACCGACCGCGCGAAGGTGGAGAACGAGACCGAGTCCGAGGTCGGCCCGTACGGGATGAAGGAGGCGATGGCCAAGTCGGTCAACACCTACTTCGTGGAGATGATCTCCGAGATCGGCATGTGCCCCGTCACCGAGATGACCACCAAGCTCGGTGTGATCCCGGCCAACGGCGCCAAGCTCCCCGAGGTCCCGGCCATCGCACTGGGCAGTGAGGGCATGTCCCCGCTGACCATGGCCAACGCCTACGCCACCTTCGCCAACCGCGGCGTGTACTGCACCCCGATCACCATCGAGTCGATCACCGACTCGCACGGCAAGGCGCTGACGGTCCCGAAGTCCAAGTGCGGCCGCGCCATGACCGAGCGGACCGCGGACACCATCAACACGCTGCTGCTCGGCGTGGTCGACTCCGGTACCGGCCAGCAGTCGGGTCTGACCGACCGCCAGAGCGCGGGCAAGACGGGTACCACCGACAGCCGTTACAACGCCTGGTTCGTCGGCTACACCCCGAACATGTCCGGCGCGACTTGGGTCGGCTCCGGCGGCGCCAAGCAGGTGTCGATGGAGAACATCACCATCGGCGGCCAGTACTACGAGAAGGTCTTCGGCGGCGGCCTGCCCGGCCCGATCTGGAAGCAGGCGGTCTCCGGCGCGCTCTCCGGCCGCGAGGCCCCGGGCTTCACCACGGTGCACATCCCCGACACCCCGAGCCCGGCCCCCGGCGGCAAGCCCGCTACCGGCAAGCCCACCAAGCCCGCCAAGCCCGGCCGCGACGGCAAGCCCGGTGACGGGCGGCCCGGCACCGCCGCCGGAGTCACCGGCGGGACCACCGGCGGGACCGACGGCGGCACGGGCGACACCGACCCGCTCGGCGGAATCACGTTCCCGCCGGGCATCATCGGCGGCCGCGACTAGGACCCGCGGGGAAGAACGAAGGAGGGCCCCCACCAGATCCGCATCCGGATCCGTGGGGGCCCTCCCTGTTTCCCCGACGGGGATCGCGTACTGGACCGCGTACTAGGCCAGGTGCTTCTTGACGGCGGCGGCGACGCGCCCGCCCTCCGCCAGACCCGCGACCTTCGGGTTCACGATCTTCATCACGGCGCCCATGGCCCGCGGCCCCTCGGCGCCCGCCGCCTTGGCCTCCTCGACGGCCTGCGCCACGATCGCGTCGAGCTCGGCCTCGCCGAGCTGCTTGGGGAGGTAGGTGTCGAGGAACTCGCCCTCGGCGGTCTCCCGCGCGGCCTGCTCGGGACGGCCACCCTGCGCGAAGGCGTCCGCGGCCTCGCGGCGCTTCTTCGCCTCCTTCGCGATCACCTTGAGGACTTCCTCGTCGGAGAGCACCCGGGCTTCCTTGCCCGCGACTTCCTGGTTGGTGATGGCGGAGAGGGTCAGGCGCAGCGTGGACGAGGCGAGCTCGTTGCGCGCGCGGATGGCGGTGGTGAGGTCTTCCTGGAGCTTGGCCTTGAGCGTGGTCATGCCCCGAGTCTGCCAGGTACGGGGGCTCCGGCGCCCGCCGGTTTCCCGGCGGGCTTGCCGGGTCTGCGAACATGAGGGCATGCGTGCGCGTTACGGAGTACCCCTGAAGGTCACCGCCGGTATCGCCGCGGCGGGGGCCGCCGGTCTGGCCTATGCCGCCGGTTTCGAAGCGCGGTCCTTCCGCCTGCGCCGGGTCACGGTCCCCGTGCTCCCGCAGGGGATGCGCCCGTTGCGCGTCCTGCAGGTCTCGGACATCCACATGGTCGGCGGGCAGCGCAAGAAGCGCGCCTGGCTCCAGTCGCTCGCCGGACTGCGCCCCGACTTCGTGGTGAACACGGGCGACAACCTCTCCGACACGGAGGGCGTGCCGGAGGTGCTCGACGCGCTCGGCCCGCTGATGGAGTTCCCCGGCGTGTACGTCTTCGGGTCGAACGACTACTACGGCCCCCGGATGCGCAACCCCGGGCGCTACCTGATCGAGAAGACCCAGGGCCGGCACGGGCTGAACGGCAACGCACCGGTCGTCGGGGCCGTCCACAACCCGTGGGAGGGATTGCGGGACGCCTTCGACGCGGCCGGCTGGCAGAACCTCACCAACACCCGGGCCCGGCTCAAGCTCGACGGGCTGGAGCTGGCCTTCACCGGCCTGGACGACCCGCACATCAAGCGCGACCGGTACGCGAAGGTCGCGGGCGGGCCGGAGGCGGACGCGGACTTCTCGATGGCGGTCGTCCACGCCCCGTACCTGCGCGTCCTCGAAGCCTTCACCGCCGACCGGTACCCGCTGATCCTGGCCGGCCACACGCACGGCGGGCAGCTGTGCATCCCCTTCTACGGGGCGCTCGTCACCAACTGCGATCTGGACACGAAGCGGGTGAAGGGCCTCTCGACGCACGAGACGGAGGGGCAGCGCGCGTACCTCCACGTCTCGGCGGGCTGCGGGACCAACCGCTTCACCCCGGTGCGCTTCGCGTGCCCGCCCGAGGCGACGCTGCTGACACTGACCCCGAAGGGCTAACGCGGGCGGTCGGGCCGGGTACGTTGACAGGATGATCACACCCGCCGCGCTCCGCCTCCCGACCGTTGCCTTCCGCGCGCTGATCGCGGCCGCGGCCGTCACCGGCCTGGTCATCGAGTGCGCGTACGGCAGCTTGCCCGTCGTCCTGAGCTTCTTCACGATCTGGACGAACATCCTGGTCGCGGTGGTCTACGGGCTCTCCGCCGTCCGCGTCCACCGGCGCGAGCCGGACGTGGCCCCGTTCTGGCGGGGCGGAGTCCTCCTCTTCATCCTGATCACCGGGCTGGTCTTCCACCTGGTCCTGGCCAACCCGTCGAGCCCCTTCAACGTGCTCGAGGACCTGGACAAGCTGTCCGGCGCGAAGTCCGTCGCCAACCAGCTCCTCCACACGGTCACCCCCGTCGGCGCCGCCCTGGACTTCCTCGTCCTGACCGCCCCCCGCACCCTGCGCCCGCGCTACGCCGCGCAGTGGCTGGCGTACCCCCTGCTCTACGTGGTCTTCGCGCTGATCCGCGGCGCCCTCCTCTCCCCCGGCGTCCCGAGCCGGTACACGTACCCCTTCATCGACGCCGCCCAGTACGGCTACGGCCGGGTCGCGCTGAACGCCGTGGTCCTGGGCATCGCCTTCTACGCCCTCGGCCTCGCCCTGGTCACGGCGGACCGCTACCGCCCGCCGCGCGAAAACCGGATTTCGTCTCCGGCCGAGGGTCCGCTAAAGTAATCGATGTCGCCAGGGCAGCAAGCGCTGCAAGGGTGGACATCGGGGTGTAGCGCAGCTTGGCAGCGCGCTTCGTTCGGGACGAAGAGGTCGTGGGTTCAAATCCCGCCACCCCGACTTCGTAAGACCAGGTCAAGGGCCTGATCCACTCAGTGGATCAGGCCCTTCCTGCGCCTCCGGAGATCGTTTGGGAGAAATCTGGGAGAAGATCTTGGTCGGCTTCTCCCAGGAACCTGGGCGACCTCCGCGTTCGCGTCTTCTCTGCGCGCCCGCCTGCCGGTTGGGGTGTGCCCGAGCCCGAGGTCCGTGTCGTCTTGTCTTCCTCCCCCGTCTCCATGCCCTCGCGCCTGCGTAACCTTCGTCGGCCGGCGCCGCCCGCCTGGCTGTCGCCGAAGGTGTTCCGGACCGAGGTGCTCGGCGGCCTGGTGGTCGCGCTGGCGCTGATTCCCGAGGCGATCTCGTTCTCGATCATCGCTGGGGTCGACCCGGCGATCGGACTGTTCGCCTCGTTCACCATGGCCGTCGTGATCGCGTTCGTCGGCGGGCGCCCGGCAATGATCTCCGCCGCCACGGGCGCCGTCGCCCTCGTGATCGCGCCGCTCAACCGTGAGCACGGCCTGGGCTACATGATCGCGGCGGTGATCCTCGCCGGCCTCTTCCAGATCACGCTCGGCGCGCTCGGCGTGGCGAAGCTGATCCGCTTCATCCCCCGCTCGGTGATGGTCGGCTTCGTCAACTCCCTCGCCATCCTCGTCTTCATGGCCCAGGTCCCCGAGATGCGGGACGTTCCGTGGGCCGTCTACCCGCTGCTCGCCGGCGGGCTCGGGCTGATGGTGTTCTTCCCGAAGGTCACCAAGGCGGTCCCGGCTCCGCTGGTGTCCATCGTCATCCTCACCGCCATCACGGTCGCCGCGGGGATCGCGGTGCCGACCGTCGGGGACAAGGGGGCGCTGCCGTCCTCGCTGCCGGTTCCCGGTCTGCCGGACGTGCCGTTCACCCTGGACACCCTGACGCTCATCGCCCCGTACGCGCTGGCCATGGCGGTGGTCGGGCTGATGGAGTCGCTGATGACGGCGAAGCTGGTCGACGAGATCACCGACACGCGGTCGAGCAAGACGCGGGAGTCCGTGGGCCAGGGCGTCGCGAACATCGTCACCGGGTTCTTCGGCGGCATGGGCGGCTGCGCCATGATCGGCCAGACGATGATCAACGTGAAGGTCTCGGGCGCCCGGACCCGGCTGTCGACCTTCCTCGCGGGCGCCTTCCTGATGGTGCTGTGCATCGCCTTCGGGCCGCTGGTCTCCCGGATTCCGATGGCGGCACTCGTCGCCGTCATGGTGATGGTCTGCTTCGCGACCTTCGACTGGCACTCCGTCGCCCCGAAGACGCTGCGGCGCATGCCGGCCGGCGAGATCACCGTCATGGTGCTGACCGTGGTCTGCGTGGTCGCCACCCACAACCTCGCCGTCGGTGTCGTCGCCGGGTCGGTCACCGCGATGGTCGTCTTCGCCAAGCGGGTGGCGCACCTGGCGAACGTCACGTCCGTCCTCGATCCGGACGGCGGGCAGGTCGTCTACTGCGTGACCGGCGAGCTGTTCTTCGCCTCCTCCAACGACCTGGTCGACCGGTTCGACTACGCCGGCGACCCCGGCAAGGTGGTCATCGACCTCTCCGCCGCCCACATTTGGGACGCCTCCTCCGTGGCCGCCCTCGACGCGATCGAGCACCGGTACGCCCAGCGCGGCAAGACCGTCGAGATCACCGGCCTGAACCGGCCCAGCGCCCACCTGCACGGAAAGCTCAGCGGCGAACTCGCCGGCGGGAGCCGATCCGAGAACCGATCCGGGACCTGACGGCCGCCCGCCGCCATGTGACCCACGCCACACGCGGTTCCTGTCAGGAATCGGGGCGCTGTTCCGCTCAAGTCACCGAGAGCCCAGCGAACCGACAGGAGCATCACATGAAGCACCGCATCGTCGTCCTCGGTGCCGGCTATGCCGGGGCCTACGTGGCGGGGACCCTGGCCCGCCGGCTGTCCCCCGCCGACACCGAGATCACCGTGGTCAACGCCGAGCCGGACTTCGTCCAGCGGCTGCGGCTGCACCAGCTCGCGGCCGGCCAGGAGATCGAGGCTCCGCAGCTCTCCGAGGTCTTCGCGGGCACGGGCGTACGGGTGCGCGTGGCCCGGGTCACCGCCGTCGACCCCGAGCGCCAGGTCGTCGCCGTGGCCGACGGCGGCGACGGCGGCGGCGGCGGCGACGACGAACTCGGCTACGACACCCTGCTCTACGCGCTCGGCAGCCACGGTGACGACCGCGGCGTCCCGGGCGTGGCCGAGCACGCCTTCGACGTCGCCGTCCGGCCCTCGGCGGTGCGCCTGCGCGAGCGCCTTGACGGCCTGCGGGAGGGCGGGAGCGTGCTGGTCGTCGGCGACGGGCTGACCGGCATAGAGACCGCCACCGAGATCGCCGAATCCCGGCCCGGCCTGGCCGTCACCCTGGTCGCACGCGGAGAGCTGGGCGCCCCGCTCTCCGCCGGAGCCCGCGACCACCTGCGCCGGGCCTGCGACCGGCTCGGCGTCACCGTCCTGGAGCACACCGGGGTCGAAGCCGTCGAAGCGGCGCGGGTGCGGTGCGCCGACGGCAGCGCCCTGGCGTCCGACGCGACCGTGTGGACGGCCGGGTTCGCGGTCGCCCCCATCGCCGCCGCGGGCGGGCTGGAGGTCACCGAGAACGGCCGGATCGTCGTCGACCGCACCATGCGGTCGGTGTCCCACCCGAACGTCTACGCCGCCGGCGACAGCGCCCACGCCATCGACGACGACGGCCGGCCGCTGCCGATGTCCTGCGCTTCGGCCGGCTACACCGCCGCGCAGGCCACGGCCGCGATCGTGGGAATCCTGACCGGCGGGAAGGTCGCGCGCACCAAGCTGGATTACCCGGGCAACCACATCAGCCTCGGGCGGCGGGACGGGATCCTGCAACTGGTCGACGGGGAGGGGCGGGCGAAGCCGACGTACATGGGCGGCCGGAAGGCCGCACGGTTCAAGGCGGCCATCCTCAGGATGTCGCTGTGGGCCAGCTCGCACCCGACCTTCGGCCTGCCCAAGCGCAAGCACCACCTGCGCCGACCGCACCGGCCGGCCGCCGCGTCGGACGCGTCCCCCCAGACGGCGGCCGCGTAGCCACCGCTAGGGTGACCCGCGTGGACAGCGTCGCCAGCGATCGTTTCGACACCAGCCGGTTCGAGGCCTCCCGAAACCGGCTGGCCTCGCTGGCCTACCGGCTGCTGGGCTCCGCCACGGACGCCCAAGACGCGGTACAGGACGCCTTCTTGCACTGGCAGGCTGCCGACCGGCAGCGGATCCAGGTGCCGGAAGCCTGGCTGACCAAGGTCGTCACCAACCTGTGCCTCGACCGGCTCCGCTCGGCGCACGCCCGTCGCGAGCGCACCGTCGGAGCCTGGCTGCCCGAACCGCTCCTCGACGGCGACCCGATGCTCGGCCCGGCCGACACCTTCGAGCAGCGCGAGTCGGTCTCCCTGGCCGTGCTGACCGTCATGGAGCGCCTGTCACCCGTGGAGCGGGCCGTCTACATCCTGCGTGAGGCGTTCTCCTACGGCCACGCCGAGATCGCCGAGATCCTCGACATCACCGAGTCCGCGAGCCAGCAGCACCTCCACCGTGCCCGGACCCGCATCACCACCGCGCGCCGCCGCGGCGTCGGTGAAGTCGACCCGGCGTCGGCCCGCAGGATCGTCGAGGAGTTCCTGACCGCCGCCACCTCGGGCCGTACCGAACGGCTGGTGGCGCTGCTCACCGACGACGTGATCGCGATCTCCGACGGCGCCGGCCTGGCCGAGAAGCTGCTGCGGTACGAAACTCCGCGGCGCGTCGCCACCCTCATGCGGGGCGGCTTCAAGCCCACGCCCGCGAAGCGGCGGCTCGCCGGCGGCGCGCTCGCCCTCCACTACGCGCTCGTCAACGGCGCCCCCGCCATCCTCTTCGTACGCGGCGACCAGGTCATGGGCGCCGCGACGATCGACCTCGTCGACGGCAAGATCGCCACCGTGCGCAGCATCGCCGCCCCCGCCCGCCTCGTCCGCCTCGCCGAAGCCTGGCGGCAGCACGAACCGGACCCGGCGCTCATCAGCGAGTGGTGACCGGCGCCGCGGTCGCGCGACGCCGCCGACGGAGCCCGGCGCGAGCGGAGCCGGGCGCCGTCGGCGGCGTGGTGTGCGAAGGCGTACGCGAGGGGCGTACGCGGGGTCAGCCCTGGATCTCGATCTTCCCGTTGGGCGCGGCCTTCTCGGGAGCGGGCAGGGACGTCGGCGTGGTGAGCCCCTTGAGGAGCTGGGCCAGGTCGACTCCGGTGGTGGAGCTGAGCAGTTCCATGCCCTGGGCGACGTTGTCGGTGACGGTACGGGAGAGCTTGCTCGCGCCGTCGGTGGAGATGACGGTCAGCTTGTCGATGGCGGCGAGGGGTTCGGCGGCCTTGGCCACGACCTGCGGAAGCGCGTCGACCATCATCTGGATCACGGCCGCGTCGCCGTACCTCTCGAAGGCCTCCGCCTTCTTCTGCATGGCCTCCGCCTCGGCCGAACCCCTGGCCAGGATGGCCGCGGCCTCCGCGTCGCCTTCCAGGCGTACGGCTTCCGCGATCGCGGCACGGCGGGCGCGCTCGGCCTCACCGCGCTTGGCGCCCTCGATGGCCTCGGCCTCGGCCAGGGCTGAGCGGCGCTGCTTCTCGCCCTCACCCGTGAGGCGGGCCCGCTCGGCCTCACCCTGGGCGGCGGCGATCGCCGCGAGGCGCTCTGCTTCGGCCTGCTTGACGCGGGCCACCCGCTTGGCCTCCGCCTCCTGCTCGGCCTCGTAGCGGCGGGCGTCGGCGGGCTTGCGGACCTGGGTGTCGAGCTGTCGGTCGGTCAGGGCGGCCTGGCGCTCGGCGACCTTCTCCTGCTCGGCGAGGATCTGCTGCTGGCGGTCGGCCTCGGCGAGCGGGCCGGCGGCGTTGGCCTGGGCGGCGGCCGCGTCGGTCTCGGCCTTGATCTCCGCCTGGCGCAGGTACAGGGTGCGCTCGGCGACCGCGATCTCCTCCTCCGCCTTCAGACGGGCCTGCTCGGCGGCCCGGCGGGAGTTGGCCTCCGCGATGTCGGCTTCCTGCTTGGCGCGGGCGGCCTCGGGACGGCCGAGGTCTTCGAGGTAGGAGCCCTCGGTGGTGATGTCCTGGATCTGGAAGGCGTCCAGGACCAGGCCCTGCCCGGACAGGCTGGCCTCCGCCTCCTCGGCGACCTGCCCCGCGAAGGCGGCACGGTCGCGGATGATGTCCTCCACCGACATGCGCCCGACGATGGCGCGCAGGGCGCCGGACAGGACTTCCTGCGTGAAGCCGACGATGCCGTCCTGCTGCTGGAGGAAGCGCTGGGCCGCCGCCCGGATGGCGTCCTCGTTGCCGCCGACCTTGACGATCGCGACCCCTTCGAGGTTCGCCTTGATGCCGCGCAGGGTGACCGCGCCGCGGACGGCGATCGGAATGTGACGGCTCGACAGGTCGAGGGTGTAGCGCTGCTGCACGAACGGGACGACGAAGACGCCGCCGCCGACCACGACCTTCTGGCCGCTGTTGTCGGTCGATATCCGTCCCGTCTCCGGGTCGGTGGACCTCTTGCCGCGCCGGCCGGTGATGATGAACGCCTGGCTGGGCCCGGCCACCTTGTAGCGCGTGACGACGACCAGGGCGAGCAGGACGAGGAGTACGACGACTCCGACGACCGCGGTGACGACTGAACTCATGGCGGATCCCCCCTGCCTCCCCCGTGGGGGCAGATCGGTGATGGACTGACTGGACGGGCCGGGTACTTCAGTGCTCGACGGCGCGGACGCTGACGGAGGTGGGCGACGGAGTCGCGGTCACCCACACCTCCGCGCCACGGGCCAGCGGGACCTCGGCGGTCGCCGCGTACTTCACCGGCTGCCCGGCCAGGCGCAGGAGGACCTCGCCGTAGCCGGACTCCGGGATCGCGGTGACCACGGTCCCGGTGGAGCCGAGGAGGTCGTCGTGGCGCGGGGCGGCCCCGCTGCGGTCTCCGGCCAGCGTGCTGCTCAGGCGGTACGTGGCCCAGCCCGCGCCGGCCCCCGCGAGGGCGCCCGCGACGGTGGCCGGGCCCGGCCCGAACCCTGTGGTCCCGAGCACGATCGCCCCGGTGAACCCGAGCATCGAAACGAAGCCCGCGAGCACCGGAAGGGACAGCCAGCCGTCGAACAGGCCGTCGAGCGCGCCGTCGAAGATGCCTTCCAGCACGCCGTCGAGGACCAGGGCGAGGGCCAGCAGCACGATCCCCGCCATGCCGAGACCAAGAAACAAGCTCATGAGCACACCTCCCCGCCCGCGTTGCGTTTCCGCCGGACACCGGCATCGTGCCACCGGGGGTGCGCTCCGCACATTGCCTGCGGTCGGCAATCTTTACGTCCCTTTAACGCACAGGGGGCAGGTCATCCGTCGCTGCCCGGCCAGCCCAGCAGGCGGGCCCCGATCACCGCGGTCTGGAGCGTGTAGCGGTTCAGCGGGTCCCCCGGGTCGGCCCGGGTGAGGGTGTGGATGCGGTCCAGCCGGTACGTCAGCGCGCGCACGCTGAGCGAGAGGCGCCGGGCCGCCTCGGTGGACACGCAGCCGCTGTCGAAGTACGCCGTGAGCGTGTCCAGGAGCGGCTGGGCGCCACCGCGGGAGGTGCGGAGGGGGCCGAGCGTGCTCTCGACCAGATCGGCCATGGCCTGCCGGTCCCGGGTCAGCACCGGGAAGACGAGCAGGTCGGCGGCGTGCAGCACCGGGCCGTCCAGGTCCATCCGCCGTGCGAGGTCGAGTACGCCCCGGGCCTCCTCGTAGGAGTGGACGACCCCGCCGGCGCCCGGGTGCGAGCGGCCGATCCCGACCCGGCCGCCGTCGGTGGCCGCGTGCGCGCGCTTCGCGAAGTACTCCAGGACCTCGGGCTGGTCCCCGGGGGCCACGCAGATCAGTCGGCCGTCCTTCGTGGTCAGCAGGATCTGCCGGCCCGGGAACCGGGCGAGGACCGCCGACTCGATCCCGCGCGCCATGGGGTAGCCGTCCCCGTACGGCTCGGGGCCCGTGGCCACGGCAACCCCGTGCGACTGCGAGAGGCGCAGACCGAAGCGCCCGGCCCGCTCCGCCAGCCGGCCCAGGTCGCTGCCCCCGTAGAGCAGGTCGTCGATGAACTCCCGGCGGGCCGCCTCCTCCTGGCGGACGGCCTGGTGCTGGGCGCGCTCGTAGCCCTCGACGAAGGCGTCCACCGCCTGCTCCACGGCCGACAGGAGCGGGCCGGCTGCGGGGAGGGGCCGTACGAGCTGCGCCGCGGCCAGGTGATCGCGTATCAGGGCACGGAGCGGCAGCCCGGCCTCCGCCGCCCGCTCCCCTTCCGCGCGACGCGCTTCCAGCTCCGCGCGGGTCAGCCGGCGGCCCGTGGCGCAGGCGTCCGCGAGCACGTCGGCGTACCCGGCGAGATGGTTCTCCGGCGCTCGCGGTCCCGCCATGGTCTTCCCCCGATCCCGGCGCGCCCCTGACGCGTCCTTGGTACGGGGACCAGGGTGTCACGTGCCCGGGCGGCGAGGGGGAGGCCGAAGGGGGAGGCCTGGCCGCGGCCGCCGCGGGTCAGACGGGGGTGGTCAGGGCCGCCGCGCCGAAGGAAACGTCGAAGCGGTCGCACCAGATGGTGACGCTGGTGTAGTCGGACGGGTTCACGTCGGCCGGGACGGCGTAGTTCTGGTCGCCCTTGTTGCCCTTGAGCTTGCCCAGGCTGACGTACCTGCCGTCGTCGAAGACCCGCCAGCCGGCCGTGCCCTCCTTCACCGGGGCGTCCGTCAGCCAGACCCGCAGGTCCGGGCCGTTGCTGGTGTCGAGGTTCTCCAGGCGCAGGGTGTGGGAGCCGTCCGGAAGCCGGATGAGCTGCGCGGTGCCGGTGGTGGTGTGCTCGTGGCTGATCAGCGCGCCCTGGGCGAGGGTCCGCGGGGCGGCCGGGGTGTCCGGCGCCGCCGGGGCCGTCGAGGCCGTCGGGGCCGTTGGGGCCGCGGACGAACGGGCGGCGGAGGGGGCCGCCGCCGGGAGGGACTCGTTGACCGTCGCGTCCTGCCAGATCTTCCACGGCTGGAACCAGTACAGGCCCAGCCCCAGCAGAAGGGCCGCCGGGAGGGCGAGGAAGGGCAGGAGCCGGCGTACTCCCCGGCGCCTGGCCGGGTCCTGCGCGGGGTCCTGCGCCGGGTCCTGCGGCTGGTCCGGTGTCGGGTTCTGCGTCACTCGTCTTGCCCTTCCTCGGGTCCGGCCGTCCGGCCGTCATGGGCATTCAACGCGCGGGCGCGGGCCGGGGCCAGGCCCGGCCGGATGACGAAAGGCTTACGTCATCCGGCCGGGGAGGCCGTGCCGGTCAGGTCCGACGCTTCGGGTCGGGCCCGTCGGGTCGGTTCAGAGGGTGCGGAGCTTGGTGGTGAAGACCTGGTTCGCGATCTTCTCGCCCAGGACGAGGCCGTCCGTGGCGTCCCACGGGTAGTGGACGCCGAGCCAGACGCGGCTGTCGGCGTCCTCCTTGCCGGCCGCGCTGAAGCTGGTGAAGCGGCGGGTCTTGACCGGGGACTGCGGTTCGTCGGTGGTGAGGTCGAAGGAGATGTCGTCGCTGCCGAAGTAGCGCTTCATGACCCCGGCCCAGGCGCCGCCGAAGGAGGCGTGGCCGGAGACGTACGCGGGGAAGCAGGGGCTGACGTTGACGCCCGTCGGGCTCTTCAGCAGGGGCTTCCACTGCGGGTCGAGGCCGCCCTCGCGGATCGCCGAGACGGGCCGCCACAGGTCGACGGGGGTGGCGAACTTGGCGTCGCGGACGGCGATTCCGGTGTCGGCCATGGCGATGGAGACGAGGGCGAAGAGGCGGGCGTTGGCGTAGACCCCGAGGCCTCGGGCCTTCGCGACCTCGCGGGTGGCCTGGAGCATGTGGCCGGGCGGCTTGTAGGTGCCGTTGTTGTCGTTGGCCCAGAACCAGGCCGCGGCGAGCTGGTCCGGGGTCCGGTTGACCACCGGCGTGGCCGCCGTCGGCCGGTCGGCGCCCGCCGTGCGGACCGCTTCGACCTGCCGCTCGTACTCGTCGCTCGCCACCAGGGCCTCGTACGAGCCGTACTGGGCCAGGGTGGTGGGGCGGAACTGGGAGCCGGAGGTCAGCGAGAACGGCTTGACCTGGCCGTCGAACGGGCTGACCGCGTCGCTGTCCTCGTCGCAGGAGGCGTCGGGCATGTCCGGGTAGCTCGTCGGCCGCCAGGCGCCCGGCTTGTCGTCCCCCACGTAGACCTGGGGGTTGTCGGAGCCGTCGCCGGTGCGGGCGTCCGTCATCTGCTTGACCATCGTGCCGACCACGGAGAGGTCGAGGAAGTCGCCGGCGGTGGGCTCGGTGCCGAACCGCTCGCGGAAGCGCGCGTCGAGGTACTGGGTCTGGTCCGCGAAGCGGCTCTGCTTGTTGCCGTAGAGGCCGAGGAGGATGTTGTAGGCCGTACGGCCGATGACGCGCTCCTCCTCGTCCGGGCCCTCCGCCCAGCCGACGTAGCTCACCGCCTTGATGTACGGCTCCGAGGTGATCTTGCCCTTCCACTTCAGCTGGTACGAGGACTCCGCGTCGTAGATCGCGGCGTTCATCATCGCCGCGGCCCGGGCCATCGGGACGGGCCCGCCGCCGACTCTGCGGAAGACGTTCTGCAGCACGTCGTTCCAGTAGTGCACGGGGTCGGATATCGACTGCGCCGGCAGCGCGGCGTGGGCGGGCTGCGGGGCGCCGGCCAGGACGGTTCCGGTCGCGGCCAGGACGACGGCGGTCGCCAGGGCGCGGTGCCACAGCGCGGTCCGGCGCGTGGCGCGGCGCAGGGTGGGGCGCAGGGGGCGCAGGGTACGGCGAGGGGTGCGGACGTTCTCGGACATGGCTCGACTCCCCATTGATCACAGGCTTGTTGATCACCACGGGAGGTGGCGGCGCGATCATGGCCCGCGGCGGGCCGGGAGGCTTGTAGAAAAGGGAAAGGCCGCGCGGAATGGCCGGTCCCGCCCGACTGGACGGCGCGAACCCGCCCGTGTGCCACCCCCCGTGCCCGCCCTGAGACGACAGATCGCGGATCGCCGGAACCGCGGGCCCCCCTCGGCCGACCAACTCCACGCAGGGACGGGGCCGGTGACAGCGGAAGGGCGTGGAATGGGCGGGCTGGACGTGCGGATGGAGGGGGTGGGCTGCCGGCACGGGCGGGTCGAGGCCGTGGCCGGCGTCGACCTGGAGATCGCCGCCGGCGAGCGCGTCGCGCTGACCGGCACCAACGGATCGGGCAAGACGACCCTGCTGCGCGCTGTGCTCGGCCTGCACCCGCGGGTCAGCGGGAAGATCCTGGTCGGCGGCCGTGCGGGCGACCCGGCCTGGCGGCGGCGGGCGTGCGCGTGGATCCCGCAGAAGCCCGCCGCCGGACGCTTCCCGCTGCTCGGCGGCGAACTCCTCGCCAGCGGCGGGGACCCCCGCGCCGCCGCCGAGGCCGCCGGCCGGCTGGGGGTGGGGCCGCTCGTCGGGCGGCCGCTGCACACCCTGTCCGGCGGGCAGTTGCAGCGGATGTACCTGGCCCGGGCGATCGGCTGCGTGGCCGCGGGGGCCGGCGTACTGCTCGCCGACGAGCCGACCGCCGCGCTGGACTTCGCCGGGCAGGACGAGGCCGCCGACGTCCTGGCCGCGCTGCCCGTGACGCTCGTCGTCGTCACGCACGACCGGGCGCTCGCGGAACGCTGCGACCGGGTCCTGGAGATGGCCGCCGGCCGGCTGCGGGAGGTCCGGTGAGCGCCACCCTCACGGCCGCCTCCCTCGCGAGCGCCGACCTCGGCACCCTGCTGCAACTGGCCCCCGTACAGAGGGCGGGCTTCGCCCTGCTCCTCGCCGCCGTCGGGCTGCCCGTGATCGGGGTGGTCATCGTCGGGCTGGACATCATGCCGGTGCGCTTCGCGATGATGCACGTCGCGCTGCTGGGCATCGCCGTGGGGCTGCTCACCGGGCTGGACCCCATGCTGTGCGCGCTGGTGGCCTGCGCTCTGGCCGGGGCCGGGGTCGCACCGCTGGCCCGGACCCCGGACGGGCTGTCCGGGGCGATGGGGCTGCTGATGAGCCTGGCGATCGCCGCCGCGCTGCTGCTCCTCGCGGTCTCGGGGGTGAACGCCTCGGGCGCGTTCGCGCTGCTGTGGGGCTCGATCCTGTCCGTCGGCGGCGCCGATCTCGTGGTGCTCGGCGTGCTGGCCGTCCTCGTGCCCGGCCTGTTCTGGTGGCGGCGGCGCGAGGTGGCGCTGCTGCTGTACGACCGCGAGCTCGCGCAGTGTTCGGGCGTGCCGGTACGGGCGCTGACCACCGTGCTGCTCGTGCTCGTCGCGGTCGCGGTCGCCGGGGCCATCAAGCTCACCGGCGCCCTGCTCGTCGACGCCCTGACCCTGCTGCCCGCCCTGGCCGCGCGCCGGCTGGGCACCTCGCTGAAATCGATCACCGGGTGGGCGGTGGCCATCGGCGTCTTCGTGAACCTGACCGGCTTCCTCATCGCCCTCCGGCTGGACTGGCCCCCCGGGCCCGTCCTCGTCCTGACCGCGGGGGCGCTCGTCCTCGCGGTGCACCTCGTACCCGAACGGAGAATCAGCTCATGGCGTCGCGAACCCGCGTCCGCAGCACTTCCCCCCTCGCACTGAGCACGGCACTGGGCCTGGCACTGGCCCTGGTGACCGGCTGCGGTGACGGCGACACCGGCGACGGCGGTCGTGGGGGTGACTCCGCCGAGGCGGGCGCGCCCTCCCGGCCGGCCGTCGTCGTGACCACCACCTGGGAGGGCGCCTTCGCCAAGGCCGCCGGCGCGCAGGACGTCAAGGTGATCGTGCCGCAGTCCGTGCACCACGCGCCGGACTACGATCCCAAGCCCTCCGACCTCGCCGCCGTCGCCGGGGCGGACTTCGTGCTGTACGCGCCGTTCGAGCCGTACGCCGCGAAGATCAAGGAGGCCGCCGGCTCGAAGGCGGAGCTGGTGGAGGTGAACCTCGACAACGACGCCGACAAGGTCAAGGCCGAAGTCACCCGGCTGGGCGCGCTGTTCGGCACGCAGGCCGCCGCCGCGAAGTGGACGGCCGACTTCGACGCCGAATACGGGCGGGTCGCCAAGGACGTCCAGGCCGCCTGGCCCGGCGGAAAGAGCCCGTCGGTCGTGAGCCAGGTGTTCACCGCCTGGTCCGCGAAGCTGGCGGGCGCCACCACGGTGGGCACCTACGGCCCCGAGGCGGTGACCCCGGCGCAGCTGGCCGAGCTGTCGGCGAAGAAGCCGGCGCTGGTGCTGGACAACGCCCACATGTCGACCGGGACCGTCCTGCCCGACTCCGGCGCGCTGCAGGCGGCGATCGTCAACTACCCGGGCAACGACCTGGACTTGCTGACGGTCTACCGCAACGCGGGGGCCGAGCTGAAGAAGGCCATGGGCAAGGCTCCGGCCGGGCGGTAGGGCGGAGCAGCAGCACGCCGCGGTGCGGGCGGGGCGGTCCTCCGGGGCCGCCCCGCCGCCGTCTACGCGCCCACCGCGGCGGGCTCGTCGACGGTCGCGGCGGCGGTGTCCGGGCCGGACGCCCCGTTCGCCAGCCGGGCGCGCAGCGCCGCACGGTCGGGCTTGCCGGCCGGGGTGAGCGGGAGCTCCGCCATCAGCAGCAGGCGCTCGGGGTGCTTGCGGAGGTCGAGCCCCCGGAGCACGAGGTGTCCGGACAGGGAGTCGAGCGTGGGGGGCTGCGCGCCCCGGGGGACGACGCAGGCGGCGAGCCGCTCGCCCATGACCTCGTCCGGGACTCCGACGCAGACGACGTCGCGGAGGAGGGGGTGGGAGGAGAGCTCCCGTTCCACCTCGGCGGGGCTGATGTTGGAGCCGCCGCGGATGACGATGTCCTTGAGGCGGCCGACGACGTGCAGGACCCCGTCCTCGTCGATGAAGCCGAGGTCGCCGGTACGGACCCAGCCCTCGGGCGTGCGGTACCGGGCGTCCAGGTCCGGGGAGGCGACGTAGCACATGGGGGTCATGGGGCCGCACGCGATGATCTCCCCGATCGCCCCGTCGGGGAGCCGCTCGTGCGTCTCGGTGTCGGTGATGCGGATGTCGGCGACCCGGGGGTCGGGGCGGCCGGCGGCGATGCCCAAGCCCTCGGACTCCGGGACCGCCGCGCCGAGTCCGGTGTGGCAGTTGACGCCGTCGGCCGAGCCGTAGAGGTTGACCACCGGGCAGCCGAAGGCGCGGCTCGCGCTCTCGGCCGTGGTCTCGTCGAGGGGGGCGCCGCCGAGGATCAGGGCGACGGGGGCGGGCAGGGGCTGGGTGTCGCCGGCCCCGGATGCCTCCGCCTCCAGGCGGTCGAGCATCATGCGGATCATCGTGGGCACCCCGAGGACGTGGGTGGGCCGGTGCTCGCGCACCGCCGCGAGGGCCGCCTCCGGCGTGAAGTGGTCGAGGACGATCAGGGTTCCGCCGTGCCGGGCGAGGGTGACCGCGGTGCCGCTGGAGCCGAAGGCGGACGCGAGCGGCACGAGGAACAGGCAGCGCGGCGGCGTCCCGTCGGGCATCAGCGACGCGAGGAAGTTGCCGCGGCCGCCGGCGAGGGCGTTGTGGGAGTACGCGATCATCTTCGGCTCCGCCTCCGATCCCGAGGACACCAGGATGCGGGCGGCGCTGTCGGGGTGGGGCCTGGCGGGTACGAAGGCGGCCGGGTCGGAGCGCAGCAGCTCCGCGAGCCGAATCGTTCCTTCAGGATGGGACGGGCTGGAGCCCGTGCCCGCCGGTCCTGTGACGGCGATGACATGGCGCAGCGCGGGCAGTTCGGGGGCCAGGTCCCGCAGTTCGGCGGCGTGCCGCCGGCCCCGGTGCTCCACGGCGGCGATCACCGCCACGGCCTCGGCGCGGCGCAGCAGACAGAGCGCCTCCTGGCCGCCCCGGCCCACGGGGAAGGGCAGGGCCACCGCTCCGAGGGCGGCCAGGGCCAGGTCCGCGATCACCGCGTTGCGGCCGTTGGGGAGCTGGACGCCGACCACGTCGCCGGGCCGTACGCCGAGCTCCGCGAGGCCGGTGGCCAGACATCGCACCTTGCGGTCGAGCGCGGTGTAGCAGAGCGTGCCCTTGGCGTCGATGACCGCGGTGTGGTGCAGATCGGCGATCTGGCGGGCCCGGAAGAGGCTGTAGAGGTCGAGGTCGGGGCAGGTTCCGTCGACCGCCCACGAGCGGCGCAGGCCCACGGGCAGCAGATCGTGCAGTGCGACGGTCATACGAAGCTCCAGGGGTCGGGAACGGCGGGGGCACCGTGCGCGTCGCGGCTGATCGAGCCGGCGAAGCGCGGGTCGTGGTGCAGGTCGGCGAGGTCGGTGGTGACGGCGGTCGCGGCGAGGCCGCGCGCGCGCAGAGCCCGTAGGGCGTCGTCGGTGGACAGCTCCGCGAGGCCGTGGGCGCGGGCCGCCGCGGCGCAGGCGCCGGCGTCCGCGTCGGCCGGGGCGATCCAGCCGTCGGCGGTGCGCAGGGGCGTACGGAAGCCCGCCGGCCGGCGGCCGGGCTCCCCGCGCCGGGCACGGAGCAGGGCCGGGGCGGTGAGCAGGTCGGCGGCGCCGAGCAGCGAGGAGTCGACGCGGACCCCCCGCCCGGTGCGCTCGCGCAGCAGCAGCCCCGCGAGGACGGCCTCGGCGCCGAGCAGCCCGCCCAGCACGTCGAGCAGGGTCATCAGGGAGGGCGCGGGCACCTCGCCCTCGGGACGGGCGGCTTCGCCGACGCCGGTGCGGGCCTGGACCATGAAGTCCGTGCCCATCGGCGGGTCGGCGATCCGGCCCGTGCCCCAGCCGCCGGTGTACGCGTACACGAGCGCCGGGTTCGCCCGTGCGAGGTCGGCGGAGTCCAGGCCCAGCTCGGCCGCCTTCCCCGGGGCCCAGTTGTGCAGGAACACGTCGGCTCCGGCCGCCAGCTCGGCCAGCCGCAGCCGGTCGGCGGGCGACTTGATGTCGATCTCCACGGCACGCTTGCCCCGGTTCAGGGCCAGCCAGCGGGCGGAGACACCCGAGCAGGCGGGCGGCATGCCGCGCAGCGGGTCGCCGCCCGGCGGCTCGATCCGGACCACCTCGGCGCCGAGCAGGCCGAGCAGATGGGCGGCGAGGGGGGCCTGGACGCGGCGGCCGGCCTCCAGGACGGTCAGGCCGGCCAGGGGGGCGGGGGGCCCTTGCGCGGTGTGCGGGGTGGCGGGCGGTGCCGCTTTCGGTCGGGCACGATCGTAGGGGGCGCGGCTGCCCGGGCCGTACGGGGCGAGGTCGGCCGGGCCGTACGGAGCCAGGGTCCAGGGGGCGGCTCCGTCGTGTTCGGCGGCCCGCTCGGCGAGGGTCCACAGCCGGCAGACCTCGGCCCCCGAGGCCGCCGCCGCGTCGCGGATCCGCTGCCAGCCGTGGGCCCGGGTGGTGGCGTGCAACGCCTCGGGGAAGGGGGCGCACGCGGTGGCGTACCGGAACTGGAAGGGCCGCCACCCGGCCCGTACCGCGTCGGAAGGGGCCTCCAGAGCCCGCCAGAACCCGGCCCAGGCACCCGGATCCAGGGTCTCCAGCTCGAAGAGCGTGCCGTCGGCCGCGGTGAAGGGCGGCCCGCCGGGCGCCAGTTCGGCGGCTTCGCCCTCATCGGCGCCGCTCGCGGCGAGGTACTGGGACACGGCCAGCAGCCCGGCCCGGTCCACGTAGGTGTGCGGCTGCGCGGCGGCGCCCTCGCATCCCCTGGCCCGGGCCAGCAGGGCGGCGAGCAGCCCCTGCGTGGTGAGGACGGCCGTCGCGGCGGTGGCGTAGTCGACGGCGAGCCCCCGCGGCAGGCCGTGGCGGCGGCCGTGCACGGCCATGATGCCGGTCGCGGCTTGGGCGGTGGCCTCGTCGGTGACGGCGGGGGCCGACGACCACGCGATGGTGGCGGTCGCCCGGGCGGGCAGGCCGGACCCGGATGCGTGACGGAGGTCGGGGCCGGGGTCGAGGGCAGAGCCGAGCTCAGAGCCGGGGCCGAAGGTGGCGTCCGCCAAGGTGACGCGGGCCGCGCCGGTGTCGGTCCCCGCGGCCGGCGCCGCGGCCGGGCCGGTGTGCGTGGGAACGGCTCCCAGCAGGGTCAGGTGCGCGGCCACCGGGCCGGTGAGCGCGGTCGGTCCCGAGGTGGTGAAACGCAGCCCGTCGAGCGGCCGAGCGGTCTGGGTGACGGCGGGTGACGCCATGCCTCTCCTCTTCTCCCGGCCCCGGCGGACGGCCGGCACCGCAGGTGATCCCGTACGTGGGGAACCAAGGGGCGGGCCCGCCCGACCAGTTCCACGGGGAGGCAGTCGGACTGCCGTTCCCACGGGTTCCCGGCGGGCTGGAGGAAAGTGTGGAGAACCGAGTGGCGGACAGCGGAGGGTGCGCGGCGGACGAACCGGATGGTTGCGATGCGGAGTTGAGGGACCGCGTGGCGGATTTCGTACGGGACCGGGTGATGCCCCGCGAGCCCGTACTGGACGCGGGCGGCCCCGCCGCCGCCGCGGCCCTGCGGGAGCTCCAGGCCGGTGCGAAGGAGGCGGGCCTGTGGGCGCTGCCGCTCCCCGAAGAACTCGGCGGCCAGGGACTGGACCTGGCGCGCTACGCACGGCTCGCCGAGGCCGAGGGAGCGAGCGACCACGGACCGGCCGCGCTGGGATCGGCGCCGCTGCTGGACGCGACCATGCTGTGGCGGCACGGCGGCGACCGGGTGCGCGCGCTGTACCCGCGCCGGCTGACCTCCGGCGAGCTGCGGGCCTGCTACGCCATGACCGACCCGGAGACCCCGGGCACCGACCCGTACCTCACCTCCACGCACGCGGTGGAGGAGGCGGACGGGAGCTGGACCGTGAGCGGCCGCAAGTGGTTCACCTCGCACGCGGCCGAGGCCGATCTGGTCACCGTCCTGGCCCGCACCGACGGACGGCCCGGGGACCGTACGGGGCTGTCGCTGCTCGTCGTCCCCACCTCGGCTCCGGGCTTCCGGGTGGTGCGGGAGCTGCCGGTGCTGGGCGCGTCCGGGCAGTGGGAGATCGAGTTCGACCGGGTGCGCGTGGACGCCGACCACCTCCTCGGCGACCGCGGCCGGGCCCTCGCCATCGCCGGGGAACGGCTCCAGCTGGGCCGCACCCTGCGCTGTCTGCGCTGGCTCGGCCAGGCGCAGCGCGCGTTCGACCTCATGTGCGCGCGCGTGAACTCCCGTAGCGGATCGCGCGGTCCGCTCGGCGGCCACCAGCTCGTGCAGAGCCACGTCTTCGAGTCGCTCCTGGCGCTGCGCACCACCAGGCCGCTCGTCCACGAGGCCGTGGCAGCCCTCGGCGCCGGGCGGGACGCGCACGTGGAGGTGGGGCTGGCCAAGGTGGCCGCCGCCCGCATGCTCCAACAGGTGACCGACGCCGCCATCCAGATCCACGGCGCAGCCGGCCTCGGCCCCGACACCCCCCTGCCCTCCCTCTACCGCACCGCCCGCACGGCGCGGATCCTGGACGGGCCGGACGAACTGCACATCACGGCGGTGGCCCGGAGGGTGTTGCGGGGGTAGGGGGGTAGGGGGGTGGGGGCTGGTGCGTTCGTGCGTGGGTGGGGCCCGCGTCCAGGCCGGGGCGGATTCCGCCTTTCTATCTCCAACCTGCATTGTTCCTAGAATGGCCAGGTGGAGGACATCGATGTGATCGCGGTGCTGCAGGATCCGGTGCGGCGCCGCCTGTACGAGTACGTGGTGGCGCAGGGCCGTGAGGTCGGGCGCAACGAGGCCGCCGAGGCGGCCGGGGTGGCGCGCACCCTTGCCGCGCACCATCTCGACCGGCTGGCCGAGGCCGGGCTGCTGGAGAGCGGAAGTCGGCGCCTGACAGGCCGTTCGGGGCCGGGGGCGGGCCGTCCCGCCAAGGTGTACACCCGGGCCCTGATCGAGCGGTCGGTGTCGCTGCCCGCCCGCGACTACCGCACGGCCGCCGAGCTGCTCGCCGAGGCCGCCGAGCACGCGGGGCTGGACGCCGGGCTCTGCGCGGCCGCTCGCCGCCGGGGCGAGGCCCTGCGCGGCTCGGCGGCCCCCTGCGGAGGCCTCGAAGAAGCGATGGAGACGCTGGCCGGCCGCGGGTACGAACCGCACCTGGAATCCGTCGAGGACACGACCGGGGAAGCCGCACGCGTCATCCGCATGCGCAACTGCCCCTTCCACGCCGTCGCCGAGCGCTTCCCGCCGCTCGTCTGCGGCATGAACCTCGCACTCCTGGAGGGGCTGCTCGGCACGGACGGCTCCGTCCGTGCTCGCATGGACGCCCGGCCGGGAGAGTGCTGCGTGAGGGTCGAGACTTCTAAAAACAATGATCATTGACATAGAAACGGCGGTCGTGTTGGGATGAGGCCATGACCGCATCCCCGCATGCCGCCCACCTCGCCCAACTCAACGTCGCCACGCTCCGCCACCCGCTCGACGACCCGCGTGTGGCGCCCTTCGTCGAGATGCTCGACCCGGTCAACGCCGCCGCCGACGGCGCGCCCGGCTTCGTGTGGCGGCTCGTGGAGGAGGGGGCGGCCGACGCCACCAGCCTGCGCCCGGCGGGCGAGAACGTCATCGTCAACCTGTCGGTGTGGGAGACCCAGGAGGCACTGTGGGACTTCGCCTACCGCAGCGGGCACCTGGAGGTGATGCGGCGGCGCCGCGAATGGTTCGAGCGGCACGTCGAGGCGCACATGGTGCTCTGGTGGGTCCCCGCCGGGCACCTCCCGACCGTCGGGGAGGCCCTGGAGCAGCTGGCAGACCTCCGGGCGCACGGGCCGTCACCGCGCGCCTTCACCTTCGCCTCCTCCTACACCGCCGCCGAGGCCGCCGAGCACCTTCGGGCCGTGTCGCCGGCGCGACCCGAGCGGGCCGCCCGGAGCGCGCGGCCGACGGCCACCGGTGACGCGGTGGCGGTCTGAAGCAGGGACGCCCAGCCCGCCAGGTCAGCGGCCAGGGCAGCGGCCCGGGCAGCGGCGCCGGACCCCCTCGTCGTCGTGGTCGACGCGAGCCGTCAGACGGTGCGGACGTCTGCCAGGCCGGTGAGTTCGGCCAGTCCCAGGGCCAGGAAGAAGTCGCCCCAGACCAGTTCGTGGCGGACGGCGACTCCCTTGTCCGCGTCGTAGCAGCCGTTCAGCAGTCGGCCCCGGGAGAGGTGGTCGTCGACCAGGTGTGCCAGGATCTCCGCCGCGCGGTGCGCGTACCGCGCGGCCCGGGGCCCGGGAAGCAGGGAGAGTTTCAGCAGCGCGACGGCCGTGACGGCTGCCGCGGAGGTGTCCGGAGGGCCGTCGGGGCGTGACGCGTCCGCCGGCGGTACGAGCGGCGCGCCCGGCCCGGTCCACGCGGCGGCCAGGTCCTCCGCCAGTGCCCGCGGGTGCCCCGGCAGGCACTGGACGACGGTGGGCCGGTGCAGTACGTCGGCCAGCGCGAGCAGCAGCCAAGCCGGTCCCCGGCTCCAGCCCGGCGCCGGCTCCGCGCACGCCAGCCAGCCCGTCTCCGGCTCGTGGGCCCAGGCCGGTACGAGGTCGCGGGCGCGGCAGACCTCCGTCCCGGAGCCGGGGAGCGCCCCCGACGGGGCCGCGGGGAGGCAGAGGGCCAGGTGCCGTTGGAGGTGCGAAGCCGCGGCCGCCGGGTCGACCGTGGCGAGCAGCGGGATCGTGCCCGGCAGGCCGTCCACCCGGGCCAGCAGGCGGGGACCGCCGAAGGCCGATCCCCAGGGCAGCACCCCGAGTTCCTCGTCCATGGCCGCCGAGCAGGCTGCGGCCGCCCGTGTGCGCAGCTCCCTCGCCCCGGTGTCCTCGGCGGCCAGGGCGGTCCCGTACCAGAGGATCAGCCCGCGCGTGGAGGTGTCGGCGTCCACCCAGCCGGACAGCCGCCCGGTGCAGGCGGAGGCAGCGGCCCGGTCGCCTTCGGCGCCCGTGTGCCGGGCCCGCAGCCACAGCAGCCCGGCCCAGAAGCCACCGGCCCAGGAACCCCGGCCGGTGGTCGTCCAACGCCCCGTGTCCGGGTCCGCGAACAACGGGAACCGGTCCTTTGCCTCGGCCGCCGTGACGGCCACCTGGTCGAGCACCTCCGCCAGGGCCCGCTCCGCCCACCCCGCCGCCCGCACGCCCCCGCCTCGCCTACCGGTCACCGGCACACCGCCAACTCGTCATTCCGCAACCGTCTTTCTCCCCCGCACGCCCCTGCGCCGCACCCGCACCGCCCACGTCGTCCCCACGGCGCAAGCCGCGCCGAACTCCGCCGCCACCAGCAGCCAACCCGTCCCGTAGTGGCCGGCGTTCGCGAGCGGGCCGAAGAGGAGGGGGCCGACGGCGAAGCCGGTGAAGAAGCCGGCCGCCACCAGGGCGGAGTCCTGACCGGCCCGGCCGGGGGCGGAGCGCTGCATCACCAGAACCATGGAGACGGCGTTGGCCGATACCGCGAACACCCCGACGGCCACTGCGGCCACCCAGACCAGCGGACGTACGGTCGGCGCCGCGACCAGCAGGACGGCCGCCCCCACCGCGCCTGCCGCGAGGCCTCCCGGCAGCCACTCGGCGCGCCCCGGACGGGCCGCCTTCGACCAGCCGACCCGCCCGGCGATGCCCGCGACGCCGAGCACCGCGACCAGCGCCCCGGCCGCGGTCGGGCCCATGCCGAGCCGCTGCGCGCCGAAGAGGGCCGCGTACGTGTTGACCGAGGCGATCCCGCAGCCCAGGAACAGGGAGAACACCGCCAGCCAGGCGATGGCACCACGCGGGACGAGCGAGGCGCGGGGCCCGGCCGCAGCCGCCTGCGGGTCGGCGGGCAGGGCGCGCAGCGCCCACAGTGCCGCCAGCGCGGCGGTGGCGGCGGCCGTCCACACCGCCCCGCGCCAGCCGACCCCGCCGGCCAGCGCCGTGAGGGGGAGTCCGGCGGCGAAGGCGCCCAGCTGGACGCCCGACTGCTTCATGCCGGTCACCGGCCCGCGGCGGCCGGGGGGCACGGCGGCGAGGATCGCCTTGTTGGTCGCCGGATTGGCCAGGGCCTGGGGCAGTCCGCCCAGCGCGACGGCGGCGAGCAGGAACCCGGGGCCGGGCGCGGCACCGATCAGCGCGAGCGCCGCGGCGGACACCGACAGCAGGAGCACGAGGGAACGACGCGGGCCGATCCGGTCCACCAGCCTGCCGCCGAGCGGCGACAGCACGGCCGCCGTACCGAACCCGACCGTCGTGGTCCAGCCGAGCACGGCGGGCGAGACCCCCAACTCGCCCACCAGGCGGGGGCCGAGCGCGCCGAGGAGGAAGAGCTGGAGCATCGAGAAGGCCATGGCTCCGGTGAGGAGGGCCGTCAGGCCACCGCCCGTCACGCCCTCGGCCGCCTCCGGCGGCTTCGCCGAGCTGATCCGGTCCACCACCGCTCGCCCACCCCGTTCCCGTCGTCGGCCGCCGGGCTCACGCCCCTCGCCCCTCGGCCCTCGATCCGTGACAGGAGTCGGGCCGGTGAACGCCCGGGTTCCCACGGCTTGTTGTGGCTTATGCCACACCCGCGTAGTCGATTTTCGGACGACCGCGAACCTGATGCCACCTGTCGCCCCCACCGGGCCGGTGCAACGATGGCCACGCCATGACACCGGGTCGAGGTTGCCGAGCCGTACGGGCCGCGATGTTCGCGGCCACCTGCGTGCTGCTCTCGGTCCTCGGGCACATCCTCATGTCGGGAACCACCGTCCCCTGGTGGGGGATGGCCGCGGCGTTCGCCGCGACCTCGGCGACCGGCTGGTTCCTCGCCGGGCGGGAGCGCGGTCTCGCAGCCGTCGTCTCCGCGACCGTCGGCGTCCAGGCCGCCCTGCACGGCGGGTTCTCGCTCGCCCAGGCCGCGGCGGCGCGGCCGCAGGAGCCGGACGGCTCCTTGACCTCCCTGGGCCTGCGCTGGGCCCAGTACCTGCTCTGCGCCCCGTCCGTACGCCGCCCGCAGGCGGCTCCGCACGGGACGGCCGGGACGCACGGCACGCACGGCATGGCCGACGGTTCCGCGGCGGTGGCGTCGGCCGTGCCGATGCCGGCCGAGCACGCCATGGGTTCCATGTCACCGGCCGGCATGCTCGCGGGGCACCTCCTGGCCGCGCTCGTCTGCGGCCTCTGGCTCGCGTACGGAGAACGCGGCGCCTTCCGCGTCCTGCGAGCCGTCGCGGCCCGGTTCCTCGTACCGCTGCGGCTGCTCTTCCGTCTCCCCGCGCCCGCGCACCGGCCCCGCGTCCGCCGTGCCCGGAACCACCGGGTCCGGACGCCCCGCAGGCTGCTGCTCGCCGACGCCCTCACCTCACGGGGTCCGCCTCACGGGATCGCTGTCATCTGACAGCCGGCTCCCCGACGCGCCACGGGCCCAGCACCGTCCGTACCGCGCCTCGGGCATCGGTCGTGCCGTCCGGCAGGCCGTACCACCCGTTCCCCGGCCTCTCGATGCCCGCCATCGCCGCGAGCAGCGCGGGCTCACCGCGCCCTCCAGGCTTTCCGGGCGCTCCAGGCAGTGCGGTATCACGGTCACTTCGGTCACGCGGTCACGGGGGTCACTTCGGTCACCCCCGTCATCCCCGCAACCCGCACCGCGCTGCCCGCACAGCCCGCGACCCGCGCGACGCGCGACGCGGCAACGAATCCGGCCGGATTCCCAGAAGGACACCAGTCGATGACCACTGCCCGGCTCACCCTCGTGACCACCACACCCGCCGCCCCCTCCACCCCCGCCGCCCCCGCCGCCCCGTCCACTCCCGCCGCTCCCGCCACCCCCGCCCGCCGCGCCGCCGGCCCCGACGAGGCCGTCACCCTCCTCGCGCTGGCCGCCCGCGACGGCGACCCCACAGCCGTGGACCAGCTCGTACGCGCCCTGCACCGCGACGTGCGCCGCTACGTCACCTACCTCAGCGGCGACCCGCAGTCCGCCGAGGACCTGACCCAGGAGACGTTCCTGCGCGCCCTCGGCAGCCTCCACCGCTTCGAGGGCCGCTCCTCCGCCCGCACCTGGCTGCTCTCCATCGCCCGGCGGACCGTGGTGGACAGCCTGCGCCACAAGGCGGCCCGCCCCAAGATCGCCGACAGAGACGACTGGCAGACCGCGGCCGAGCAGAGCCAGCCGCGCGGCGTACCCGGCTTCGAGGACGGCGTCGCGCTCGCGGAGCTGCTGGCGTCGATCCCCGCCGAACGCCGCGAGGTCTTCGTCCTCACCCAGCTCAGGGGTCTCCCGTACGCGGAGGCGGCCCTGATGCTCGGCTGTCCGATCGGCACCGTCAGGTCCCGCGTGGCACGCGCCCGCTCGTCCCTGATCGACCTGCTGAAGGACGCGGACCCGGTAGCGGCCGCGGCCTGACCGGAACGCCGGAGCGGGGGCCGGACCGCACGCGCGCGGCCCGGCCCCCGCTCGGCGACGAGCGGACCCTCAGGTCAGGAGCTTGTCCTTCGCCTTGTCGAACTCCTCCTGCGTCAGGTCGCCCCTCTCCTTGAGGGAGGACAGCTTCGCGAGCTCCTCCGCCGGGCTGTGGCGGGGGCCCGCCGCCTTCTGGACGTAGTCCTGGAAGGCCTGTTCCTGCTCCTTCGCCTGTTTCACGTCCCGCTGGCCCATGCTCCGGCCGCGGACGATGAGGTAGACGAAGACGCCGATGTAGGGCAGCAGGAGCACCAGGACGAGCCAGCCGGTCTTGCCCCAGCCGTGCAGCTCGTGGTCCCGGAAGATGTCAGTGATCACCTTGAACAGCAGGAAGAACCACATGACCCACAGGAAGAGCCAGAGCATGGTCCAGAACAGGTTGAGCAGTGGATAGTCGTCCACGCGTCACTCCGATCACATAAGGGACAGATCAATTCATACCGCCTGATGGAGTGATCCGCACGCGGAGTAGCCGGTCCGCCCTCACCGCGCGACCATGAGGCCATGCGGGACCACGCGCCCATGGAGGAGCGCCCCCTCGGCGGGATCAGCCCCCCGGGCCGGGTCGCCGGGCCCGGGGAGGGCATCGGCCAGGACGAGCTCGCGCTCGCCGCGCGCAACCACGGCCTCCCGCTGGAGGCCATGCGGTACGAGGTCACCCCGGCCGGGCTGCACTACGTACTCGTGCACTACGACATCCCCGACACGGGCGCGGGCACGAGCGCGGGCACGGACGCCGGCGCCGATGCCCCCACCTGGCGCCTCACCGTGCACGGCCGCCTGCGGACCCCCCTGGAGCTGGGCCTTCGGGAGCTCCGGTCCCTGCCCTCCGTGACCCGCCGGGTCACCATGGAGTGCGCCGGCAACGGGCGGGCCCTGCTGTCCCCGCGGCCGGTCAGCCAGCCCTGGCTGGTGGAGGCGGTGGGAACCGCCGACTGGACGGGAGTGCCGCTGCGCGCGGTGCTCGCGGAGGCCGACGTGGCCCCGGACGCCGTGGAAGCGGTGTTCACGGGCGCCGACCACGGGGTGGAGCGGGGCGTCGAGCAGGACTACCGGCGCAGCCTGCCGCTCCCCGTCGACGAGGACGTGCTGCTCGCCCACACGATGAACGGCGGGCCCCTGCCGCCGCAGCACGGGCATCCGCTGCGACTGATCGTGCCGGGCTGGTACGGGATGGCGCACGTGAAATGGCTGCGCGACATCGAGCTCGTCGGCACGGCGTTCGGCGGTTACCAGCAGGCCACCGCGTACCGGTACAAGCAGAGCGCCGAGGAGTCCGGCGATCCCGTCACCCGGATCGCCCCGCGCGCCCTGCTGATCCCACCCGGATTCCCCGACTTCATGTCCCGCACCCGGGTGGTCCACCCCGGCCCGCTGCGGCTCGCCGGGCGCGCCTGGTCGGGCTACGGGCCGGTCGTGCACGTCGAGTTGAGCACCGACGGGGGCGCCGGCTGGGCCGAGGCCGAGGTGCTGCCGCGGGGCGGGCACCCGTACGCCTGGCAGGGCTGGCACGCCGACTGGACGGCGGTCCCGGGCAGCCACACCCTCCTGGTCCGCGCCACCGACGCCTCGGGGCGCACGCAGCCGCTCGAACAGCCCTGGAACCGCGGGGGCTTCGGCAACAACACGGTGCAGTCGGTCCCCGTCGTCTGCCGCTGAGCCCGAACCTCCTTGCCGCACCACCGGCCGACCTCTTGCCACACGACTCCCCTTCCCTCGAAACTGACACATCGTCAGATCATTGCGGGGAACGAGGGAAGGAACCGAGGATGCAGACCATCTGGCTCGGCGGACCCGAATGGGTCGCCGTTCTGCGGATCGGGCTCGGGCTGTGGTGGCTGGAGAGCTGGCGGCACAAGGACAAGAAGGAATGGTTCGGCGGAGGCGGCATCCGCTGGGCGGCCGGCGTGGCCGAGAAGCACCGCTGGGGGTTCGTCACGCGCGGCTTCGACATCGTCGTGAAGCCCTACCCGCGCTTCATGGCCTACCTCGTCGCCTACGCCGAACTGGCCCTGGGGCTCGGCCTCATCGTCGGGTTCCTGACCCCGATAGCCCTGCTCGCCGGGCTGCTGCTCAACCTGGTCTACCTGATCCTGATGATCCACGACTGGGGCGAGCAGGGGCAGAACCTGATGATGGCCCTGATCTCCGGAGTCGCGTTCTTCGCGATGGGCTGGCAGGTCTGGTCCCTGGACGACATGCTGGGGCTCTTCTGACCCGGCGGCCGCTCACCACACCCCCGCCCCGGCGGGCCCGCCGGCTCCGTCAGGCCCGCTGGTCCAGCGGGCCTGACGGGGTGTCACGAGCCGAGGTCACACCGGTCATGGACGGTCAGTGCGGGCGGGGGACGAAGTCCACCTCCGAGGGGCCTTCCTCCCCCGGCCAGGCCAGCAGACGGGGCGGAGCCACCGGGGTCTCGGCGAGGACGGTGCCGCGCGAGACGACGTAGCGGGGGCGGACCTGGCGGCGGACGGCCTCGGTCGGCGATGCGGCCGGCAGCAGCACGAAGGAGGCCGGGGCGCCCTGGCGGATCCCGTACTCCGAGGGCGACAGGCCCAGGACGCGCGCCGCGCGCTCCGTCACCATCTCGAAGGCCACCGGGATCTCGTCCGCTCCCGTGAGCTGGGCGGCGTAGATCCCCACGAGGGCGGTCTGCAGCGGGTTTCCGGTGCCGAGCGCGTTCCAGGGGTCCATCACGTCGTCGTGGCCGAAGGCCACGTTGACCCCCGCGGCCAGCATCTCCTTGACCTGGGTGAGGCCGCGCCGCTTGGGGTAGGCGTCGAAGCGGCCCTGGAGGTTGAGGTTGGCGAAGGGGTTCGAGACGAGGTTGATCCCGGAACGCGACAGCAGGCGCTGGAGTTTGAAGCTGTACGCGCCGCCGTAGGAGCCCATCGCCGTCGTGTGCGAGGCCGTCACGTGCCCGCGCAGCCCTGAGCGCAGGGCGTGCGCGGCCAGCACCTCCACGAAACGCGACTGCTCGTCGTCGATCTCGTCGCAGTGCGCGTCCACCCGCAGTCCCTGCTCCTCGGCGAGCCGGAAGGCCACGGCCAGCGAGGCCACCCCGTCCTCGCGGGTGTCCTCGAAGTGCGGGATCGCGCCGACGACGTCGGCCCCGCGCCGGACCGCCTCGCGCAGCAGCGCCTCGCCGCCGGGGAAGGAGACGATGCCCTCCTGCGGAAAGGCGACGATCTGCAGGGTCATCACGTCCCGGACCCGGTCGCGCACCTCCAGCAGCGCGTCGAGCGCGATCAGCTCCGGGTCGGTGACATCGCAGTGCGTGCGCACGTGCAGGACGCCCTGCGCCGCCTGCCAGCGCAGCACCTCGGTGGCCCGCGCGATCACGTCCTCGCGGGTCAGGGTCTTCTTGCGCTCGCTCCAGCAGGCGATGCCCTCCCAGAGGGTCCCCGAGACGTTGGGGCGCGGGTCTCCGGCCGTCAGGGCCGTGTCGAGGTGGATGTGCGGCTCGACGAAGGGCGCGCTGAGCAGGCCGCCGTGCGCCTCGATCAGCACCCCCGTCGCCGGCGGCTCCTTCTGGTCGTCGTACGGGAGGACGCGCGCGATCCGCCCGTCCTCCGCGACCTCGACGTCGTGCAGGCCATCGCCGTGCAGCAGCCGGGCACCCCGGACGATCATCCGCATCGCGTCAGCCTACGGCTCAGCCCCGCTTCGCCTGGGCCTTCTGCTGCATGCCCCGGGTCTTCGCGGCGATCGACTGCACATCGCGGACGGCGGCCTTGGCGCGCGCCTCGGCCGCCGTGTTCTTCGCCATCGCGCGCTCGGAATCCTGGTGGGCCGGCTTGCCGGTACGCGCCTTCTTCGCCATGACCGCCACTCCTCTGCGCAGGCTGCGTACGCGGGACCGCGTACGCACACCACCCTGCGCCCGTTCGGCCCCGTCGGCATCTCGGGGGACGGGCCGCGGCCGATCCGGTTACATGGGGTGCATGACTGACGCCACCGCCGACACCGCCGACACCTCCGCCGCCGACGACACGGCCATGCCCGACTGGGAGAAGCGCTTCCGGGCCCCGCGCGTGGGTCTGCCCGAATGGGCCGAGGACGCGCCCGACCGCTCGCTCTTCGTCTCCAACGCCACCGGCACCTACGAGCTCTACGCCTGGGACCGCGCCACCGGCGCCCAGCGGCAGGCCACCGACCGGCCGAACGGAACCACCGACGGCACCCTCTCCCCCGACGGCGAGTGGCTCTGGTGGTTCTCCGACACCGACGGCGACGAGTTCGGCACCTGGGTCCGCCAGCCCTTCGCGGGCGGCCCCGACGAGCCGGCCGCTCCCGGGCTGGAGGCCTCGTACCCCGCCGGGCTGGCCATCGGGCGGGACGGGACGGCCGTCGTGGGGCGCTCCACCGACGAGGACGGGACGACGATCCACGTGGTCCGGCCCGACGGGACGGAGCCGGCCGTCGTCTACCGGCACCGCGAGTCGGCCGGGGTCGGCGACCTGTCCCGGGACGGGACCCTGCTCTCCGTCGAGCACACCGAGCACGGCGACGCGATGCACTCGGCCCTGCGCGTGATCACCCTGGCCGGTGAGACCGTCGCCGAGCTGGACGACTCCAAGGGCGGCACCGAGGAGCTGGGCCTCATGGTGCTCGGCTTCGCGCCCGTCGCGGGAGACACCCGGCTGCTCGTCGGCCACCAGCGGCGCGGCCGGTGGGAGCCGATGGTGTGGGACGTGGCCGCGGGCACCGAGGAGGAGCTGGCCGTCGACCTGCCGGGCGACGTCGGCGCCGAGTGGTACCCCGACGGGTCCGCGCTGCTGATCGAGCACGGCTTCGAGGCGCGCAGCGAGCTGTTCCGCTACGACCTGGCCGCGCGGGAACTGCTGCGCCTGGACACCCCGCCGGGGACGGTCTCGGGTGCGACGGCGCGGCCCGACGGATCGGTGGAGTACCAGTGGTCCTCCGCGGCCGAGCCCTCCGTCATCCGGTCGACCGCGGGCGGGGTCGTGCTCGACCCGCCCGGTTTCCGGCCGCCGGGCTCCGTACCGGTCGAGGACGTGTGGGTGGACGGGCCGGGCGGGCGGATCCACGCCCTCGCCCAGCGGCCCGTCGGGCACGGCGACGGCCCCTTCCCGACCGTCTTCGAGATCCACGGCGGGCCCACCTGGCACGACAGCGACGCCTTCGCCGCGACCCCGGCGGCCTGGCTCGACCACGGTTTCGCGGTCGTCCGGGTCAACTACCGCGGCTCGACCGGCTACGGACGCGAGTGGACCGACGCCCTCAAGCACCGGGTCGGCCTGATCGAGCTCGAGGACGTGGACGCCGTACGGGAATGGGCGGTGGCCTCCGGCCTCGCGGACCCGGCGCGCCTGGTGCTGTCCGGCGGCTCCTGGGGCGGCTACCTGACGCTGCTCGGCCTCGGCACCGCGCCGGAGGCCTGGGCGGTGGGGCTGGCGGCCGTACCGGTCGCCGACTACGTGACGGCGTACCACGACGAGATGGAGGCGCTGAAGTCCCTGGACCGCACCCTCTTCGGCGGCACCCCGGAGGAGGTCCCGGAGCGTTTCGCGGCCTCCTCGCCGCTGACGTACGTGGACGCGGTGAAGGCACCCGTGCACATCGCGGCGGGGCTCAACGACCCGCGCTGCCCCATCCGGCAGATCGAGAACTACGTGGACCGGCTGGCGGCGCGCGGGGCGGAGCACGAGGTGTACCGCTACGACGCCGGGCACGGCTCGCTCGTCGTGGAGGAGCGGATCAAGCAGGTCCGGATGGAGATCGACTTCGCGCTGAAGCACCTGCCCCGCTAGACGGCCAGGGCCCCGGCACCAGCGAGGCGGTGCACCCCCCGTACGGTGGTGGGGTGCACCGGTTTCTCCTGACCCCGCGCTGGTGGGGGATCAACGTCTTCGTCGCGCTCGGCGTTCCCTTCTGCCTGTTCATGGGGACCTGGCAGCTCGGCCGGTTCGAGGACCGCGTCGACACCCACAAGGAGGCGACCAGCGCACGCCCCGCCGACCAGACGGCCGCGCCGCTGGACTCGCTGCTCCCGGTGGACAAGCGGACCTCCGGGCGGCTCGCCTCGGTCTCCGGCGAGTACGCCGACCAGCTCCTCGTCCCCGAACGGCGGCTCGACGGGAAGTCCGGCTTCTACGTCCTGACCCTGCTCAAGACCGACACCGGCAAGGCCGTACCCGTGGTCCGGGGCTGGCTGCCCGGAGCGGCCGACGCGGGCCGGGCTCCGGCCCCGCCGGCCGGACGGGTCGAGGTGACGGGCGCGCTGCAGGCCTCGGAGAACTCCACCAGCAAGGGCGTCCACTCCTCGGGCGGGCTGCCGGCCGGGCAGCTCGGCGTCATCGGGGCCGCCTCGCTCGTCAACATCGTGCCGTACGGCCTGTACGACGCCTGGCTGACCGTGCAGACGCCCGCCGACGGGATGACTCCCGTACCGGCGCAGGCTCCGGTCAACACGGGGCTCGACCTGAAGGCCTTCCAGAACCTCGGCTACACCGGCGAGTGGTTCGTCTTCGCCGCGTTCGTGCTCTTCATGTGGTTCCGGCTCTACCGGCGCGAGGTGGAGACCCTGCGCGATACGGAGGCGGGCCTCCTCGCCGAGACCGGGACCGGCACCGGCACCCCGGCCGAGCGGGACCCGGCGGAGCCGGCCCCGGCCGGTGCCGGCTCGGCGTAGTGTCCGGGGTCCCGCCCCGTCCGGGGCGGGCGCGGCGGGGTTACCTGAGCGGGATGACGCCCGTGCGGTAGACCGTTCCGCCGCACGCCTCCGCGACGGTCAGCTGCGTCGTCGGGCCGTTGGGGCCGTGCGAATCGGGCGTGTGGGACACCAGGGCACCGAGCGGCGGAGTCTCCGCCCGGGTCTGGCCCGTCTCGGTGGCCGGCTCGCCGTCCGGGGTGCCCCCGGAGCCGCCCTCCTGCGGGTTGGTCTCCCCGGAGCCGTTCGCGCCGGGACAGCCCCCTTCCGGCGGCACCCACGCGAAGCGGACCTCGTACGACGCGTTCGGCGCGATCACCATCCGCAGGGTCTCCACCGACGGGTCGGGCAGCAGCCCGGTCGCCGGATCTCCCGTGACGTGGCTGACGACCGCGACCGCGGCTCCGCCCTGGACCGCCGGGCCCGCCGTCAGCATCTCCGGGCCGCGGACGGTACAGCCGCTCGACGACACGTTGGTGACCTTGAAACTGCCGTAGACCTTGCCGCCGGCCGACGGGGCCCGGGTGCTGCCCACCACTCCGAGCTGGCTCTGGGCGCAGTTGGGCACGGCCGCGGACCCGGCCGGGGGCAGCACACCGCCGCCCACGGAGCCGGTGATGCCGGGGAGGGGAGAGGATGCGCGGGGCGGGATGTTCGGCCCGCCGATGCTCGGGAAGCCGATGTCCGGCGACGGGATCGGCGGGGGCGCGCTGGGGCCACCGTCCTCCGCGCCCTTGTCCTTGTCCTTGCCCTTGTCCTTGCCGGAGGTCGGGTGCGGCTTCGGACGGGAGGAGCCGTTCTGGTGCAGGCCGGAATCCCCGTCCTTCCGGTTTCCGCCCTTCTGGCCGTGGCCCGCCATGGTGGAACGGTCGGAGCTCCCGCCCGTCCCGACGGTCAGGTGCATGGCCACCGGGACCGAGCCGCCCAGCACCACTACGGCCGCCGCCGCGGCGACGAGGATCCGCCGGTTGCGGACCCGGCGCGCGGGGACCGCGTACCGCAGCCGGTCCAGCGCGTCGCCGGAGGGTTCGAGTCCGACGACGACCTCGCGCAGCAGATCGCGCAGCGCGTCCTCCTCACCCATGGGCTCGGAGACGGCCGGCTTGGCGGCGGCCGGCTTCGCAGTGGCCGGCTTGGCGGCGGACTCCCCCGCCCCCGGCAGGCCGCGCACGAGTTCCAACAGGGCCTCCGGGGCCTCGTCCTCGTTCGTCTTGCGGTCCTCGTTCATGATTGCGCGGCCTCCATCGCCACCCGCAGCGCGGCAATGCCCCGCGATCCGTACGCCTTGACCGAACCGAGCGATATGCCGAGGGTCTCGGCGACCTGGACTTCCGTCATGTCCGCGAAGTAGCGCAGCACCAGCACCTCGCGCTGGCGTCGCTGGAGCCCGCGCATCGACTTGATGAGATCGTCCCGCTCCAGCAGGTCGTACGCGCCTTCCTCGGCGCTCGCCATGTCCGGCATCGGCTTCGACAGAAGCTTCAGGCCGAGGATGCGGCGGCGCAGGGCGGAACGCGAGAGGTTGACGACGGTCTGGCGCAGGTAGGCCAGGGTCTTCTCCCGGTCCCGGACCCTGTTGCGGGCCGAGTGGACGCGGATGAAGGCCTCCTGGACGACGTCCTCGCAGGAAGCGGTGTCGTCGAGGAGCAGTGCGGCAAGGCCCAGGAGCGAGCGGTAGTGGGCCTGGTAGGTCTCCGTGAGGTGGTCGACGGTGGTCCCCGCGACCACCTCGGTCACCTCGGCCGCCTCGGCCGCCTCGGCCGCCTCGGCCGCCTCGGCCGCCTCGGCCGTCTCCGTGCCTCCGCGGGCCTCCGCGCTAGCGCGGGGCCCGGGCACCCGGCCGTCCTTGGCCGGTGCGGACGCCCGGACGGCGGGCGCGGCGGGGACCCCGGGCAGCACGGGGGCTCCGGACGCCGTCGCGGCGGGCGGAACGGGAACGATCACCGGGAACCCGCCGGGTGCGCGGGACCGCAGGCGCGACGGGATCGGGAGAGTACCGGTGCGTGCCGGAACGACGGGGTATTCGAGCAATGCTTCTGCCACGCCAGTTGGACACGCGTCCCCCCGTCAGGGTTGTACGCGCAAGGCAGATTCATCGGCGGGGTTCTCATTGCCTTCTTGCGTAGCCGCTCACCCGGACGTGCGTCGTCCATGACGACGGTCGTCGGGCCATCACCTTGATCAAGGGATCGGTGATGATCCTACAAAGTGAAATAGCCAAAATCAGCCGCGACGAGCTCCGCAGTTTGTGTGGCGTTCAACGCGGCGCCCTGACGGAGGTTGTCCGCGCAGACGAAGAACTCCAGGGAACGCGGGTCGTCGAGCGAGCGCCGCACCCGTCCCACCCAGGCCGGATCCGTCCCCGCGGCGTCCGAAGGGGTCGGGAACTCCCCCGCGGCCGGGTCGTCCACGAGGACCACCCCGGGTGCCGATTCCAGGATCTCCCGGGCGTGCGCCGCCTCGACGGCACCCTCGAACCGGGCCCGTACGGTCAGCGAGTGCCCGGTCAGTACGGGCACCTGTACGCAGGTCACGGACACGGGCAGCTCGGCCAGGTCCAGGATCCGGCGGGTCTGCGCCCGTACGGCCAGCTCGTGCGAGGACCAGCCGTCCTCGCGCAGCTCACCGGACCACGGCAGCACGTTGAGCGCGAGCGGACCCGCGAAGGGCCCGGTGTCCTCGCCCACGGCCCGGCGCACGTCCCCGGGATGCTCCCCCAGGGAGCTGCCGGCGACGAGCGACAGCTGGCGGCGCAGCGCCTCCGAGCCGGCCCGGCCGGCCGCGCTCGCGGCCTGGTAGGTGGAGACGGCCAGCTCGGTCAGCGCGTACTCGGCGTGCAGCGCGCCCAGCGCCGCGATCATCGCGGCGGTGACGCAGTCGGGTCCGGCGACGATCCCGCGCGGCCGGATCCGGGCCGCGTGCCCGTTCACCTCGGGCACCACGAGCGGTACGTCGGGGTCCTCACGGAACGCCGCGGACTGGTCCACCACGACGGCACCGCGGGCGGTGACGACGGGAGCCCACCGGGCCGAGACCTCGGCCGGGGTCAGGAAGAGCGCGATGTCGCCCGTCCCGAGGCCGTCGAAGGCGTCTTCGGTGAGGGCGAGCACCTCGGTCTCCGCACCGCGCACGGTCAGCCTGCGGCCGGCCGAGCGCGAGGAGGCGATCAGGCGTACGTCGCCCCAGACGTCGGCCCGCTGGGACAGCATCTGGAGCAGGACGGAGCCGACGGCTCCGGTCGCCCCGACCACGGCGAGTGCCGGAGCCGGGGCGGACCGGGCCGCGGCCGTGTTCAACGTCCCGTGCCGCCGTAGACGACGGCTTCGTCACCGCTGTCGTTGTCGAGTCCGAAGGCCGTGTGCACGGCGCGGACGGCCTCGTTGACGTCGTCCTGGCGGGTCACGACCGAGATGCGGATCTCCGAGGTGGAGATCAGCTCGATGTTGACGCCCGCGTCGGACAGCGCCTGGAAGAACGAGGCGGTGACGCCCGGGTTGGTCTTCATGCCCGCGCCGACCAGGGAGATCTTGCCGATCTGGTCGTCGTAGCGCAGGGACTCGAAGCCGATGGTGGTCTTCGCCTTCTCCAGGGCGTCGATGGCCTTGTGGCCCTCGGCCTTGGGGAGGGTGAAGGAGATGTCCGTCAGGCCCGTGGAGGCGGCGGACACGTTCTGCACGATCATGTCGATGTTGATCTCGGCGTCCGCGATGGCGCGGAAGATGGCCGCGGCCTCGCCCGGCTTGTCCGGGACGCCGACGACCGTGATCTTGGCTTCGGAGACGTCGTGAGCGACTCCGGAGATGATGGCGTGCTCCACCGGCTCGTCCCCTTGCGGATTCTCGTTGCTGACCCAGGTGCCCGGCAGTCCCGAGAAGGACGAGCGGACGTGGATCGGGATGTTGTAGCGGCGCGCGTACTCGACGCAGCGGTGCAGCAGCACCTTGGAGCCGGAGGCCGCGAGCTCCAGCATGTCCTCTGAGCTGATCCAGTCGATCTTCTTGGCCTTCTTCACGACGCGGGGGTCCGCGGTGAAGACGCCGTCGACGTCGGTGTAGATCTCGCAGACCTCGGCGTCCAGCGCCGCGGCGAGCGCGACGGCGGTCGTGTCCGAGCCGCCCCGGCCGAGGGTGGTGATGTCCTTGCTGTCGGCCGACACACCCTGGAAGCCGGCGACGATGGCGATGTTGCCCTCGTCCAGCGCGGTGCGGATACGGCCCGGCGTGACATCGATGATGCGCGCTTTGTTGTGGACCGAGTCCGTGATGACGCCTGCCTGGCTGCCGGTGAACGACTGGGCCTCGTGGCCCAGGTTTTTGATCGCCATGGCCAGCAGGGCCATGGAGATCCGCTCTCCCGCGGTCAGCAGCATGTCGAATTCACGCCCGGCAGGCATCGGGGACACCTGCTCGGCGAGATCGATCAGCTCGTCCGTCGTGTCGCCCATCGCGGAAACCACGACGACCACTTGGTGGCCGTTCTTCTTGGCATCCACGATCCGCTTGGCAACACGCTTGATGCCTTCGGCATCGGCTACGGAGGAGCCTCCGTACTTCTGCACGACAAGGCCCACGTGCGCTCCTCGCTCAGTCCGTCTCATTGCTGGTGCAGTCTAACGAGCGGCCGGGATACGACCGCCTCGTACCACATCATGAGACGAAAAGATCACTGCAAACGTTCCCCCACCGGGGCGTTTACTTCCGGCCCAGTCCGCCGAGCTCCTCGGCCATGACCTTTCCCGCCTGCTCCGCGAGGTCGTCCTCCGTGATGTCCTCGTCCGTGTCCAGCCCGTCCAGCGCAGCCAGCGGCTGGTCGAGGCGGACGTGCGCGATCAGCGACTGGAGGGCGCGCAACGTGGCCGATGCCGTCGGTCCCCAGTTGGTGAAGTAGGAGAACTGCCACCACCACAGCGCCTCGGTGATCCGGCCCGACTGGTGGTGGATGAGGCCGTGCCGCAGGTCGGCGACCACGTCCGCCAGGTCGTCGGAGATCCGGTGCGGGACCGGGGCCTTGCGCGGTTCGTAGGGGTCGAAGACCTCCGAGTAGACGTCGACCGGCTCCAGCATCACCGCGAACCGCTCGCGCAGGTCGTCCACGTCCGGCTCCGGGCCCAGGTCGGGCTCGTAGCGCTCGTCGGGCAGGACGTCCTGGTACGCGCCGAGCCGGCCGCCCGCCAGCAGGAGCTGGGACACCTCCAGGAGGAGGAAGGGCACCGCGCTGTCGGGGTCCTCGCCCTTGGCCACCTCGGTGACGGCGACGATGAAGGACTCGATCTGGTCCGCGATCGAAGCCGCGAAGTCGTCCGGATCCTGTCCCAGGGCGTGCAGCGTTGCGTCAGACATCGAGAAGTCGCCTTCCTTCAAAGGCCCGCCCGAGCGTGACCTCGTCCGCGTACTCCAGATCTCCCCCGACGGGGAGCCCGCTGGCCAGGCGGGTGACCTTCAGGCCCATGGGCTTCATCATGCGGGCGAGGTAGGTGGCGGTCGCCTCGCCTTCCAGATTGGGGTCGGTCGCGATGATCAGCTCGGTGACCGAGCCGTCCGCGAGCCGCGCCAGCAGCTCCCGGATGCGCAGATCGTCCGGGCCGACGCCCTCGATCGGGCTGATCGCGCCGCCGAGGACGTGGTACCGGCCCCGGAACTCGCGGGTCCGCTCGATCGCGACGACGTCCTTCGACTCCTCCACCACGCAGATGACCGTGAGGTCGCGGCGCGGATCGCGGCAGATGTTGCACCGCTCCTCCTGCGCGACGTTCCCGCACACCGCGCAGAACCGGACCTTGTCCTTGACCTCGAGCAGCGCGTGCGCGAGGCGGCGGACGTCGGTGGGCTCGGCCTGCAGGATGTGGAAGGCGATCCGCTGCGCGCTCTTGGGCCCGACGCCGGGCAGCCTGCCCAGTTCGTCGATCAGGTCCTGGACCACGCCTTCGTACAACGGACTGCCTTCTTTCGGTTCTGATGTTCGTGACGGGGAGAGCGGTTAGGGAAAAGCGGTACGGGAAAGCGGTACGGGTCCTAGAAGGGAAGGCCGGGGATGCCGCTGCCGCCGCCCAGGCCCTGCGCGAGCGGTCCCAGCTTCTGCTGCTGGAGCGCCTGCGCATTCTCGTTGGCCGCCTGGACCGCCGCGACCACCAGGTCCGCGAGCGTCTCGGTGTCCTCGGGGTCCACGGCCTTCGGGTCGATCACCAGCGCGCGCAGTTCACCGGAACCGGTGACGGTCGCCTTGACCAGGCCGCCGCCGGCCTGCCCCTCGACCTCGGCACGCGCCAGCTCCTCCTGCGCCACGGCAAGGTCCTGCTGCATCTTCTGGGCCTGCTGGAGCAGCTGCTGCATGTTGGGCTGACCACCACCGGGAATCACAGGTCACTCACTCCGTAGCGTCGGGCCAAGCGCCGGCGGCTTGGTCAATCCGAGCCTACGTGCTCCCCGGGCGCCGCGCCCTACGCCGTGAGGACCAACTCTTTCGAGTGAGAGACGGGGCGTGCGCGTACCTGATGACACCCTCCTTGCGGGCGGAATTCCCGGGAATCGTCGCCCACCGCGTCTCATTCGAAGGTAGGAAGAGCATGCGCACCATTGCGCACACGCGCACCACCACACGTTCAGCGCAGGCAGAGGGAGTGCCCGGGTGAGTCAGCCGGAGATGCAGCCCGAGGGGCCACCCCGGGATCCCGCAGAGGACGGCGACCTTACCGGCCGGCCGTTCCCTCTCGGGGACTGGGGCGAGCCCGCCGAGCGGCTCGACGAGCTCTACCGACGGGTCGAGGCCGATGCGCTGCGCACCGCCGAGTGGTACCTGTCGGACCGGGCGTGGAAGCGCCGGGGGGCCCGGATCCTGCGGATCGGGGCCGCCGTCGGCGCGGTCACGGGCGCGGCGATGCCGCTGCTGGAGCTGACCGGCTCGGCGCCCGGGGTGTCCTCGTACGGCTATCTCGCGCTGCTCCTGGGCGCGGCCTGCCTGGCCTGCGACCGGTTCTTCGGCCTGACCTCGGGCTGGATGCGGGACGTGGCGACGGCGCAGGCCGTGCAGCGGCGACTGCAGACCCTGCAGTTCGACTGGGCCACGGAGAACGTGCGCGAGATCCTGGGCCCGACCGAGGGCACCGCCAGCGAGGCCGCCGAGCGGTGTCTGACCGTGCTGCGCCGCTTCTCGGAGGACGTGACCGAACTCGTGCGGTCCGAGACCGCGGAGTGGATGGTCGAGTTCAGCTCCGGCCCCGCCCCGCTGGTCATGCAGTCCCTGGGCGCGGGCGGATCCCGCTCGGACGCGTACGTCCCGCCGGCCCGCTTCCCGCTCCCCCCGGGCACCCGCCCGAACATGCCCCGCCAGAGACCGCCGGAGCCCCGCTGAGCGGTGGCCTCGCCGCCCGGGGCGGACACGCCGACCAGCACGGTCGCGCGGACCGGGCGGTCGCGCCGGCCGGGGCGGGGCCGGCTCCGTGCGGCGGAGCCGGCCCACCCCCTGCGGACCGGGTCAGCTGAAGATGATCATCGAGCCCTGGCCGAGGCTCCGCGTCGCCGCCGCGTGCAGACCCAGCCACACGTGCCGCTCCCGCGCGAAGGGGCTGTCGTCGTACGGGATCGGCCCGGCGGGCTCCTCCAGTGCGGTCGGACGCCCCGGTGGCGCCGGTGCCAGCGGCGGGTTCCCGGGGTCTATCCCGATCGCGGGAGCCACCAGCGCCAGCTCGCGCAGCAGCCCCTGCGCCGACCCCAGCGGTCCGCCCCCGGCCAGCAGTTCCTCGTTGGCCAGCGGGTACGCGAAGTCCACGGGGACGTAGGCCCCCGCGTGGTCGTAGTGCCACACCAGGTGCGACTGCTGCGCCGTCGGCTCGAACATCTCCAGCAGTTGCTCGTAGTCCCCGCCCAGCTCGTCCACCGGCGTCACCGGCAGCCCGCAGATCTGGAGCAGGTACGCCCGCCGCAGGAAGTGCAGGGCGTCGTAGTCGAAACCGGCCACCGGGGCGACGTCCCCGGAAAGTCCCGGCATGTACGCGAACACCGGCACGGACGGCAGTCCGGCCTCGCCCAACGCCTTGTCGTACGAGGCGATCTCTTCCGCGAAGGGGTTGTCGGGGCTGTGGCACAGCACGTCGACAAGGGGGACCAGCCACAGGTCACAGGCCACTCGGCCTCCGATCAGTCGTTGTCGCCGATCGGGCCAGCGTAGTGCGCCGGACACGCTCAGCGAAGGGGTGGGCAGACCCGAAGGAGCGGCAGACGGGGATCCGGCGGCGGATCCGCGCCCCGATCCGGCGCCGGATCCGCGCTGGATCCGCGCCTACGGCTCCCCCGGGCCCACCCTCCAGACCCATACGTCGCGCACCTGCTCCGGCTCGCGGCCCAGCAGCCCGGTGATCAGATCCCGCAGCTCGGTGTCCCGGTCCTGGAAGGGCAGGACCACCGCGCCGGCCTTCCAGTACTCCAGGTCGTGGCGGGCCTGCGTCCGCCAGCCGGCGTCGACCTCGGGCGGCTGCGCGCCGTAGCGGACGTCGCGCAGGAGGTTGGAGAGGTGGCGCGGGGTGGCCCCGTAGATGCCGATGCGGTCGGGTCCCCACGGGCCGTTGAAGTAGCCGCCGGCCAGCCGGAAGCCGAAGTCCGCCTCGACCTGCCAGTGCAGCGCGTCCGCCTGGCCCGGGTCCGGCAGCGGTACCGGAACGAGTGCCTCCCCGTCCTTGACGTAGCCCTTCCAGTCCCCGGAAGTGATGAACGCGGGCACCGGCGCGCGGTCCCGTACGGTCAGCGGCAGCGGCAGGACGGGGATCACCGCGGCCGCCGCCCCCAGCAGGCCCAGCGTGCGCAGCTCGCGCGTGCGGAGCCGGAGGATCCGGTCGAGCGCGAGGGCGAGCAGGATGCCCAGGATGGGGGCGCACACCATCGCCACGCGCCCCTCGATCACCGACTCGAAGAGCGGCAGCTTGATCATCAGCCGCCAGGGGCCCGGCAGCACGATCTCCGTACGGGGCACCGGCACCCAGGGCCCGAGGGACAGCAGGAGCGCGACGAAGCCGGTGATCGCGAGGGCCCGCACCGCCCTGCTGCGCCACAGCCAGACGCACACGGCGGCGCCGAAGGCGAGCAGGGGCCATCCGTAGAAGGCGTTCTGCTCGGTGGTGTTCAGCGAGAGCTTCCCGGCCGTCTCGGGGTCGCCGAAGAGGGAGCGGGAGGCGTACTCGATCAGGGCGCGCGGGCTGTTCCCGGCGTTGTCCCCGTGCAGCACCGAGTGGTAGCTCTGCGGGCCGAAGAACTGCCAGTAGAGCGGTACGGCCAGCAGCGGCAGGCATACGGCGAGCGCGACGGCCAGGCCGGAGCCCAGCGGCCGCGCGGCCGCGAGGGCCCGGCGGGGGGCGACGAGGAGGTAGGCGAAGCAGAAGACCAGCATGCCGAGCGCGGCGATGAGCAGCGGCTCCTCGCCGATGAAGATCTGGTACGTCGCGAAGAGCCCGAGCAGTACCCCGTCACGCGTCACACTGTGGCCTTCGCGCCGGCCCTCGCACAGGCGCAGGGCCCGGTCGACGATCAGCGGGAGCATGAAGAGGACGACGAAGTTCGGATGGCCGTTGGCGTGCGAGACCATCGGCGGCGCGAACGCGGCGAGCGCCCCGCCCGCGGCGGCGGCCCAGCGGCTGCGCACGAACCGGCGGCGGATCAGCCAGTACCAGGTCCACGCGCTGGCGGCCATGCCGAGCGTGAGGACCAGCGCGAAGGTGACGGTCTCCCCGAAGAGCAGCGTGACCGGGATCAGCGGGACGTTCAGGCCGAGCATCGTGGCGTTGGCCATCAGGTTCACGCCGTCCGGCATGCCCTGGGAGAAGGTGAAGAGCGGGTTGCGGAGGTGGGTGACGTTGTCGGTGGTGACGCCGACGAACCACTCCCACTGGTTCTGGTCCTGGAGCGCGTCCGCGAGGTAGGCGCCGTCGAGGTCCGCCCACAGGCCGTGGAAGACGTAGAGGGAGAGCGCGAGGAAGGCGGCGGCCACGGCGAGGCCGCCGGCGTTGAGGCGGAACAGGTCGCCGAGTGCGCGGCGGCGGTCGGGGCGCGGGGCCGGGGCCACGGCCTTGGCCTGGGTTTTGGCCTGGGTTTTGGCCTGGGCGCCCGGGGCGTCGGCGCGGCGCGCCGGGAGTTCGACCTCGGCCACGTGCCAGCCCTGGCGGCGGACCCAGCGCAGGACCTCGGCGTCGATGGCCGGTCCGTCGAGCTTGGAGGCGCCGAAGGCGGCCCGGGCGCGGTCTCCGTCGAAGAGGGCGAAGGCACAGGTGTCGGCGCGGAATCCCGGTATGCCGGGGATGCCGAGGGTGCGGACGAGGCGGTTCCGGGAGCGGCCCAGGACCACGGCGGGCTGTGCGTCGTCCGTGCCCGGGGCCATGACCTCTTCGAGGCGGGCCAGCTCGTCGAGCGGGGTGCCGAGGGAGGCGTCGGTGAGGAGCACCCGGTCGCCGGCGGAGGCGAGCACTCCGGCCCGCAGGGCGGCGCCCTTGCCGCTGCTGCCCCGGCGGTCGTTGCCGCTGTCGCCGCTGTCGCCGCTGTCGTCTCGGTCCCCGCCGTCCCCGCCGTCGCCGCCGTCGCCGAGGCGGATCAGCCGGATCCGGGGTTCCGCCTCGGCGACAGCTGCCGCCGTCGGGGCGGCCGCCCCGTCGGTGACCACGATGAGTTCCCAGGCGCCGGGACCGGTGCCGCGGTGGGCGTCGAGGTGGTCGCGCAGGGCGGTGAGGGTCTGCTCCGGCACCGGAGCGGGGATGACGACGGACAGCCCGACGGCGCCGAGCCAGGGCGTGCCGGCCGGGTCCTGCGCCTCCTGGTCGGCGCTCACGGCGCTCACGGCGCTCTCGCCGCTCATGCGCCGGCCGCCTTCAGGCCCGCGGCCCAGTCGAGACCGTGCTGGTTGTACGCGTGCACGAGGCGTCGTACCTCCTCGGCGTCCCCGCGGGTCACCGCGTCCATCAGTTCGTTGTGCCCGGACCACAGGCCGGAGCGCATGTCCGGCTGCGCCTTCAAGTAGGGCACGGCGAACACCCAGCACTGCACCCGGATCCGGTGCAGGAACTCGGAGATGTAAATGTTGCCGACCAGCCCGCTCAGCTCCCTCCAGAAGCGCAGGTCGTAGCCGATCAGCACTTCGAGCGAGCCGTTCAGCGCCGCCCGCCGGGCCTCCTCCGCCCGGCGGCGCACCGAGACGAGCCGTTCCCCGGAGCCGGGGGCGGTGCCGCGTTCCACGAGCCTGCGGAAGATGCCTTCCACGATCAACGTACGAGCCTCGATCATGCCCCGGAAATCGTCCACGGAGAAGACTCGGACGCGGAAGCCGCGGTGCTGGACGGAGTCGAGCAGGCCTTGCGCGGAGAGATCGACGAGGGCCTCGCGGACGGGGGTCGCGGAGACTTCGTACTTCTCGGCGATCTGTTTGACGGTGAACTCGCTCCCGGCCGCCAGGCGCCCCGCGAGCACCTCGTCACGCAGCGCGTCCGCGATCTGCTGGCGAAGTGTGTTGCGGGTGACAGCGCCGCTGCCTGGCATAGGGGTCCGTCTCCATCTGTGGGCTTCGGACACCTTAGGCCAGGCAGCGCGGCCGAAACCGATCGGTTTGTGGCCGCTATATGGATTTAGCGCCCGTTATCCGGACGGGCCGCACTTCTCTTCTTGATCGTTTGACCCTGCGCGGGTCCCTCCCAGAGCACCCGCGCAGGGTCGTCCTCGCTGCTCGGAGCCTGTTCGGCGCCTGCTCGCGTCCCGTCCGGCACACCCCCAGGCCTCGGCCCCGGGGGTGCCGGGAAGGCTCGGTGAAGCCCGGTCAGGCGTCGACGAGGCCTCGGTCAGGCCGAAACATGCCGGTCGGCGACGGTCAGCGCGTCGTCCAGCAGGGCCAGGCCCTCCTTCGCGTCCGCTTCCGTGATGTTGCACGGGGGGACGACGTGGGTGCGGTTCATGTTGACGAAGGGCCACAGGCCGGAGGCCTTGCAGGCCGCGCCGAACTCGGCCATCGGCGCGTTGTCGGCGCCCGCGGCGTTGTAGGGAACGAGCGGCTCGCGCGTCTCCTCGTCCCGTACGAGTTCCAGGGCCCAGAAGGTGCCCAGACCGCGCACCTCCCCGACCGAGGGGTGGCGCTCCGCGATCTCGGCGAGGGCCGGGCCGATCACGTTCTCGCCGAGGTGGGCGGAGTGCTCGACGATGCCCTCCTCCTCCATGGCGTTCATCGTGGCGACGGCGGCGGCGCAGGCGAGGGGGTGCCCGGAGTAGGTCAGCCCGCCAGGGTAGGGGCGCGTGGCGAAGGTCTCGGCGATCGCGCCGGAGATCGCGACGCCGCCGAGCGGGACGTAGCCGCTGTTGACGCCCTTGGCGAAGGTGATCAGGTCGGGGGTGACGTCGAAGTGCTCGGCGGCGAACCACTTGCCGGTCCGACCGAATCCCGACATGACCTCGTCCAGGATGAAGACGATGCCGTAGCGGTCGCAGAGCTCGCGCACGCCGGCCAGGTAGCCGGGGGGCGGGGTCATGATCCCGGCCGTGCCGGGAACCGTCTCCAGGATGATCGCGGCGATCGTCGCCGGGCCCTCGAAGGCGATGGTGTCGGCGAGGTGGGTGAGGGCGCGCGCGCACTCCTCGGCCTCGGTGGTCGCGTGGAAGGGCGAGCGGTAGAGGAACGGTCCCCAGAAGTGCACGACGCCGGCGGCCGCCGCGTCGGAGGGCCAGCGGCGCGGGTCGCCGGTCAGGTTGATCGCGGCGGAGGTGGCGCCGTGGTACGAGCGGTAGGTGGACATCACCTTCTGCCGGCCGGTGTGCAGCCGGGCCATGCGGACGGCGTTCTCCACGGCCTCGGCGCCGCCGTTGGTGAAGAAGATCTTGTCGAGGTCACCGGGGGTCCGCTGCGCGATGAGGCGTGCGGCCTCGGAGCGGACGTCGACGGCGAAGCCGGGGGCCAGGGTGCAGAGCCTGGCGGCCTGCTCCTGGATCGCGGCGACGACCTTGGGGTGCTGGTGGCCGATGTTGGTGTTGACCAGCTGGGAGGCGAAGTCGAGGTAGCGCTTGCCGTCGTAGTCCCAGAAGTGCGACCCCTCGGCTCTGGCCACGGCGAGCGGGTCGATCAGGGCCTGGGCGGACCAGGAGTGGAAGACGTGAGCGCGGTCGGCGGCCTTGACGGTGGCGCCCGAGGTGACGTGAGGGGTCATGGCCGCAACCGTAGAAGTGTGCAGGTGGGGAGGGATATCGGCGGTCTGTATGCGGGTGGGGGGCGGGTCTCGGCAGTCTGTCTGGGGAGATATTGACAGCACACTGTCGTCATGACAGCCTGTTGTCATAGAGGGAACGCGTCCGGACGGACACTCAGCGGCAGGACGAGGCAGGACCGGGCAGGACGGGACCAGGCCCGACCAGGGCGGACCCGGCCACGGCGCACCACACCGGACCGACCCGGATCCGGTCCGACCTCGACCCGGCCCGGACCGACCCCGACCCGGACCGACCCGGACCAGCGCACGCACGGCGACGACGACGGCGACACTGGAGGCGAGCACGATGAGCGAGACCCCGACGCAGGCCCAGATGCAGGCCCAGACGCAGAGCCAGACCCAGACGCGTGCAAAGGCGCGTGCGGAGACGGAGTCCCACCCCACGGTCCACGTGGCGGTGTACGACACCTACGCCGACTGGGAGACGGGCCACACCACCGCGCACCTGACCCAGCACGGCTACCAGGTCCGTACGGTCGGCATCACCGCCGGACAGCCCGTCACCACCATGGGCGGCCTCCGCATCCAGCCCGACCTGGCCCTGGCGGACCTGCGCCCCGAGGACTCCGCCCTCCTCGTCCTGACCGGTGCCGGCCTGTGGGACGCGGGCGACGAGCTGGCGCCCTTCGCGGCGAAGGCCGAGGAGTTCCTGGCCGCCGGCGTCCCGGTCGCCGCGATCTGCGGAGCCACGGCCGGGCTGGCCCGCGCCGGAGTCCTGGACGGGCGTACGCACACCAGCGCGGCCCCCTTCTACCTCGGCAGCCAGCCGGGCTACGCGGGCGCCGCCCACTACGTCGAGGCCGACGCGGTCACCGACGGCGACCTCATCACGGCGGGCCCGACGGAACCGGTGGCGTTCGCCCGCGAGGTGTTCGCCCGCCTCGGGGTGTACGAGCCGCACGTGCTCGACGCCTGGTACCGCCTGTTCCACGACTCGGACGCGAGCGCGTACCCGGTCCTGATGGCAGCGGCGGCCCCGACCGATGCGTGACCAGCCCCCGCCCCGGCCGGCCGCCGGGCCCCACCCGACGGAGCCGTTCCGGCCGCCGACCGCGGCCCCCGCCTCCCCGCCCCGCACGCCCACGGGGACGGCCCCCCGCTCCGGGACCGGCAGCGGCACCGGCAGCGGGGCCGGACGCTCCGACCTCGCAGCCGCGCAGCCCGGCGGTACGCGGGACGCCCCCGCCCGACCCCAGCGGCCGACCCCGGGCGCAGCCTTCGGCTCCGGGGCAACCGCGGCCCCGCCTGACGACGGCACCACGGCACACCCCGACGCGGTGGACACCTCCGGGCGGGGACCGCGAACAGCCCCGGGAACGGGGCCCGGCGCCGAGGCGGCCGAGGCGGCCGGCACCTCACCGCAGCCCGGGCAGCCGGCACCGGCCGACGGCACCGGAGCGGGCGCGTTGGCCCGCTCCGGGGGGACCCGTAGGGCACCCTCCGCCATCAGCGCACAGGCGGACGCGGGCGCGGGCGACGCCCCGACCGGGAACGGGGAACCCCTGGAGGCGGGAAGGAAGGCGCCCCGGCAGAGCTCCCTCCGCAGCCGGCAGGACCTCCTGAGCCGCACCGCCCTCGGGGTGTTCCGGCTCAACGGCCAGTTCCTCGCCTTCTCGGAGGAGCTGGCCCGCCCGGCAGGGCTGACCGCAGCCTGGTGGCAGGTCCTGGGGGCCGTGCTCCGCGAGCCGCTGTCCGTCGCCGGCATCGCCCGTGCCATGGGCGTCACCCGGCAGAGCGTGCAGCGCATCGCCGATCTACTGGTCACCAAGGGCCTCGCCGAGTACGTCCCGAACCCGGCCCACCGCCGAGCGAAGCTGCTGAGCCCCACGGACGCCGGCCTCGCAGCCGTCGCCAGGATCGACCCGGGCCACGCCGCCCTGGCCAACCGACTCGCGGAAGCCCTCGGCGAAGACGGCTTCGCCGAGGCGGTCCGCGCCCTGGAACGCCTGTCCGCCGCCCTGGACACCCTCCCGCCCCCACCCGACTCCGCGACCCCCTAGGGCGCGCCCTTCGGCCGACGCGGGCCATCCCCCGGACCCGATCTGATCCGGCCAGACCCGTCTTGCCCTGGCCTGCCCTGGCCCTACCTGGCTTGACCCGGCCTGGCTTGACCTGGCCTGGCCTGACCTGGCTTGGCCTGGCCGGCTTGACCCAGCCTGACCCTTGACCCGGTCTGATCCGGCCTGCCCCAGCGCGACCCGGCACGACCCGGTCTGATCCGGACCTGACCTGGCCGGACCGGGTTGATCCGAGGGACACGCCGCGCCCTCCCCTAAGAACCACCCCTGCCCACTGGGCCACCCGACCCGCCCCCCAGGTCCTGCCATCGAGCCCGCGGCACCCGCACACGCACACGCTCCCGCGCCGCGCACCGCACCGCGCAGCCCCGGGTGCCGAGCAAGTCCGGTACGCCACCGCCGCCGCGGTGTGCCGTAGCGCGACCCGTACCGGCGCAGAACCCCAACACGCCGCGCCCGTACGCCTGGTGGAACCTCCGCGCCGGTCGTGCCCCGGACGCCGCGCGCCCTGCGCCCTCGGCCGCCCCCGCGACCGGCCTGCGGCAACTCCACCCCCGAAGCCGACATCGCGCCCGACGGCACTATTGTCGGCCTCCGGCGAGTCCCAGGGGGAGGACCACCTGTCATGGAACAACTGCACCCGCGCGACGCGGAGCGCATCGGCCCGTACCGCCTGCTCGCCCGCCTCGGAACCGGCGGCATGGGGCAGGTCTACCTCGGCCGCGCCGAAGACCACGTCCCCGGCTCGGACACGGCCACGGGCATGGCCACGGGCACCGGAACCGGCCCCCACACCGGCCCGGCCGCGCGCACGACCACCCGCCCCCGCACCGGCACCCGCACCGCCGCCGTGAAGCTGATCCACCCCCACCTCGCCGCCCACCCCGACTTCCGCACCCGCTTCCGCCGCGAGGCCGACGCCGCCCGCCTCGTCGGCGGGGACTGGACCGTCGCCGTCCTCGACGCCGACCCCGACGCGGAGATCCCCTGGCTGGCCACCGCCTACATCGCCGGGCCGAGCCTGCGCCAGGCCGTCGGCCGGGACTTCGGCCCACTGCCGGCCGGCTCCGTACGGACTCTGGGCGAGGGGCTCTCGTACGCCCTCCAGGACATCCACCGTGCCGGCCTCGTCCACCGGGACCTGAAGCCCGGCAACATCCTGCTCACCGCCGACGGCCCCCGCGTCATCGACTTCGGCATCGCCCGGGCCCTGGGGGCCACCGCCGACCCCGCGCTCACCCAGACCGGCGAACTCCTCGGTTCCCCCGGGTTCCTCGCCCCCGAGCAGATCAACGGGACCCCCGTGACCCCGGCCTGCGACGTGTTCGGCCTCGGCGCGGTACTCGCCTACGCCGCCACCGGCCGGCTGCCCTTCGGGGACCCGGACCAGCCCGGAGGCATCGCCGCGCTCCTGCTGCGCGTCACCGAAGCGGAACCGGACCTGGCCGGCGTACCGGCCGAACTGCGGGACGTCGTACGCGATTGCCTGCGCAAGGACCCGGCCGCCCGGCCCGCCCCCGCCGAGATCCTCGAACGGCTCGCCGCGAACCGGAAGGGCGCCTCGGAGCCCTGGCTGCCCGCACCGCTCGTCGCACGGCTCGGGCAGCACGCCATCGCCCTGCTGGACCGCGTGGACGCCGGCCCGGACCGGCCCGAGCCCGTGACCGTGCCCGCCCAGCGCACCTCGGGGGAACCGGGCCCGGCCACGGTCGCCCCGGTACCCGCGCCCGCGCCGACGCTCACCCCCGTGCCCGGGACGGACTCCGGCTTCGGGGCGGGGCCCTCCTCGGACCCCCGACCCGCCGCCGGCTCCCGCTCCCGGCCCGCGGCCGTCTCCACGGCGCTGCTCGTCGCCGTCGCCGCGGTCGTCGCCGTGGCGGCGGGCGGGACGGTGTACGCCGTCATGAGCGGGGCCGGCGACGGTGCGCCCCGGGCCAACCCCGGCACCAACCCCGGCGCCGCCCCGGCCGGCTCCTCCGGCCCGCGGGGCACCGCGGAAGCCACGTCACCCGGCACCGGCAACGGCACCGCTCCTGCCCCTTCCGTCACTCCGGCCACGCTCCCCGAGGCCTACGCCGGCACCTGGCGGGCCACCTACGGCGGGCAGAGCTGGCAGCTCACCCTCGCCCCCGGCACGACCGGCTCCAACGTCATGTCCCTGACCCTCCAGGCCCCCGGACTGAGCTGCGCCTGGACCGCGCCGCTGCGCTCCGCCACCACCGACAGCGTCGGGCTCGACCCGTCCACGGTGATCTCCGGTACGCCGCCGTCGTGTTCGCCGGGCGGCCGCAGCACGCTGCGGCTGCTCCCCAACGGCACCCTGGTGCGGGAGCTCGACGGCAGTACCGCCCTCCCGCTCACGTACCACCGACGCTGATTATTTCGAAGTCAATAAGCCTGCAAGCAAAGCTTGTTGCATTCCACGGTCCCCCCGCACACTGCGGCACATGGAGCCGTTGAAGGTAGTGGCACAACTGTGGGAGCGGATCGAGGCACGCGACTGGGACGGAGTGGCCCTGCTGATCGCCGAGGACGCGGTGATCGAGTGGCCCGTGAGCAGCGAACGCATCGTCGGTCGCGACAACTTCATCGCCGTCATCAGCGATGACGACTACGCGGACGAGAGATCCGTCGACGTGCTCCGGATCCTCGCGGACGGTGATCTCGTCGTGACCGAGGTGGAGATACCCCAGGACCACGTCGTCTACCGCGCCGTCTCCCTGTGGACCGTACGGAACGGGCGGATCGCCGGCGCCCGGGAGTACTGGACCAGCCCCGGCCAGGACCCGGCCCCGCGCTGGCGCGCCGGCTTCGTCGAACCGCTCGTGGAGCCGTTCGCCGAATCGCTGGCGGCGGACTGAGCGGGCGGGAGGCCAGTCGGTTTCGTCGGGCCGGTCGGTTTCGTCGGGCCGGTCGGCTTCATCGGTTCCAACTGGCGCGGCCCGGCCCCTGAGTAACCCCTGTCATACCTGAGAGCTACCTGGGAAGTGGGCTCTCCAGTGGGACGCCGACGAGGGCTCCCGATTCCTAACTTCGTGACCAGAGAAGAACGCAGCACCGCCCCTCTGGCACGAGAGAAGGAACGGACCCATGAGCCGCCGACCCACCGCACGTCCCGACGGCCGCAGGAGCGGCCGTCTGCGTCGCACGCTGCTGTCCGGGCTCGTCGCCGCGGCCGTGGTGTTCCCCGTCTCCGCCGCCGCCTCCCCGGACGTACCCGCCCCGGCCCCGGCGGTCCTCGGCGAGAGCGCCGCCCTCCCCGACCGGTACGCCGCCCACCTGGCCAACCTCGCCGAGGCGGCCCGTACGGCCGAGAACGCCGGCCGCGACGGCCGCGCGGCGAAGCTGCGGGCGATGGAGGCGGGCGGCGGCGCCCGGTTCCTCGCCTTCGACGGGCGCGGCAGGGGCCGGGCGATAGAGGTGTTCGGTGATCTGGAGACCGCCGACCGGGTCGCGGTCCTGGTCCCCGGGTCGGACACGACGCTGGACACCTACCAGAGGTTCCGCGCCGGAGCCGTCGCGCTCCAGCAGCGGCTCCGGGCCGAGCACCCCCGCTCCGCCGTGGTCGCCTGGCTCGGGTACGACACCCCCGGCACGGTCAGCCCGGCCGTGCTGACCGCGGGCCGTGCGGACGAAGCCGCTGCCGGACTCGGCTCCTTCCTCCCCCGGTTGGCCCGGCTGGCCGCGCCGGAAGCCCGTCTCTCACTCCTCTGCCACTCCTACGGGTCCGTCGTCTGCGCCCGTACCAGGACAGGCTCCGAGGTCACCGACATCGCGCTGTTCGGGAGTCCGGGCACCGGGGCCGGCTCCGCCGCGGAACTGCCGACCCGGGCCCGCGTCTGGGCCGGCCGGGGCGGCGACGACTGGATATCCGGCGTCCCGCACGTCCGTGTCGGCGGGATCGGCTTCGGCACCGATCCCGTGGATCGCGCCTTCGGGGCCCTGCCCTTCGCGGCCGGCCCCGGCGGCCACAGCGACTACCTCAAGCCGGGCACGGAGTCCCTGAACAGCCTGGCCGGGATCGTGCTCGGCGCGTCCCCGGCGGTGCGGCCTGCCACGGAGCGGGCTCCCGCTTCCACCTCCGTCTCTACCTCCACCTCCGTCTCTACCTCCGCCTCCGCCTCGTCCCGCACCGCGCTCCTCGCCCCGTCCGTCCCCGCCGCTCCGGAGGTCTCCCATGCGCGTGCGTGAACCGCAGACCCGCTGGTCCGTTCTCGCGGACCGCATCGACGCCGGAACCCCCGCTCACCGGGACCGGGCCGTGGACGCGCTCCGGGCCTTCGCCATCCTCGGCGTGGTGCTCGGCCACTGGCTGGTCACTGCACTGACCAGTGCGGACGGCGGCCTCAGCACCACCAGCCCGCTGGCCCACATGAGCGGACTGGCCCCGGTCTCCTGGGTGTTCCAGACCCTGGCGGTCTTCTTCCTGGTCGGCGGCCATGTCGCGGCCCAGGGGTACGAGGCGGCGCGCGGCCGCGGAGTTCCGTACGGGCGGTGGGTCGGCCGGCGGCTCGGCAGGCTGTTCCGCCCTGTCGCCGCCGTCCTGGTGCTCTGGGGCGTCGCGTCCGGTGGCATGCTGCTCGGCGGCGTCGGAGCGGACACCGTCCGGACCTTGCTCAAGCTCGTCCTGTCCCCCCTGTGGTTCCTCCTCGTCTTCGCCGCGCTGACGGCCGCGACCCCGCTCGTCGCCCGGCTCAGCCCGCTGTGGCCACTGGCCGTGGTGGCCACCGTCGATGTCTGGCGCTTCGGGTTCGGCGGGCCCGCATGGATCGGCTGGGTCAACGTGGCAGCCGGCTGGCTGGTGCCCTACACCCTGGGCGCCTCCTGGTCGCGGGGCGCGTTCGCCCGGCGCACCCCGGCGGCCCTGCTGATGGGCGGCGGCATCGCCGCCACGGCCGCCCTGCTCCTCTGGGGCGGGTACCCCGCCTCGATGGTCGGCGTCCCCGGAGCCGCGATCTCCAATCTTAACCCGCCGACGCTGGCCGCCGTCGCGTTCGGCCTGGCCCAGTGCGGGCTGGCGTTGCTGCTGCGGGAGCCGCTGGCCCGGGTGATGAGCCGGCCGCGGGCCTGGGCGAAGGTGGCTCTGGTGAACCTGTCCGCCATGACGGTCTTCCTGTGGCACCAGACCGCGATGATGGCCGTCACCGCCCTGGGGCTGCTGATCTCCACCGATCTGCCCGGCCTGCACACCGTGCCCGCCTCCGCGGAGTGGATAGCCGTCCGGCTGCTCTGGCTGCCCGTGTTCGCGGCCGCGCTGGCGGTCTGCTGGGCCGCCTTCCACACCTACGAGCAGGTCGGCGGCCGCCCCCGGGGCCGGGCCCGGCGCGGATCCTCCGGGACTCGGGCCACCGCGTCGCGGATCGTCGCCTCGTCCGCACCGGCCCCGGGGAGCCCCTCCCCCAATGCCCGCACCGCCTCAACTCCGTTCGATGAAAGGGGAGTCACCGTCACCGGCCCGGTGGCCGCCGCCAAGGAGTCCCTCCGTGCCTAGGCTGAACGACGTGAACGAGCAGAGCGAGCCCCCCAACCCGGTCCCGGAACAGCACGCGGCCGTGGCTGCGGCCGGCGGGGCACCGGGAGGCTCTGCCGCCAGGGCTTCGGCCGTGGTGCGGAGCGTGGCCCGGGGGCTGTTGGACCTGAAGGCCGATCCCCTCCCGAGGATGTCGCGGCCGCGTCGGCTGGCCTGGCTTCCGCACGTGGTGCTCCTCTATCTGGCGGTGGCCTTCTTCGCCGTCACCCAGGAGCAGCTCAGCAACACCTACGGGGTCAACGGCTCCGTCAGGCCGTTGCTGGCGACCGTGGTCGGCGGGTCCATCGTGATCGCGATGCGATGGCCGACGGCCGGGTACTGGCTCGGCCTGGCCGCGGCGGGTCTGGTCGCCGGGCAGATCCACGGACACCTCGGGCAGGGCCAGAACTGGCCGTGGATGCCCGCCGGGCTGTTCGCCTTCGCCCCGGTGCTGCTGCTGGTGTCCCTGCGGGTGCCGCCCCGGGTGACCTTCGGGGCGGTCACCGTCGTCGTCGCCTGCACCGGTCTGGCCGAGGCCCTCTTCAGGCCGGAGCACAGCGGCACCAGCACCCCCGGGGCCATCCTCCTGTTCTCCTTCACCGGCCTCCTCGGCTACGCCCTGCGCGCGACGCGGCTGACCCGGACGCAGCTCGTCCAGCAGGAGACCCTCACCGAGGAGGAGCGCGCCCGGCGCACGCTGCTGGAGGAGCGCAGCCGGATCGCCCGGGAGCTGCACGACGTCGTCGCGCACCACATGTCGGTGATCTCCATCCAGGCGCAGGTGGCCACTCATCTCGTGGAGAACCCGTCGGAGGAGCTCAAGGAGAATCTGGCCGGGATCCGCGCGAATGCCGTGGAAGCCCTGACGGAGCTGCGCCGCGTCCTGGGGGTGCTGCGTTCCGAGAACCCGGACGAGGCCGCGGGCCCGCACCATCCGCAGCCCACCCTGGCCGAGTTGGACGGCCTCGTGGACAACGTGCGGGCGGCCGGACTGGAGGTCACCACCGAGATCGCGGGCATCCGACGCCCGCTGTCCCCGGGCGTGGAACTCACGGCGTACCGGATCGTGCAGGAGGCGCTGAGCAACTGCCTGCGGCACGCGCCCGGCTCCCGCGTGGAGGTCGGCATCGCCTACGGGCCCCGCGACGTGCACCTGTGCATCGCCAACACCGCACCCAACCGGCCTGCCCCGCCGACCATGGGAGCGGGGCACGGGCTGCTGGGGATGCGGGAGCGAGCGGGCATGCTGGGGGGCGAGCTGGCCGCCGGCCCCCGTCCCGACGGAGGGTACGAGGTGAGCGCCGTGCTCCCGATGGATCCCGTGTCCCCGGGCGGCGGGCCGTCCCCCGTCCCCGAGACGAAGAAGAAGGACTCATGACTGCTGCCCCGATCAAGGTGATGATCGCCGACGACCAGATGATGGTCCGCCAGGGCTTCACCGTGCTCCTCGACGCCCAGCCCGACATCGAGGTCGTCGGTCAGGCCGTCGACGGCGCCGAGGCCGTGGCCAGGGTCGCCGAACTGGCCCCGGACGTGGTCCTGATGGACATCCGGATGCCCGGCATGGGCGGTATCGAGGCCACGTCCCTCATCACGGGCACCCCTGGCTCCACGGTGAAGGTGCTGGTGCTGACCACGTTCGACCTCGACGAGTACGTGTACGAGGCGCTGCGGGCCGGCGCCTCGGGCTTCCTCCTCAAGGACGCCTCCGCCGATCAGCTTGCGGAGGCGGTCCGCGTGATCGCGGCCGGCGAGGCGCTCCTCGCACCGAACATCACGAAGCGGCTGATCACCGAGTTCTCCAGGCTCGGGGCCCCGAGGGCGCCTTCGAAGGCGCGCATCGACGAGCTGACGGACCGGGAGACGGAGGTCCTGTCGCTGGTCGCCCAGGGCATGTCGAACGCGGAGATCGCCGAGCACCTGATCCTGGCCGAGCAGACGGTCAAAACGCATGTGGGAAGGATCCTGGTGAAGCTGGGACTGCGGGACCGCACACAGGCGGCGGTGTTCGCGTACGAGACGGGCCTGATCCGTCCGACGGGCTACTGAAGCAGCCCTCGTAGTACTTGAGAGGGACCCCCGGAAATCCCCTTCAGCGGCGACGCGGACCAGGCCAGGGCCCGCCTACCGTGGGGAGCATGACCGAGACGACCCCCGGGGCGACCCCCCGGGCACCAGAGATCCGGCTGGCTTCGGGCTTCATCCAGAGCCTGCGCCAGGCTCTGATCACCGACGCCTTCGCCTACCGCCCACTGCCTCCGATGCGCACGGACGGGCCGCTGACCCGGCGGCTCCCGAAGCGGATACGGCTGGAGGCCGCACACCTGCCGCACGCGGCCATATGCCTGATCGCGTTCCTCGTGGTGGTCTTCACCTCGATCACCACCGGCCTGTCCCAGGCCGGTTCCCTGGTGATGGGTCTGCTCGCGGCCACCCCGATCGCGATGACCCTGGTGCGGCCGCTGGGGGCCTTCTGGGTCGCGGTGGCGGTCACCCTGGTCTTCTCGGTCGTCAACGGCTCCGATCCCAACTGGCCATGGATCCCCGCCACCTTCTTCTCGTACCTCGCGACGGTCACCCTGGTGGCGATGCGGACCAGTCCCCGGACGGCCGGCTGGATGTGGGTGGTCACGCTGGCGATCGGCATCGGGACGTCCATCGTGCTCGGACAGGGCCACGGCCAGGCCATCAACGTCGGCCCGATGGCCTTCGCTTCGGCGATCGCCCTGCTGGCGGTGAGCATCCGCACGATCCGCAAGCAGGCGGAGCGGGAAGTCACCGCGCAGCAGGAGGTCACGGCCGTCGAGCGGGACCGGCGCACCCTGCTGGAGGAGCGGACCACGATCGCGCGGGAGCTCCACGACGTGGTCGCCCACCACATGTCGGTGGTGGCCATCCAGGCGGAGGCCGCGCCCTACCGGGTGAAGAATCCGCCGCCGGAGCTGGAGGCGGCGTTCGTCACCATCCGGGAGAACGCGGTCGCGGCCCTGACCGAGCTGCGCCGTGTACTGGGTGTCGTCCGCTCCGCGGACTACGAGGCGCCGGACGCTCCACAGCCGACGCTGGCCTCGCTGGACGGGCTGCTGGCCAATGTGCGGGAGGCTGGGCTGCGCGTGGACAAGACCGTGACGGGCGCGGTGCGCGAACTGCCGCCGGGCGTGGAGCTGTCGGCCTACCGGATCATCCAGGAGGCGCTGAGCAACACCCTGCGGCACGCGCCGGGCGCCGCCGCGGCGGTCGAGGTCTCGTACGTGCTGGGCGGGCTGGGCCTGCGCATCGTCAACGACGCCGGCACCGGGGACGTGCGGCCCTCGCCGGGGGCCGGGCAGGGGGTCACCGGGATGCGCGAGCGAGTGGCCATGCTGGAAGGGGAGATGACCGCCGGGGAGCGGGCCTCCGGGGGATTCGAGGTGGCGGTGTTCATACCCGTGGCCACCAGCCGCCCGGAACCGGCGAAGGATCCGGCATGACGATCAGGGTCCTCATCGTCGACGACCAGATGATGGTCCGGGAGGGCTTCTCCGTCCTGCTGAACGCGATGGACGGCATCGAAGTGGCCGGGGAGGCGGTGAACGGGCGGGAGGCCGTCGCCCAGGTGGCGGCGTTGAGGCCGGATGTGGTGCTGATGGACATCCGGATGCCGGAGATGAACGGCCTGGAGGCGACACGGGAGATCGTGGCCGCCGACACGGACGCGAAGGTGCTGGTCCTGACGACCTTCGACCTCGACGAGTACGTGTACCAGGCGCTGCGGGCCGGCGCCTCCGGGTTCCTCCTCAAGGACGCCTCGGCCCGCCAACTGGCCGATGGCGTCAGGGTGGTGGCCGCCGGGGAGGCACTGCTGGCCCCTTCCGTGACCAAGCGGCTGATCACGGAGTTCTCGAAGCTGTCGGAGACCCGGACACAGGTGGGGTCCACGGGAGTCTCGGAGCTGACGGAGCGGGAGACCGAGGTGCTGGTGCTGATCGCACAGGGGCTGTCCAACGCGGAGATAGCGGATCGCCTGATCATCGCCGAGTCCACCATCAAGACGCACGTGAGCCGGATCCTGGTGAAGCTGGGACTGCGTGACCGCACGCAGGCGGCGGTGTTCGCGTACGAGACCCGGCTGGTGACCCCGGCTTAGGCGGTTCCGAAAAGTTGTCCACAGCTGTGGACAACTTTTCGCAAGAGAGTGGATCACGGAGGATTCTGGCGGTCAGGGCAGCTGCCAGGAGACACGGCCGGCTCCGTCCGCCGGAGAGCCCTTGGCGAGCCGTGCGCTTCGGCGAGCCGTGCGCTTCGGTGAGCTGCGCCGTGACGGCGGCCGGTGTCAGCAGGGCCCGGCACCCCACCAACACTGCCGACAACCGGTCCTGACGGATCGTCTCCTCACTTCGCGCGGGTCGCGGTGAGGCACCGCACCGCCGAGCCGGCCGGTGAGCGCAATACGGCGTGCGTCCAGCTCGTCCGTGTCGGACCGGAGCCGGTCCGGTGCTCCCGGACCTCCATGTCGTGGACGCCCGGCAGGTGTGCGAGCACGTGGGGCGGTCCGGCGAGCTCGGCGCCGCGCCATGGCGGCCGGCAGACGATCCGCCTAGCGTGGACCGGGGGGACTCCGACCCGACCCCACACGGACACGGGACACGGGACACGGGACACGGGACACGGGACGACAGCCGGACACCGGACTCAGGAGAAGAACCCCCATGGCCGACAGCCCCCTCCGCACCCCCGCCATCGTGCTCGTCCACGGCTTCTGGGGCGGCGCCGCCCACTGGGCCAAGGTCATCGGCGAGCTCCACCGCCGCGGGTACACCGACCTGCACGCCGTCGAGAATCCGCTGACCTCCCTCGCCGACGACGCCGAGCGGACCCGCAAGATGGTCCGGCAGATCGGACGGGCCGGTGCTCCTCGTCGGCCACTCGTACGGCGGAGCCGTCATCACCGAAGCCGGGGACCTCCCCAACGTCACCGGTCTGGTCTACGTCGCCACCTTCGCGCCCGACGCGGGCGAGAGCCCCGGCGGGATCACCCAGGAGAAGCCGCCGGCAGCGTTCGAGAACATCGTCCCCGACTCCGACGGCTATCTGTGGGTCGCGCGGGACAAGTTCCACGAGAGCTTCGCCCAGGACCTCACCCCCGAGGAAGCCCTGGTCATGGCGGTGACCCAGAAGGCGCCCCTCGCCTCCACCTTCGGCGACGCCGTCACCGCGCCCGCCTGGCGTGCGAAGCCGTCCTGGTACCAGGTCTCCACCGCCGACCGCATGATCCACCCCGACAACGAGCGCCGCATGGCCGCCCGCATGAACCCCCGCAAGACCATCGAGCTCGACGCGAGCCACGCCTCCCTCGCCTCGCTCCCCGGCCCGGTCTGCGACCTCATCGAGGCGGCCGCCCCCGCCTGAGCGCGCCCCGCCGCCACGGCCTGCGTGCCCGGCCCAGTTCCCGGGCGTGCGGCGCCCACACCACGGCCCCCGGCCCCGGGGCCCCGGCCAGCCAGAGGAACCGCTCCGGCCGCGGGTCGGAGGCGTCGGGCTCCGCGGTCGGGGGCGGGAGCGCCGGGTCCCTGCGGGGCCACATCGCGGGCGCCAGCACCCGCCGCCCCAGCGGCCCCAGGGACACCACCTGGCCCGCGCCATCACCGCCCAGGACGAGCAGCGGCGGCAGCCCACGGCTGCCCACCACCTCCACGTCGTACGGGGTCCAGCGCGGCTCCGGGTCCCGCAGGAGGCTCCGCACGCGCTGGGCCGCGTACAGCTCCCGGAGCCCGACGAGGACCGGCAGGCACAGCAGCGCCAGGAGCACCCCCTGCAACAGCGCCGGGCGGGTGATCAGCGCCCCGATCAGCGCGGGCCAGCACATCACCGGCAGCAGGCAGACCAGCACCGCGTCCTGCCGCCAGTCGCGGAGCGCGTCCCGGACGGCCGTCTCACCGGGAGGCCCGGGCCCCCGGACCGCCGCCCCCGGCCCCGCCCCGGGCTCGGGTGACGGCTCCGGGCCCGGCCCCGCTACCGGATCCCCGGTCACCGTACGAAGGTCGCGCACACGCCGAGGAACGGGTCGCCCCCGTCGGGCCTCACACGCCCGGGCACGCCCGTGATCCCGACCGCGATCCCGACCCCGACCCCGATTCCGGCCAGTGGGCCCGCCTCCCTCGTCAGCGCTGCAGCGGCAGTGTCAGCCCCCAGGCGCCCGGGTGCAAGGTCCACGTACGGCGTCGGACCGGGCCGGTGATGCCGACGTCCGACCTGTAGCGGAAATCCTCCCCCGACACGGTCACGGCCGACGCCCTGGCCCGCACCACCCGGCCGGACCCGGAACCGGACCCGGAGCCCGAACCCGAGCCGAGGCCCGGTCCCGCCTCCGCTCCCAGCCGGACCAGCACGTCCGCCAGCCCGTCGCCCTCCCGGGCCGACACCGCGACGTCCTCCACCATCCGGTCCACGTCCGCCAGGACCACCCCGTCGGCCTCCACCCGCAGCCGGTGGCCCCCGAACGACCCGTTGGCGGAAGCCCCCGCCGGCGGCCGGACGAACGTACGGACCAGCGAGCGGTACGCGTTCCACACCGACGGCCCGCCCGGCCGCGGCACACCCCGGGACCCGGACCCGGACCCGGACCCGGCCCGTACGGGCGGCGGCGGGATGCCGATCCCGCCCAGCACCACCCCGTCGCTGTCGTCGACCAGCAGGTCCCGCATGCCGACGGCCCCGTCCAGGACCGCCCGCGCGGCCGACACGGCCGACAGCGGCACGCCGAGCTGCACAGCCAAGACCAGCGACCCCGCCGGCCCCACCGGAATCAGCGAAACGGCCCCCTCCGACAGCGCCCGCTCACGGTGCAGGAGCCCGACGGCCCGTACGAGCGCGCGGTCGTCACCGACGATCACCGGCTGCCGATGACCCCGGCGGGCGAGGGCCCGCGCAAACTCCTCCTGTGAGGCCGGGAGGCAAATTTTCGCCGCCGCACCCGCTGACAACACATCTTTCGCGATTCGCACGGACTCGCCGTCAAGACGGCGGGCGACCGGGTCGACGAGCACGAGCAGGCCGCCTACCGGCGCGCCCGCATGGCTCATGGTGGGCTCTGGAGCCGACACCTCGGTCCTTCCTCGGGTAGCATCTTTGTGCAAGAGGCCCTTGCGCTATTGCGCCAGGGCCTTCGTCTATTCCGGGGCACCGGTCCGACGGCTCAGCCTGCGGTGTACATCGTCGTACGCCCCCTGACCTTGGACATGCCCCATCCGGAAGAGGTGTACGCCTGTGCCCGCTCTTGTGCTGCTCGGAGCTCAGTGGGGTGACGAGGGCAAGGGAAAGGCCACCGACCTGCTCGGTGGATCCGTTGACTATGTAGTGCGTTACCAGGGTGGCAACAACGCCGGCCACACGGTCGTCGTAGGCGACCAGAAGTACGCGCTTCACCTTCTCCCTTCCGGCATCCTCTCCCCCGGATGCACCCCGGTCATCGGCAACGGTGTCGTCATCGACCCGGCCGTCCTGCTCTCCGAGCTGCGCGGCCTGAACGAGCGCGGCATCGACACCTCGAAGCTGCTGGTCAGCGGTAACGCGCACGTGATCACGCCGTACAACGTCACCCTCGACAAGGTCGGCGAGCGCTTCCTCGGCAAGCGCAAGATCGGTACGACCGGCCGCGGCATCGGACCGACCTACGCGGACAAGATCAACCGCGTCGGCATCCGGATCCAGGACCTCTACGACGAGTCGATCCTCACCCAGAAGGTCGAAGCGGCGCTGGAGGGCAAGAACCAGCTCCTCACGAAGCTGTACAACCGCCGTGCGATCGAGTCGGCGCAGATCGTCGAAGAGCTGCTCGGCTACGCGGAGCAGATCAAGCAGTACGTCGCCGACACCACCCTGATCATCAACAAGGCGCTCGACCAGGACAAGGTCGTGCTCTTCGAGGGCGGCCAGGGCACCCTGCTCGACGTGGACCACGGCACGTACCCCTTCGTCACCTCCTCGAACCCGACCGCCGGCGGCGCCTGCACCGGTGCGGGCGTCGGCCCGACGAAGATCAGCCGCGTCATCGGCATCCTGAAGGCGTACACGACCCGCGTCGGCGCCGGCCCGTTCCCGACCGAGCTGTTCGACGCGGACGGCGAGGCCCTGCGCCGCATCGGTGGCGAGCGCGGCGTGACCACCGGCCGTGACCGCCGCTGCGGCTGGTTCGACGCCCCGATCGCGCGCTACGCGACCCGCGTCAACGGCCTGACCGACTTCTTCCTCACCAAGCTGGACGTGCTGACCGGCTGGGAGGAGATCCCGGTCTGTGTCGCGTACGAGATCGACGGCAAGCGCGTCGAGGAGCTCCCGTACTCGCAGACGGACTTCCACCACGCGAAGCCGATCTACGAAAACTTCCCCGGCTGGTCCGAGGACATCACCAAGGCCAAGACCTTCGCGGACCTCCCGAAGAACGCCCAGGCGTACGTCAAGGCCCTGGAGGAGATGTCGGGCGCCCCGATCTCCGCGATCGGCGTCGGCCCCGGCCGCACCGAGACGATCGAGATCAACTCGTTCCTCTAGGAGCGGCCCAGCACGCTGACGGAAACGGGAGGGGCGGTGCGCACCGTACGGTGCGCACCGCCCCTCCCGCGTACCCGGCGGCGGATCAGTCCAGCTGGTACCAGCCCTGCACGTCGACGATCATGTCGACGCTCGACCAGCCCTGGTTCCAGAAGTCGGCCATCTGGCTGTCGCCCGTGGCGGTCTGCACCAGGTTCGGAACGGTCGCACCCGCCGTCCAGTTCAGCGACGAGGGGACGGGGCGCGCCGGCTCGGTCGCTCCGCCGTAGTAGTAGTCACTCCACTCGTTGTGGTCGGGGGCGACCGACAGGAAGCCCACACCGGTGGTGTTGGTCACCGTGACGTTCAGCGCCCAACCGACGCTGGGCGGCGGGTCGTAGGCGGTCTCCTCGATTATCACCATGCGCGGCAGCCAATTCGCCATGTACGAACGGGCCGGCACCGGTCCGGAGCGCACGCCGTCCAAGTCCAACCACTTGTCCTTGCGGGTGTCCACGTGCCGGTACGGAACCCGCGCGGGCACATAGGCGGCCGGGCTCTCGACGCTGTAGTAGCCGACGACGTCGATGACCACGTCGGTCGGCATCCAGCTCCCGTTGCGGATGGTGATCTTCCCGTCGGGGCCGACCGGCACGATCACCGAGTTGGCCACCGTCTGGCCGGGGGCGAAGTTCACGCTCGACGTGGCCGGAGCCTGCTGACCGCTGGGGTAAGCGGTCAGGTGGCCGTGGTCCCGCGGGTTGGTGACGGTCAGGTTGAGCGCCACGGCGGTGGCCCGCTTCGACACGCGCCCCTGCCCGGCCAGCTCGACGTCGAAGGTGCCGTAGCCGGGGACCTGGCCCTTGGACGTACCGAGGCCCTCACGCGTGTCCACGGCGCGGGCCGAGGTCAGTGCGGTGTAGCCGGCGGCCGCCGAAGACGTGAAGTACCCGGTGACGTCGGCGATCAGGTCGACCGAGTCCCAGCCGCCGTTGAACAGGTGGACGGTCCCGTCCTGGCCGACGTTCGCGATCACCAGGTTCGGGACGCTCTGGCCCGCCAGGTAGTTCACGTTCGACGTCTGGCCGGTCTCGGCCAGGCTCTTGTCGGACTGGACCGAGATGTGGCCCGGCGCCTTGGTGTTGGTGACGGTGACGTTGAGGACCACCGCGCGGACCCCGGCGGGCACCTTGGCGGCGCCCGCGACCTTCAGGGCCACCGAGCCGCGTCCCGCGACCTTGGCCTTCGCGGCTCCGACGCCCGCACGGGTGTCCAGGAGCCGGGTGGGTTCGTGCGCGGTGAACTCGGTGCCGTCCGTGGCGACGTTGACCACGTTCGTGGCCGTGACGTTGGTCGTCCTGTCCGTGACCGTGACCTTGACCGCGTACGTGCCGACCTCGGTATAGGTGTGTCCCTTGAACACCGCCTTGTGCATGCCCGGGTTGAACGTGTCCGTCGCATCGTCTCCCCAGTCGACGACGACTTCAGTGTCATCGCTCACCCTCGTCATGCGCGCCGTCAGGCTGATCTTGTGCGCCGAGACAGAGGACACGCTCAGGCTGATCTCAGGGACCAGAGCGGCCGCCGCAGCCCGCGTCTGCGGCGCCGCGGACGGAGCCGTGGACGGGGCCGTGGGCGGGGCCGTGACGACCGTACGGTCGGCAGGGCTGCTGAAGGTCTCGGACTTGGGCCCCCCGCCCCGGTCCGGCGTGGTGTCCGGCACGGTGTCCGGCGTGGCCACCGGGTTGGCGGCGGGAGCGGCGGAACCCGCTGCCTGAGCCGTCCACGGTACGAGCCCCACGCCCGCCGCCACGAGGGCAGCGGTCATTACGAGTCGGCGATTGCGCACCGGCCCCCCATTTTCTCTTGACCATGATCAAATTTTTGCTTTCGCAGCGTACACAACCCCTTTTCAATCAAGTTCGGCAAGGGGATATGCTCCGCCTGCCCGCGCATTCCGATGCCGACATCCGAAAACGGAACCGGGTCTGCTTGAACTGGGGGGTTCATGAGTTTGCTGCCGCTTGGCAGAGGTATGTCCGCGACCAGGGGGAGAGGCCGTACGGCCCTCGCCTCCGGCGCTCTTCTGCTCGCCGTACTGACGGCGTTCACCGGCCAGAGCGGATCCGCCCTCGCGGCCCCGTCACCCGGCACCACCACCACCGATCCGGCCGCGGGCGCCTCCGCCGCCGCGCCCCGGGCCGCCGGCCCCGAGTCGGCGCCGAAGCCCGACCCGAAGGCGGCCGCGGCGGCCGCCGCCGGGGCGCTCGCCGAGAGCGACCCGTCCGGGCCGTGCCCGGCGGCGCTGAAGCCGCACGAGATCGTCACCTGCGTCGTTCCGTCGTCCACGGCGGCCCGGATCGCGCTGACCCTGCCGCAGGAGAAGGACCTGGTCCTGATCCAGGCCGTCGCCGCCCAGGGATCGGTCTATCCCCGGCTCGCCGCACCCGACGGCTCGTCGGTCACCTGTGAGTCGGTGCGCCCGTCCTCCGACGGCGCCCTGCGCTGCCCCACTACCACCGCGGGCACGTACACGCTGACGGTGCTGAACAACAGCAGCAACGACACCGGCGCCTCCGTCGCGTACACCCCGCTGCTCTCCACCACCGCCTGCACGCCGGTCGGTGCCGCCGACTCCAAGCTCGGCGCCCCGACCGTGTTCGAGCGCTCGCTGCCCGCCGGCTCCGCCGGTGACTGCTACACGCTGGGCCTGGCCGCGAACGACGTGGTGCGCAGCCACGCCACCTCGTACCGGGTGCAGGAGAGCATCGTCGACGCCGCGGGCAAGGAGATCTGCTCCTCCCTGAACCGTGAGGGCGACGCGCTCGACTGCACGCTCACCGGCCCCGCCCCGTACCGGGTCTCGGTGCTGCAGTCCTACGGCGCGGCCGAGCCCTACACCTTCACCGCCGCCCGGTTCTCCCGGCCCGAGGGCTGCCCGGTCGTGGCACCCCAGGCCTACGGGGTCTCCCCGGACCTGACCTCCACGGTGCGCTGCCGCGTGCTGCGCGTCCCGTCGGCGGGCCCGTACACCTATGCCCCGGTCTCCGCCGGATCCCTTCCCTACGGCGCGCTGTTCACCGCCGCGGGCACCCAGGTCACGGACTGCGCGACGGGCTGCACCCTGGCCGCCGGCGACTACACCTGGGCGGTCGACCCCCGTACCGCCGGCTCCGGCGCCTTCGGGATGGCCTTCCACTCCGCCAAGGAGACCCGGGGCTGCACCGCGACCCGGGACGACGGCCTGGTGTCCGGCCCGGTCAACGGCACCTTCACCGGTCCCGGGCAGCAGTTCTGCCTGACCCTGCCGACAGCCACCGGCCAAGGCGTCTACCTGCTGGGCCGGCCCCCGGCCGACGGCGGCTACGCCCGCACGGCCGTCTACGACGCGTCCGGCGCCCAGCAGTGCGAAGGCTCCGCGGAAGTCGTCTGCAAGCTGACCGGGACCGCCCCGTTCCGGGTGGTGCTGAGCGGCGAGGCCTCGAAGGCATACGGCCTGGTGGTCCACCGCACCGGTGAGGCCGCGGGCTGCACCCTCTGGCCGCAGACCGGCTTCGGCGCCTCCACCGGCGCCCGGGTCGACCTGCCCGCCGGCGTACGCCAGGCCTGCCTGAGCGTGCCCGGCGACAAGCACGCGGCCGCCGAACTGGTCGACTACACCAACAACCAGAACAAGCTGAACGCCACGGTCCGGGTCGTCGACCCGCGGGGCAACGTGGCGTGCGAGACGGGCTACGCGAGCACCACCACCACCTGCCTCCTCACGCCCGGCACCGCCTACACGGCCCTGCTGGCCGGCTGGGGCGGAGCGGACACGTACACGCTGGTGCGGCGCGACGTCTCGCCGACGGCGAACTGCGCCGCGCCCGCCTCGACGAAGGTGGGCGGCCCCTCCACCCCCTTCGACCTGAACTCGGCCCTCGACGCCCGCTGCCTGCGGGTGCCCGCCGCCGCCACGGACAAGATGTGGCTGAGCGCGCGGACGCTCGGCGGGCGGTACGACCCCACCACCACGACGATGGTCCTCGACCCCACCGGCAAGATCGTCTGCTGGCAGCACGGGGTGTCCTGCCAGGTGACCGGCTCGACCTCGTACCTCATGGTCATGCTCGCCACCGGCTACGCGGACAAGCCGATCCACACCAACGTGGACACCTGGAAGGTGGGCACGGCGGCCGGATGGGTACCCGAGTGCACCGCGAACCGGGTGTCCGCCGAAGGCTTCCCGGGCCGCAGCGGGGTGCTCTCCGAGTCCTCCACGGCCTACTGCGCCGTGCTCGACATGAAGGGCGGCCAGGCGTTCGACGTCGTCGGAACCAGCAGTGCCACCAACGGTGAGCACCCGTGGACGGACCTGCTCGGCTTCTCCGACTGGAACAACGAGCTCCCCGGCACGTACGACTGCATGGGCTCGGTGGGCCAGTTCGGCACGCGTTGCTCGGCCGCTTTTGACACCCCGGCCGCACAGGCGGTCCTGCTCATGAGCCCCCGCAAGGCCGCCACGCCCGTCGAGTTCACCCTGCAGGGCGTCTGCCGAACCGGCTGCACCCCCGCCTCGGCCCAGCTCCCGACCGGGATCAGTCCCGCCACCAGCATCACCGGTACGCGGTCCCAGGCCGTCGTCAGCGGTACGGGCCTCACCCTGGGCACGAAGCTCGAGCTGGTGGGCGGCGGCCACGAGCGTGCGCTGACCCCGGTCTCCGTCAACGCCGCGGGCACCGCCCTCAACGTCCAGGTGGACACCACCGCGCTGCCCCCGGCCGTCTACGACCTCGTCCGCGAGGGCGCCTCCTACACCAGCGGGGTGCCCTCCCCGGGCTACCTCCCGAAGGCGTACACGGTCACGACCGCCACGACTCCGGGCAAGTCCCGGTACGTGCCGCTGACCCCGTCCCGGTTCCTGGACACCCGTGACGGCACCGGCGCCACCAAGCAGCGCGTCGGTTCGGGCGGCGTGGTCACCCTCCAGGTCGCGGGCGTCAAGGGCGTCCCGGCCACCGGAGTGACCGCCGTCGTCATGAACGTCACGGCCGTCCTGCCGACGCAGCCGGGCCACATCACGGTCTACCCCAACAGCCGCCCGCTGCCGGGGGTGTCGAACATCAACTACGCGGCCGGGCAGATCGTGCCCAACCTCGTGACGGTGCCGGTGGTGAACGGGAAGGTGGACCTGCGCAACAGCGCCGGCACCGTCGACCTGATCGCCGACGTCACCGGCTACTACACCGACAAGGCCGGTACGGGTTCCTCGCTCACCCCGATCACCCCGTCCCGGTTCCTGGACACCCGTGACGGCACCGGCGCCACCAAGCAGCGCGTCGGTTCGGGCGGCGTGGTCACCCTCCAGGTCGCGGGCGTCAAGGGCGTCCCGGCCACCGGGGTCACCGCCGTCGTCATGAACGTGACGGCCGTCCAGCCCTCCGAGGCGGGCCACGTCACGGTCTACCCGAACGGCCGGACGGTGCCCGGGGTCTCGAACCTCAACTTCACGCCCGGGCAGATCGTGCCCAACCTCGTGGTCGTCCCGGTGGTCAACGGGAAGGTGGACCTGCGCAACAACTCCGGCTCGGTCGACCTGATCGCCGACGTCACCGGCTACTACTCGGCGACCGGTTCGACGTTCTCCTCGGGTACGCCGGTCCGGCTCCTGGACACCCGCGACGGCACCGGCGCCCGCGCCGGAGCCGTGGGACCCGGTGGGCTGGTCAGCCTCCAGGTGGCCGGGGTGGAAGGCGTACCGGCGCAGGGGGTGACCGCGGTCGTCCTGAACGTCACGGTCACCAACCCCACGTCCGACAGCCACCTCATCGTGTACCCGCACGGGGCGGCCCGCCCGAACGTGTCGAACCTCAACTTCACGGCCGGCAAGACCGTCTCCAACCTGGTGGTGGTCCCCGTCGTGAACGGCCGGGTGACGTTCTTCAACAACTCCGGCGGCGTGGACGTGATCGCCGACCTGAACGGCTACTTCACCTCCTGAGGCCCAGCAGCACGACGCTGCGGTACGACGCGAAGGTCCCGCCCGGTCTGACGACGGGGCGGGACCTTCCCTCGTAGGGTGAATCTCCTGCGTGAGGGAGAGGAGGCCGTGGTGGCCGAGACGGTGGTGGCCGAGGTGCTGGCCGAGCTGGCCGCGCTGGAGGACCCGAAGGCGCGGGCCGTGAACGAGAAGCACGGCGACGATCACGGTGTGAACCTCGGCAAGCTGCGCGCGCTCGCGAAGCGGTTGAAGACGCAGCAGGAGCTCGCCCTCGAACTCTGGGAGACGGGTGACACCGCCGCGCGCCTGCTGGCGATCCTGATCTGCCGCCCGAAGGCCTTCGGGCGGCAGGAGCTGGACGCCATGCTGCGCGAGGCCCGCAGGCCCAAGGTGCACGACTGGCTCGTGAACTACGTGGTGAAGAAGGGCCCGCACGCCGAAGAGCTGCGTCTCGCATGGTTCGCCGACCCTGATCCCGTGGTCGCGAGCGCCGGGTGGGCGCTCACCACGGAGCGGGTGGCGAAGCAGTCCGACGGCCTGGACCTCGCAGGACTGCTCGACGTCATCGAGGCGCAGATGAAGGACGCCCCCGACCGCCTGCAGTGGGCGATGAACCACTGCCTGGCCCAGATCGGCATCGAGCACGCCGAACACCGTGCCCGCGCACTCGCCATCGGCGAACGCCTGGGGGTCCTCAAGAACTATCCGACGCCCCCCGGCTGCACCTCTCCGTACGCGCCCGTCTGGATCACCGAGCTGGTGCGCCGGAAGAACGACAAGGGCGACGAGGGCGACGAGGGCGACACGGGCGCCAAGACGCTGCCGTGAGCGCCGGGCCGTAAAGCGGTGGACAGTGCGCCGCCCGCGGGGTGAGCATCTCCGCGATGACCAACGAACCTCCCCCCAGACGCGTCCGCTTCGTCACGCTCAACGCGAAGGCCCTGCGGGCCCTTGCCGACGGTGACCTCGCAGGTGGCAGCACCGAGGCCGGCGTGGCCCTCGACCCCTACTTCGTGTCCGACCGGGCCCGCTGGATCTTCGGCTACCGCGCCGACCAGCTCGCCGGCGACCCGTCCGCCGCACCCTGGACCACCCGGGCCGCGGTGTCCGAGCCGGACGGGGTCGTCATCGGCGACGCCGGGTTCCACGGCCCGCCGGACGGGGACGGCGTAGTCGAGGTCGGCTACAGCGTCGTGTCCGCCTACCGCCGCCGGGGCTACGCCCGCGCCATGCTGACCGCGCTGCTGGCCAGGGCCGCCGAAGAACCCGATGTGAGGACCGTGCGGGCCACGATCAGGGCCGACAACACCGCCTCCCTGGCCACCCTCGCGGGCTTCGGCTTCACGCGCGTCGCGGAGCGGGGAAACGCGGACGACGGGATCGAGCTCGTCTTCGAACTTCCGGCGAATCCGCCCCCGGGGGCGTCACCCGGTCCGCAATTGCAATGACGGGCCGAGAATTTCGATACCGGCCCGCCCTATTTGTTTGCCACGCGAAAAAACCCGAATCGATCAGCTTATACGGCGGGCCTACCAAGCCAACTGTGAGATTTCTTCTGCCACCACAGCACAACCATCCGCCGCCGGATCGATGAGAGGGAAATGACCGACCCCGTCCAGCAGGGTCAGCCCCACCATCTCCCCCGCCAGCGCGGCCGCCGCGACGTACGCCTCCGACACCGACTCCGGGACCACGATGTCGCTCCGCCCCTGGACCACCGCCGTCGCGATGCCGGTCGGGAGCAGCGCCGCCGGGTCGGCGTACGGTCGCCGCGCCGCGAAGCCGTCGGGGCCGCCCAGGAGCTGCGCCGAGGCGCCCCCGCACACCCCGAGCTCCTCCGCCACCGTGAAGTCCGCGATCGGGGCCAGCGCCACCACCCCGCGCAGCAGGGGGGGCGAAGGCAGCCTCCAGCCGGCCGGGGCGTCGGCCGGCAGCACGTGCCGGGCCGCGGCCCACAGCGCGAGGTGGCCTCCGGCCGAGTGGCCGGTCAGCACGGTGCGGCGCGGGTCCGCCTCCGGCAGACGGCCGGCGGCCAGCTCCGGCAGGGCGTCCAGGGCGGCGGCCACGTCGTCGAAGGTCTCGGGCCAGCGGCCGGCCACCGGGCCCCCGGCGTCCTGATGGGGCAGGGGCTGCGATGCCCGGGACCGGCCGCGCCGGTACTCGACGTTGGCGACGGCGAATCCCTGCCGGGCCAGGAAGTCCGCGAAGGGGGTGATGTGCTGCCGGTCGTACGGGGCGCGCCAGGCCCCGCCGTGCAGGACGACGACCAGCGGCGCGGAACGCGCGGTACCCGGCTGGGCCCGGTCCCCGCGCGGGGCGTAGAAGTCGACCAGCTGGTCGGGGTGTTCACCGTAGGCGGCCGTGGCGTCGGGGGCCACGGGCGGGTGGGAGAAGGCCGAGGCGGCCTCGGCGGCGTCCCGTTCGACTGCGGGGTCCGTCATCGGCTCAACCTCCGGTAACGCGTGGGACAAGGGGGACTGGTGTTCCGGCAGAGCGGGACCGTATCAGGCCGGAACGGTCCCCTCCGTGGCGGGCCGAGGAGATACCGGCGCGGGCGGGGCCATAGCCCCGCCCGCGCGGTGATGTGACGTTTCGCTACCGGTTCACCCGAAAATGTGACCCAGTACGCGCGCCGCACGCTCCGCGTCCGCGAAGCCGACGTACAGCGGGGTGAATCCGAAGCGCAGGACGTCGGGGGCTCGGAAGTCCCCGATCACCCCCCGCGCGATGAGCTCGCGCATGACCGCGTCCGCGTTCTCCGTGCGGAGGGACACCTGGCTGGCGCGCTGTTCGTGCCCGGTGGGCGTGACCAGCTCGACCTTGCCCGCAGGGACGTACGCCGCCACGCAGTCGAGGAAGAAGTCCGTCAGCGCGAGGGACTTCGCGCGGACGTCCTCGACCGCGACCCCGTCCCAGACGTCCAGGGCCGCCTCCAGCGCGAGCATGGACAGGATGTCCGGGGTGCCCACGCGGGCCCGCGCCACGCCCTGTGCGGCCTCGTACGAGGGGGTCATCGCGAACGGGTCCGCGTGCCCGTTCCAGCCCGGCAGCGGGGAATCGAAGGCGGCCTGGTGGCGGGCCGCGACGTACAGGTACGCGGGGGCGCCGGGGCCGCCGTTGAGGTACTTGTACGTACAGCCGACCGCGAGGTCCACTGCGTGCGCGTCGAGGCCCACGGGCAGGGCCCCGGCGGTGTGGCACAGGTCCCAGACGACGAGCGCCCCGGCGGCGTGCGCCGCCGCGCTGAGGGCGGGGAGGTCGTGCAGGCGGCCCGTGCGGTAGTCGGCGTGGTTGAGGAGGACCACGGCGGTGTCCGGGCCCATCGCCCCCGCGGCGTCCGCCGGGTCGACCGGGACGACGCGCAGCCCCGTCATCCGGGCCGCCGATTCGGCGATGTAGCCGTCGGTGGGGAACGTGGCGGCGTCCACGAGCAGCTCGGTCCGGCCGGGCGCGGCCAGCCGGGCGGCGCCGACCAGCGCCTTGAAGAGGTTGACACTGGTGGAGTCGCCGACGACCACCTGGCCGGCGGCGGCGCCCACCAGCGGGGCTATCCGGTCGCCGATGCGCTCGGGGGCGTTCCACCAGTTGGCTTCGCCCTCGGTCCAGGAGCGGATCAGGCGGGTGCCCCACTGCTCCGTGACGACCTCGGCGAGCCGGGCGGCCACCCCTGCGGGGAGCGCGCCGAGGCTGTTGCCGTCGAGGTAGACCACGCCCTCGGGGAGGGTGAAGCGGTCGCGGAGCTTGCCCAGGGGGTCGGCCGCGTCCAGGGCCTCGGCGCGGGCCGCCAGGTCGGGACCCGGGCCCGTGGTCGGCTCAGACATGGCTGCGCGCCGTCCAGAGCTCCGGGAAGACGTTCTTCGTCGCCCGCTTCTCCAGCCAGGTCACGCCGGCCGAGCCGCCCGTGCCCGTCTTCGCGCCCATCGCGCGCCGGGTCGCGACCAGGTGGTCGTTGCGCCAGCGCCAGACGAGTTCGGCGACGTCCGTCAGGACCTCGCCGAGGCGGTGCAGGTCCGGGTGGGTGTCCGGGGCGGCGTAGAGGGCCGTCCAGACGGCCTCGACCTCGGACGAGGGCTCGTAGCGCTGGGAGAGGTCCCGGTCCAGGACGGACGGCGGGACCGGGAGGCCCCGGCGGGCGAGGAGGCGCAGCACCTCGTCGTAGAGGCTGGGCTCCTGGAGGGCCTTCTCCAGCTCCGCGTGGACGCGCGGGGCGCCGCGGTGCGGGACCAGCATGGAGGCGGCCTTGTCGCCGAGCAGGAACTCCATCCGGCGGTACATCGCCGACTGGAAGCCGGAGCCCTCGCCGAGGGCGGAGCGGTACGCGTTGAACTGGCCCGGGGTCAGCTGGGCGAGGGGGCGCCAGGAGGAATTGAGGGCCTCCAGCTCGCGGAGGGATCGTTTCAGCGCATCCATCGCGACGGGGAGATCGTCCTCGCGGAGCGCCCGCGCGGCAGTCTCCCACTCGTGGACGATGACCGTGAACCACAGCTCCATGACCTGGGTCGTGACCAGGAAGACCATCTCGCCGGGGTCGTCCGAGCGGAGGTGCTGGAGGTGGGTGAGGACGTCCGCCTGGACGTAGTCCTCGTAGGGGGTCGTGCCGGCGAAGTCGAGGTTCGGGGTGTCCGAACCGCCGTCTCCGGAGGCATCAAGGGCGTTAGACATCGCTGTCTCCTCGATACGTGCTTCCGGGTAGCGGTCCGCTCCTTCCGGTGAGGTGAGTGGAGCTCCGGTCCCCTGTCCGCATCATAAGACCGTCGTGCCGCAGGGCTTCAATAGTCAGTGGCGCACGTCACCTTCCGCGACCGGGCGGGCCCCGGGTGGGAGCCCGCCCGATTCCGGGCACGGAAGGCCCCTGACCTCAGGCGCCGAGGACGTCCGCGGCCGTCTCGGAGGAGTCGCGCAGGAAGGTCGAGCAGCGCTCGTGCTCCTCCTTCTCGTCGATCGCGCCGGCCGCGCGGGCCAGGGCGTTCAGGGCGCGCAGGAAGCCGCGGTTCGGCTCGTGCTCCCACGGCACCGGGCCGTGGCCCTTCCAGCCGGCGCGGCGCAGCGCGTCCAGGCCGCGGTGGTAGCCCGTACGGGCGTACGCGTACGACTCGACCGTGCGGCCGGCCGCGAAGGCCTCGTCGGCGAGGAGGGCCCAGGCGAGGGAGGAGGTCGGGTGCGCGGCGGCCACCTCTACGGCGGGGGTGCCGGCGGCGATGGCCGCGCGGCACGGCTCGTCGGGGAGGTGGGTGGGGGCGGGGCCCCCGAGGAGGTTCTGGTGAAGAGACATGGCCCCAGTCTGTCGGATGGGAGAGCGGGCACGCGCGGGAAGGGCCCGGCCCCGCCGTCCGTGGACGGTGGAGCCGGGCCCTTCCGGGAAACCGCTGCCGCGTGAGCCGCTGCTACTTGAGCTTCGTGCCCGTGGAACGCAGGTTCGCGCAGGCCTCGGTGACGCGCGCGGCCATGCCGGCCTCGGCGGCCTTGCCCCACGTGCGGGGGTCGTACTTCGACTTGGTGCCGACCTCGCCGTCGACCTTCAGGACCGCGTCGTAGTTGCGGAACATGTGGTCCACGACCGGGCGGGTGAAGGCGTACTGGGTGTCGGTGTCGAGGTTCATCTTCACGACGCCGTTCTCCAGCGCGGTGGCGATCTCCTCGGCCGTGGAGCCCGAGCCGCCGTGGAAGACGAAGTCGAACGGCGAGGACTTGCCGTACTTCTCGCCGACGCCGGCCTGGAGGTCCTTGAGGAGCTCGGGGCGCAGGACGACGTTGCCCGGCTTGTAGACGCCGTGCACGTTGCCGAAGGAGGCGGCCAGCAGGTAGCGGCCCTTCTCGCCCAGGCCCAGGGCCTCGGCGGTGCGCAGCGCGTCGTCGACGGTGGTGTACAGCTCGTCGTTGATCTCGTGGCTGACGCCGTCTTCCTCGCCACCGGTCGGGGTGATCTCGACCTCGAGGATGATCTTCGCGGCGGCGGCCTTGGCGAGCAGCTCCTGGCCGATGGCCAGGTTGTCGGCCAGGGTCTCGGCGGAGCCGTCCCACATGTGCGACTGGAAGAGCGGGTTGAGTCCGCGGGCCACGCGCTCGGCGGAGATGTCGAGGAGCGGGCGGACGTAGCCGTCCAGCTTGTCCTTGGGGCAGTGGTCCGTGTGCAGCGCGACGGTGATGTCGTACTTGGCGGCCACGATGTGCGCGAACTCGGCCAGGGCGGCGGCGCCCGTGACCATGTCCTTGTTGTACTGGCCACCCAGGAACTCCGCACCACCGGTGGAGATCTGAATGATGCCGTCGCTCTCGGCCTCCGCGAAGCCGCGCAGTGCAGCGTGCAGGGTCTGGGTCGAGGTCACGTTGATCGCCGGGTAGGCAAACTTGCCTGCCTTCGCCCGGTCGAGCATCTCGTTGTAGACCTCGGGGGTTGCGATGGGCATCTGTCCGCTCCTTGGATGTGCGGGGAGTGTGCTTATTGCGGGCCCTGACCTGGGGGCGACGTTGCCGTCGTCCCCATCTTTCCAGACTCGGGGGCACACTCCACCTCCGTGACGGCGCCTCGTGGGCCGATCCGGCCGGAGTGTTTCACGTGAAACACTCCACCCGGCCGAAAAGACGCAGGTCAGGGCCTACTTACCGATTCCCGGGGACCTAAGTCACCAGTTGTGCGGAAGCACGGCCCGACGTCCGCGCAGTTGGGGGGATCAGGACAAACCGAGGTCGTCCAGCTCGTAGCCCGTGAGGTAGGGCAGGCCCGCGGCCGCGATGGCGTCGGCCGCGCCGCGGTCGACGATCGTCGCGACGGCGACGACCTCACCGCCGGCCTCACGGACCGCCTCGACGGCGGTGAGCGGGGAACCGCCGGTGGTCGAGGTGTCCTCGACCACCAGGCAGCGCTTGCCCTTCACGTCGGTGCCCTCGATGCGGCGCTGCATGCCGTGCGCCTTCTGCGCCTTGCGGACGACGAAGGCGTCCAGGCGCGCGCCGCGCGCGGCGGAGGCGTGCAGCATCGAGGTGGCGACCGGGTCGGCGCCCAGGGTCAGGCCGCCGACGCAGTCGAACTCCAGGTCTGCGGTGAGGTCGAGCATGACCTGGCCGACCAGCGGGGCGGCTTCGCCGTCCAGGGTGATCCGGCGGAGGTCGATGTAGTAGTCGGCCTCGCGGCCGGAGGAGAGGACCACCTTGCCGTGCACGACGGCCTTGTCCTTGATCTGCTGCAGAAGCGCATCGCGTACGTCACTCATGGCCCCGAGCTTAATTGGGCGCTACCCGAGCCGCCGCCACGTCCACGTCGTGGAGATCTCCAGCGGGTCCACGGGAGTGACCAACTGCGGGAGGCTGTTCAAACCGTTCGGCGGGCCCGACTGCGGTTCCACGCAGACGGCCTCGGGCTCCTGGTCGTAGACGACCACCCATTCGGAGCGGCTGGTGACCTTCAGCTCCAGGGCGTCGGGCCACGTGAGGGTGACGTCGACCCCGTACGGCATGCCGAAGCAGTCGTCCCAGGGGCCGGGCTCGGGGTCGATGCGCTTGCCGGTGGGCAGGTGGTCGGCGCCGCGCTCCTCCTGCCAGGCGGCCTCGAAGTCGATGCGGACGTCTGCCCCGCCGGCGGTGAGGTTGCGCCGGAACCAGGGGTGCCAGCCGGCCTGCGCCGGGAAGGAGTCCTGGTAGGTCTCGATGCCCATCGTCAGGGTCAGCGCGTTCTCGCCGAGCTCGAAGATCTGGGTGACGAGGCCCTCGTACGGCCACGGATCGGCGAGCGGGTACGTGAAGGCGGCCTCGGTGCCGGTGGCCCGGGCGCGGCGCCAGGCGGCGTCGCGGCCGAAGCCGTGGATGGCGTGCGGCGGGTGGTTGAGCGGCAGCTGGTGCAGGGTCGCCCCGTCCTGGAACTGACCGTCCCTGGTCCGGCCGCACCACGGGACCATGGGGAAGGACCCGTAGTGGTCCCCCTGCCGCAGCAGCTCCGTCCCGTCGATGCGCAGACTGCTGATCCGGCAGCCGTTCTCCTGGTCGATGGTCACCTCGGCGCCGCCGGCGCGCAGTTGCGTACTCATGCCCTGACCTTAGCCAGCCCGACGGGGTGATCAGGGCCGTGCGGGCAGACGGGCGGGTTTCCGGGTCAGCGGCGGCGGCGCAGGGCGCGGCCCAGGAGGACCGCCGAGGCCACGGCCACTGCGGCGGCCGGGGCGATCCAGCGGAGGTTGGCGTTGGCGGAGGCCGACGCGGGGGCCGGGACCGGAGCGTAGCGGCCGCGCGGGGGCGCGTGGTCGACCTCCTCCGCGCTGCGGCCGATCATCGTGCGGCGGGCGTGCGCGGCCTCGGCCGGCGGGCGCGGGGGGCCGCCGAGGTCCCCGAGGTCGGCCATGCCCTCGAAGGTGCCCTCCAGGAAGGGGTCCAGGGACGGGGGCGGGACCTCGGTGTCGAACACCGACGCGGTGACCTCGGTGAACCCCGGCCCGGGGCCCTCGTGGTCATCCTGGTCCGAGTCCACCTCGGTGCCCGCCTCCACCTCGGTGCCCGCCTCCACCTCGGTGCCCGCCTCCACTTCGGCGTCGGCCTCCACCGCCACGTCGGCGGGCCCGGCCGCGCCGTCGACCGCCAGGGCCGCGAGGTGCCCGGCGGCGCGGTCCAGGAGGCGGTGTGCGGCCGTGGCGGCCGCGCCCGGGGCGAAGGCGGCGGCGCGGCCGTCGGCGGCGGACTCGGCGGTGAACTCCAGCAGCGTGCCGCCGTCCGCCTCGGTCAGGCGCAGCACGAGGGAGAGCTTCACGGTCCCGCTCCCCCGCACTTCGGTGCCCTCGCCGGCGAGGGTGAAGCGGTCCGGGTCCTGCTCGGTGACGGAGAGGGCGCCGCGGTAGGTGACGGTGTGCCCGCCGACCCGCACCTTCAGCCGGCCGGACAGCGGCCCTGCCTCGGTATCGGCGTCCTGCTGGAGCCCCGGCACGCAGCGCGCCAGCCGGGCGGGGTCGCGCAGCACGGCGCGGACGTCGTCGGAGGGGACCGGTACGAACACCTGATGCTCCATGCGGACGAGCCTACCGACGCGGCAGCCCGGCCACGAGTACCTCGGCCACGCGTACCTCGGCTACGAGTACCTCGGGTGCGGCAGCGTCGACGGCGGCAGCCCCGCCACCCTGGTGCGCTCCGCGTCCCGGGCCGCGTCGGCCAGGGACTGGGTGGACAGGGAGCGCAGGGCGGGCGTCTCCCGGTCCACCCGCAGCAGGGGCACGCCCTCGCGGGCCGCCAGGACGAAGCCCCAGTCGTGCGGGAGCTTCGCGGCGGAGGCGGAGTCCGCGCCGAGCGCCCGGTCGGGGCCGGCGGCGAAGCCCGAGAGGCGGCCGCCCGCGCTGTAGGGGGCGGTGCGCAGGCCGGCCGCGCGCAGGGTGGCCTCGACGGTCCAGTAGGTACGGGGCCTGGTGCCCGGCGGCCCCGCGTGGACGGCGAGCCGCCCGCCGGGGCGCAGGGCGCGCGCGGCCAGCCCGTAGAACTCCTGCGAGTACAGCTTCGTGCTGGGGGTGATCCCGGGGTCGGGCAGGTCGGAGACGATGACGTCGAAGCGGCCCCGGGCGGCCGGTGCGCGCAGCCACCGGAAGGCGTCGTCGGTGACGACGCCGAGCCGCGGGTCCCCGTAGGCCTTCTCGTTCAGCGCGGAGAGCATCGGGTCGGTCCGGGCGAGCCGCACGACTCCGGGGTCGAGTTCGACGACGGTGACGGAGGCGACGTCGCGGTAGCGCAGCACCTCGCGGGCGGCGAGGCCGTCGCCGCCGCCGAGGACCAGGACCCGGGTGTGCGGGCCGGTCATCGCGGGGTGCACGAGGGCCTCGTGGTAGCGGTACTCGTCGTAGCCGCTGACCCGCAGGCGGCCGTCGAGGAAGAGGTCGAGGGAGCGCGGGGAGCCGGTCGGGGGGCCGGTGAGGACGAGTTCCTGCACGCCGGTCTGGACGGCGACGCGGACCTCCCCGCCGTAGACGGCGCGGCGGGCGACGCGTTCGAAGTCGTCGGCGAGGACGGTGGCGCAGCCCAGGACGGTGAGGACGGTGACGTTGACGGCGACGAGCAGCCAGCGGGCGCGGCGGCTCAGGTCCCGGCGGAACAGCCACAGGACGAGGCCGCCGCCGGCGATGACGTTGACGGCGCCGGTGAACACGGCGCCGGTGAGCTGGCCGAGGACGGGCAGCAGCAGGAAGGGGAAGGCGAGGCCGCCGACGAGGGCGCCGACGTAGTCGGCGGCGAACAGGTCGGCGACGGCGCCGCCCGCGTCCTGTCTGCGGATGCGCTGGATGAGGACCATGAGGAGCGGGATCTCGGCCCCGATGAGGACGCCGATGGTGAAGGCGAAGGCGACGAGCGCGGTCCGGGACTCCCCCAGCCAGGCGAAGCTGGCGTACAGCGCTATGGCGGAGAGCCCGCCGAGCAGGGCGAGGGCCGCTTCCACGAGGGCGAAGCCGAAGGCGGGGCGGGCGCGCAGGGCCTTGGCGAGCAGGGATCCGACGCCCATCGCGAAGACCATGACGGACAGCACGACCGACGCCTGGGTGACGGAGTCGCCGATGAGGTACGAGCCGAGGGCGAGCAGTTCCAGTTCGTATACGAGCCCGCAGGCGGCGCAGACGAACACGGTGGCCAGGACGAGGAGTCGGCCGGTCCTGGGCCGTACGGGCAGGGCGGCCGGGACGCGGGCCACACCGCGCGGCTCCGGAGCCGGGGGGCGGCGCCACCGGGTGCGGAGCACCCCGCGCGGGGCGGAACGGTCGATCATGAAGCGAACCGTACGTCACCGCCCGCTCGCACCCCGTCACCCACATGGGTGTAAGTGGCGCACTGGCTGCGGCAGTTGGCGTAACCGCCCGGCAACTCCGCGACCCCGTGCCCCCGGGCCCGCGGAGCGGCTCCGGCGGTCCCGCGGAGCGGGGACGGCGCGAGACCCGGCGCCCGGCAGGCGCGGGGCACGCGCCCCGTGGCTCGAGACCCGGCAGCACCCGCTAGATCAGCACCGGCGACTCCATGGCCGCCTCCGCGGGGGCCCCCGCGGAGGCGGCGGCGCCCGCGGCCGCCCCCGTAGCCGCCGTCGAGCCGGCCGCTCGTACGCCGACCCGGGTGCGGGTGGCCACCAACTGCCCTTCCTGCGGGTACGCGTGCCAGGTCCGCCACCGCACCTGACCCTCGTAGCGCTGCGCGAGCATGGCGGTGAAGGCGTGCGGGCTTCCGGGGAAGGTCCCGGCGAGCCCGTTCGGGTGATCCGCGACCAGCGCGAGCAGCTCCTGCGCCCGCCCGGCGAAGGAGCCGCGCGAGAGGTTCTCGACCCGCGCGGCGAACTCGTACTCCCAGTCGCCGACGCGCTTGGCCACGCCGAGCGGAAGCGGGGTGCTGCTGCCGGGCATACAGGCGACGGTCTCTGAGCAGAGCACGTCGCCCTCCTCCAGAAGCACCTGGTGGGAGGCCCCGAGCAGGCGCAACTCCACTTTCGCGCCATCCAGTTCGAGGTTCAGTACGGCCAGGGCGGGCAGCCGCTCCCGACCCAGGGCCCAGGCGAGGTCGGCGGCACGCGTGTCGGTATAGGTGGTCTGGAGGGTCGTGAGCATGAGTCGGCTCCGCAAACGCGCGAGGGAGATGGGCCGGGGCCCGCCAGCGGTAGTCAACGGGTGGGGGGACACCGGCACGGGTCCACAGGAAGTCCAGGGAGGTCCGAGGACTGGTCTACTCAACCGAGGGAATCATGAAAGGCACGGCACTCACAGCGTTTTTACCCAAGTTGCAGGGGTTTACATCCCCTCGGGGGCAACACAGTTCACGTGTTCAGCAACATGCCGCCCGTACGCCGTAATGCGCGGCCGTGACGTCCGAACAAGAAGACGCCCGACGGAAGTTGTGCCCGGCGGGCGCCTCACGCATGCGGGACGCGGTAGGAAGGTGGTCCGACGGCGGAAGCCATGGATCCATGCTGCCCCGTGTCAGCTGGAACCGCATCCTCCGCCGCCGCCGCAGGAGGACGACGAGGAGCTGCACGAGGACGACGAGGAGCCGCACGAGGAGGAGCCCCCCGAGTCGCCACCGGACCACCAGCCCCCACTGCTGCTGCTACCGCTACTGCTGCCACTGCCGCTGCCACTGCTGCTCCAGCCACCGGCGCGGCTGGCCTTGACCACCAGCGCGACGACCACCACGGCCACCACCACGAAGATCACTATTCCGAGGATCATCCCCCGACCCCTCTCTGCTCCCCCGGTTCCCCGGGGTGCGGGATCCCCTTCGTCCCGCGTGCTGGGGGGATGCCCGCGCCGTACGCGGCCCAAAGCACACTTGAGCAAGTCCAGAGCTTCCCCGCGGGACGGCGCCCATGAGCGCCACCAGCAGCGCTCTACCTCCTCCGCCGCCCGCATCGCAACGGCCTGGGCCGTCCGGGTGCCGCTGACCCTGCGCGCCCCCGATTCCACCCCGCCCACGGGCCGGAAGGCCGACTGATTCAAGCCTTCGTCGCCTGTCCATTTCCTCCTGCGCATGATCACGCCCTCTTGCCTCCGACAGGATGGCCGCAGACGATCGGCATCAGGCGCGAAGAGAGATGGTGGGGACATGGGCGACAGGCCACTGCTGAACCGCAGGCTGGACGGCTTCGGCACGACGATCTTCGCGGAGATGTCGGCACTGGCGGTGAAGACGGGGGCCATCAACCTTGGCCAAGGCTTCCCCGACACCGACGGTCCCGAAGCCGTCCGGGAGGCAGCGGTCCGGGCCCTGCGCGACGGCCGCGGCAACCAGTACCCGCCCGGCCCCGGCATCCCCGAACTGCGCACGGCCGTCGCCGACCACCAGCAGCGCTTCTACGGCCTGGCCTTCGACCCCGACACGGAGGTCCTGGTCACGGCCGGCGCGACCGAGGCGATCGCCGCCACGATGCTCGCGCTGCTGGAGCCGGGCGACGAGGTCATCGCCTTCGAGCCGTACTACGACTCGTACGCGGCCTGCATCAGCATGGCCGGCGCCACCCGCGTGCCCCTGACCCTCCGCGCCCCCGACTTCCGCCCGGACCTCGACGCGCTCCGGGACGCGGTGACCGACCGCACCCGCCTGCTCCTGCTCAATTCCCCGCACAACCCGACGGGCATGGTGCTGAACCGGGAGGAGCTGATGGCGATCGCCGAGCTGGCGGTCGAACGAGACCTGATCGTGGTGACCGACGAGGTGTACGAGCACCTGGTCTTCGAGGGCGAGCACATCCCGCTCATCTCCCTGCCGGGGATGCGCGACCGCACCGTCTCGATCTCCTCCGCCGGGAAGACCTTCTCCTTCACGGGTTGGAAAGTCGGCTGGGTCACCGCGTCCGCACCGCTGGTCACGGCCATCCGCACGGCCAAGCAGTTCCTGACGTACGTGTCGTCGGGTCCGTTCCAGTACGCGGTCGCGGAGGCACTGCGCCTCTCGGACGACTACTTCACCGGCTTCCGCGAGGACCTGCGCGCCAAGCGCGGCATCCTCGCCGACGGGCTGACGGCGGCGGGCTTCGAGGTCTTCCGCCCCCAGGGCACGTACTTCGTCACCACCGACATCGCCGCCCTCGGCGAGAAGGACGGCCTGTCCTTCTGCCGGAGCCTGCCGGAGCGATGCGGTGTGGTCGCCGTCCCCAACGCGGTCTTCTACGACGACCCGGAGGCCGGCCGCAGCCAGGTCCGCTTCGCCTTCTGCAAGCGGGAGGACGTCCTGCGCGAGGCTGCTTCCCGTCTTCAGCGATGGTGAGCGCCCCTGCCACTGCTCGCAAAAGCCCCAGGTCACGGTGGGTGAGTCCTGGGGCTTCCGCTCGATCTCCTCAGCATCGACGAACGCGGCCGGCACACGAGGAGCGGGTGACGGAACGCCCGAGGTCAGAGGGCCTTCGCGAGCCGGTGGCGTGTTGCGAAGGCGATCGCGACGGCGACCAGCATGACGGCGAACGCGCAGAGGAAGGCCGTTTGGGTGCCGGGGGAACTGATGAGCAGGCCGCCGAACTGTGCGCCGAGCGCGGAGCCGCCGAGACTGATCGTGGAGGACCAGGTGAACGCCTCGGTGACATGGGTCGCGCGTGCGGTCCGCGAAATGATCTCGAACAAGATCACCGTCATGGGCGCCTCGAACGAGCCGAGGACGACGAGGACCAAGCCCATCGACCAGTTGTCCCAGACGAGTACGGGCAGGAAGGCGCCCGCGGTGACGACCAGCAGACCCACCCTGAGTGAGAACTGGACGGACCAGAGCCGACGGCGGCTTCCGTACCAGAGTCCGCCGAGGATCCCGCCGACTCCCCACGCCGCATAGAACAGGCCGACGCCGCTGGCCGAGCCGTGAGCGTCGGCGAAGGCGGGCAGCGCGACGTTGTAGATCCCCGTCCTGATGGCCGTACAGGCAACCAGGGCCAGCACCAGGAGCAGACCCGTCGAGCGGAGAGCGCCGAGGGGGTCACGCTCGCTCGGGGTAGCGGGCATGGTGCGCGAAGCCCGGGTCGTCGCGAACCCGATGGCGCCTGCGGAGGCGAGCAGGCCGCCGAGGACGATGGCCGTGCCCGGGCTGCCCAGGAGCAGCACGACGCTGAGCAGGAGGGGCCCGCCTATGAGAAAGACGTTGAACAGCACCGTCTCGAGAGAGATGCCCGCCGGCTCCATCCCGTCTGTCGCGCGCCACAGGGAGCGGATGCAGCCGCTGATCGGCGGAACCGTGGCGCCCGCGATGGCCACGCACACCAACTGCGAGGCCAGCGACCCGGATTCGAAGGCGACGAAGCCGATCAGCGACACCGGGTACACGACACCGGTCACGATCAGCACGATCGTCTGCCCGTACCTGTCGACGCGGCGGGCGACGAGCGGCGCGAACAGCGCGGTGCCCAGGCTGTACGCGCCCAGGAACAGGCCGGCTGAGAGGTAGCCGAGGTCGTTCGAGGTGGTGAAGACCACCAGGGCGAGGCCGACCAGGTAGAAGGGAAATCGCCCGATGACGCTCCAGAACAGCGGGGCGCGCATGGTTCTGCTCCGCACGGCGGCGATGATCCGGTTCTCTCCGGACGATGTTTCCGGGGAGGAATCGGGGTCGCTGGGGATCTCGGTGTCGGACGGAGGGTAATTCGCCATGGTGTCTCACACTTCAGGAAAGGTTGCTTACGGTGAGTGCCTCAGACAAACCGACCGCCAACGCGTCCCGGCACTACGGAGATGAACACATCGACCGGGCACAGGCCGGGGTTACTCGCTTCCTTCGGGGGTGGGGAAGACGCCATACGGGCGCCGAGCGAGCGTTACGGCGAGGTCCTGGATGGCGTATGCCGTCATGTAATAGGCCATGGGGGCCGCGTAAGGGACCACGTCCAGGGTGAACTCGGTCTCTCCGTCTCCGTCCGGGCCGATTTCGACCTTTTGCAGACCCGGTGCGACCGTGCAGTATTCCCGCCCGTATTTGGCGACGAAAAGGCCGAGGTGGATCGTGCCCGGGCGGGCATCGCGCACCACCACCCGCACTTGCTGGACGCTCCCTTGGAGAAGATCTTCCTCGGCGTGGATCAGCAGTGACGGTGCGCCGGGCAGACGGAGGGCCACGTCGCCGCAGCGCGTGCAGATGACACCTTCGGTGTCGAGTGCGGTGGGTACCAGGGCACGTCGAACGTAGCGCTCGGCAGGTCGCCCGCACTGGCAGCGCACGTTCGCGAGCGAAGAGGAGTCGACACGGCTGCGCTCTCCGAAGTGGGCGAAGGAGGTGCTGAGTTCGTTGTCCGGATCGCTCACGAACTGGTCGGCGATGGCGAGGTCCAGCGACTGCAGGTCGTTGAGGAGGCTGCGGGTCGTCTCGGCCGGGTCACGAACCGCTTGGGACTGCCGGGCGACCTGGTTGTCGACCCTGGTGGCCAGGTTCTCGAGGCCTGATCGCAGGGGGTTGTTGAGTCGCAGGAGTCCGCCCGCCAGATAGGCGGTGAGGCGGGCGGAGGTGGTCAGCAGCAGCGGTTCCGGCACGAACGACGGCGGCTCCGGCGTGGTGCCCTCTTCCTCGTCGCCCATGCCGAAGTGGACGTAAGCGGGAGAGGGGCCCGCGGTGCGGATGCTGGAGTTGAAGGCCGCGGCGGAGGAACCGTGCGCGAGGACGGTCTCCATCCAGGAAAGGTTCTCGGCGTGCCCGGCCTCGTGTGCCGTGATCGCGGCCACGACGTCCCTGGCGGTGCCGTCGATCGCGTTGAGCATCAGTTGGTACTTGGGGTCGTAGATGGCCGCGTCGGCGAAAGGGCCGTTGTTGCAGGAGCTCAAGACGACCTCGGCCGCGCGGATGTCACGCAGCTGGATCAGCTTGTCCACGGGTTTGTAGCAGGTGGGCTCGGTGGCGTAGGCGCAGATGGGGCCGATGACGTTCTCCTTGCGGGGAACGACCGAGTTCAGGCCGCAGATGGTGTAGTCGGCGAGATTGAGTGAGTCGTCCTTGCCGTGGCCCTGCAAGAGGAGGCGGCTCCAGCGGGTGCCGAGGATCTCGGACCTGACGTCCGCGGTCTTCATGTCCTGCTCGTCGAGCAGGTGGATGCCGCTGCGCGCAAGTCCGCTGTCGACGGAGGTGAACATGCCGATTTCCCGTACGTCCGGGGCCGGACGAACGTACTGCTTGGCCGTGAACCAGGCCAGGGAAGCCGCATCCCGGCCGGTGAGGATCCTCAGACGCACATCGGGCCGGCGTTCGGCGGCGCGCACCAACGGCCAGATGGTGTCCACCGTGAGGTGCTCGTAGAGACCGGCGATCAGCAGGGAGTGCACTTCGACGCGGTCGCCGTCCTCACCGGCCTCCCGCTTTCGGTACTCGGTCTGCGGCTCCTGCGGGAAGAGCGTGTCGAGCAAGCCGGCTCCGAGCTCTCCCTTGTCGAGCCATATGTCGGCGAAGGGATCGATGAGTGCGAGAAGACCGGCAGGCAGGGCTTCGGGCTCCAGCACGACACCGTACGAACAGGCGGACGGCCGGCGCACGTTCCCGTACACGTCGGCTGCGCATTCGGCGGAAGCCGCGAGATCGGCTCGCCCGTCGGTCCAGACCGGGACTTTCGCGCTGGTCGCATCCGCCAGGAACTCGTCAACGGCAGCGGCGTAAGAGGAGACGTCTTCCACGAGGGAAAATGGCGAGGCCGACATGATGGCGGTATCGTCGCCGGAAACATGAGACTCGGACTGCACCACGTATGACTCCTTCACAGAGGCCATCGCTCTCGATCAGCTGACGATCAAAAGCGATGGCATTCGGCAACCGAAACCAATTTCTCGCATTCGAGAGATCCTGGTTGGTTTGCGACAGCGCTCTAGGTATCGAGACGGTACTTCCATTCCGTCGCTGCGCGTATCCACGGCACGTTCATGTGCGAGGACACGTGACGCTTACCTGTCCTCGCCGCTCCTGCACACTTCGCTTACGCCGATCAGCTCGCGCCGACAGAGTTCGTGGAGCGCAGCACGGGCGATCGTGTCGTTCTGCCGGAAGAATTCATCATTGCTCCGCGGAGACGGGAACCGGCCGGATGCCACACTTCCCGAAAACATGGCTCCTACCCCGAAGCGACTCTCGTGGGGGGTGCCGTCAGCACGCTTGAGGCGATTAAGAGAATCGGTATCGATGAGACCCGCGGTATCGATGACCCCAGTGGGATACCGGTCGCCGCCGTCGGGGGGCGATTGGGTCTCTTCTCTGATCTCGTTGCGCTGGACCAGCTTGCGCAGCAACGGGTCACTCACGCGAAGCATTGTCCGCTCCGGGAGCCGGGCCTCGACGAGGAATCGGGCTGTGATCGATTCGTCCACGTTGCCTGACCGCGCATGGAAGAGACCCTCGCGGGCGGCCACCGCCATCTCCGAACCGAGGAATCTGACGATACCCGCACGGGTCAGGGCGAGGAGTTCCTCCAGCCGCGGTCCAGGCGGCCCACTGGTGCGAAATCGACAGAAGTCAAGAAACGCGGGAAGATCTCGCTCCCATGACGTGGGAGAGATTCTCTTCTCGTCGATGAGTGCGACCAGCCTGGAGAAGGCGGAGACGAGACCGTGCACCATCGCCAGGTCGGCACTGTAACGAGGATCGCGCCCGCGTCGAACCCCTGTATCGATGTAATCGATCATCCAGTTTCGCAGGGCATCCAGATCGGGGAAGCGGCGACCGGCCAGCGGATGGGCTGTTTCCTCCAGATCGATCCGGTCCACGTCGAACCGCACTGCCTGATCGACCAGCTCCTTGAGTTCCGGTCCGTCCCAATCAAGGGCATCGAGGCGGTCGATAAACTGACGGGCGTCGACGTCAAGGAGCTCCGGGTGTGATTCGGCAAGCTCGCGATAGCCCGCGTGGGTGACTTCGCGGGCCATCAACGGCCAGATGTCCATGGCGAAGTCCAGCGGGCGGTCACCGAGGGCGGCCACGGCCTCGGCGTTGAGGTGACCGAACGATTCCGGTGGTGATCCGGGCAGGCTGTAGTGCGTCTTCGACCAGTACGGCACCCCGCGCCGCGAGCCCACGAAGAGGACGGGTTCATTACCGGACGGCTCGTACTGCAGCTCACCTGAGTCATCACGATGAAATGTGCCACCCCGTCCGGAGGTGAGCAGCACGGCGGTGTCGATGAAACACAATCCAAGCCCACGCACGATCACCGGTTCGCCGGCGGGTATCCGGTCAAAGAAATGATCTGCGATCGATCCCGCCGGCAGATAACACAGGTCATGGGCGGCCGCGTATTCCGTCAGACGCACCTCTTCCGCGGTCGGCTCGACATCGGCGTTGCCTTGCGCCAACAGTACGATGTCGACGTCCAGCGGGGGAAGGTCGTCCGCCATGACAACGCGCTGCCGGCCGAAAGGAAGGTCGTACACGTCGACGGCCCGGCCTACGTGCGAATGGACCTGCACCTGAGGCATGCCGTTCTTGGCCAACTTCCAGAACACCCACGACAGATAGTCGCTCTGCGTCTGACGCGTAGTGAACCAGCCGTCGTGCATCCTCCTCGCCTCGGTCGGCGTGGAGGGAACGGGCCGGAATTCCGAGGGCGACGACAGGCTACCCGTCGCCAGCTCCTGGGCCCATTCGCTGAGCGTGGGACCGGGGACGATCGGGCCTTCGCATTCGACGGTCTCGTCGGTGAACATGGTGCAGCTGCCGGCCGTGGTGTTCATCCACAGCAGCGGTGACTGCTGGGACCGCCAGATGCGGCCGCCCCCTGGTGGGTAAGGATCGATGACGTGGACGGCGATCGTCCGGTTCGGCGCACACTCGGCGGCGTTGGCGATGAGACGCTCGAGAAGAGAGGTCCCGCGCGGGCCGGCACCAATGATTGCCACGGCGAGTGTACTGGTCATAATCCGTTCCTACGCCTCGATCAGGGTGGGGTCATGTCGCATGCAGCAGTACGGCGAATCCATCGAATGGCGAAAACTCAAATGCGATATTAGTGCGCATTCGAGCACTGCGCGTCCGCGTCAAGTTCATGTGCGAGGACGCATCGCGTTGACCCTTCTGTGTCCGTGTACACGCTTTCGCTTACGCGGGTGACGCCGCACAGCTTGATGCCGCCCCCGTCGTTCGACGGGGGCGGCATCAAGCTGTCATCAGCCGTGTGTCTACGCGGCGCTCTGCATGCGTCCGTCGATCAGCGCGGCGAGCTCCGCGATGCTCGCGTCGCCGATCAAATCGCTCATCTCCACCTGGACCGAGCGGTCCCGGAGGATGCGGTACTGCACGCCGACCGTCTGCAGCGAGGTCGCGTTGAGTTCGCGCAGGGTCCGCGCAGCGACCTCCTCGGACTCGGCCAGCTGCAGCACCTCCCGGACCGTGGTCTGCAGCCACGACAAAGTGGTGGGCTCGGCGCTGACGGTCTTGTGCACTTCGGTGACTCCTTCGTTGGGTGACTGGAGGCGAGGGCCGCTCATACGGCCCTCAGCAGGACGCACATCCGCAGCCCCGACACGCTCGACGCCAGCAGGTAGAGCCCGTCCGGGCGGACGCGCCCGGACGACTGCCGGTCGACGAGGTTGATCAGCGGGTCCGCGGCGAAGCAGTGTCCGACCCTGGTGATGTTCGAGGTGTCCAGCTGGGACGGGTGGAACCCGGCCTGGATCTCCTTCATCAGCACGATCGGCAGAAAGACGTTGTTGTGCAGCAGGCCGTCGATCTCCTCGACGCGGATGCCGGACTCGGCGAGCAGCCGCTGGTTGGCCGTCTTGGCCAAGTCGGCGCTGATCTCGGTGCCCCGGAGCATGGAGGCCGGGTCCTGGGCGTGCGCGTCGGCGACCCACTCGTAGGACTCGGGAGCGCCGTCCACCCGCTGCGAGACCAGGCAGGCGGCCGCGCCGTCGCTGAACAGGGCGAAGTCGGCCAGCCGCGCGGACTCGTCGGGCACCGCGTCGGTGGTGATCACCAGCACGGTCCGGTGCCGGCCCGCGGCGACCATCGTGGCGGCCGTCTGCAGACCGGTGAGCAGGGTCGCGCACCGGTTCAGGGTGATCCCGGTGACCGGAACGTCGCTGAGTTCGAGGCCGCGCAGGACCGTGGCGATCAGGTCACCGTGCTCCCCGACCTCACTGGGGAACGTGGTGGAGCACAGCACGAGCGCATCGATCTCGTCCGGCGCGACGCCCGCCGCGTCGAGGGTCTGCCGGCCGGCCCGTACGGCGAGCGTGGCCGTGTCGAGTTCCGTACGGCGCACGGCGCCCCAGCCCCACATCTCGGCATCGGGCAGCATGCGCCGACTGTCCACGAATTCGGCGAACCCCTTGATATCGGAGTGATCTGTCGCGACCTCGCCGAGCACGTACCTGGGCGCGCGCAGCATCACGCGCCGGATTTCCGTCGTCTTCATGTCAGCCCAGCCGCCTGTGGAGGAAGTCGGCGATCAGACGCATCGCGTTCCTGGACGTCTCGAGCACGGCCGAAAGCTGGAGAAAGCCGTGCGGAAGATCCTTGTGCGGGTGGAACTCCACCGGCACATCCGCGCTGGAGAGCATCCTCGCGTATTCCTCGCCCTCGTCGTACAGCGGGCAGTACTCGGCGGTCAGCAGCAGAGTCGGCGGAAGTCCGCTGTGGTCGGCCGCCTTGGCCGGTGAGGCATACGGCGATTCGCCGTCGGCGGGATCGGCGAGGTAGTGCTCCCAGAACCAGGCCGACGACTTCGCGTTGAAGAACATCGGATCGACGTGGTCCCTCATGGACCGCGTCGTGGCGTCATTGCGCGTCGGCGGATAGACGAGCACCTGGGCGGAGAGCTTCGGCCCGCCCTTGTCCCGGGCCATCAGGGCCATGACCGCGGCGAGATTGCCGCCGGAGCTGTCTCCGGCGACGGCCATGCGGGCGGGGTCGGCGCCGAGTTCGGCCGCGTGCTCCCCCACCCACCGCACGGCGGCGTAGCAGTCGTCGATGGCGGCCGGGAACGGGTCCTCGGGCGCGAGCCGGTAGCCGACGGACACGACCACACAGGGCGTCAGGCTGGCCACCGCGCGGCAGATCGCCTCGGACGTGTCCAGGGAGCCGACGACCCAGCCGCCGCCGAAGAAGTAGACCACCACGGGGAGCGGGCCGTCGTTCTCGCGATGCGGGCGGTACACCCGCAGCGTCAGCGGACCCGCCGGACCGTCGATGTCGAAGTCGGATACCTCTTCGGGTTCTTTCACCCAATCCCAGATCTCGGCTTCGGTCTCCCGATCCGCTATTCGGGCCCGGTCCACCGACATCGTGTACAGCGGCGTGAATCCGGTGGCGACCCGATAGTCCCTGATTCCCGCGTAGAGCGGATCAAGCGGCATGAAAAATCCCTCAGCTCCCAGGACTACATCAAGAAAATCCGAACCAACATCGAGAGTGGCACAGGCCCGGACCGCACCGGGGTAAGCGAGGCGATGAGCCGCGGCGGGAATGGGTCAACGCGATGCCTCCCTCCAATGAACTTGCCGCGGATGCCGGGGAATCGCCGCCGCCATAGCGTCCTCCTCGGCCTGCCCTTGCGCCGCCCGGACGACGTGGTGGCCGCCGCGCATTCCTGATAGTTCGACATGTGACAGGAGAGAACCAGTGAGTGACTTCGAAGGACTCGTGGCCATCGTTACGGGTGGCGCCCAGGGAATCGGTCTGGCCACGGCGAAACTGCTGACCAGCAGGGGCGCGAAGGTCGCCGTCCTCGATCTCAAAACGGAGGGCCTGCCGGACGACGTCTTCGGCGTCCAGGCCGACGTCGGCGACGACGCCCAGGTCGAGGCGGCGGTGGAGGCCGTGATCGAGCGGTTCGGCCGCCTCGACATCGTGGTGAACAACGCCGGCATACCGGCGGTCGGCGATGTCGCCACGAACAGCTCCGAGGAGTGGCTGAACGTCCTGAACGTCAACGTGGTCGGCATGGTCAGGGTCGCCCGGTACGCCCTGCCGCACCTGCGCCGCTCGCCCGCCGCGGCGATCGTCAACACGTGCTCGATCGTGGCGTGGGCCGGACACCAGACGCGCACGCTGTACTCGGCCAGCAAGGGCGCCGTGTACTCGCTGACCCTGGCCATGGCGGCGGACCACGCCCGCGAGGGAATCCGCGTCAACTGTGTCGCGCCCGGCACGGCGGACACCCCGTGGGTGGAGAACCAGCTCCAGGGGACGGCGGACCCGGAGGCCGCCCGGGAGTCGCTGCTCAAGTTCCTCGCGCCGGGCCGTCTGGTGACGGCCGACGAGGTGGCGGGCGCGATCGCCTACCTGGCGAGCCCGCTGTCGAGCGCCTCCGTCGGCATGATGCTCGCCGTGGACGGCGGCCAGCACAGCCTGCGCCTGCGGCCGCAGGACCAGCAGCACCTCATCGGGCGCTGAGCCGCACCGAGCATTCGGCCCCGAGACCATGTCCATGGTCTCGGGGCCGGATTCGTTTGGGTGGCACCGACTTCTACCGCAGGCGGTGCACTTGCGCCGGCACGGTCGACGGGTCGCCCGGCCACAGCCGCATCTCGCCCACGTCCGGGCGCAGGATCACCGCCGCGACGGTGCGCTCGCGCCGGATGTCGCCGTTGTCCGGCACCAGGATCGGGGGCGTCGCGAGGAGCCGGTGATGGTTCTCGGTGTCGCCGGCCTTCGGGATGCCCGCGTCAAGGACCGTCTGAAGGCGCCGCTTGGAGGAGTTCTTGGCGAAGACGTTGATCTCGTCCTGCTCGGCGAGCTCGGCGTCCAGGAAGTGGTTCGTGTGAACCAGTTCGTCGCCTTCGAGGACGCGTTGCCGCGCGACCGTCGCCTCGACGCACACGGTCCGGTCCACGCCGCAGATCGTGAACGCCCGCGAGCTGGCCAGCGGCAGCTCCCGGAGGATCTCGACGGCCTGCTCGACCGTGTCGGCGGTGTCGAGGACGTGCCGGATCGCCAGGTACGGCGGCACGCCCGGCTGCCATTCACCGCCGAGGACGAGGTTGATGCCCACGGCGATCCCGGCGTCGTTGACACCGAGGTAGCCGAGGAGACCGGCGAAGCTGAGCACCAGGGAGCGGTGCCGCGGCCCGGAGACCGACAGCACGGCGATCTGGTCGTCGAGGTTGCCGTTCAGGTCGACCGTCTGGGCGAGCACCGGCTCGACACCGACCGAGGCGTACGTGGTGCAGTCCCCTGCGGTGACTCGGCTGTAGCCGATCAGCTCGCGGCGCAACTGCAGCAGCCAGGCCTCGTCGCGGTCGATCCCGGCGCCGGCCGCGAGGCCGTCGATCTCGGCGGCAAGGTCCGGCAGCGCTTCGGCGATCACCACACGGTGGGCTGCGATCTCGGGCCGCAGCGCGTCGAGGTCGGCCGGTCGGCCGGTGAGGTGGCCGAGGCGGGCGAGCGAGTCGTCGAGAAAGCCGCGGAGCCGCCCGGCCAGCGCGCGCCCGTGGCCGAGGCCACGGGCGTGCGGCGAGCCGGACAGCTCCAGCAGCGGCGCGTCGGTCACGCGCACGGGTTGACCGCCCTGCCGACGCCGCGGAGCTGCTCCTCGACCGAGGGCCATTCGGCGCGGAGCACCGAGTAGTAGATCGCGTCGCGCCTGCGTCCCTCGGGCATCGGGTTGAAGCTGCGCATGACGCCTTCCTCGTACGCACCGATCTTGCGCAGTCCGGCGCGGGCCTGGAGGTTGAGGACGTCGGTCTTGAACTCGACGCGCTCGGCGCCCAGGACGTCGAACGCGTGCTGGAGCAGCAGGTACTTGGCCCAGCGGTTGATGCCCCTGCCCTGGAAGTCGACGCCGAGCCAGGACCAGCCGATTTCCAGTCGCCGGTCGGCTTCGCTCAGGTTGCCGTAGCTGGAGCTTCCGGCGACCTGTCCTGTGCCCTTGTCGACGATGATGTAGACCGCGCGCTTGCCGCTGGCCTGGTCAGCGAGCATGGCGTCGAAAAACTGTTCAAAATCAGCGTCGCCCTCGACACGGGAAACGAAGTACGTCCAGATCCGGTCGTCGTAAGCGATCTTTCGCAGGGGTTCACGGTCCTCCTCCGAGATCGGGTGAAGTTCGACGTGCTCGTTCTCGAGGAGCGCGGAGGCGTGCCGGCTCCAGGTGGTGTGGGTCAAGGAACTCATCCCTTCAGAGGGGCATGGGGGCGGAGGGCGTCGACGACATTGCCGAGGGTGCGCATCCCGGCCAGGTCGTCCTCGGTGAAGTTGTCGAGACCGACATCGGCGGCCTTGCACAGGGAGGTCAGGAACAGGACCTTGTTGAGCGAGGTGATTCCGTACGTCTCCACCAGGTTCTCGCCGAGGTCGAAGCTCGCGGGGTCCGGATGGTCGCGCAGCACCTGGGAGAGTTTCGTGCGGGCCAGCGTGTCGAGGTCAGTGGACATGGATGCCTGCCTTCGGGTTGTCGATCCGGTCTCTGTAGCGGTCCGCGATGCGCTTGCGGATCGGTTTGAACTGCGACGTGAGGAGCCCGGCCTCGACGGTGAACGGCTCGTCGGCGACGATCACGCGGATGATCCGCTCGTCGCGCTCCGACGCGGCATTGACCGCGGCCAGGGCCTCGCCGATCGCGGCCGTGTCGACCGGTCCCGGGTGGGGGGAGACGACGGCGACCAGTCCGGCCGGGCTAGGGCAGTACACGACGCATTCGGCCACCGCGCCGGTGTCGCGGAAACGCGTCTCGATCGGCCTGACGATGATCTTCTTGGCGTTGTCGAGGACGATGACGTCGTCGCCGCGGCCGAGGATGTAGAGGAATCCGTCCTCGTCGAGGCGGCCGAGATCCCCGGTGCGCACGATGCCGCCCGGGCGGAACATGCGCTCGCTGTCGCCCGCAACGGCGTACGTGTACGCGGTGTTGACCGGATGGTCGCTGCGGACGCAGACCACGCCCTCGTCGTCGATGACGATCTCTTTACCGGGCAGCGCCCGGCCGACGCTGCCCTCGCGGTGGGCACCGGGGTGGTTCTTGGTGGCGATGCAGGTCTCGTTGAGGCCGTAGCCCTCGAAGAGCGCGAGACCGGCCTCACCGTAGAACCTGAGCGTCGCGGGGTCGGCGGGGGCCGAGCCCGTCCACAGGTAGCGGATGCGGTCGCCGAAGAGTTCGGCGGCGGCCTTGGCCGGTTCGACGCCCCCGGCGACGATGCCTTCCATGTGCCGCTTGGCCGTGTCGAAGAAGGCGGGGACGCCCATGACGACGGTGGGACGGACGGACGGCAGCACGGCGAAGACGGACTGGTACGTCGTGATCGTGATGTCGTGGCCCCAATGGAGCGCCGAATACAGCCAGTAGCGCTGCTGGAGGAGCGAGAGCGGCAGGAACGTCAGGATGTCGTCGCCCGGCTTGTGCTCGAACAGGCTCTGTACGGCGTGCAGCGAGGAGTCGATGCTGCCGACGGTGGCCTCGAGACCCTTGGGAACACCGGTGGATCCGGACGTGAACTTGACCGTCGTGCACTCCGTCGCGGCCCACTGCCCCGGCTCGAACCCGTCGGCGGCCTCCACGGCGTAGTCGGCGACGGCCGAGATCGGCACGACCCGGGACGGAGCGTCGTCGGTCAGCCGTACGTCGGTGTAGAGGGCGTCGAGGCCGTAGCGCTCGACCAGTGCGGCGTCGGGGCTGAACTTGCCGGGCTCGAAGCCGGCGGTCTGCGCCTTGAGCATGAGGGCGGCGACGTCGAGCAGCACCCATTCGAGCCGATTGGCCGAGAGGATGCCGATCCGGTCGCCCGCGCCGATGCCCCGGCGCCCCAGCGCCGCGGCGACGGCCCGGGCCCGGTCGTAGAACTCGGCCAGCGGCAACGTGGTGCGGTGGCCGAGGCCGGTGACGGTGAGGGAGCCGTCGTGCGCGGGACGCCCGGCGATGATGCGGTTGATGATCGATGCGGTCATCGCTGCTCGCCGGCGCCGAAGAAGCGGGTGCCCGCGAGGGTGCAGCGGCTGCCGGGCTCGACCAGGTCGACCGCGTCGGGCCAGGCGTCGACGGCCGGGATGCCGAGGGCGGCGGCGAGCTTGGCCGAGAAGCGCGGCATCAGCGGCGCCGAGGTGGTGGCGAGCAGGCGGGCCGCGGCCAGTTCGAGCGAGAGGGCGGTACGGGCCTCGGAGCTCCACCGGCCGTTGTGCACCAGGGCCGCCTGCTGACGGGAGAAGGCGCGGACGTCGGTGACGATGGCGTCGAGCGCGGCCGCGGCGGCCGTCAGCGAGAACCCCTCCGGGTTGAGGCCGGCGGTGACCTCGTCGAGCCGTATCGACAGGCGGGCCAGGAACGCGGTGTGCTCGGTCGTCCAGGTGCCCGCGTCGGGGGCCAGGCCGTCGAAGTGCTTCTCGACGCGCTCGCCGAGGCCGGTGAGCCACTCCTGCCACTCGCCGACGAGGGTGTCCGCGCAGGCGCTGTCGAACTCGGCACGACGGAAGTCGGTGCGCTCGCCCTCGGGCCGGGTGCGGGAGAGGTAATAGCGCACCGCATCGACGGTGTCGGGCGTGAGGATCTCCTTGCCCCAGATCGCGTGCCGCCGGCTGGTGGAGAACTTGCGCCCCTCCAGCAGATAGAACTCGTTGACGTGGTAGTCGATGTCCGGGTTCCACTCGGGGTGGGCGAGCCCGTACAGGACCGGGTAGAGGATCGCGTGGTAGAAGCTGTTGTCGTACCCGAAGAAATGGACGATCTTCCAGTCCTTGGAAGGCTCCTCCTTCGACCACTGCTGCCCCATCCCGGCGCCGAGTCGCTCGATGCCGTGCAGGAAGCCGTGGCTCATCTCCGGCCAGACCCAGATGACCTGTCCGTCCAGGTCGTCCTCGGCAGGCCGCACGCCCCAGTCGGAGGGGTGCGAGACCGGCAGGTCGAACGTCGTGCGGGCGAAGACCCTCTCGGCCAGTTCGCGCAGCCGAACCGGGACCCGGCCCAGCTTGTGGTGGTCGGCCACGGCGTCCGCGAACTCGTGCAACGGCAGGGTGTAGCGCTCGACTTCGGCGGTCTTCGGCGCGGCATCGCTCAGGCGTGAGGTCGGGTCGACGAGGTCGGCGACGAGGTTGGGCTCGCCGCACTCCTCGCAGATGTTGCCGCCCGCGCCGTGCGAGCAACCGGGGCAGGTGCCGCCGACGTTGACCTCGTAGAGGTAGTCGCCGGTCTCGGCGTCGAGCAGGGCGGGCGTCGCCTTGGGACTGACGTGCCCGGAGTCGACGAGCCGGGTGAAGTAGCGCTGCAGGCCCTCGCGGTAGCCGTCGTCCGTGCTCGTGACGTAGTACTCGTCGACGCTGATGTCCATGGCCTTGAGCGTCGCGGCGATCTCGGCCGAGAAGTGCGCGGCGACCTCGGCGGACGTGGAGTCCTGGCGGGCGGCGACGGCCGTGACGTAGCTCTGGAAGTCGTCACTGCCGGTCAGGTGCCATGCCTGGTTGCCGATGAGCCGCTGGTAGCGGACGTAGACGTCGGCGCCGAGGTAGGGGCCGGAGAGGTGACCGAGATGCAGGTCGCCGTTCGGGGTCGGCGGCGTGGAGAACACGAACTGGGGACGGTCGGTGTGGTTCGCGCGGACGCGCGACGTCGCCGATGCCCGGGTGCGGGCCGAGTCACGCCAGTACTGGGTCAAGAAGACCAGGTCCGTCTCACCGGTGTTGGTGATGATGTGCGACTCGAACGGCTCGAAGAGCACCACGGTGCCCGATCGGACCGGGTAGTTGCGGCCCTCCACGGTCAACTCGCCCGTACCGGCGACGATGACGAAGAACTCCGTCTCGTCGTGCCGGTCGGCGTGCGAGGAGGCACCGGGGGTGACACGGCCCCAGCCGGCACCGACACCGAGACCCTCGACCGGGGACATCTCGATGCCGAACTCTTCGGACAGTTCGGATTCGCTGTAGTGGTTGAGGATCATGACTGCCTCTGTAGTAGCTGAGAGATGGTTCCCGTCGGGGGGAAGTCCAGGGCGGCGACGGTCTCGGCGGCGATGGCCGGGGCCAGGCGGTAGCCGGAGCCGTTCGCGGCTCCGGCGAAGACCAGGCCGGGCAGCAGCTCGGCGACGACGGGTTCGCGGTGGGGGCTGTACGCGTCGCAGAACACCCGGCCCGAGGTGCACCGGGCCACCAGGCCGGGCGCGAAGCGGCTCAGGACCTCCCGGGCGTCGTCGAGGTCCGACGGCTCCAGGACGAGGTCGACGTCACCGGGGGAGACGTCCCAGCGGTTGCTGGTGTAGCTGAACAGGTAGTGGCCGCGCTCGTGGAGCGGCAGGAGGAAGGCGTCCTCGTCGTGGAAGACCGTGAGTGGATCGCCGGGTGCGGGAGACCATGCGAGATGGGCAGCGACGACCTTCTTGACGCGCAGCCCGAGCGGAGCGACGAGATCGGCCCAGGCGGGGTGCGCGATCCACGGACCGGGGGCCAGGACGACCCGGCGGGCGAGCACCTCCTGCCCCGTGCCGAGGGTGAGGCGGTGGTACGCGCCGTCGGAGGAGAGTTCCGTGACCTCGGTCCCCTCCAGAACGGTCACCTGATGGCGCAGCCCGGACAGGACGCGCTCGGCGACCGCCTGGACGTCGGCGTAGTTGCACCCGTCCAGGTCCCAAGCCCGGGCGCCCGGCGGGACCGCCCAGCCGCGGGCCGGCGCGGTCTCGTCACCGAGTCCCAGGTAGGTGGCGGAAACCGCGTCGAAGTCGCCGGACGCGACGACCGTCGCATCCACCGTGCGTATCGGCAGGCCGAGTTCGGCGGCCAGGCGCTCCCAGACCCGCTGGGAGTGCTCGGACATGGACCTGACGCGCTCGGTCGCACCGCGCGGGAAGTGAACACCGGCCGAGCGGCTGGAGGCGCCCTGGCCGATCAGGCCGCGTTCCAGGACGGCGACGGTCACGTCGGGGAACGCCGCGACCGCTTCGCGGGCGATGAGCGCGCCGATGACCCCGCCGCCGACGATGGCGAGGTCTACGCGGTCCACTGCGTGCCCCGTCCGCTCTTGGCCGACCAGTCGATGAACGACATCGCCATGTCGGGAGCGCTGCAGCCGCGCAGGCGGTTGGCGATGCGCTGGGCCCGCCAGGCGTTCAGGCTCAGGTTCACGTCGGGCAGGCCGCGCTGGCCGCGCACCGCGTTCTGCACGAAGATCTTCCGGTCCGGCGGGCCGTCCCAGGAGACCGCGAAGTCCTCGTCGACGCGGACCTCGCCGTTCTCGGTCTCGATGCGGTCCTTCAAGGGATCGAGGAACTTCTTGGGGGCGGGACGGAAGCCGGTCGCCCACACCACCGCGTCGACCGGGAGGCACTGGCTCTGGCCGGACTCGTCGTTGTGACGCAGCGCCACCTCGAACGTACCGGCGGCCGTGCGGTCGGCGGACACGACGGTCCGGTTGGGCAGCAGCCCGAAGCGGTGCGCGTCCCGCTCGATGAACTGGAGCCGGTACAGCTGCTGGTAGATCGCCCGGAGCGTCGACTCGGAAATCCCGTCCGAGCTCAGCAGGTGGGCCGAGTTGAGCTCGGCGCGCTTGGACTCCGACAGCCGGTAGAAGTACTCGGAGTACTCCGGCATGTAGAAGTCGTTGGTGAAGGTCGAGTCGTCGATCGGGAAGTAGTTGCGGCGCCTGGAGACCCAGGAGACCCAGGCCGGGCGCTCGGACTCGGGCCGGGAGATGAGGTCGAGGAAGGCCTCGGCCCCGGACTGGCCGCCGCCGACCACGGCGACCCGCTTGCCCGCCAGCTTCTGCGCGTGGCTCAGATACTGACTGACGTGGAAGTGGCCCGCACCCAGGTGCGGGACGGCGAACTCGGGCACCCACGGCACGGTGCCGACGCCCACGGCGATGTTGTCGGCGGTGACCTGACGGCGATCGGTGGTGACGCGGAAGACGCCGTCGAAGTCGATCCGTTCGACGGTCTCGGAGAAGACCACGTTCTCGTTCTTCTCGGCCGCCCAGGCCAGGTAGTTGCGGAACTCGGTGCGCGGCACCTCGGCGAACTGGGCGTTGAGGAAGTGGTAGATCCGACCGTGCTCGTGCAGATACGACAAGAACGAGAACCGGTTGGTCGGGTCGGAGAGGCTCACCAGGTCCTTGAAGATCGACACCTGGAGGGTCGCGCCGTTGATCATCTGGTTGTCGTGCCAGGTGAAGCTCGGCTTGCGGTCGAAGAAGAGGTTCGGCTGCCCCGAGTCGCCGTGCAGCAGCGCGGCCAGACTCAGGTTGGCCGGTCCTGCGCCGATGCCGACGAGCCGGAGATGACTGGCCTGCTCGGCGGCACCGGACGCCGTCATCGGCTTCTGTACGGGTTCCACGTGAGGTCCTTCCTGTGGAGCTGCGGGTTGTTGGCACGTCTCACGACGTCTTGGCGAGGCACCATCGGTGTCCGGCCGTGGACCGGGATGAGTACGTACCGAGCAGTGCGACGGCGACCCGTCCCGGCCGTCCTTCACAGGGCGTCGGCGATCGTCATCTCGATGACCTCGGAAGACCCTTCGTAGATCCGCAGGGAACGGATCTGGCGGTAGAGCCGCTCCATCGGGCTGCCCGCGACGAGGCCGGCAGCGCCGAAGATCTGGACGGCACCGTCGACGATCTCGCCTGCGGCCTCGGTGGCGTAGAGCTTCGCCGTCGAGGAGTGCTTGGCGTGATCGCGGTCGAGGTCCGTCGCCCAAGCGGCGCGGGCGGTCAGCAGCGCGGAGGCCGAGAGCTTGACGTCCATGTTCGCGAGCGAGGACCTCACGAGCTGGAGGTCGGCGAGCCGTCCGCCGTAGGCCTTGCGGGTACGGGCATGGCCGCGGGCGAGCCAAAAGGCGCGCCGGGCGAAGCCGAGCGCGGCGCCGGCCACGGTCGCGCGGGCCCGTTCGAGGATGTCGAGCGCGACCACGATTCCCTGGCCGCGCTCGCCGAGCACGGCCTCGGGACCCACGCGGACGTCGGTGAAGGTCAGTTCGGCCCAGGAGCGCGGCGCGATCGCGCCGATGGGCTCGGCCTTGAGACCGGGGGCCTTGCCGTCGACGACGAAGGTGGTCAGGCCCAGCGGTCCCGGGCCGTCGCCCGTGCGGGCGAGGACGACGCACACATCGGCGATGTCGCCCTGCGCGATCCAGGTCTTGGTCCCGTTGAGGACGAACCCGTCCCCGTCGGGGGTCGCCTCGAGCACCGCGGCACTGAGGTCAGAGCCCGCTCCTGGCTCGGAGAGGGCCAGCGCCCCCGCACGGGTCCCGTCGGCCAGACCCGGCAGTTCGCGGCGACGCTGCTCCTCGGTGCCGTGGCGGGATATCGCGGCGGCGGTGAGCTCCTGGATCGAGTAGGTGAAGTCGGCCAAGTCCTCGTGGTACGCCAGGGCTTGTCGCCTCAGGCACAGGGCCCTCATGTCGGAGTCCGGCTGGTCGGGGTCGAGGTGACGCAGCCAGCCCGACCGGCCGAGCTCGGTGAGCATGGCCCGTCCGACGGCTGCCGGATCGGTGGTGTCCAGCGACGCCCACGCCTCGGCCCGCTCCGCGCACCACTGCCCGATCTCGCCGGCGAGTGCGCGGTGGGCGTCGTCGTACAGCGGCAGGGTGAGGATGTCGGGGTCGAACACTTCGGAGAGACTCATCGTGATCCTCACTCAGATGGTCAATGCGGCGAGCGGCTCGGAAAAGGGGGTGGAAAGGGAATCAGGCCGATCGATCCGCTCGACTTCGATGGACGAGGCCGCGGAGACGGAGCGTGCGATGCCCGCCGTGCTGCGTCGGCCTCTCACGTCGTGAAAGGGAACACCGCCTCGGCCGGCTGTTCTCCAGTACGCCGCGGGCCTTGGGGCGGACTCCTTCCGAAAGGCCGTCGGCCGCGTACATGGGAAGCTACGGCCACTCCGTCGCCGGGCGCGTCCGCGACAAGTTCATCCGCCGACACGCATCGCGATTACGACGCTCCGCCGCTCCTGCGCACCGCGTTTACCCGGACCGGGGTGGAATCCGGATCCGGGAAGTGGTCCGCGGTCGAGATCGAGATCGAGAGGGAGTACCACGATGTCGCCGCCGCCAGGGCGCAACGGGCGGGTAGTCCAACTTATCCAGACGCCATCAGGATGATTACCCAATTGGCAGTCCGGGGAAATGCGCCGCCGCACCACGTACGGGCCGTCGAGTGGTCCAGCGGCGGGGTCCCGGTGCCCCGTATGCACAGGGGGCGGGGCGTGGTCCGCCGGCGTACGGGTGTGATGACGGGTATCGACCGGACGCCGGAGCAGGTGAGGCTGCTGATCGGCCGGGCTGTTCCCCGTCGGCTGAACCGCGCACCGCCTGGGCGCCCTTGCTCTGCTCCGCGGACGAGAGCGGCGGCCGCGGACCCGCCCGGGGGCCGGACCTGGGCACCGCGCGGCGCTGGACCCCGGGTGCAGGTCGCCGGCCGCCGGCACGGACTCAACCCGAGTGGCGCTTGAGCGTGAAGGTGAAGTCGCTGGAGAGTTTCCCGTTCAGGCGAACTGCCGAGACGAGACTGCCTTCCGTGATCAGTCGCTCGACCTCGGCGCGCGAAAGGCCGCATCCATCGGCGATGAGACGCACCGGCCTGACGGGAATGTGTGCCGCAAATCGGACCGATACATCAATCACTTCACGGTCCAGGTGATCCGACCCGCCGGTGTCGAGTTGCCAGGCGTCGTTCCAGTCGAGGGCAATGTGGTTGCGCCGCCGTATGAGGCCGTCCTGGAGCAGCTCGGCCGCCAGGGTCGGGTCGTTCTCGTGTGCCCGGTCCAGAAACTCGGGCCTTACCGAGCGCACGTGCGTCCGCTCGTAAATGGTGATCTTTGTGGTCGCACCGCATTTGGTGCAGAGCGCAAGGAGCCAGACATCGAGGAGTTTATGGTTCGCGTTGACGCGAAATTTGCCGGTTGTCCGGAAAGTGTCAGACATGCACGTCTGGCAACGGCGGCGGATGAGCGGCAGACGTACCGGCTTAACTATCCAGTCATTGTGCACAGAAGTACCCCTGTTTTGTGTGCGTTCGCCATTAAAGAGAGCGCAGTGCTCGGCGCGTTGGTTCTCGGGATATCTCACGGGTGCACAAGTACTCGGGCATCTCGACGTCAGGCTCGGCAAATCGGTTGGCGTGTCATCACCCTTGAGATCGGGACTACTTGCGCTGACCGTCCCAGCGAGTACGACGGACGCTACGGACGGATCGGCACACTGCGCATCCGCGTCAAGTTCAGCCGCCCGTACGCGGTTCGTGGACGCTCCGCTGCCGGTCTGCGCGCCTCGCTTACGGCCTCGGCGAGGGGGGAAGAGAAGGGGAGCAGGGTGGGAAGGCCGCACTGCACAGTGGGCCATATGCGTGCACACTCCCCGAGAAGTACCCAGCCCAGACTGCTCCTGGTGATGCCGAGCCATCAACTGGTCAGCAAAGGCGTTGAGTTGGGGTTCCGGATCTGGTCGATGTGGGATCCGGAGCAGCTTGAGACCGACTTTGCGCAGAGGCTCGAGGAAGCCTCAGAGGAGCTGCTGCTCACCGACTTCGCCGACGAAGCCGGGTTGCGCGAAGCCATCGAGCGAACCGCACGGCAGCACGGGATCGACGCCGTGCTGCATTGCGGACACGGCGACTCGGTCCTGCCGGTGGTCCGGGAGGCATGGAGGCTGGGCCTGTCCGCGAACCCTCCGGCGGTGTACGAACGGCTCCAGGTGTGTGAAGGGGACGACTGGGCCCCCGCAGAGGCTCCCAGGGTGAGCGTCGAGACCCTGACCGTGAACGGGACCCATCACATCGTGGGGGTCACCGCACAACGCACCACTGGGTCACCGCACTTCTTCGTCACGGGCTACCTTCACCCGGCGCCCTTGACCGACGAGGAGCGAACGGCGATCGAGGCAGTGGTCGAAGAGCGACTGGCGTCGATCGGATACCACTCCGGCCCGGCCCACACGCAGGTGGCGCTGCTGCCGTACGGACCGCGGATCGTGTCGTGCCGAACACACCTGGGTGGCGACCGCATCCCCCTGCTCGTCGAGATCGCGCGCGGGTTCGACATGGAGGCAGCGGTCTTCACGGGCCTCGAAGGCGGCCCTCCGGTCGTGCCGGGCCCGCGCCGGTATGCGGAAGCCGGCTTCTTCCTCCTGCCCGAGGGGCGCCTGGAGACGTACACGGGCACGGAGGACATCGCTGTGACCCCGTGGGTTCACGGAGCCCGCTTTCCGTACGACGTCGGCGACAGGATCGCTCCCATCGGCGACCCGCGCTCCCGGCGCGCTTATGTGGCCGTCGACGGTGACACACCGGAACTCACCCGCGACCGGATTGCCAGGGCGCGAAAGGATCTCGTCACCGTCATTCGCCACACCGCTCGATGACCCCTCCGGTAGCCGTTCAGGGCGACCGGAGATGTCGTCGGCATATGCTATGCATGCTTGCCTGACCTGGACCGGAATCATCTAGTGTCGGGGTGAGCGTTGGCCAAGGGGGAGGACGGGGGGCATGAATGGTGACATCGAGACCTACTGAAGACGATGCGAACTTCCGCCCGGAATTTGCCGTCCTGGGCTCGTTGGAGGTACGCAGCGGCAGCGCCCTGATACCTGTCAACGGGGCACTGCAACGTCGTGTCCTCGTGACCCTGCTCCTCGATGCCGGGCGCGTGGTGCCCGTCTCCCGATTGGTGACGGCCGGCTGGGACGAGCAACCGCCGGACAGCGCCGAGCATCAGGTGCGCAAGACCGTGGCCAAGCTGCGCAGCCGCATCCCCCACGGCCCCGAGATCATTGTCACGGACGGGCCCGGGTATCGCGCGGTCGTCACGACCGAGCAGCTCGACCTGCTCCGCCATCAGCAGCTGATGCGACAGGCCAGGGAATCGCTGGACGCGGGGCGGGCGGAGCGCGCCGTCGCACAGCTGCGCGAGGCGTTGGCGCTATGGCGGGGGCCGGTGCTGGCCGGTTCCGGGGGCCAGATGATCGACGCGGCCTCGACCGCCTTGGAGGAGCAGCGGCTCAGCGCTGCCGAACAGCTCTACGACCTGCGCATCGATGCGGGCGAGGCGGCCGAGATCACGGGCGAACTGCGGGGCCTCGTGGACGAGCATCCCCTGCGCGAGACGCTGCGCAGCCGGCTGATGCTCGCCCTCTACCACTCCGGGCAGCAGGCCGCGGCACTGGACGAGTTCGCCCGCGTACGCGATCACCTCGCGGATGAGCTGGGCATAGACCCCAGCGCGCAGATCACCAGACTGCATGAGCGCATGTTGCGGCAGGACCCGTCGCTCGTCCGTCCGGAGCATTTTGTTACACGTGTCACGCCGCCGGTGGCCGAGGTCCCTCACACACTGCCGTTCGACGTGCCCGACTTCTCGGGCCGCCGTTCTGAACTGGAGTGGGTCTGTGACGTGGCCAGGCGCGCCCCGAAAGGGGCCCCCACGGTCATCGCGCTCGACGGCATGGGCGGCAGTGGTAAGACGGCGCTGGCCGTGCGCGCCGCGCACCAGCTGGCCGACCAGTATCCGGACGGCAGTCTCTTCATCGACCTGCACGGCTTCACACCGGGACAGGCGCCGCTCAGCGCGTCCCACGCGCAGGGTGACCTGCTCGCCGCCGCCAGCATCCCGAGCGATGAGGTGCCTACGGTATCGGCGGGGCGCGCCGCGCGATGGCAGTCCTACATGCGGGGCCGTTGCATGGTGCTGATCCTGGACAACGCCGCCTCCTCCGAGCAGGTGCGCGCGCTGATTCCCGCCTCCTCCGACAGCCTGGTCCTGATCACCAGCCGCCCGAGGCTGACCGGGCTCGACGGAGTCGAATGGCTCTCCGTGGGCGCTCTTCCGGAACGAGACAGCGACCAGCTCCTGCGCGCCACCCTCGGTGCCGAACGCGTCGAGAGGGAACCGGACGCCGCCTCTGAACTGGTGCGGCTGTGCGGAGGTCTCCCCCTCGCGGTCAGGATCGCCTCCGCCCGGCTGGCGAACCGTCCCCACTGGACCGTGCAGCGACTCGTCGAACGCCTGCGAGACCACAACCGGCGGCTGGACGAACTGACGAGCGAGGGACGAGGGGTCGCCGGCGCGCTGCTGCTGTCGTACCAGTCCATGCCCCGTGACCAGCAATCCGCCTTCCGGCTTCTGGGCCACCACCCGGGACGCTATCTCGACACCCACGAAGCCGCCGCCCTGTTCGACACGGACGCCTTGACGGCCGAGGACCTGCTGGAAGAACTGGTCGACGCGCGTTTGCTGGAGGCCAGGGAACCGGGCGTGTACGCCCTGCACGATCTCGTGCGCAGCTTCGTGCAGCGGATCGCACAGGGATCGCGGGAGCCGGGGGACGAGCCGGCGATGCGGCGGCTCCTGGACCACTACCTGGGCATGGCGAAACATGCGTGCGACGTGGTGTTTCCCGGCCGGCGGGGCATCAAGGACGACGGCGAACACCGGGTGGACAGCGAGTTCGACCACAAGGAGAAGGCACTTCGGTGGCTCGACCACCACCGTGGCAGCCTTCTGGCGGCGGTGGACGCCGCGCACGACGGGGGAATGCTGTGGCATGCCGCGCGGCTGCCGCGTGAGCTGGGCTTCCACTCCAGCATCCGTGGCTACGACTCCAGTGCCAACGTGGCGCTGGAGAAGGGGGTCAGCGCGTCACGGCAGCTCGGGGACCGCTCGCTGACCCGGCTGAACCTGATGAACTTGGCCATGGGCAAGTGGCGCCTCGGGCAGCTGCGTGACGCGGTCGGCCTGCTGGAAGAAGCCGTGTCGTTGTCCCGGCAGATGGCGGACAAGTACAGCGAGGCGGAGTGCCAGGCCCGGCTGGGTCAGGCGTACAGCAGCCTGGGAGAGCTCGAGCACGCGCTACGACTGAGCCAAGAGGTCAGCAGACGCGCCCAGGAGCTGGGTTTCACCCGCCTCGACGGGTCCTCGCTCAGCATGCTCGGCCTGATTCTGGTGCGGCTCGGGCGGTTCGAGGAGGGCATGCGGTCCGCGGAGCGGGCCGTGGCCATCTTCGACTCGATCGATGAGATTCAGCTCTCTGTGACCGCCCTGAGCTATCTCTCCCAGGCGCTCGAAGGCCTGGGCCGCTTCGAGGAGGCACTCGCCCGGGCCGACGCGGCGCTGGAACGGTGCCAGCAGATCGGCATGCCCGCGGCGCTGCCGCTCGTACTGGCCCGCAGAGCCGACGTGCTGGTGCGCCTGGGAGCGCTGGACGAGGCGGCGGACAGCGCCGACCATGCCCTGTCCAAAGCCGCCAGCAGCACGGACGACATCAACCGCGCCACGGTGCACCTCTCGGCCGGGCTCGTGCGGTACGCGCAGGGGGATCTGGACACGGCGCTGGCTCAGCAGCGGTTGGCCCACGAGATCGCCTGCCGGATGGAGCTGCGCTACGACGAAGCCTGCGCGCTGTGGCACCTCGCCCGTACCACCGAGGCCCAGGGCCATGTGCAGATGGCACGCGAGCACCGTTCAGCGGCGGACAACCTCTTCTCCCTCATGAAAGTGCCGGCGACCGTACGGTGAGCACCGTGTCTCCGGCACTCCCCGGCGCGGGGACCGGGCGGGTGCCCGGAGGGGAACCGGGGGGGAAGAGCGATTGCGAAGATCAGCGGAGCCGAAACGGCGTGTCTCTTCTAAGGAGTATCCACATGCGTTTCACCTCTGCTGTCGCCGCCTCCGTCATCGCTCTCGGGGCCGTTCTGGGTGGACTCACGGCTGCCGCCGACGCCGACGCGCAGACGGTCCAGCACCGCGCTGTCGCCTCCGACCTCCCGGCGGACGCGATCGTGGCCGCGCCCATGGATGACCACGGCAACGGTTGAGCAGATGGGCCGTAGGCGCTGATTGCGGCGCACCGCCCGCGCCCGGCCCGTCCTCGCCACACACGTGTAGACGCTCGTCGCGCCCATAAGGCGAACGAGCACTGGGAGGGCGAGGCTCGCGATCTCCGTGCGCGTCAAACCATTGATGACAGCGGGGCTTTTCTCCAACTCATTGCCGGGGGCAACACAATGACCATTCGGGTGCTCGTCTGTGACCAGCTGCCCGTGATCGCGGACGGTCTCAGGACCCTCCTCGACGCGGTGCCGGACATCGACGTGATCGGCACGACTCACAACGGCATGGAAGCCATCGTCATGGTGCGCACCATGCGCCCCGATGTCGTGGTCACGGATCTGAACCTCCAGACCATTTCCGGTCTCGAGATGATCCGCAGACTCGGCCAGGAGGACGAGTCGCCCAACATCGTCGTGTTCACCGCGGCTGACACCGACGAGACGGTGAGCGACGTGCTGCACGCCGGCGCGAGCTGTCTGCTCGGCAAGGACGTGAGCCCTCAGGAGCTGATCACCGCGATCCACGGGGCGGCTGCCGGCCAGACCGTGCTCGCGCCGAACATCGCGCAGCGTCTGGTCTCCTGGTTCCGTGCGCAGCCTGAGCCTCAGAAGGCCGAGGCGTGTCCGGAGGTGACCGAACTGACTCCGCGGGAACGGGAGGTCACGCGGATGGTGGCCCAGGGCATGTCCACCGAGGACGTGGCTCGCGAACTGATCATCGGCGAAGCCACCGTCAGAACCCATCTCTACCGAGTGCGCACCAAGCTCGGCGTCCGTGACCGTGCCGAGCTCGTGTCCCTGGCTTACCGGACCGGACTCATCCACTCGGCCGCCCACACCCGAGACGACAAGAAGGAGCTGTCGCTGGGACGCCTGCGGGTCAGTTGATCCCCGGCGGGGCTGCCGCCGCAGCCCGGAGCTCCGCTCGGGGTGCGGCACGCCGGGCGGTACGGACGCGGTCGGCGCCGACCATCCGCCACAGCGCGGCGGGATCTCCGTACCGGGTGGCCTCTGCCGCGGCCAGCCGGAAGTACCGGTGCAAGCCCAGTTCCGACGTCATCGCGCGCACCCCGCAGCTCTGCATGCTCAGGCGCACGACATCACGCGCGGTCTCGGACGCCATGGCCAGTGCTACGAGGGGCGCAGTGCCGACGGCGTCCGGTTCGGAGTCGACCAGCCAGGCCCCTCGGTGGACCGCCGCCCTCGTCGCACGCAACGCCACCATCGCGCGGGCCAGAGGAAACGACACCGCCGGCAGGTCGCGCAGCCGGGTACCGAACTGCCGGCGAAAGCCGACGTATTCCACGGCCATGCGGTGCGCGCCGTCGGCGATGCCCAGCAGGTACGCGGCCTGCCGCAGCCGTGCGCGCGCGAGCGGGCCGGTGGGCGCATCGTCCAGGGCACCGACGACGCCCGCCGCGATGACGGGCGTCGCCTCGAACCGGACGACCGGTGGCCAGCTCCCGTCCTGCGGGGTGACGCCGTCCGCCCCGCGCTCCACGGCGACGAGCACCGGATCGCCGTCGACCCTGGTGGCCACCAGAAACAGGTCGGCGCCCAGGTCGTCGACGGTGGCCGTGCCGGTCAGCTCCCAGCCGTCGGCGCGCGGCGTCGCGGTGATCCCGCTGCCGACGGGCAGGGCTTCGAGGCCCGCCAGAGCCGCGCTCGGCGCGTCGACGCCCAGGTCGGCGGCGAACGCGTCGGCCCGGTAGGAGTTGCCGCGCGCCGCGCGGCCGAGCTCCTCGCTGACCAGAACCCCGGCACTCAGCCCCAGGCCGAGCCCGTCGGCGCCGGCCGGGCGTTCGAAGTCCGCCGCCCCCAGCGCGTCGAGCACCGCACGGGTCGGGCCGCAGGCGCCGTCGGTTACCGGGGCGCCGTGCAGCTCGATCCGGGCGGGGATGCCGGCGAGTCCCGCACGCAGGGCCTTGCGCAGCTGGAGGGCGAGCGGGTCGGGGGTGAGGTCCATGTCAGTCTCCCTGTCCGATGGAGTCGAACGAGGCGGCCATGATCTGGAGCATCACCTCGGAGGTTCCTGCCGAGAGCGTGAGTCCGGGAGCCTCCCGGTAAGCGGACTCCAGGGTCACGGCCGCTCTGGTGCGGTGTGCCCGCTGCTCGGGGCTCGGTATGTCGGCGGCCCAGACCGCGATCGACTGGGCGAGCTCGCTGCTGTGGTACTTGGCAACGGCTGTCGAGACCTGGTCGACCTGGTCCGCCGCGATACCGGTGAGGACCTCCCAGGCCAGGACGTGGTCGGCGGTGAGCGCACCGTGCCAGCGGCCGATCTGCTCGAGGCGGTCGCCGGGCACGTCCTCCGGGTCGCCGTCGTCGACCAGGGCTTCGAGGGCGGCGCCCAACCAGTGCTCCGCCTTCAAGTAGTAGTCCAGACCGGTGCGTTCGATGGCCAGGGCCTCGTTGAGCAGGGGCCAGCCCTCGTCACGCGGACCGAGAAGGTTCGTGCCCGGCACCGCGACCGCGTTGAGGTCTACGCGGTGGAAGTGCTCGTCGCCGATGCTGGGGATCATCGACACCGTCACACCAGGAGCCCGCATGTCGACCAGGAACAGGCTGATGCCCTGGTACTTGCCCGCGCCCGGCGTCGTACGGGCCGCGCACAGGCCGAGGTCGACGAAGCGGGTCTTGAGACTGAACACCTTGGTGCCGGTGATCCGGTAGCCGTCGCCGTCCGGCTCGGCCACCGCCTGCAGCCCGCCCAGGTCGGAGCCCGCGTCGGGCTCCGTGTACAGCACCGACGCGAAGCTCTCGCCGCGGGCGATGGGGGGCAGGTACCGCCGCTTCTGTTCGTCGCTGCCGGCCATCAGCAGGAACTGGCCCACGATCTGAACGGTGTTGACGTGGAACGTGTCCGGCACACCTGCGCGCACCAGTTCCTCGGCGACGATCGCGGCGTCGGTCGGCGAGCCGCCCCGGCCGCCGTACTCGACGGGCCAATGCACGGCGAGCAGACCCAGCTCGCCGAGCAGCCGATAGAGCGGGCGCGCATCCGGCTCGACGCCGAACGCGCCGGTGGCCGCGGCCGCCTCGGCCTGTACTTCGGCAGAGCGCAGGGTCTTCCGCACGTCCGCCCGGAACCGTTCTTGATCCTCTGTGAAGCCGAACCGCATGTGTGTCTCCTCAAGAGGCGAGCGTGTCTTCGATCGCCGCGACGACCCGGGCGATCGCCGGCTGGGTGAAGAGCGTGTAGTGGTCGCCGGGCACGCGCTCGGCCCGGAACGGTCCCGTGCATACCGCCCGCCACTGCTCTTCCATGGCGATGTGCGGGGAGGCGACGAGCACGGTGACGGGTCCGCCGTACGGGGCCGGTGGGCGGTAGGCCTGCATGGACAGGGCGGAGGACCTGAACGTCGCGAAGCGGCCGGCCAACTCCTCTTCCGTGATCCCCAGTTCGACGCCGAGGCCGGTGAGGGTCTCCCGGACGTCGGCCACCCCTGCGGCCGGGTCGTTGAGGACCGCGGCCACCTCGGGGCCCTCGCGTCCGGTCAGCCGTGCGACGTCGTGCACGAACCGCTGCCGCACCGTCGCCTCGTCCAGGGGCACGGAGTCCTCGTCGTAGGCGGCGTCCAGCAGGACCACCGGCGGCTTCTCCCCGGTCTTCTCCTCGATCTGGCGTGCGACCTCGAAGGCGAGCACACCCCCGTACGACCAGCCGGCCAGGCAGCACGACGCGGGCAGGCCGGTCTCGATCAGGGAGTGCGCGATCCGTGCGGCGGTCGCCGCCATGGCCTCCTGCGCGGGCACCTCGGTGTCCCGCGGGTCGGCGGCGAAACCGGTCACGCCGATGTCGCCGCGCAGCGCCCTGGACAGAGGGACGTAGCAGAACAGCTCACCGCCCGACGGGTGCAGCAGGATCACCTGTGCCGGGCCCGCCTCGCGCATCACCACCGGCGCCCTGCCGGGCTCCCGCCAGGACGGGGTCGTCAGCACGTCGAACGGATCGCCGTCGTCATCGCGGCTCGCGGCGCGGACGGTGTCGATGGTGGAGGCCAGATGCGCGACCGTGGGAGAGGCGAAGAAGTCACCGAGCGTGATCTCCACACCGAACCTGCGGTTGATCGCCGACATCAGCTGGACGGCCTGGAGGCTGTTGCCCCCCGCCAGGAAGAAGTCGTCGTGCACGCCGATCCGCTCGTCGTGCAGCAGGGGGGTGATCACGTCACGCAGCAGCCTGCGTTCGGTCTCGGTCAGCGACCCGTTGCCGCGCCCCTCGTCCGCCCGGCTCAGGTCGGGGGCGGGCAGTCGGCGCCAGTCGACCTTGCCGCTGCTGGTCAGCGGCAGCTCGTCGAGGACCACGAAGAACGACGGGATCATGTACGAGGGCAGGAGCGCGCTCAGATGCTCGCGCACCGCGGGCACCTGCTGCTCGGTGACCCCGGTCAGATAGCCGACCAGGTGCTTGTCCCCGTTGTCATCGCTCCACGCCCGGACGCTGACCGGCCCGATCCCCTCGAAGCCGGTCAACGCCGACTCCACCTCGCCCAGTTCGATCCGCAGGCCGCGGATCTTGACCTGCTGGTCGATGCGGCCGAGGAAGACGAGGCGTCCGTCGGGAAGCCGCTTCACCAGGTCGCCGGTCCGGTAGAGGCGGCCGCCGGGTGCGGTGCCGAACGGGTCGGGGACGAACTTCTCGGCGGTCAGCTCATCACGGTTGAGGTAGCCGCGCGCCAAACCGGCGCCGCCGATGACCAGTTCACCCGGCACGCCGACGGGGACCTGGCGCAGCTCGGGGTCGAGTACGTGCGCCACGTGGTTGGTCATGGGCAGGCCGATCGGCGGGGACGCGTCCCAGGTGCCGCCGCACTCCTCGACGATCATCGTGACCGTGCACTCGGTCGGACCGTAGCCGTTGAACAGGCGCCGCCCCGGGTTCCACCGGTTCACCAGCTCACCGCTGAACGCCTCGCCGCCGACGAACGCGATGCGCAGGTCGGTGAAGTTCTCCGGCGTCAGCAGCGGCATCACGGTCGGGGGCAGGTCGATGACGGTGATACGAGCCTGCTCCATCAGCGCCTGGAGCCGATCGATCGACAGCCGTTCCTCATCCGTCGCGAGGCACAGGCCGGCCCCGGTCAGCAGCGCCGAGAAGGTCTCGAAGACGGAGACGTCAAAGGTCGACGACGCGAACCCGAGCACCCGGTCGGCCGGCGTCAGCTCGAACAACTCGCACGTGGAATCGATGAAGTTGACGACTCCGCGGTGCTCGAGGAGCACACCCTTCGGCTTGCCGGTGCTGCCGGAGGTGTAGATGACGTACGCGATGTCGCCCGGATCCGCCGCGAGCGGCGGGTTGTCGTCCGGCAGTGCCGCCAGAACGTCGCGGACCTCGTCCAGCATCACGACGGGCGCCCCGACCTCACTGACGGCCTTGCCGGCCTCGGCGTGCGCGAGCACCACCCGCAGCTGAGCGTCGGCCGCGATCTCGGCGACGCGCCCGGAGGGATGCGCCGTGTCGAGCGGCACGTAGGCCGCGCCGGCCTTGAGCACCGCGAGGATCGCGGTCGGCAGGTCCAGGGTCCTGCGCAGACACAGACCGACCCGCGCGCCCGGCTGCACACCGTGCTCGCGCAGCAGGGCGGCGAGCCGGTTCGCCCGGGCATTGAGCTCGGCATAGCTGGTCTCGACACCGGAGACGACGACGGCCACGCCGTCCGGAGTCTCCGCCGCGCGCGCCTCGAACTCCGCGACCACGGTGGACTCACGAACGGGCCGCACCGGGCCCCGGGCGGCTTCGGTGAGGAACGCCTTGTCCGCGGGACTCAGCATCTCGGCCGCGGACAGCGGGGCGTCCGGGTCTGCGGTCAGGGTGTGCAGCAGCCCGTCGTAGTGCCGGGCGAGCCGGGCGATGCTCTCGGCGTCGAACAGGCTGGTGTTGAACTCGACGGCGAGGAGCGCGTCGGACCCGGGCTCCGGCTGCCGGATCAGGCTCCACCTCATGTCGAAGCAAGAGGTGTGGGTCGGGGTGTCCTCGCACGAGGTGTCGATGCCGCGCAGGGCGGCAGAGGTGTCCGTAGACTCCGCGTCCGCCACGCCGAACACGATCTGGAAGACGGGAGAGCGCGACGGGTCGACGACCGGGTCCACCGCTTCGACCAGCTTGTCGAAGGGCAGGCCCGCATGCGCGTCGGCCTCCGCTGACACGCGCGCGATCCGCTGGACCAGCTCGCGGAAGGTCGGATCGCCGGAGAGGTCGGCGCGCAGGACCCGCAGATCGGTGAAGCGCCCGACCACCGAGGACACGGTGTCGTGGCGACGGTTCTCGTCCGGCGAACCGATCACCAGGTCGTCGAGGCCGGAGTACCGACGCAGCAGCGTGCAGAACGTGGCGACGAGGACGGCGTACGGGGTCGCGTCCAGCTCCCGGGCCAACTGATCCGCCCGTCGCAGGGCTTCGCGCCCGACGGTGAAGCGGGCGCAGTCGCCCGCGAAGGTGCGGGTCTCGCCGCGCGGCCGGTCGGTCGGGAACTCCAGGACCTCGGCGCCCGCCAGCTTGTCGCGCCAGTAGGCGGCGATCTTGTCCAGGTCGGCGCTGCCGAGCCGGTCGTGCTGCCACCGGGCGTAGTCCGGGTACTGCACCGGCAGACCGGGCAGGCGGGGCGCATCGCCGTCGACCAAGGCCGAGTAGACCGCCGCGAGTTCGCGCATCAGCACCCCGCGCGAGCGGGTGTCGCAGACGAGGGCCGGCAGGTCGAACAGGAACAGGTGGTCGTCCGGCTCGACCCTGATCAGTGCCGCGCGCCACATCGGCGTACGGCCCAGCTCGAACGGTTCGGCGGCCCGTCGCTTCACGAGGGCTCGCGCCGCCGCGATGTTCTCCGCCTCGGTCAGCGGCAGGTCGACCGGAACCTCGGTGACGACGACCTGCATCGGTGCGCCCTCGCGCTCGACGATCGTGGTCCGCAGCGCCTCGTGCCGGGCCACGATCGAGGCCAGCGCCTCGCGCAGCGCCTCCACGTCGAGCCTGCCCCGAAGGCGCAGGCACAGCGGGGTGCCGGAGACCGGGTGGTCGAGGAAGCGCAGGGTCTGCTGTGCGTGTGCGAGTGGTGTGGGGCCGGTGTCGCCGCGTGACGCCGGGCCGCGCTGTGCCGTGTCGTGGGCGTGCTTTTTCAGCCGCGTCAGGAATCGTGTGCGGCGTTGTGCGGGAAGCGCGGCGATCCGCTGGGTCATGTCGGTCACCGGAGACTCCTGATGCGTGGCTGTGCGCCGCCGGCCGGCTCGTTGTCCTGGCGT
>NZ_JCAXEG010000010.1:0-283331 GCF_059758875.1 Streptomyces sp. GQ60 | reverse complement strand
CCCTTTCGGGTTCGGTGCGGGGCTTTTCTGCGTTTACGGGTCTTTTCACTCCTTGGGTTTCGTGGTAGGGGAAACTCGGATGAAGCCGGGCCGGCCCGCTCGTTAGGATCCCGACGTATGAACGAGTACGTGATACGTCCTGTGCGGGCTGAAGAGTGGGACAAGGTGAAGGAGCTGCGGCTCGCGGCTCTGCGGGATCCGGCCGCGCCGGTCGCCTTCCTGGAGACCCTTGAGCAGGGCGAGGGGAGGAGCGATGAGTTCTGGCAGGAGCGGGCTGCCGGTGCCGCTGCAGGGCGGAGCGTCCGGCAGTTCGTGGCCGAGGGGCCTGATGGGGTGTGGGCCGGGACGGTGAGCATGCTCCTCGAGGAGGCCGGTACGACCGACATCTTCGATGGGGAGATCGAGCAGGCCCAGGCGCACCTCGTGGGCGTGTTCGTCCGACCCGGGCAGCGCGGGACCGGGCTGACCGAGAAGCTGTTCTCGGCCGCGCTGGAGTGGGCCTGGGGGCTGGAGGAGCCGGCGCTGGTGCGCGTACGGCTCTTCGTGCACGAGGAGAACGCGCGGGCCGCGGCGTTCTATCGGCGGTTCGGGTTCGTACCCAGCGGGACGGTCGTGCCGATGCCGACCGACCCGTCCGCGAAGGAGCTGGAGTACGTGTTCCCGCGGCCCGCCTAGCGGGCGGCTACGGGGAGGTCCGCTTCCGGCCAGCGGGAGCGGGCCTGTTCGCGGCTGCGGCACAGGGCGACGAGCGGGAGGGTCGTGTCCTGGAGCAGCTGTGGCAGTTGGGGGATAGGGGCCACGGCGGCGACGTCCTCGAAGACCAGGGTCAGTGGTGGGTCGAGCCGACCGTCGGATGACCGTGCGGCCATGCGGCGGCCGTGCTCGACCACGCTCGAGGCGAGTGCGGTCAGCAGTGGCATCGCACCCGGGTGGGCACGGGGGTCTTCCAGGGGTTCGCCCACCACGTAGAGGGTGCCCCCTTCGGAGACGAACGATGCCAGGGCGAGGGAATCGGTTCGGTTCGGGGTGCAGGATTCCCGGATGTGGATCGAGGAGAGAGCGGTCAGGGCGCGGGCCGTGAGGTGTTGGGCCTGTTCGCGGCGGTCGGGGTGGGCGGTGAGCGCGCTCTCCAGTTCGCCGGCCGCGCCGGGGGCGGCCGTCGCCGCCTGGGGGTGGGTGCGCAGGATGCGGACCGGCTCCTGGGCGTTGGTGCCCTGGGCCCAGCGGTGCAGCTGCTTGAAGGGGCGGTCGTCCAGGGCGGCGGCCTGGAGCCAACTGCGCAGGAGCGTTTCCGCGGTGTCCGCGAGGGCGGAGTCCATACGGGCCTGGGGGCGGACCGGGGCGAGCAGCGCGATGGCTCGGGCGGCGGCGGTGGCGCGGTCCGCGCAGCCTTCGGTGGGGCTCCAGTGGATGCGGGCCGGGGTGTCGCAGAGGTGGGAGGGGTCGTAGAGGAGGACGGGGCCCAGCTTGGAGCGGGCGTCCTTGGTGTCCGACCAGAGGGCGGGGGAGGACGTGATCACGAGGGTCGCGCCCTGTGCGGATGCGATGGCTTCTGCGGCTGCGGTGGTTCGGGCTTGGGGTGGGGCGTAGGCGAGGCGCGGGGCGTGTGGCGGGGTGGGGGCAGGCACCGGCACCGGCACCGGCGCCGGGGTCGGTGCGTAGCCGAAGCCGTAGCGGTATGCCTCGTCCGTGGGGGCGGCGGCGTTGCCGGGGGCTCTGCCCCCGGGTCCCCGCTCCTCAAACGCCGCAGGGGCTGAGAACCGCTGCGACGGGGCGGGGACGGGGTGGGGTTTGGTCGGGATGGGGACCGTGGCGGGGTGCGGCGCCGCCGCCGGGGGCCGGCTCCCGGGCCCCCGCTCGTCGAGCGCCGGTGGGGCTGGATGTGGCTTCGGCCGGTCCGGAGGGTGGGGCGGTTCGGCCGTCGGGGGGTGGCGGCGGCGGGATTTCGTGCGGGCGACGATGCCCAGGGTGAAGATCGCCAGGACCAGGAGGATCAGGAGCTGGCTGATGAACAAGCCCCAGAAGAGGCCCCAGTTGGAGAGGGCCTCGGGGGGTGTGTCCGGCCAGGCGGCCGGGATGTTCTGCGGTTGGGCTATCAGCGAGCGGACCGCGGTCGGGGTGCGGGTGAAGGTGACCTCGCTCGGCCAGGCGCCCTTCGTGAAGAAGGCCGCCAGGCCGGTGGACGTCCAGATGAGGACGGCCAGGCCCAGGAGGAAGGCCAAGAGGCCTACCAGGAGGCCGTCCGGGATGCCGCCTTGGGGGCGATGGTCCGTGCTGTTGGGCATGTCAGGCCACCGTGGTCGCCGAGCCGCCGGCGTTGCGGTGGCGTTCCATCAGGAGGGCGCGCTCCTCCGTCTCCAGTTCGGCGGCGAGGAGGTCGTCGGGCAGGCGGTGCTGGACCGAGGATTCGGTCATGGCGCGGTCGGTGAAGACCAGGGGGCGTTCGGCTTCGGTGATCAGGTGTTTGACGACCTGGACGTTGCCGTTCACGTCCCAGACCGCGATGCCGGGGGTCAGGGTCGGGATGATTTCCACCGCCCAGCGGGGGAGGCCCAGGACGCGGCCCGTGGCGCGGGCCTCGTCGGCTTTCTGGGCGTAGATCGTGCGGGTCGAGGCCATCTTGAGGATCGCCGCCGCTTCGCGCGCTGCTGCGCCGTCCACTACGTCCGATAGGTGGTGGACGACCGCCACGAAGGACAGGCCCAGGCGCCGGCCGAACTTGAGGAGGCGCTGGAACAGCTGGGCCACGAAGGGGCTGTTGATGATGTGCCAGGCCTCCTCGACGAGGAAGATTCGCTTCTTGCGGTCCGGTCGGATCCAGGTGTGTTCCAGCCACACGCCGACGATCGCCATCAGGATCGGCATGGCGATGGAGTTGCGGTCGATGTGGGAGAGGTCGAAGACGATGAGAGGGGCGTCGAGGTCGATGCCCACGGTGGTCGGGCCGTCGAACATGCCCCGCAGGTCACCGTCGACGAGGCGGTCGATGACGAGCGCGACGTCGAGGCCCCAGGCCCGGACGTCGTCTGTGGCCACGTTCATCGAGAGTGCCGATTCGGGTTCCGGGTGGCGCAGTTGTTCGACGATGTCCATCAGGACCGGCTGGCGGTCGCGGATCGTTTCGACCACGTAGGCGTGCGCGACCTTCAGGGCGAAGCCCGAGCGTTCGTCCAGGCCGTGGCCCATGGCGACTTCGATGATGGTTCGGAGCAGCGCGAGCTGGCCCGTCGCGGTGATCGCCGGGTCGAGGGGGTTGAGGCGGATCCCGTCGTCGTTGGCGGCGATGGGGTCCAGGCGGATGGGGGTTATTCCCAGCTGCTGGGCGATGAGGTTCCACTCGCCGACGCCGTCTTCGCCCTGGGCGTCCAGGACGACGACCTGGCGGTCCCGGAAGCGGAGCTGGCGTAGGACGTACGTCTTCTCCAGGGCGGACTTGCCGTTGCCCGACTCGCCCAGGACGAGCCAGTGGGGGGCCGGGAGCTGCTGGCCGTACAGCTGGAAGGGGTCGTAGATGTAGCCCTTGCCGCTGTAGACCTCACGGCCGATGATGACGCCGGAGTCGCCGAGTCCGGGGGCGGCCGTGGGCAGGTAGACGGCTTGTGCCTGGCCCGTGGACGTGCGGACGGGGAGTCGGGTGGTTTCGACCTTGCCGAACAGGAAGCTGGTGAAGGCGTCCGTCAGGGCGGACATGGGATCTCGCATGGGCGGCCATTCCCTCCAGCTAGCGTCGGATGCCGGTGGCGAACGGCAAGGTGTTGACGAAGGCGCGGTGGTGCTCGCGGTCGCACCACTCGAGCTTCAGGTAGGACTTGCCCGCCGAGGCGCGGATGGTGCGCTTGTCGCGGGCGAGGGCTTCGGGGGAGCGGGAGGAGACCGTGATGTAGCCGACGAGGTTGACGCCGGCGGCGCCGCTCGCGAGGTCTTCGCCGCGCTGGTCGAGCCGGCCGTGCGCGGCGATGTCGCGGGGGTCGACGGTGCGGTTCATCTTGGCGGCGCGGCTGGCGTCGGCCTCGTCGTTCGTCTTCTCGGTGAGCATGCGCTCGATGGCGATCTCGGTGGGTTCCAGGTCCATGGTGACGGCGACCGTGCGGATGACGTCGGGGGTGTGGACGAGGAGCGGGGCGAGGAAGTTCACGCCGACCGGGGTCATCGGCCATTCCTTGACCCAGGCGGTGGCGTGGCACCAGGGGGCGCGGGTGGAGGACTCGCGGGTCTTGGCCTGGAGGTAGGTCGGTTCGACGGCGTCCAGTTCGGCGGGCCAGGCGTTGCGCTTGGTCATGGCCTGGATGTGGTCGATGGGGTGGTCCGGGTCGTACATGGAGTGCACGAGGGAGGCGAGGCGGCCCTGGCCCAGCGGCTGGCGGACGCGGATGTCCGCCTCGGCGAGGCGGGCGCAGATGTCGGTGAGCTCGCGGGCCATGACGATGGCGAGACCGGCGTCGCGGTCGACCCTGCGGCCCTTGTGGGGGGTCGCGGCGCGGGCGATGGTGTGGGCCTCGGCGGCGAGTTCGCGGGTGAAGTGGATGCAGGCGACGAGGTACGCGCGGTGCTGCTCGGAGGAGGTCGACACCATCGACTGGAGCTGGTCGTACGAATCGCGCAGCCAGACCGGGGCGTTGGTGTTGCCGCGGGCGGCAACGTCCTTGTCGTGGGCCTCCGGGTCGGCGGGCAGGGTGCGTACGAGCATCTGGAGGCGGGTGACGAAGCCGTCGCCGTTGGCCACGTGCTTGAGGAGGGTGCCGAAGCGGTCCACGAGGGCCTCTTGGTCCTCGCTGTCGCGCAGGCCCACGCCGGGGCCCTCGATCTCGATGGCGGCGGTCACGGTTCTGCGGTCCGCGTGGAGCAGGACGGCGATCTCGTCGGGGCCGAAGGGAGCGGCGAGCCAGTTGATGCGGCCGATGCCGGGGGGCGGGCCGACCTCGACCTCGCGGCCGTCGGCGGCGCGGATGCCGGCTTCCATGGCGCCGGAGCGGAACGTCGTGCCGCGGCGCAGGGTGCGCTTGTAGCTGCGGTTGATCTCGAACCAGCGGTAGAAGGTGCGGCCGCGGTAGGGGACGTAGACGGCGGCGAGGGCGAGCATCGGGAAGCCGGCGAGGGAGGCGATGCGCAGGGTGAGGGAGGGGACGAGCAGTCCGCTCATCATGCCGAGGAACGCGCCGACGATGATCAGGGCGATCTCGCCGGTCTCGCGGTTCTTGCCGACGATCGCGTTCGGCCGGGCCCGGCCGATGAGATACGTGCGGCGGGGCGTGACCGGGTGGAGCTGGTGGGACTGGGTCGTCACCGCCCGTCACCTCCTGTGTTCCTCGTGCTGGAGCCCGTACGGGGCGGGGGTGCGGCGGCGGGGCCGCCGCCGTTTCCGCCGCCGGAGCCGCGGCTGCTGTGTGCGGCCATGCCTCCGGAGATCTGGTTGGCGTCGCCGCCGGCGCGGTGGGCGCCGCCGCCGCTGTTTCCGCCGCCGCGGCTGCTGTGGGTCTTGATGCCCTGGGAGACGAGGGAGGCCGGGGAGCTGATGACGGCGGCCGCCTGGGCGCCGTCGGTGGCCTTGCTGCGGTTGGTGCGGGCGGAGGCGATCTCGTCGCCGAAGCCGGGGACGAAGCGGTAGATCATCGCGGAGGCGAAGATCGCCAGGAGGATGATGGCGAGGCCGGAGACGACCGCGGAGAAGGCGTTCGGTCCCTTGTCGCCCGCCAGGGCTCCGGCGAGGCCGAGGACGATGACGATGACCGGCTTCACGAGGATGACGGCGATCATGATGCCCGCCCAGCGGCGGACGTGGCCCCAGAGGTTGCGGTCGACGAGGCCGGCGTAGACGACGGTGCCGAGCAGGGCGCCGACGTAGAGGAGCGCGGCGCGGATCACGAGCTCCAGGCAGAGGATGCCGGCGGCGAGGACGGTGACGAGGGCGACGACGATCAGCATGATCGGGCCGCCGCCGATGTCGTCGCCCTTTTTGAGGGCTTCGGCGAAGGAGCCGAAGAAGACGTCGGTCTGGCCGCCGGTGGCGGAGGCGATGACCTCGGTGACGCCGTCGGTGGCGGAGACGACGGTGTAGAGGATGAGGGGGGTGAAGGCGGAGGCGAGGACGGTGAGCCAGAGGAAGCCGATGGCTTCGGACATGGCGGTGGCGAAGGGGACGCCGCGGATGGCTCGTTTGGCTACGGCGAAGAGCCAGAGGATGAGCGTGAGGATGGTGGAGGCGGCGAAGACGATGGCGTACTGCTTGAGGAAGGCGCCGTTGGTGAAGTCGACGTTGGCGGTGCCGTTTACCGCTTTGCTGAGTTCGCCGACGATCCAGGCTGCGGCGTCGGCGCAGCCCTTTGCGAGGGAGGAGAGGGGGTTGAGGGCGTCGGTGGGGTCGCTGGGGGTGAGGCCTGCGCCGGGGGCGGGGGCGGAGCCGTCGCGCTCGCAGTAGTCCTTGGCAGGACCTGAGATCAGCCCGCAGGGGTTGCTCGGGCTGGGCAACGGGGCCGGCGGCGGTGACGGAGCGGCCGTCGCGCGGGTGGCGAAGAGGATGACGGCGGTCTGAACGGCTGCCGCCGTGGCACCGATGCCGCGGAGCGGCAGCTTGCGGCTACCGGGCATAGGTGAAGCCTCCGAACTCGGTGACGGCGCGGCCGATCTCGTCTGCGGTGGACACCGGGTCGTCGCCGGTCACGGGGGTAGGACCGTCCCTCTGCGCGGTTTCGAGGACCTTCCAGTCGGACCCGTTCCACTTCAGCGTCAGGGAGATGGTGAACCAGCCGCTGGTCACGGGGCGGGTGGACTTCTCACCGGTCAGGCCGAACATGCCGATGCACCAGACCTCGACCGAGGCGGTCCCGTTGGAGAAGCTCTTGACCTTGGCGCCTGCCGGAACGGTCCGGTTGACGAACGTGGAGCCCGTGGGCGCGAGGCCGTCCTTGGTCAACCCGATCTGCGCGAGCAGACCGGGCGAGTAGTCGGCGTCGAAGCCGCTCTGGAGCTTCGTCTTGGTGCTGTCGTCTGCGACGGCGTCGACGATGGCGTGTCTGCGCGCAGGGTTGAACATGCCGTCAGAGCCGAGTGCCACGGCGTAGTTCGATGCCGCGGACTGGGCTCCCTGCTGATCCTGTGGGAAACCGGAGGGCACCCCAGCCGACTTGCCGTCCACCGGGGCGGTGCCCGTGGCCGCCGTCGGGTTGGTGGCGGTGGGGGGCTTGTCCGCGGTCGGGGGGTTCTCGGGGGTGCGGGACTGGTTGGCGAAGGCGATGGCTGCGATGAGGAGGACCACTACTCCGACGACTGTGATCAGGCCTCGGGGGGTGCGGCGCGGTGGGGCGTACGGGTCCGTGGGCTCCGGGAAGCGGGTACGGGTCTGGCCGGTGCCGCCGACCTCGCCGCGACCGTATGGGTCGTCGGTGCTCATTCGGTGTTCGCCCCCTCCGCGTCGTACGACGGTAGCGCTGGTATCCGCGCAGGCGCGGCGTGGTGAGTCCTCATCAGAGCTCGGGCTAGACGGCCATTCCGTAGACGATCGTGAAGAGGGTGCCCAGTGAGCCGATGATGAAGACGCCCGTCAGGCCGGCCACGATGAGGCCCTTGCCCTGTTCCGCGCTGAAGGTGTCGCGCAGTGCGGTGGCGCCGATGCGCTGCTTGGCCGCGCCCCAGATGGCGATGCCCAGGCAGAGCAGGATCGCTACGGCCATGACCACTTCGATCATGATCTTCGCTTCGTTGCCGAGACTGCCGAACGGCCCCCAGTTCGGGGCGATTCCGCCGATGATGGTGGTGATGTCGCCCTTTTCGGCTGCCAGGATCATGTAACTCACCGCCCCTGTATGGGTAGTTCCGGTAGCCCGTGCCCGGACGGCAGGGGTCACGCTCTATCTTCCCTGATGAAACCGCCGTCGGATGTCGACTTGACTGCTCTCTTTACCCGATCCGTCGCCCCGGGTGCCGTTCGTATGTCCTGACCTGGGGTCGGGCGGCGTGTGGGGGAAAGAACGTATCGTCACTCTGTGTATCACGAGGCGTGACTGCGGGCAATGATTGCCGTCCCGGTGTGCTGGGTGGTCGCCGTGGGGGCGCCGTTTGGCGCAACGGGGCGTGGTTCGTTCGACCATGCCGATGGTGTTTTCCGACATTCCGTCAGTCGGTCGATCCGCGCCACCGGTTGCGGGCGATGCTTCGTGTGGGCAGGCCGTCGTCAGGCCGTGCCGGCCGGCGTCCCCGCGGTGCCGCGCCCGGGGCACGAGCCGGGCGCGGGATCCGCGGGGTGGGGTGGTGTCCGGGCTACGGGACGAAGATGTTCGAGGTGAACGGGGCGAAGCGGGTCTCGCCCGAGTGGATGACGCCGATGACCGCCCCGGTGCACCAGCGGCCGCTGGTGATGAAGACGGGGCCGTCGGTGTGGTTCGTGACCGCGGCGGGGCCGTTGTGCAGGACGCAGCCGGACGGTTCGTGGATCGCGTGGCCGTTGATGAACAGTTCGCCCGAGGACGCGTGGGCGGAGCCGCCGAGGCCGAGGGCGAGGGTGGCGGCGGCCGCGAGGGTGCCGAAGGTCGTGGTCGGGCGTCGTCGCATGGTGGGGAGCCTCCAGTGGGCCGGTAGGTGACGATCATCTTCCGGTTGCGTGGCTCACCGTATGGGGCCGGTAGCGGATGGTGACGCCCGTCGGGGGGCGCGTGGATGCGTCAGGGGCGCACACGTGTCCGGTGTGCGCCGCCAGTCGCCGCGTCGGCTTCGAGCCGGACCTCGGGCGGAGCGGAAGCCGCCTCTACGGGAGCCAGTGCGCGGGGCGGGTGAGGGCGGGCGGGATGCGGGTCGCGGGGTTGCCCCGGGCCGCGTTCAGCTGGGGCTGGGTGAGGAAGAGGGCCTCGCGGAGGTCGGCGTCGCGCAGGTCGGTGTCGCGGAAGTCCGCGCCGATCAGGTCTGCCGTGCGCAGGTCCGCGCCGCTGAGGTCGGCTGCGATCAGGTAGGCGCCGCGGAGGTTGGCACCGCGCAGGTCCGCGCCGGAGAGGCGGGCGCCCATCAGGTCGGCGCCGCGGTGGTTCTTCTTGCGGCCCGCCACCTTGGCCCGTACGAGCTCGCTGGTCTTGAGGAGCAGGGTGTTCACCTCCTGGCGCAGCGGGGTGATGTCGAGCTCCGCGAGGGCCTCCGGGGTCGCGCCGGTCCACCCGGTGGTGTCGGCCAGGGCGGTGCGCAGCTCCGCGTGGAGCGGGCGGGCCGCGGGGAGGGTGAGGGCCTCGGTGAGGTAGGAGAGCAGCTCGTGCAGGCTCCGCATCACCGGGAAGGCCGTGAACATCGCGCGGGCCGTGCCGGGGTGGGTGCGCCAGTCGCGGCCGCCGAAGGTGACCTGGGAGACCTGCTGGCCCGCGCCGAAGCAGTCGAAGACGGTGCAGCCCTGGAAGCCCTGGTCGCGCAGCCCGGTGTGGATGCCGCAGCGGAAGTCCTGCCGGAGGTTCTTGCAGGGGGTGCCGGCGGACTTGTTCACGGCGAAGTCGCTGGACTTGGAGAAGGGCAGGGCCACGCAGCAGAGCGCGAAGCAGTTGGCGCAGTCCGCTTGGAGGAGCGGGAGCGGAGCGGGGGCGGCGGGGCTGGCGGGGCCGGCGGGAGGAGGCTTGGGCACGTCCCCATTGTCTCCCGGAGGGGGAGTTGTGCCGTCGTCGGGTGCCCGGGGCGCGGAAAGCCCTTGATCGTTGTGGGCGGGTCCGGGGAGCATCGCCGCATGACCGAAGTGATCGCAGTAGCCGTCATCACCTTCCTCGCCGTCATCAGTCCCGGCGCGGATTTCGCCATGGTCGTCCGCAACAGCTACCTGTACGGGCGGCCCACCGGCCTGTTCGCGGCCGCGGGTGTCGCGGCCGGGGTGCTGGTGCACGTCTCGTACACGATGCTCGGGGTCGGTCTGCTGATCGCCTCTTCCGCCGAGCTGTTCACGGTGATCAAGCTGGCGGGTGCCGCGTACCTGGTGTGGATCGGGATACGGACCTTCCGGGCGCGGGCCGAGCTGACCGTGGACCTGGAGGAGAAGGGCGGGCTGACCCCGTTCGGGGCGCTCAGGAGCGGTTTCCTGACCAACGTGCTCAATCCGAAGACCACCCTGTTCGTGGTGTCCACCTTCACGCAGGTGGTCGGGCCGGGGACCCCGGTGTGGCAGCAGGCCGGGTACGGGCTGTTCATGTCGGCGGCGCACCTGGGCTGGTTCGGGGCCGTGGCGCTGTTCTTCTCCAACTCCCGGCTGCGCGACCGGATGCTGAAGGCGCAGAAGACGCTGAACCGGGCCATCGGGTCGGTCCTGGTGGGGCTCGGGGTGGGGCTGGGCTTCGCCCGTTGAGGAGGGTGGGGGCTGGCGGTCGCCGGTTACCACTCGGTAGCGTGGCGGCCATGGGCGCCGAGGGCAAAGTCAGCGATGTAGAGGGGTTCTACGAGCGGATCGACGCGGGACGGTTCCTGGCGAGCGGCTACACGCGCGGCCCGTGGGATCCCGGCGCGCAGCACGCCGGTCCGCCGGCGGCGCTGCTCGGGCGGGCGATCGAGGAGCGGCCGGGCGGGCGGGGCGACATGCGGATCGCCCGGATCACGTACGAGATCCTGCGCCCGGTGCCGATCGGCCCGTTGGAGCTGACGACCAGCGTGCTGCGGGCCGGCCGCGGCACCGAGGTGGTCGAGGCCGCGCTCGCCCCCGCCGGGGCCGCGCCCGTGATGCTGGCGCGGGCGCTGCGGATCCGGGTGGCGGGGGAGTCCGTACCGTCCGTCGTGCCCGGGCCGGAACTGCCGCCGCCCGGGGAGGTGGGGCCGACTCCGTTCTTCCCGGTGCCGTGGGAGACGGGCTACCACTCGGCGATGGAGACCCGGTTCACGCGGGGTGCGTTCGTCGAACTGGGGCCCGGGACGTGCTGGATGCGGATGAGGGTGCCGCTCGTCGCCGGGGAGGAGCCCCGGCCCCTGGACCGGGTCCTGGTCGCGGCGGACTCGGGCAACGGCATCAGCTCCGTCATGGACTTCGCTCGGTACGTCTTCGTCAACGGCGACCTGACCGTGCACCTGCACCGCCATCCGGCCGGTGAATGGGTGTGCGTGGAGGCCCGTACGAGCGTGGACGCGGCGGGCATCGGGCTGGCGGACGCACGGCTGCACGACGAGAAGGGCCCGATCGGGCGGAGCGCGCAGAGCCTGTTCGTGGCGCCGAGGGGGTAGAGGGGCCGAGGGGCCTAAATACTTCGTATCGTCGTATGAGTTCACCCGTACGCCGGGGGCCGTGCTCCAACTGCCCGTGGTGCTGCGGTTCCTGTGGCGGTTCCCCGGCGGGATGATTCGACACGGGGTGGAGCAAGCCCCGGGAAAAGCCGTTCGATGGGGGAAGGTTGGCGGGTGCGCAGACTCTGGGTGGTCGGTGGAATCAGCTTCGGGGCGTGCCTGTGCTTTCTCGCCCTGCTCGTGGTCGGTACGTACTCGGCGGCCGCGGGCATCGCGACCGGCGCGGCCGGGCGGGCCGGCGGGCTCGCGAAGGGGGCCGTGCCGGGGAAGTACCAGTCCCTCGTGCAGAAGTGGGGCAACCTCTGCCCGACGCTCACCCCGGCGCTGCTGGCCGCCCAGCTCTATTCGGAGAGCGGCTGGAACCCGGGCGCGGTGAGCCCGGCCGACGCGCGGGGCATCGCGCAGTTCATCCCGGGGACCTGGGCCACGCACGGCGTCGACGGGGACGGCGACGGGGACCGTGACATCTGGGATCCGAACGACGCGATCCCGTCGGCGGCTTCGTACGACTGCGAGCTGGCGCGGTACGTGTCCAAGGTGCCGGGCGACCCGGTCAAGAACATGCTGGCCGCCTACAACGCGGGGCCCGGCGCGGTGAAGCAGTACGGGGGCGTCCCGCCGTACCGGGAGACCGAGGGGTACGTGAAGACCATCACGACCCTCGCCAAGAGCTTCGAGGCCCCCATCGGGCGGGTGGCGCCCTCGCAGCAGGCCGCCGGGGCGATCTACTTCGCGCAGAAGCAGCTGGGAACCCCGTACCTGTGGGGCGGGAACGGGACGCCCGAGCAGGGCGGGCGGTTCGACTGCTCGGGGCTGACCAAGGCCGCGTACGAGTCGGTGGGGATCGATCTGCCGCGCGTGGCGAACGACCAGTACAACGCCGGTCCGCACCCCTCGCGCGCGGAACTGCTGCCGGGAGACCTGGTGTTCTTCTCCGACGATCTGACGAACTCCCGGGAGATCCGGCACGTCGGGCTCTACGTGGGCGGCGGGTACATGATCAACGCCCCGTTCACCGGAGCCGTGATCCGCTTCGACAAGATCGACACGCCCGACTACTTCGGCGCGACGCGCGTGACGAAGGACGGTGCGGAGGCGCTGCCCCGGCGCGAGGGCGTTGGCAACACAGCGTGAAGCGAAGGCCCTGAGCTGCGACGATGAGTCACTCTTCGATAACGTTGGGGTGATCATTCGGTGGAGAGTGGAACGTAGCAGCCAGAACGGGCGTTCCATGGTCACTGGGGCAGGACGAGCGGAAGCGCCGGATTGATCACCGGGGGCGAAGGGCCGCACATCGGCGTGCGGCCGTACGGGTACCAAGGCAAGGGCAAGGGGCCGCATCACCATGGCTGGACTCACAACAGGTGGGCCGAACGTGGATGTAAGCCTGCTGTACGAGATCAACGGACTGGCGCGGCAAGCCCCGGAGTGGCTGGACCGGACGGTCGCGCTCCTGGGCGAGTACGGGATCCTGCTGGCCCTCGTCCTCCTGGTGCTCTGGTGCTGGCGCGGAGCGCGCCGGCAGGACGAGCCCGCCGCCGTCGAGTCCTTCACCGCGCTCCTGTGGGCCCCGCTCGCCGCCGGTGCCGCGCTGCTCCTGAACGTCCCGCTGCGGGAGTTCGTGGGCCGGCCGCGGCCGGCCGCGCAGCACGGCGGGGTGGAGGTGCTGGAATCCGGCGCCGGGATCGGCGACAGCGCCTTCTCCTTCGTCAGTGACCACGCGACGCTCGCGATGGCGCTCGGCGTCGGCCTGTTCGTCGCCCACCGCAAGCTCGGCTTCATCGGGATCGGGCTGGCCCTGGCGGAGGGGTTCACGCGGGTCTACATGGGCCTGCACTATCCGACCGACGTCATCGGCGGGCTCGCCCTGGGCACCGCGGTGGTGCTGCTGCTCGCGCCGCTCGCGATGGCGCTGCTGACCCCGGCGGTGCGGGCCGTGGCCCGGTCCCCGCGGCTGGGCGTACTGGTCCGGCCACGCGAGCGCGTGGTGGCCCGGCCGGTGGGCCTCGCGGCGGCGGAGCCGGCGGGGCGCGGGCACGAGAGCGACCTCGCCGCCTGAGGGGGTGCTCCGGGCGGTGTCCGGAGCCTCAGCCGATGCGGTACGAGTCCCAGACGGCCAGCACCACGGCGGCCAGCAGGCACAGCGCCGCCGCACCGAAGCAGACGCGGACCGCCGCCGGCCGGGAGCGCGGGGGCGGGGTCACGGATCGCCGCCGGGGTCCGTGCCGTCGGCATCCGAGTCGGTGCGCCGGTAGTGGGAGCGCAGCCACAGACCGGTCCCGGTGGCCGCGGCGGTGGTGACCCCGATGGCCAGGGCGACGTCGCCGGGCCCGTCGGCCGTACCCACGGGGCTGGCCCGGGCCGGGGTGGCGGGGGCGAACGCGATCAGCAGGGCCCAGAGGAGGGCGGCGAGTCGTGGCGCGGGTCCGGGCATGAGACAAGGGCATCCGCTCCCGGGCGAGTCGGCCAGCCGGGCCGTCCGATCGGGCGAACCGCTATGCCGCGGCGTGGCCGGTGGCGTCCCTGCGGGCCAGATCGCGGGAGCGGCGGGCCGGGCCGCGCCAGCCGCACGTACAGACGGCCAGGCTGAACGAGCCGCGGTCCGAGGTGCTGGTGGCGTGGCCGACGGGCGGTGTCCCCGCCGGACCCGAGGGGTCGCGGGGCAGCGGTACTGCGGCAAGCGGAGGGACGAGGGTCGCTTCGGTGTGCGGTTCCACTCCACCAAGGTACCGGGCCGGGGGCGGTTGGGGCACTGGCCCGGGGTGAGGAGCGCGCGGCCGTGACGGGAGGCCCGGGACCTCGTTAAGCGGAGCGGGTGGGCCTCGGGCAAACAGCGGTCACGCGTTGGGGGTTGGCAGGCGATGGTGGTGCACCAGCACAGGCGGAGGCGGCGACGCGCGGGTCGGGTCGCGGCCGCGGTCGGCCTGGCCCTGACCGTGGCGGCGTTGAGCGGGTGCGGTGGCGACGCCGTCGCGGGCGACGACGCCCGGCCCGGCGACGACCCGGCGGCGACGGTCCGCGGAGCCGCCGACGCGCTCCTCAGGACCGGGAGCGCGCAGACCCGTACGGCCATGGAAATGGCGACGGGCGGCACCCGGGTCACGATCCGGGGCGAGGGCGGCGTCGACTTCAAGAACCGGATGGGGCAGCTGCTCGTCATGCTGCCCGACGACGCCAAGGGCAAGGCCGAACGCCGGCCCATCACCGAGCTCCTGGTGCCCGGCGCGCTCTACATGAAGAACCGGGGCGCGGGCGTCCCCGACGACAAGTGGGTCCGCGTCGACACGACGGCCCTCGCCGACGGGAACCTCGTCACCGGCGGGGCCACCGACCCGATGGCCGCCGCCGAGCTGCTGCGCGGGGCGCAGGACGTGACGTACGTGGGCGAGACCGAGGTGGCCGGGACCAAGGTGCGGCACTACCGGGGTACGACCGACATCGCGCGGGCCGCGGCGCAGGCCTCACCGGCGGTGAAGGGGGCGCTGGAGGCGGCGGCGAAAGGGTTCAGCAAGGACGCGGTGCCGTTCGATGCCTACCTCGACGCCGAGGGCCTGCTGCGCAAGGTCCGCCACCGCTTCACCTACGTCAACAAGGGCGTGATCGACGTGTCCTCCACCACGCTGCTCTACGGCTTCGGGACCCCGGTCACCGTCGTGTTGCCGGCGGAGGGGGACATTTATGCCGGGAAGATCGCCGATTAGCCGGCCGGAGCCCCCCCCCCCGGGGGGCGGCGCGATCGGGCCGCCCCCGGCCAACGGGCCCATGTGAGGGGGCCGGAAATGGTCCATCCGTGTCATGCGCGCCGCGCCGCGCGCTCCCTACGCTGAGAAGCCGAGTGCCGGCGACCGTACGACGGCAGATTGAGGTGACACGCGTGACTCCCGCAGGCGGTTCGACGGTGCAGGACCTCGTGGCTCTGGCCGAGATCGAACTGTGCGGAGAGCTGATCATCGCGGCGTCGGCCGTGGCCGAGGAGAGACTCAGCCAGGACCGGATCGACGAGGTGCTGAGGGGCGTGTGGTCCGGCTGACCGCCGTTCCCCGGGTCAGGTGCGCAGCAGTCGGGCGATCGCCTTCGTCGCTTCCTCGACCTTGGCGTCGATCTCTCCCCCGCCCTTGACGGCCGCGTCGGCGACGCAGTGCCGAAGGTGCTCCTCCAGGAGCTGGAGCGCGAAGGACTGGAGCGCCTTCGTGCTCGCCGAGACCTGGGTGAGTATGTCGATGCAGTAGACGTCCTCGTCGACGAGGCGCTGGAGGCCCCGGATCTGGCCCTCGATCCGGCGCAGCCGCTTGAGGTGCTCGTCCTTCTGGTGGTGGTACCCGTGCACCGCGCCCGTGTCCGCGGCCGTGGTGGCGGCCGTGGTGGCTCCGGAGCCCTCCGCCTGGATGGCAGTCATGCGTCCTCCCGTGGTCCGGAATGGAGACCTATACCCCTCATGGGTATAGGGTACCGGCCCTCGGCCGTAGGGGCAGGGGTCCGTCGTCCTCACTCTGCCTGATGGAGGACACTGGGGAACTGCCGGTTAGCCGTGGCCGGGGGATGCGCCTAGCATCAGCCTGACCGAATCCAATGCACCCCGAGGACCTCACGTGCGATTTCGTCTGACCCCCAGGGAGACGAGCTTCTACGACATGTTCGCCGCATCCGCGGACAACATCGTCACGGGCTCCAAGCTCCTCATGGAACTGCTCGGAGCGGACTCCTCCGCCCGGGTCGAGATCGCGGAGCGGATGCGGGCAGCGGAGCACGCGGGAGACGACGCCACGCACGCGATCTTCCACCAGCTCAACTCCTCCTTCATCACACCGTTCGACCGCGAGGACATCTACAACCTGGCGTCCTGCCTCGACGACATCATGGACTTCATGGAGGAGGCGGTCGACCTGGTCGTCCTCTACAACGTGGAGGAGCTCCCCAAGGGCGTCGAGCAGCAGATCGAGGTACTGGCGCGCGCGGCCGAGCTGACCGCCGAGGCCATGCCCCACCTGCGCACGATGGAGAACCTGACCGAGTACTGGATCGAGGTCAACCGCCTGGAGAACCAGGCCGACCAGATCCACCGCAAGCTGCTCGCCCAGCTCTTCAACGGCAAGTACGACGCCATGGAGGTGCTGAAGCTGAAGCAGATCGTCGACGTGCTCGAAGAGGCGGCCGACGCGTTCGAGCACGTCGCGAACACGGTGGAGACCATCGCGGTCAAGGAGTCCTGAACCTCGTGGACACCTTCGCTCTGGTCGTGACCATCGGTGTCGCGCTCGGCTTTACGTATACGAACGGTTTCCACGACTCGGCGAACGCGATCGCGACCTCGGTCTCGACCCGTGCGCTGACCCCGCGCGCCGCGCTCGCGATGGCCGCGGTCATGAACCTCGCCGGCGCCTTCCTCGGCAGCGGGGTCGCCAAGACGGTGAGCGAGGGCCTGATCGAGACGCCCCACGGCAACCGGGGCATGTGGATCCTCTTCGCGGCGCTCGTCGGCGCGATCGTGTGGAACCTGATCACCTGGTACTTCGGCCTGCCCTCGTCCTCCTCGCACGCGCTGTTCGGCGGCATGGTGGGCGCGGCGCTGGCGGGCGGCACCGAGGTGCTCTGGTCGGGCGTGGTCGACAAGGTCGTCATCCCGATGTTCATCTCGCCGGTCGTCGGCCTCGTCGTCGGCTACCTGGTGATGGTCGCCATCATGTGGATGTTCCGCCGTGCCAACCCGCACAAGGCCAAGCGCGGGTTCCGCATCGCGCAGACGGTCTCGGCGGCCGGCATGGCGCTCGGCCACGGCCTGCAGGACGCGCAGAAGACCATGGGCATCGTGATGATGGCCCTGGTCATCGCCGACGTGCAGAACGCGGGCGACTCGATCCCGGTCTGGGTCAAGGTCGCGTGCGCCGTGATGCTCTCGCTGGGTACGTACGCGGGCGGCTGGCGCATCATGCGCACCCTCGGCCGCAAGATCATCGAGCTGGACCCGCCGCAGGGCTTCGCGGCGGAGACCACCGGTGCCTCGATCATGTTCGGTTCGGCGTTCCTCTTCCACGCGCCGATCTCCACCACGCACGTGATCACCTCGGCGATCATGGGCGTGGGCGCGACCAAGCGGGTGAACGCGGTCCGCTGGGGCGTCGCCAAGAACATCATCCTGGGCTGGTTCATCACCATGCCGGCCGCGGCGCTGGTCGCGGCGCTCAGCTTCTGGATCGTGAACCTGGCCTTCGTCGGTTAGCGACCGGCCGGTCGCCGACGGACCTACGAAAGCGGGCCGGCTCCCCCCACCCAGGGGGAGCCGGCCCTTTTCTTTCTTTCGCCTTGCGGTGGCACCGCCATGCAGCACCGCAGGACGTTCTGTGGGGCCGCGGCTCAGCCGAAGCGGCCCGAGATGTAGTCCTCGGTCGCCTGCACGGACGGGTTCGAGAAGATCCGGTCCGTGTCGTCGAGCTCGATGAGCTTGCCGGGCTGGCCGACCGCGGAGAGGTTGAAGAAGGCCGTGCGGTCGGAGACGCGCGCCGCCTGCTGCATGTTGTGCGTCACGATGACGATCGTGAAGCGCTCCTTGAGCTCGCCGATCAGGTCCTCGATGGCGAGGGTGGAGATCGGGTCGAGGGCCGAGCAGGGCTCGTCCATCAGCAGGACCTGGGGCTCGACCGCGATGGCGCGGGCGATGCACAGGCGCTGCTGCTGGCCGCCGGAGAGGCCGGAGCCGGGCTTGTTCAGGCGGTCCTTGACCTCGTTCCAGAGGTTGGCGCCCTTGAGGGACCGCTCGACGATGTCGGCGAGCTCGGCCTTCTTGAAGGAGCCGTTCAGGCGCAGACCCGCGGCCACGTTGTCGAAGATCGACATGGTGGGGAAGGGGTTCGGGCGCTGGAAGACCATGCCGACCGTGCGGCGGACCGCGACCGGGTCGACACCGGGGCCGTACAGGTTCTCGTCGTCCAGCAGCACCTTGCCCTCGACGCGGCCACCGGGGGTGACCTCGTGCATGCGGTTCAGGGTGCGCAGGAAGGTGGACTTGCCGCAGCCGGAGGGGCCGATGAAGGCCGTCACGGAGCGGGGCTCCACGGTCATCGAGATGTCGTCGATGGCCTTGTGGGTGCCGTAGAAGGCGGACAGTCCGCTGACGTCGATTCGCTTCGCCATGGTGGTCACTTCGCTTTCTGTGGTCGCGTCAGCGACCGGTCTTCGGGGCCTTCCAGCGGGCGATGCCGCGAGCCACCAGATTGAGGATCATGACGAAGGCGATCAGGACGAGCGCTGCGGCCCATGCCCGGTCCATCGAGGCGTCGGTGCCTACGGAGTACTGCTCGTACACGTAGAGCGGGAGCGACGACTGGGCGCCTTCGAAGGGGTTCGGGTTGATCAGCTTCGTACCGAAGACGAGCAGCAGCACCGGGGCGGTCTCACCCGTGATGCGGGCGACCGCGAGCATCACACCGGTGGTGATGCCGCCGATGGCCGTGGGGACCACGACCTTCAGGATGGTGCGCCACCTCGGGACTCCGAGGGCGAGCGAGGCCTCGCGGAGTTCGTTCGGGACGAGCTTGAGCATCTCCTCGGTCGAGCGCACGACCACCGGCATCATCAGGATGGCCAGGGCCATCGCGCCGGCGAATCCGGAGGGCCCGAAGCCCAGCATCAGATTCCAGGTGGCGAGGATGAACAGACCCGCGACGATCGACGGGATGCCCGTCATGACGTCGACGAAGAAGGTGACCGCCTTGGCGAGCTTGCCGCGGCCGTACTCGACCAGGTAGATCGCCGTGAGCATGCCGATGGGCGCGGCGATCAGCGTCGCGATGCCGACCTGTTCCAGGGTGCCGAGCAGGGCGTGGTAGATGCCGCCGCCCGCCTCGACGTCGAGCAGGCCGCTCATCGAGTGGGTCAGGAAGTACGGGTCGAGGACCTTGATGCCCTTGCCGACGGTGATCCAGGCCAGCGACAGCAGCGGCACGATGGCGAGGGCGAAGCAGACCCAGACGATGCTGGTCGCGACGCGGTCCTTCGCCTGGCGGCTGCCTTCGACCTTGCTGGTGATCGTGTAGTTGGCGACCACGAAGAGCAGGGCGGCGATCATGCCCCACTGGATCTTGCTGTGCCAGCCCGCGGCCAGGCCTATGCCCGACGCCACGGCGACGGAGGTGACGGCCATGGCTGCCGGCGCCCAGCGGGGCAGCCGGGCGTGGGCCAGGGAGGTCTGGCCGAGCGCGGGGGCGGGCCGCTTGTCTTGGACGAGCTGGCTCATGCGTTGGCCCCCGAGTACTCCTTGCGGCGCGCGATGATGAGGCGAGCGGCGCCGTTGACCAGCAGGGTGATGAGGAAGAGGACGAGGCCGGAGGCGATGAGCGCGTCACGGCCGAACTCGTCGGCCTCGTTGAACTTCGCGGCGATGTTCTGCGCGAACGTACCGCCACCCGGGTCCAGCAGGTGGCCGGAGATCAGGAAGCTCGGGGAGAGGACGACGGCGACGGCCATCGTCTCGCCCAGGGCGCGGCCGAGGCCGAGCATCGAGGCGCTGATGATGCCGGAGCGGCCGAACGGCAGGACCGCGATGCGGATGACTTCCCAGCGCGTGGCGCCGAGGGCCAGAGCGGCCTCTTCGTGCGCCTTGGGCGCCTGGAGGAAGACCTCGCGGGTGACGTTGGTGATGATCGGCAGGACCATGATGGCCAGCAGGATGCCGACCGTGAAGATGTTCCGGGCGATGCCTTCGGAGGTCTTGTCGAAGATGTACGTCCAGCCCATGTACTGGTCGAGCCACTGGTTCAGGCCGCCCAGGTACGGGACCAGGAAGACCGCGCCCCAGAGGCCGTAGATGATGCTCGGCACGGCGGCCAGCAGGTCGACGACGTAGCCGAGCGGGCCGGCCAGCTTGCGGGGCGCGTAGTGCGAGATGAACAGCGCGATGCCGATGGCGACCGGCACGGCGATGGCCATCGCGATGACCGAGCTGACGACCGTGCCGTACATGAGGACGGCGACGCCGAACACCGGCGGGTTGCCGGCCGGGTTCCACTCGGAGGTGGTGAGGAAGTTCCCCTCGTTCCGCGACAGCGCGAGGACCGTCCGGTAGGTGAGGAACGCCGCGATGGCGGCCATGATCACGAGCAGCGTGATGCCGGATCCCCGGGACAGGCCCAGGAAGATCTTGTCGCCGGCGCGGCCGGTGCTACGTCGCGCGCGAGAGGCGCGGGGTGCCGACGGTGGCAGTTTCGACTCTGTGGTGTGCGTGGCTATGTCCATGGTTTCTCCGGTCTGCGGAGCTTGCGCTCCAGGCGGCGGTGCACCGGATGGTGCGGCCGGCCCCTCGGGTGTGGGGGCCGGCCGCGGAGGGTCAGGAGAGGGTGGGGACGATCTCGCGGACCTTGGCCGCGATCTCGGCCGGGATCGGCGCGTAGTGGGCGTCGGTCAGGACCTTCTGGCCCGCGTCGCTCACGGCGTAGTTGAGGAAGGCCTTCAGGGTGGGCAGGGTCTCTGCCTTGTTGCCCTTGTCGCAGACGATCTCGTACGTCACCAGGACGAGCGGGTAGGCGCCGTCGGCCTTGGTCTTGTAGTCGAGTCCGAGCGACAGGTCGCTGCCGGTGCCCTTGACCTTGGCGGCCGCGATCGCCTTGGAGGCGTTCTCGCTGGTCGCCGCTACCGGGGCGGCCGCACCGGTGTTCAGGGCGACGGCCTTGATGTTGCCGGACTTCGCGTACGAGAGCTCGAAGTAGCCGATGGCGCCTTCGGTGCTCTTGACGTTGGAGGCGACGGAGGAGGAGCCGTTCGCGGCCTGGCCGCCGGGGGCGGGCCAGGACTTCGCCTTCGGGTCGTGCGTCCACTCGGCCGGGGCGGCCTCGCTCAGGTACTTGCCCAGGTTCTGGGTGGTGCCCGACTCGTCGGAGCGGTGGAAGGCCTGGATGGCGGTCGAGGGAAGCGCGGCGCCCGGGTTCAGCTTCTTGATGGCCTCGTCGTCCCACTTGGTGATCTTCGAGTCGAAGATCTTGGCCAGCGTGGGGGCGTCCAGGACGAGGTTGTCGACGCCGCTCAGGTTGTAACCGATGGCGACGGGGCCGCCGACCATCGGGAGGTTGATGCCCTGGCCGCCGGTGCAGATCTTCTGCGACTCGGCGACCTCGTTCTCCTTCAGCGCGGAGTCGGAGCCCGCGAAGGCGACCTGGCCCTGGGTGAACTTGGTGATGCCGCCACCGGAGCCGATGGCCTGGTAGTTGATCTCCACGCCGGGGCAGGCGGCCTGGAAGGCCTTGACCCACAGGTCCATCGCGTTCTTCTGCGCCGTAGAGCCCGCGGCCAGCAGCTGGCCCTTGGCGTCGTCGCACTTGACGTCACCCGCAGCGGCCGGAGCCTTCGTCGTGCCGTCGCCGGTGGCCTTGGTGTTGTCGTCCGAGCCGCACGCCGTGAGGACCAGGGCGCCGGACACGACGAGCGCCCCGAGGGCGGAGGCACGAAGCATGTTCTTGCGCTGAAGCTTCACTTTCGGGTGTTTCCTTCCAGAAGCCGCCGGCCGCTTTCTGGATCGGGGCGGCGTGCGAAGAGGACTACGTCGATTGCCCGGAGGAATCGTCCGCTTTCGCGGCGACTCGCTCCCTGCTCCTACGAAGTTAGGCAGATCAGGTGAAGCGGCCGACCGCGGCAAGTGAACGGACGGTGAACCGTGGTGGGCGGGGTGGTGTGTCCGGTCGGCTCCGGGACTGGACGTCATCTTCCGTTACCCCGCCGTTACCATTACGTGACCGCGTCGGCCGGGCCGGAAGCGGATGCGACGCCGGCGTGGTCCGGCGGGGTCAGACCCCCGCGTGGCTGGAATCGGCCGGTTGCCAGATGTGCTGGAAGGTGGCGCGGGAGGACTCGACCTCGTGCCGCTGGTCCGCGTGCAGGACGCCCAGGGCGTACGCCGTCGCCGGGGCGATGCGGGGGGTGCGGGCCGCCGTGGCCGAGGCGGCGGCGGCCTCCGCGGCGTCCCGGTGGCGGGTCAGGGCCTCGCCCGCGGCCGTCAGGCGGGCCACGTCGCCGCCCAGGGCCTCCTGCGCGTAGCGGTGGACGCGCAGCAGCCGGCGCACCTCGTTCCACGAGCCGTCGTGGTCCGCGTCGTACGGGTGCGAGGGCGAGGGGGCGGGGAGCGAGTGCACCGCCACGGACAGGCGGGAATGCGCCACCTCGGCCAGGGGGACCAGGACGTCGTCCACCCGGCCCCGGGCCGCTACGGGGTCCAGCGGGACCTCGGAGGCCAGTACCGCCACCGCGTCCGCGACCGCGTGGAAGCGGGAGGAGCCGAGCGCGTGCAGGGTCGCGGAGTGGGCCCGGGTGCGGGCCAGGGTGAGCTGGCGCTCCAGCAGGGCGCCCGCGCGGGCGGAGCCCACGGTCAGGGAGCCCGCCGTGCCCCTGGGCGCCGGCACCTCGGGGTTCCCCGACAGCCGTTGCAGGGCGTCCATCAGCCGTGACAGCCGGGCCGCATACGCGTGCTCGTCGGCCAGCGTCCCCGACAGCCAGACCAGCTCGGTGCGCAGCGAATCCGCCCAGGCGGAATCGGCCACCGCCCTGAACGTGGACAGGGAGCAGGAGATCCGGCGCGCAGCCCCCCGCAGGCCGCGCGCCGCCTCGCCGCCGCCGCTCGCCGCGCCCTCCTCGTGCAGGCGCAGGCCCCGTAGGAAGGCGGTGGCCTGCGCCCGCAGGTACGTACCGAGTACGGTGCCTGCCGTCGTCGCGGTCAGGTCATGGTTTGGCTGAGCCACGCCGGCGCCTCCGGGCCTCAATGAGCATCTCCTGAACGTGCCGCAGCGGCTGGCCCTCGCCGTCCGTGCTGTGCCGCGTCCATTCGCCGTCCGGGCCCAGGTGCCAGGAGGTGGTGGCGTCGGACATCCCGGTCTCCAGCAGCCGGTCCAGAGCCGCGCGGTGGGCCGGGTCGGCGACCCTGACCAGTGCCTCGATACGGCGGTCGAGGTTGCGGTGCATCATGTCGGCGCTGCCGATGTACACCTCGGGTTCGCCGCCGTTGCCGAACGCGAAGACCCGGGAGTGCTCCAGGAAGCGGCCGAGGATCGAGCGGACCCGGATGTTGTCCGAGAGCCCGGGGACACCGGGGCGGATCGCGCAGATGCCGCGGACCCATATGTCGATGGGCACGCCGGCCTGCGAGGCCCGGTAGAGCGAGTCGATGAGCGCCTCGTCGACGATCGAGTTCATCTTGAGGCGCACGTACGCGGGGCGCCCCGCCTTGTGGTGGGCCGCCTCCTTGTCGATCCGGGAGATCAGGCCGTCGCGCAGCGAGCGCGGGGCCACCAGAAGCCGGCGGTAGGTCTCGCGGCGCGAGTAGCCGGACAGCCGGTTGAAGAGGTCGGAGAGGTCCGCGCCGACCTGCGGGTCGGCGGTGAGCAGGCCGAGGTCCTCGTAGAGCCGTGCCGTCTTGGGGTGGTAGTTGCCGGTGCCGACGTGGGAGTACCGGCGCAGCGTGTCGCCCTCCTGGCGGACGACGAGGGACAGCTTGCAGTGGGTCTTGAGGCCGACGAGCCCGTAGACGACGTGGCAGCCGGACTCCTCGAGCTTGCGCGCCCACTTGATGTTGGCCTGCTCGTCGAATCGGGCCTTGATCTCGACGAGTACGAGGACCTGCTTGCCGGATTCGGCGGCGTCGATCAGGGCGTCCACGATCGGGGAGTCGCCGGAGGTCCGGTACAGGGTCTGCTTGATCGCGAGCACGTCGGGGTCGGCGGCGGCCTGCTCCAGGAAGGCCTGCACGGAGGTGGAGAAGGAGTCGTACGGGTGGTGCAGCAGCACGTCCCGCTCGCGCAGCGCCGCGAAGATGTCGGGCGCGGACGCGGATTCGACCTCGGCGAGGTCGCGGTGCGTGCCGGCGACGAACTTCTTGAACTTCAGCTCCGGCCGGTCCAGGGAGGCGATCCCGAAGAGGGCCGTGAGGTCGAGGGGGCCGGGGAGCGGGTACACCTCGGACGGGTTGACCTTCAGCTCCTGCACGAGCAGGTCCAGGACCCCGGGGTCGATGGACTCCTCGACCTCCAGGCGCACCGGCGGGCCGAAGCGGCGCCGCATCAGTTCCTTTTCGAGGGCCTGGAGGAGGTTTTCCGCATCGTCCTCTTCTACCTCGAGGTCCTCGTTGCGGGTCACGCGGAACATGTGGTGCGCGAGCACCTCCATGCCGGGGAACAGCTCCTCCAGGTGCGCGGCGATGACGTCCTCCAGCGGGACGTAGCGCTGCGGGGAGGCCTCCAGGAAGCGGGAGAGGAGCGGGGGGACCTTGACCCGGGCGAAGTGGCGGTGGCCGCTGACGGGATTGCGTACGACCACGGCCAGGTTCAGGGAGAGGCCGGAGATGTACGGGAACGGGTGCGCGGGGTCCACGGCCAGCGGGGTGAGCACCGGGAAGATCTGGTTGCGGAACAGGGTGAAGAGGCGCGCCTGCTCCTTCTCGGTGAGGTCGGGCCACCGGATGAGGTGGACGCCCTCCTCGGCGAGCTGCGGGGAGATGTCCTGCTGGAAGCAGGCGGCGTGGCGGGCCATGAGCTCGCGGGAGCGGGTCCAGATGAGGTCGAGGACCTCACGGGGCTGCAGGCCCGAGGCCGAACGGGTGGCGACGCCGGTCGCGATGCGGCGCTTGAGGCCGGCGACGCGGACCATGAAGAACTCGTCGAGGTTGCTGGCGAAGATCGCCAGGAAGTTCGCGCGTTCCAGGAGGGGCGTGGCGGGGTCCTCGGCGAGCTCCAGGACGCGCTCGTTGAAGGCGAGCCAGCTGCGCTCCCGGTCGAGGAAGCGGCCCGGGGGCAGCTCGCCGGTGTCCTTCTCGTCGTAGGCGTCCAGGTCCGCGTCGAGATCCGGTTCCAGATCGACGTGCGGGCGGTGGGCGGCTATGGACCCCAGGCGGGCGTGTGCGCCGGTGGCCGCGCGGGCCGCCACCGCCTCGGGCGTGGCGGCGGCCGCGGCCACGGAGGCGGAGATGTCCGCGGCCGTGGGCGCGGACGGGGACGCGAACTTCTGCGGCGGCGGCTGGTTGGGGACCTCGGTGGGGGCTGCGCTGGGCTTGTGGCTCATGACTCCATTCTTCCGCGCACGCGGGAGGACAGGCGCGTCGGACGGGTCGGCCGTCAGTCGGAGTCGGGGCTGCATGCCGTCAGCTTCGCGACCGCGCATTAATGCCCGGTTAATGGCGTATGGCTTCCAGGGTCCGCGCGGACGGCTGGGGAGGTGCCAGCGGGTGCGGGGGGCCGGGGGGTGTTCTAGCGTCGGTAGGAGGGAGGGATGTCCTGCCGAGCCGGTCCGGTACGGGGACCGGGCCCGGGCCGTACGCGGCCGCGCGTGCTCGGCGCCGTTCCCGCGCGGTCCGGTCACGTCGTGCTGGGCCGGGCGCGTCTCGGTACGCCGAGGCGCGTCGGGGTCCCGGTCGGGGTCGCGTGGAGATTCCGGAGAGCAGGTGCGTCCCATGCGCACGTCGATCCGTATCGCAGGTGTCCTCACCGGTCTGACCCTCGCCCTGGGAGGCGCGGCCGTTGCGGCCCCCGCCGTCCAGGCCGCCGTTCCCGCCGACGTCTCGGCCTGCATCAGCCAGGTCGAGCGGGAGCTGAAGGGCGGCGAGGCTCCGGCAGCCGTTCGCGCGGCGTGCTACGTCGCGGTGACCGGGGCCCAGGACGAGTGTGTGACCGGCCTGACCGAGGTCAGCGGTGTCACCAAGGCGACCGCGGAGAGTGCCTGCAAGCTGGGCGCCGAGTAGCCGCACAGCCGCATGGCCGAGGGGCCGAGGGGCCGAGGGAAACCCGGCCCCCGGCCCCCGGCCCCCGGACCGGACGGGGGTCAGCTCTCAGTGCGGTACATCAGGTCCACCTCGTGGGTGGTGAAGCCGAGGCCCGCGTAGACGGCCAGGGCCGCCGGGTTGTCGGCGTCCACGTAGAGCATCGCGGTGGGCAGGCCCGCCGCGGCCAGGTGGCGCAGGCCGATCGCGGTGAGGGCCTTGCCGAGGCCGCCGCCCTGCGCGCCGGGGCGCACCCCGAGCACGTAGACCTCGCCCAGCTGCTGCTCGGCGTGCACCTTCGTCCAGTGGAAGCCGATCAGTTCGCCGTCGCGCTCCGCGAGGAAGAAGCCCTTGGCGTCGAACCAGGGCTGCGCGATGCGGTCGTTCAGGTCCCGCTGCGTGAGCGAGCCCTGCTCGGGGTGGTGGGCGAAGGCCGCCGCGTTGACGGCCAGCCAGGCGGCGTCGTCGGTGCCGGGCACGAAGGTGCGTACGGTCACGCCCGCCGGGAGGACGGCTTCCGGCAGGGCGGCCGCTTCCGCGCCGAGCGGGCGGCGGAGCTGGCGCAGTTCGCGGAACAGGGTCAGGCCGAGCACCTGCGCGAGGTGGCGGGCCGCTGACTTGCCGCCGTGCGCCCACACCCGGATCCGCTTGCCGGAGGCGGCCAGCAGGGCGGTGCCCAGCGCCCGCCCGTGCCCGCGCCCGCGCATCGCGGGGTGCACGACGAGCTCGGCCGCGGGGGCCTCCACCGGGTCGGTGTCCTCCAGTTGTCCGTACGCGGTGAGCCGCCCGTCGGAGGTGAGGAGGAAGTGGCGGATCCCCTCCCGCGCCCCGCCGCGCAGCTGGAGCCGGCCCTGCTCGGACACGGCGGTGGTGCCGTCGGTGCGGGCCGCGTCCTCGATCAGGGCGAGAACGGCGTCGGCCTGCTCATCCGTCAGTTCGTCGAGGGTCTGGATCTGCCGTCCCGGCTCCAGGACCACTGCTGCGTCGTCAGTCATGGAACCGAGCCTACGACCACGGTGGGGGAGCGGCGGGGTGCGGCCCGGACGGGCGCCCGGACGGCCGCGCGAACCGGCCTCGAACCGGTCACGAACAGTCCCGCCAGCCCGCGGACAGCCCCGCGGACAGCCCCGCGGCCGGGTGCTCGTCTCTTGTGTGTAACCAGCTCGATACCCAGTACCCCTGTCGCGCTACGCGCGTTGACTCTAGGCTTCGGCAGACCTCCCAAGATGTATCGCTGTCCGCAAAGGGGACCAAATGTCAGCGACGCCACAACGGCACCGCCGAAACCGCCGGTTGGCCCTCACCGCTCTCGCCGTTGCCGCGGCGGGCGGTGCGATGATCGCCGCCGCCCTTCCGGCCGGAGCCGCGAGTGGTGACGGATACGGCCGTGACACCGGCCGCACCGTCGACGTACAGATGCTGTCGTTCAACGACCTCCACGGCACGCTGGAGCCCCCGCAGGGCTCCTCGGGCTCCGTGACCGAGCGTCAGGCCGACGGCACGACCAAGGCCATACCCGCGGGCGGTGTCGAGTACCTCGCCACCAGCCTGCGCGAGGCCCGCAAGGGCCACCGCTACTCCGTCACCGCCGCGGCCGGCGACATGATCGGCGCCAGCCCGATGGTGTCCGGCCTCTTCCACGACGAGCCGACGATCGAGGCGCTCAACGACCTCGACCTGGACGTGAGCGGCGTCGGGAACCACGAGTTCGACGAGGGCAAGACCGAGCTGCGCCGCATGCAGTACGGCGGCTGCCACCCGCTCGAGGGCTGCTTCGAGTACGGCAAGGAGTTCGGCGGCGCCGACTTCAAGTACCTCGCCGCGAACGTGGTGGACGAGAAGACCAAGCGTCCGATGATGAGCCCCACCTTCATCTGGAAGAAGGGGGACGTGAAGATCGGCTTCATCGGCGTCACCCTGGAGGGCACCCCCGACATCGTGACCGCCGAGGGGGTCAAGGGCCTCGCGTTCGGCGACGAGGTCGAGACGGTCAACAAGTACGCCGAGGAGCTGAACCGCCAGGGCGTCAAGTCGATCGTGGCGCTGATCCACGAGGGCGGCCTGCCCGCGAGCGGCGCGTACAACTACGACTGCGACGTGCCGGGCGCCGGCGCCGGCATCTCCGGGGCCATCGTCGACATCGCGAAGAACATCTCGCCGAAGGTCGACGCCCTGGTCACCGGCCACACGCACCAGGCGTACGCGTGCAACATCCCCGACCCGGCGGGCAATCCGCGCACGGTCACCTCGGCCGCCTCGTACGGCCGGCTGTACACGGACACCACCCTGACCTACGACCGCGCGACCAAGGACATCGTCCGTACGCCGGTCGCGTCGCCGAAGGTCCTCCAGAAGGTCGTCACCCGGGACCAGCCCAAGGCCCCGGACCTGACCGCGCTGATCGAGCGCTGGAACGCGCTGGCCGCGCCGATCGCGAACCGTCCCATGGGCTACATCTCGGCCGACATCCCGGGCCGCGGCTCGTCGGAGTACGAGAAGCCGCTCGGTGACGTGATCGCCGACGCGCAGCTGGAGGCCCTGGCCCCGGCGGCCAAGGGCGGCGCCCAGCTCGCCCTCATGAACCCGGGCGGCATCCGCGCGGACCTGGCCTACAAGGCCGCCGGCGCCGAGGGCGACGGGGTGGTGACCTACGGGGAGTCCTACACCGTCCAGCCGTTCACCAACATGATGACGGTCGTCGACCTGACCGGCGCCCAGCTGATCACCGCGCTCCAGCAGCAGGTCAGCGGACCGGTCAACGGCGTGAGCCCGAAGATCCTGCAGGTCTCCAAGGGCTTCACCTACACCCTGGACACCACCAAGTCGGGCGCCGAGCGCATCGTCGTGGACTCGGTGAAGCTGAACGGCGAGGCCATCGACCCCGCGCGGACCTACCGGGTCGCGATGAACGAGTTCCTCGCGGGCGGCGGTGACGGCTTCGGCGTCCTGAAGGAGCACAAGAACAAGCTGGTCGGCGCGTCCGACCTGGACATCTTCAACGCCTACCTGGCCGGGCACTCCTCGGCGGCCGCGCCGCTGGCCCCGCCGGCGGCGGACCGGATCACGGTCGTCAAGTAGCACCTGCTTCTCGGGGGCGGCGGGCCATCGGCCCGCCGCCCCTTCGGCGTTCCCAGGCGTCCTACAGCGTCGCCAGGAAGCCGCGTACGGCCTCCGCGAAGCCCTGCGGGTCCTGGAAGGGCACGAAGTGCTCGGTGTCGAGGCCGGCGTACGAGGTCCCGGGGCGCCGGGCGACCATCGCGTCGGCCAGCTCCCGGGAGAGCACGTCGCTGCGCAGTCCGTGGATGAGCAGCGCCGGGCAGTCGCTCGCCTGCCAGACGTCCCAGGTGGAGCCGTCGCCCTCGGCGAGGGTGGCCAGGGTGGCCCCGGGGTGGAACGGCAGCCGCCAGCCGGTGTCGCCCCCGGACAGCGGACGCAGGAAGGGTCCGATCCCCTCGCCGAGCGGGCCGAGGGCGGCGAGGAGTTCCTCGCGGCTCGGCGCGGTGTACGGGAGCTCGTGCAGGAAGTCCCAGAAGGACGGGCCGTCCGGGCGCGAGAGCTCCACCGGGGCGTCGACGTTGATCAGGGCGGACACCAGGTCGGGCCGGTCGGCGGCCAGGTGGTAGGCGTTGACCCCGCCGAGGGAGAAGCCGAGGACGGGCACGGGGCCGCCGGGGGCGAGGTGTTCCAGCAGGGCCGCGGCGTCGGAGACGTAGCCCGCGCGGCTGTACTCCGCGGCGAGGTCGGAGTCGCCGTGCCCGCGCTGGTCGGGGGCGATGACCCGCCAGTCGTCTCCGAGCACGGTGGCGAGGCCGGTGAAGTGGGCGCCCTCGGAGAGGCCTCCGTGGAGGGCGAGCAGGGGGCGGCCGGGCCCGCCGAAGTCCAGGTAGGACAGGGTGCGGTCGTCGATCTTCAGCTCGTGGCGCATGGCGTTGCTCTCCCCGTGTGTGCTTGTCCGTGGGCCGGGCACCAGGCTGCCAGTATTTGGGCAAGTGCGCAATACGATTGTGTAGGGCGCTCGCCCAAAACCCGGCGCAGATACGATCCGGGCATGGGAAATCGCGAGGACCTGCTGGCCGGAGCCCGGCGCTGCCTGGAGGAGAAGGGGTATCTCCGGACGACCGTGCGCGACATCGCCTCGGCCGCGCAGGTGAGCATGGCCGCGATCGGCTACCACTTCGGGTCCCGCGAGGTGCTGCTCAACCAGGCGCTGTTCGCGGCCATGGACGAGTGGGCCGCGGGGTCGGGCCGGCTCGCCGGGCAGGGTGACACCGCGCGGGAGCGCTACGCCGACACCTGGGACCGCAAGATCCGGGACTTCGGCGAGATGCGCTGGCTCTGGACCGCCTCCGTCGAGGCCTTCGTGCACGCGCAGTCCTCGCCCGAGCTGCTCGCGGTCCTCGCTGAAGGGCAGCGCCAGAGCCGCCGCATGGCGGCCGCGCAGTTGCGCGGAGTGCCGGAGGAGGCGGTCGGGGAGGAGGACGTACGGGCCCTCGGGTCGGTGCACGTCGCGCTGCTGGCCGGGGTCATGGTGCAGTGCCTGACCGACTCGGAGCAGGCGCCGGACGGCCGTGAACTGGTGCGGGGGCTGCGGGAGATGGCGGCATTGCTGGAGGGTTAGGCCGGCCTCCTCGTGACGGCTCGGAAGGCACCGATCCGTACCCGTGGGTAGTAAAGCTGACGTGAACACGCCATAATCCGGTCCCACCACTGGGTCGGCAAAGGGGCGGGCATGGGCGTGGGCATGGATCCGGGCGCGGATACGGATACGGGTACGGGTACGGGTACGGATACGGATAGGGGTACGGGTACGGGGCTGCGGCGGCGCGGCTTCCTGGCGGGGGCGGCGGCCCTGGGCGGCGCGACCCTGCTCGGCGCGGGCGCCGGCACGGCTTCGGCCGCCACCGGGGCCACATCCGCGGCGGCCACCGCACTCGGCACCCAGGACTGGATGGCCGGCCTCGGCGACTCCACCGCCCTCCAGCGGATGACCATCCCCGGCACCCACGACTCGGGAGCCACCCGGGGCGGGCTCTACGTCGCCTGCCAGAACACCTCCATCGCCGACCAGCTCGGCTCCGGGATCCGCTTCCTCGACGTCCGCTGCCGGGTGACCGGCGGATCGTTCGCGATCCACCACGGCGCGTACTACCAGAACCTGATGTTCGGCGACGTCCTCGGCGCCTGCTGGAACTTCCTCGCCGCGCACCCCTCCGAGACCGTGCTCATGCGGCTCAAGCAGGAGTACTCCGAGGAGAGCGACGCCACCTTCCGCGCCGTCTTCGACGACTACCTGAACAACCGCGGCTGGAGCCCGCTCTTCAGGATCGCGGACTCGCTGCCCGACCTCGGCCAGGTGCGCGGCAAGGTGCTGCTGCTCCCCGACAACGGCGGCCTGCCCGGCGGCCTGCGCTACGGCGACGGCAACGTCTTCGACATCCAGGACGACTACATGGCCGAGCCCTTCGCCAAGCGGGGCAAGATCGAGAACCACTTCCGCAAGGCCGTCCAGCAGCCCGGCAAGTTCTTCGTCAACTACACCAGCACGGCCGCGGCCCTGCCGCCCCGCTGGAACTCCGACCGCCTCAACCCGCAGGTGCACGCCTTCGTCGACGGCTCCGAACTGGCCGGCCGGACCGGGCTCGGGATCGTCCCGATGGACTTCCCCAACACCCGCTCCGGCCTGGTCGCCTCACTGATCCGGCACAACTGACGCCTGCGCGGGCGGCGGAGCCGGTGCGCCCGGGATGCTGAGGACCGCCTCCGTGCCCGCGCCGCCGTCCGCCGGGGCACGGAGCTCGGCAGTGCCGCCCGCGCGCTGCACCGTACGGGCCACGATGGACAGGCCGAGGCCGCTGCCGGGCAGGGCCCGGGCGGACGGGGAGCGCCAGAAGCGCTCGAAGACGTGCGGGAGGTCGTCGGCGGGGACGCCGGGGCCGCGGTCCCGTACGGTCAGCTCGCCCGCGCGCAGCGACACCGTGACCGTGCTGCCCGGCGGGCTGAACTTCACCGCGTTGTCGAGGACGTTGACCACCGCCCGCTCCAGGGCCGCCGCCTCGCCGCGTACGTACCAGGGCGCCAGGTCCGAGTCGAAATCCAGCTCCGGACCGCGCAGCCGGGCCCGGGACAGCGCCGCGCCCGCGATCTCGTGCAGGGCCACCACCCCGAGGGGGCCGGGGGCGGTCGCGTCCGGGCGGGACAGCTCCTGCAAGTCGCCGATCAGCGAGGCGAGCTCCGTCATCTGCGCCTTCACCGAGGCCAGCAGCTCCTTGCGGTCCTCCGGCGGGATGGCCCGGCCGGTCTCCTCGCTGCGCGCCAGCAGCTCGATGTTGGTGCGCAGCGAGGTGAGCGGGGTGCGCAGCTCGTGCCCGGCGTCCGCGATCAGCTGGGCCTGGCGCTCCTGGGAGGAGGCGAGCGCGGCCGTCATGGAGTTGAAGGAGCGCGAGAGGCGGGCGATCTCGTCGTCGCCCTGGTCGGGGATGCGGACGGTGAGGTCCTCGGTGCGGGCGATGTGCTCGACCGCGCCGGTCAGCTCGTCGACCGGGCGCAGCCCCGTACGGGCCACCCAGAGGCCGGCCACGCCCGCGCCGAGGACGCCGACGCCGCAGACGAAGAGCAGCACCCAGGCCAGGGTGGACAGGGGCTTGTCGATGTCGGCGAGCGGCTTGGCGACCGAGATGGCGAAGAGCGGGGAGGTGGCTGAGACCCGCGCGGGCTGGGTGTAGACGCGCATGTCCACGCCTTCGGCGGTCGTCACGTCGTGCAGGGTGGCGCCCCGCAGGCCCGAGGCGATCTGCTTATCGAGGTCGGTGACCGGCAGGTTCGCCGGACCGCTCACCCAGCAGTGCCCGCCGTCGGCCGTCACGATCTGTACGGACGCGTTGAGGCTGCCGGCGATCTCCTGGCCGGGCTGGGTGTTCTGGTCGTTCTGCGTGGGCGCCTTGTCCGGGCACGGTCGGTTGCCGAAGATGAGCCGCCCCACCTCCGCGGAGGCGTTCGTGGACATCAAGGACCGGTCCAGCTGGTCGCGCAGCTGCGTACGCACCATCACCCAGGACACCGCGGCGACCGCCGCCACGGCCAGCGCCACCGCGACGGTGACCAGGAGGGCGAGGCGGGAGCGGAGCGGGAGGGCGCGGAATCTGGCGCTGGGGCTCACTCGGGACCGCCGGTGTCGCCGGCCCCGGCCGCGCGCAGCACGTAGCCCACCCCGCGCACGGTGTGGACCAGGCGGGGCTCGCCCCCGGCCTCGGTCTTGCGGCGCAGGTACATCACGTACACGTCCAGGGAGTTGGAGCTGGGCTCGAAGTCGAAGCCCCATACGGTCTTGAGGATCTGCTCGCGGGTCAGGACCTGGCGCGGGTGCGCGAGGAACATCTCCAGCAGGGTGAACTCGGTACGCGTCAGCTCCACCGGGCGGCCGCCCCGGGTGACCTCGCGGGTGGCGAGGTCCATGCGCAGGTCGCCGAAGGTCAGCGCGTCGGCGTCGCCGGGGTGGCCGTCCCCGTGCGAGGGGGCGGCGTAGGAGCTGCGGCGCAGCAGGGCGCGCACCCGGGCGAAGAGCTCGTCCAGCTCGAACGGCTTGACCAGGTAGTCGTCGGCGCCCGCGTCGAGGCCGGTGACGCGGTCGCCGACCGTATCGCGGGCGGTCAGCATCAGGACCGGCGTGGTGCTGCCGGAGGCGCGCAGCCGGCGGGCCGCCGTCAGACCGTCCATCCGCGGCATCTGGATGTCCAGGATGATCAGGTCGGGGGCGTACGAGTCCGCCTTGTCGAGGGCGTCGAGCCCGTCGACGGCGGTCTGGGTGCCGTACCCCTCGAAGGCCAGGCTCCGGCGCAGGGCCTCGCGTACGGCCGGTTCGTCGTCGACGACGAGGATGCGCTGCTGGTCGCCTTCGGCGCTCATACGGGGTCCCCCCAGGTGGTGGTCGGTCTCCTACCAGGCTCGCACGGGCGGGCTAGAAGGAGGTCCCGAAACCGTTCGCGGCGCTGCCGGCGCCGTTGTCGGAGCTGTTGCCGGCGCCGCCGGCGCCGCCCTTGCGGAGGGAGGGGAGGTCGGCCTTGATCGTGTTGACCGGGATGGCGAAGCCGAGGCCGACGCTGCCCGCGGCGTCGCTGCCGCTGGAGGGGGAGTAGATCGCGGAGGGCATGCCGACGATCTCGCCGTTCATGTTGACGAGGGCGCCGCCGGAGTTGCCGGGGTTGAGGGAGGCGTCGGTCTGGATGGCCTTGTACGAGGTGGTGTCCGTGCCGGTGTTCCCGTTGAACTGACGGCCGCCGTAGGCGAACGGGTAACCGCCCTGCGGGGACTGCTGCTTCTCGGACTTCGGGACGTTCACCTCGCGGTCGAGCGCGGAGACGATGCCGCTGGTGACCGTGCCGGTGAGGCGGTCGGGGGAGCCGATGGCGACGACCTCGTCGCCGACCTTGAGGTTGTCGGAGTCGCCGAAGGCGGCGGGCTTGAGGCCGCTCGCGCCTTCCAGCTTGATGAGGGCGAGGTCCTTGTCCGGGTCCGTGCCGACGGTCTTCGCGCTGTACTTCTTGCCGTCGCTCATCGTCACCTGGATCTGGCTCGCGCCGTCAATCACGTGGTTGTTGGTGACGATCTCGCCGTCGGCGGTGATCACGATGCCGGAGCCGGTGCCCTGGCCGGCGGTGGTGCGGGTGTCGATGCGGACGACGGAGGGGCTGACGTTCTCGGCGACGCCGGAGACGGTGCCGCTGTTCGACCGGGAGATGGTGCTGCCGTTGACGCCGGTGCCGGTGCCGTTGGTCTTGCTCAGCATCTGCTGGACGGCGGCGGCCGTTCCGCCGCCGACGGCGGCCGCCGCGAGGGCCACGGCGGCGAGCAGGGCGACCGGGCGCTTGGCGCGGGCGTGGCCCTGCGGGGCGGGTCCGGCCGGGGCGGCCCCGCCCCAGGTGGCCCAGCCGCCGTTGCCGCCGGCGCCGCCGGTGCCCTGGGGGACGGTCTCGCCCTGGATGACCGGGGGAGTGTGCGCCTCGTGCCAGCCGGGGGCCGGGGCGGCCGGGGGATAGGACGGGGGCGGCGGGTACGCGGCGTCCTGTGCGAGCCGGTCACGACCGCGCTGCCAGTCCTCACCCCAGGGGGCGGGCTGCTGGGGGCGGTTTTCCTGGGGGTACTCGCCTTCGCGGCGGAGGTTCTCGGTCATGCATATGACTGTGTCCGCCGATCATGAGAGCTTCCTGAGTCCCGGCTGAGAAGCCCGACAGAACCGTGTATGCCCGATATAAGGCCGACTGGGACGGGTGGGTCGGGGGCGGGTGGTGCGCCGCTGCACGTGCGGGCTGACGCCGGCGAAAATCCAGCCCCTCCGGCGTTTGAGGAGCAGGGGTCCGGGGACTGGTCCCCGGGTACGGCGCCGCGCGCGGATGCGGCGGGCAGCACGCTCCGGGGTGCCGGGTTACATCAGCGGCCGGCTGCTAGCGGCAGCCGCAGGAGCGGCGGATGACCAGGGCCGACGGGAACTGCTTCAGGCGTTCGCGGCGCGAGCCCGCCACCCGCAGGGCGTCGTCCAGGACGAGGTCCACCGCCGCGCGGGCCATCGCCGGGCGGTCCGAGGCGATCGTGGTCAGGGGCGGGTCCGTGAGGGCCGCCTCCTTGACGTCGTCGAAGCCGGCCACCGCCAGCTGCTCGGGCACGTCGATGCGCAGCTCGCGCGCGGCGCGCAGGACGCCGATCGCCTGGTCGTCCGTAGCGCAGAAGATCGCCGGCGGGCGGTCCGGCCCGGCCAGCAGCTCCAGGGCGACCTTGTACGCGTCGTAGCGGTTGTACGGGGCCTGGAAGAGCCGGCCCTCCACCGAGCGGCCGGATTCGAGCATGGCCCGCCGCCAGCCCTCGACGTGGTCGGCCACCGGGTCGCCGACCTCCGGGGTGTTCTCGACGCCGCCCAGGCAGGCCACGTACGGGTGCCCGTGTTCGAGGAGGTGCCGGGTGGCGAGCTGCGCGCCGCCGATGTCGTCCGTGACGACGGCGACGTCGTCGATGGCCTCGGGGCGCTCGTGGAGGAGGACCACGCGGGCGTCCCACGCCTCGATCTCCGAGGCGGCCCGCTCGCTCATGCCCTGGCTGACCAGGATCAGGCCCGAGACCCGCATGCCCAGGAAGGCCCGCAGGTAGTGGACCTCGCGCTCGTCGCGGTAGTCGGAGTTCCCGACCAGCACCATCTTCCCGCGCTCGGCGGCGGCCTGCTCGACCGCGTGCGCCATCTCCGCGAAGAACGGCTGACGGGCATCGGGGACGATCATGCCTATGAGGTCGGTGCGCCGTGAGGCCATCGCCTGGGCGACCCGGTCCGGGCGGTAGGACAGCTCCTTGATCGCGGCGAGTACACGCTCGCGCGTGGCCGGGGCAACCGGCCGGGGTCCGTTGTTGATGACGTAGCTCACGACGGCGGTAGAAGTACCCGCAAGTCGTGCCACGTCATCCCGCGTCACCTTGGCCACGCGCGGAAGTCTACGCGGGGCGACCTACCTCTGGGCAGGGCGTCCAGAGGAGATCATTCCCAAAGCGTTCCCACAGGTCCCCTAGTCCATCCGGGTGAGTGCCGCCGCGGCCCGCGCGGAGGCCTCGGCCGCCGCCTTCGTGGCCGCCTGCGCGGCCGCTTCCGCCGCCGCCCGTTCCACCTTCTCCGGGGTGACGAAGCGGTACCCGACGTTGCGGACGGTACCGATCAGCGACTCGTGCTCGGGCCCGAGTTTCGCGCGCAGCCGCCGTACGTGCACGTCGACGGTGCGGGTGCCGCCGAAGTAGTCGTAGCCCCACACCTCCTGGAGGAGCTGGGCGCGGGTGAAGACCCGGCCCGGGTGCTGGGCGAGGTACTTGAGGAGTTCGAACTCCTTGAAGGTCAGGTCCAGGACCCGGCCCTTCAGCTTCGCCGAGTACGTCGCCTCGTCGACCGACAGGTCACCGTTGCGGATCTCCATCGGGGAGTCGTCCGAGCCGAGCTGCTGGCGACCGGTGGCGAGGCGCAGCCGCGCTTCGACCTCGGCCGGTCCCGCGGTGTCGAGAAGGACGTCGTCGATGCCCCAGTCGGCGGTGACGGCCGCGAGGCCGCCCTCGGTGACGACGAGGATGAGCGGGCAGCCGGGGCCCGTGGAGCGCAGCAGCTGGCACAGCGACCGCACTTGGGGCAGGTCGCGGCGGCCGTCGACGAGGATCACGTCGGCGCCCGGGGTGTCCACGAGGGCGGGGCCCTCGGCCGGAGCCACCCGGACGCTGTGGAGCAGCAGGCCGAGGGCGGGCAGCACCTCGGTGGACGGCTGCAGGGCATTGGTCAGGAGCAGGAGTGAGCTCATGCCCGACCACCTGCCCGGGTCGGGCGGTGGTGCTGGTGTGCGTGAACGTGCGCAGATACGTGCTCCTGCGCCTGCTCCCGCACGACGGTTCGCTGGTCCATCACGTCGGTTCCTCCTCGGTCCCGTCGAGGACTTTCGCGGCACTGCTTCGTACGACTTGCCTGGTGTCCGCCCGGTCCCCGCGCCCTGAGGTCCGGATGGATACCACTGTTCTCGGTCCGTTCAACGTGCTGAAAGCACAAAAGGACCCGGGGGCTACGTTGCCCGGATCCTCTCGCCAGCAGAATAGCCCACCCTCCCCGGCCGGGCCGAGGCTTCGGAACGTTCCACTTCTGTGGTTCCCACCACGCCCGGGACCAGCGTATGCCCCGGTTTCACCGTATCGGTGGACTCCGTGCGGGCCGCCCGGGCGCACGCGGGGCGCGCGGAGGCACGCCGGGATCGGGTGCCCGAGGCGTCATGATGGAGGCCGACGGCAGAGCGCCGACGAGAGGAGCCTGCAGTGGCAACCGGAACCATCCGCTACTGGGCGGCGGCGAAGGCCGCGGCCAAGACGGCGGAGGAGCCGTACTCGGCACGGACACTGGCCGAGGCGCTCGACGCCGTGCGGGAACGCCACCCCGGGGAACTGACCCGGGTCCTGCTGCGCTGCTCCTTCCTCGTGAACGAAGAGCCCGTGGGCAAGCGCCCCCACGATTCCGTCGAGCTGACGGAGGGGGGCACCGTCGAGGTGCTCCCGCCGTTCGCGGGCGGGTGAGCGGAGCCCCATGAGCACGCCCGAGGAACAGCGGCAACAGCAGCAGCTACAGCAACAGCAACAGCAGTTTCTGGAGCAGCAACAGCAGCAGCAACAGCAGCCGGAGTCGGAGGCGTACGGGACGCAGACCTGGCAGTCCCCCACGTGGGACACCTCGTACCAGCCGTTGCAGGCGCCGCTGGACGGCGTACCGGCGCAGTACCCGGTCGCCCCCGAGGGCTGGTTCCGCGAGGAGCCGCAGGCCCAGTCGCAGGCCCAGGCCCAGCCGCAGGCCCAGGCGCCCGTCTCCGGGCAGGAGTGGGGGCAGCAGCAGGGGTACGCGGAGTCCTACCCGGATCCCTACGCGGCCCCGGCCTACCCCCAGACCTCGGCGCCGGACCACTGGTTCCGCGACGAGGTACAGGCAGCCCCGCAGGCCCCGCAGGTGCAGCAGGCCGAGCCGCCGCAGCAGTGGGGGGAGACGGCGTACCTGCCGCCCTACCCCGGCCCGTCCGACCCGTCCGACCCGGCGGCCCCGTTCCGGGCGGAGGCCCGGGCCCAGGCTCCGGCCCCCGGCCAGGAGTGGGCCGCGGAGCCGGCCCCGTACCTCCCGCAGCAGGCGGCCGGGGCTCCCGTAGGCCCCCCGGCGGCCGGCGGGGCGGCCGAGGAGGAGCCCGCCTGGTCGCCGCCCACGCTCGCCGGCAACACGCTGCGCGCGGTGGACCCGGCCCAGGCCCGCGCCGAAGGCCGCTCGCCGATCATCGATCCCGGTCCGCAGGCGGCCATACTGACGGCCGCCCTCGGGCTGGTCATCGCGGCCGCCGCGGCGCTGGGCGAGTTCGCGCTGCTCGCGCCGCTGATCGCCCTCCAGGGCCTCACGGCGGCGGGCTGGTTCCGGCTCAACGGCATGTGGCCGGCCCGTCAGGGCATCGCCCTGGCCTTCGCCGGGGCGGTCGTCGCCGACGCGGCCGTGCTCGCGGTGGACGAGCCGTACGGGCCCGGCGCGATCATCGGCACCCTCGGGGCCTGGGTGCTGCTGACGCTGGTGCTCCAGCTGCGCAGCCACGCCGATCCGGACGAGCGGATGTACGGGCTGATGGCCTCGGTGGCCTCGGCCGCGCTGGCCATCGTCTGCGCCGGCTACCTCGCGGCCGACTCCGCCGCCGCGAGCGTGGGCGCCGCCGCCGTGGCGGTGGCCGTCTTCGCCCGCGCGCTCCCGCTGCCCACGGCGCCCTCGGTCGGCGTCTCGCTGGCCGCCGCGGCCGGTGCGGGCATCGCCGTGGGCGGGCTGACGTCCGTCGGAGCGGGCGGTGCGCTGATCGGCCTCGCGGCCGGGGTGTGCGCGCTGATCGGGCTGCGCGTGGCGGCGTACGACTACCCGTCGAAGTTCGTCCACATGACGGCCGGCGTCGCGCTGCCGCTGGCCGCGGCGGCTCCGGCGGTCTACCTGATCGGCAGGGTGGTGGGCTGAGTCCCCCGACTCCGCCCCCTGCGCCCTGCCCCCCGCCCCCCGCGTCGCCCGCCCCCCCTTGCCCCGGGGCGGGCGACGCGCCGCCACCTCGGGTCATCTCACAGCGCCCTCACGGCCGGACATGGTCCACTGGGCCGACGTACCAATCGTCTGGGGGGTGGGCACGTGCGTGTCCTGCGTGTCGTTGTGATCATCGGAGTGGTCCTCGGCGGCCTGTTCGTCGGGCTGGACCGGTGGGCCGCCGGCTATGCCGAGGACCGTCTGGCGGACCGGATCCAGGCCCGGCAGGGCCTGTCCGGGGTGGAGGTGGACATCCACGGGTTCCCCTTCCTGACCCAGGCGCTCTCCCACGACCTCGACCAGGTCGACCTGAAGGTGGCCGGCCTCGACGCGGCGACGGCGGACGGCCGTAAGACGCACCTGTCCCGGCTGCGGGTCGCCTTCCGCGGAGTGGAGCTGAACGGCGACTACAGCGGCGGCACCGCGCGGTCCGCCAAGGGCTCGGCCCTCGTCACGTACGCGGACCTGACCGCGGCCGCGCAGCCCGGGGTGACGGTCGGCTACGGCGGGGCGCCGGGCAAGCTGAAGGTCACCGCGAGCGTGGAGTTGCTCGGCCGGACGCTCAGCCGCAGCGTGGTCTCGACGGTCTCCCTCGTCGACTCCGGGGACGGCAAGGGCCCGAAGCTCGTCCGGGTCCGCGCCGACGAGGTGCCGGGTGAGGGCCTTCCCGGGATCGAGGCCGCGGTCCGCAAGAAGACCGACTTCGACCGGCGGATCGACGGCGGACTGCCGTCCGGAGTGCAGCTGACGACGCTGACCTCGGACGAGACCGGTCTGGTGCTCACTCTGGGCGGTACGAATCTGACGCTGGCCGGATAGTGAGACGGACAGGTCCGATCCGCAGATGGGAGGGCCATTAGGGGCCCCGGGCACCCCGAGCCGGAAGATCGCCGAGGACTCCGATCCCAGCATTCGGACGATCCTGTCTCGAAATATGACACGGCGGTGACAGGGCGACTGATTCGTCCCTACGATCCATGGCTATGAAGCATCAGCAGGCGGACCTCACGAAGCGACGGGCAGTAGACCTGTGTCGCGTCGCCGCCATGCTCTGTCGATCCATGTGACGTGTGAGCGCATCCCGCTCCATAGCCGGACGACGGCCTTCCGCTTTCCCGTGTGACCACCTCTGCCTCCCGCCCTCCTGAAGCCTCCCCGCAACAGGATCCGTGAGCGCACCCGGACGCACGCACCCCGTACCACCAGCACCACCCCGCCGCACACTGCCCCGGAGGAGAACATCATGAGCCGCAGCGACGTCCTTGTAGACGCCGACTGGGTCGAGGCCCACCTGAACGACGCGAACGTCGTCATCGTCGAGGTGGACGAGGACACGTCCGCGTACGACAAGAACCACATCACCAACGCCGTCCGGATCGACTGGAAGAGCGACCTCCAGGACCCGGTCCGCCGCGACTTCGTGGACCAGGAGGGCTTCGAGAAGCTCCTCTCCGCCAAGGGCATCTCCAACGACGACACCGTCGTCCTCTACGGCGGCAACAACAACTGGTTCGCGTCCTACGCCTACTGGTACTTCAAGCTCTACGGCCACCAGGACGTCCGCCTGCTCGACGGCGGCCGCAAGAAGTGGGAGCTCGACTCCCGCGACCTGGTCGACGGCACCGAGGTCCCGAACCGCCCGGCCACCCAGTACAAGGCCAAGGCCCAGGACACCTCGATCCGCGCCTTCCGTGACGACGCGGTCGCCGCGATCGGCACGAAGAACCTGGTCGACGTCCGCTCGCCCGACGAGTTCTCGGGCAAGCTGCTCGCGCCGGCGCACCTCCCGCAGGAGCAGTCGCAGCGTCCGGGCCACATCCCGAGCGCCCGCAACATCCCGTGGTCGAAGAACGCCAACGACGACGGCACCTTCAAGTCCGACGAAGAGCTCACCGCCCTCTACCAGGCCGAGCAGGTCGACCTGGCGAAGGACACCATCGCCTACTGCCGCATCGGCGAGCGCTCCGCGCTCACCTGGTTCGTGCTGCACGAGCTCCTGGGCCAGGAGAACGTCAAGAACTACGACGGCTCGTGGACCGAGTACGGCTCGCTGGTCGGCGTGCCGATCGAGCTCGGCGCCAACAAGTAGTTCCGGGCAACAAGTCTTCCGGGGCACGCGACGCCCCGCAGTCGTACCTCTCTAGGACAGGACAGAGAACATGTGTGGAGCAAAGATCGGCGGGCCCGACCTCTCGACGCTGAAGCCCGGTGAGACGGCCATCCAGGGCCAGATCACCAAGGACGGCGAGCCCGTCAGCGGTTACGTCCGCCTGCTGGACTCGACCGGCGAGTTCACCGCCGAGGTCCCGACCTCGGCGACCGGCCAGTTCCGTTTCTACGCGGCCGAGGGCTCATGGACGCTGCGCGCCCTCGTGCCCGGCGCCCAGGCGGACCGCGCCGTGGTCGTCGTCGAGTCCGGCGGCGTCACGGACGTGGCGATCGCGGTCTGAGCACCGCACCTGTGTGACCGCATGACCGGCCGAAGGGCCGCACCCCCGGGGGTTGGACGCCATCGGATCGGGGTGCGGCCCTTCGTGTCGTTCCGGGCCTCCCCGGAAGCGCGGGGCGGATCTACCCTGAAGTCATGTACGCCCGGCGCCGGCGCGTCTACTTCCTGCTCATGGGCGGATGCCTCTTCCTCTTCGTCTCCGCCTGGTCCTTCGTGCGCCTGTGGTCCGTCGAGGCCGCCGTGGCGCTGTGCGTGGTCGCGATGGTCATTCCGCCGGTCGCCGCGGTGATCGCGAACCGGCGCGGCCCGGACGACCGCTGGTGGGACGACCCCTCGGGTGACCCGAAGTCCGACGAGTGGTGGGACGAACTGGATGGAAAGCGGCGTCACGAGGACTGAAACCCGTTGAGATAAAAATGTAATAAGGGTGATCACAACATCTCCCCACGCGAGGGTGTCTTCTGTGTACGCGGGCGATCGGTCCGCGACTCCAGTCCTGTGGGGGGACTTCTTTTGGAACACGAACAGACCATCCCTGACCAGCGGAAAGAGGGGGAGAGTGCCTCGGAACCAGGCATTCCGGACGCGGTTTTGGGCGCAGCTCCGACCACCCCCCGCCGCCGTCGCGGCGGCCGTACCGTCCTCCTGATCGCGGGCGCCGTCGTGCTCGGCGTCCTGGCGGGCACGGTCACCGGCTACGCGATCCAGTACGACCGCGAACCGACCCCGCTGGCGCCCCTGGCGCAGGCGGAGCTGGTGCACCCGAAGGCCATCGCGCCCGACGACGCCACCACGCACAAGACGATCAACGCCAACCGCTGGCACAAGACGGACGACGACCTTGCGAAGCTGCTGATCGAGGCGCCGGGCGGGGCGAAGAACGGCGGATCGGGCTACATCTCCACCGACTTCCTCTCGCTGGATTACGAGTACCCGGACCGCGCCCTGCGCAACTTCGCCGCCACCGGGCTCCGTCGGGCCGTAACGGCGAGGTGGTCGCAGAACGACACGACCTTCGTCGAGGTGACGCTGCTGCAGTTCGACGACCGCAGTGGCGCGGACGACTACCAGAGCGATCAGTCCCGGTACATGTCCTCGGACGAGTACGCGGGCAACGACGGTATGCCCATCGACGGCCTGCCCCCGGGACTCGGGCACGTCTGGGTGTACTCGAAGGCCGACGAGGAGCCGGGCTACCTCCCGGTGCTTTCCGCGCGAGCCTTCGCCCGCCGCGGCGACCTCGTCCTCGAGATCCACTACAGGAACAACCGGGGCAAGGTCGCCGCGGGCGATGTCATGGAGCTTGCCAAGCGACAGCTGGAGCGACTGTGACCGAGCCGCAGAACGAAGTGATCCCGGCAGCCGTCCCGCAGACCCCTGAGGCCGGCGGTCCCGCTCCCGAGACGACGGCCGAAGCCGCGGTCCTGCCTGTGCCGCCCGTGAAGAGCGCGCGCCGTATCAACCGCAAGGCAGCCGCCCTGGTCGCCGGCGGCGTGGCCTTCACCGCGCTGGCCGGCGGTGGAGTCTGGGCGTCCTCCGCGCTCGCGGACGCGGACCGGGAAGCACCCACCGCGTACTGGGTCCCCGTCGGGGACCGGGTGGGGAAGTACGCCGAGCCCGGCTCCGTGCCCGCGAACGAGCTCACCGCCAAGCTGCTGCCGGTCCCGTCCGGCTTCACCCTCGGCCCCGACCTGGGGGCGAAGGGCAAGGACTTCTTCGCCTCCGGGGAGAACGCGGCCGAGGGGGTCAAGGAATCCCGCGACGGCCTGTCCACCACGGAGCGCAAGAAGCGCGACGAGGCGTTGGACGAGCTCAAGCTCAAGGGACTGGCCGGACGCAGTTACACCCAGGGCCAGGGCGAGTGGGTTGCCGAGGTCCGCATCATGCGGGCCGACCCGAAGGCCGTGGGCAACGTGTCCGAGGTCACCAAGAAGATCTTCGAGCTCATCGGCGACAAGCGCGAGGCGCCGAAGGTGGACGGGTTCCCGGACGCCAAGTGCTCGCTGATGGCGATGGGGGAGAAGGGCAAGGAAGTGGTCGACTCGATCGACTGCACGGCCGTCGAGGGCGATGTGGTCGTCACCTTCCGCGCCTACGGTCCCAAGCCCTTCTCCAGCGCCGACGCCGTCGCGTTCTTCAAGAACCAGATGACCCACCTGAAGTCCCCCGGGGAGTCCGCGTGAGCGAGCAGAACACCACCGGATCCGTATCGGCACTCCCTGAGGACGCCGCACCGCAGCACGCGGTGGCCACGGACACCGTCGCCGACGCGGTCCCCGAGCAGGCCCCCGAACCGACCGTCCCGGCGGCCGCGCCCAAGGACCGCCGCAAGCTGTTCGCGGCGCTGCGCTGGACCGCCGCCGTACTCGTCTTCGCCGGTGTGGGCACGGGTGTCGCGTACGGGCTCGCCCAACCCGAGCGCACCGACATCCCGGGCCTGTCCACCAAGGCCGACGGCCGCTGGGACTACCCGGCCCTGGCCAAGCCGACGCTGCCGCCGGGTGCCGCGCTGCCGTTCGCCGAGGACAACGAGGACGGCATCCACTACGCCGGCCTCACCCAGCTGCTCCTGCCGCCGCCCGTCGGCTCCACCCCTGACTCCACGATGAAGCTGGAGAAGGACGAGGTGGTGACCCAGGACACCTTCCTGACGGAGTACGATGCCTCCGCGCACGGGGAGATGAAGTCGCAGTTCGCCAACGAGGGCCTGCGGCAGATCGTCGGCCGCGGCTGGACCACCCCGGACGGCACCCGCACGCGCGTCTACCTGCTGCGGTACCACTCCTCGGGCTTGGCGGACACCTTCAAGGAGTGCAACGTCGGCATGCACCTGAACGCGGCAAACGTCGCCACGGACTCGGCCTGGAGCAAGGGCAGGACCGGCCAGTCCGTGCCCGTCCTCACCGGTGTCTCGCTCTACGCGGAGACGGCCCCGTTCGGCGACGAGCAGGCCAAGGTCGGCTGCGTCCGATCCGGTGACGTGGTCGCCGTCATCCTCCAGACCCGCAAGGGCGAGGTCGCGACCATCCCGTTCCACCAGACGGTGATCCTCCAGCACCAGCTGCTCGGCTAGCGCGCGGTCTCCGGGGCAGCGCGTCGTACGGGCTACCTCACACGGTGCCCCGGTCCCCGGGCCAGTAGGCTTGGGGACCGGCCCCGTAACGCCACCCTTCACTCCGAGGAGCACCCCGTGCTTGAGGCAGTCTTCACCTCCCTGCTGGTCCTGGTCTGCGTCGGCGTCATGGCCTTCACCGTCCTGGCCGTGAAGAAGCTGTACCAGGGCCAGCGCTGATCCCCTCGGATCCGCAGCCGTCCGCCCCGGACACCGCAAACCCTCCCAACAGATCGCCTGAGCTGAGCAGCCATTCATGATCCAGATCCCGTCCGACCTGAACCCGGGGCTCGTCCCCCTCGCCTTCCTCCTCGGCAACTGGGAGGGCGCAGGCGTCTTCGACTTCCCCGGTGAGGAGAAGTGCAACTTCGGCCAGGAAGTCGTCTTCAGCCACGACGGCCGGGACTTCCTGGAGTACACCTCGCACACCTGGGTGCTCGACGCCGAGGGCACCAAGGTGCGGCCGCTGGAGTCCGAGTCGGGCTACTGGCGCATCGACAAGGACCGCAAGGTCGAGATCGTCATGGTCCGCGACCAGGGCGTCGTCGAGGTCTGGTACGGCGAGCTCGCCGACAAGAAGCCGCAGATCGACGTGGTCACCGACGCGGTCGCGCGCACCGCGGCCTCCGGCCCGTACAGCGGTGGCAAGCGGCTCTACGGCTACGTGAAGAGCGACCTGATGTGGGTCGGCGAGAAGGCCACCCCCGAGGTGGAGCTGCGCCCGTACATGTCGGCGCAGCTGAAGAAGGTCGTCACGCCCGAGGAGGTCGCGGAGATGGCGCGCAACCTTCCGGACATGCCGGACGACGGCATCGCCTTCTTCCGCTAGGCCGCGAGGCCGTCCGGCCGATCCGGCCGATCCGGCCGAGCGAGGTCATGCGTACGCCCGGGAGCCCCCGGCGGCTTCGGCCGCCGGGGGCTCCCGCACGTGCGGCGCCGTCCCGCGCCGCCGTCCCGCCCCGCCTCCCCGCTCCCCTCGTGCGGGCCCGAGGCCTACACTGGCCGGGTGGTGACCACCGACAGCACCAAGCACACCGAGAACGCAGCCGCCGCCGACGGCGGCGACTGGAAGAGCGACCTGCGCCAGCGCGGATACCGCCTGACCCCGCAGCGCCAGCTCGTGCTGGAAGCCGTGGACGCCCTGGAGCACGCCACCCCGGACGAGATCCTCGTAGAGGTGCGCAAGACGGCCTCCGGGGTCAACATCTCCACGGTCTACCGCACGCTGGAGCTCCTGGAGGAGCTGAAGCTCGTCTCGCACGCCCACCTCGGGCACGGGGCCCCGACGTACCACCTCGCCGACCGGCACCACCACATCCACCTGGTCTGCCGCGACTGCACCGAGGTCATCGAGGCGGATGTGGACATCGCCGCCGAGTTCACGGCCAAGCTCAGCCACACCTTCGGCTTCGAGACCGACATGAAGCACTTCGCGATCTTCGGCCGCTGCAAGAACTGCGCCGCCAAGCAGCAGACGGGCTGATCCCGTGGGCACGGCCTAGGACTGCCCGGGGCAGGGTCGTACGCTGGTGCCATGACCAGCAGCCCTTTGCTCCATCTCCCCGGCGCCGTGCAGGCCGAAGGCCGTGACGAGGGCGTCGCCGCCCACTACGGAGAGCTGTACGGCGAACAGCGCGCACTCGCCGACGGCCGAGGCTTCGTGGACCTCTCCCACCGCGGGGTCGTCACCGTCACCGGCTCGGACCGGCTGAGCTGGCTGCACCTGCTGATCACTCAGCACGTCACCGCGCTCCCGGCCGGCGAGGCCACCGAAGCGCTGATCCTCTCCGCGAACGGCCACATCGAGCACGCGCTCTACCTCGTGGACGACGGCGAGACGACGTGGATGCACGTCGAGCCCGGCACCCAGGAGGCGCTGATCGCCTACCTGGAGTCGATGAAGTTCTTCTACCGCGTCGAAGTCGCCGACCGGACCGGCGAGTTCGCCGTCTTGCACCTGCCGGCCGGCTCCATCGCGGAGGTCGCCAAGGAACTCGCCGTACGGGAGACCCCGTACGGCCGTGACGTGTTCCTGCCGCGCGACGGGCTGGAGGCCTTCGCCGTCTCCCACGGCCCGGTCGCCGGGCTGCTCGCGTACGAGGCCCTGCGCGTCGAGGCCCACCGGCCGCGGCTCGGCCTGGAGACCGACCACCGCACCATCCCGCACGAGCTCGGCTGGATCGGCACCGCCGTGCACCTGCAGAAGGGCTGCTACCGCGGCCAGGAGACGGTGGCGCGCGTCCACAACCTGGGGAAGCCGCCGCGCCGGCTGGTCTTCCTGCACCTGGACGGCTCCGAGGTGCTGCTCCCCGCGCACGGCGCGCCCGTACGGCTGGCCGCGGACGGGGAGGAGGGCCGCCAGCTGGGCTTCGTGACCACCTCGGTCCGCCACCACGAACTCGGCCCGATCGCCCTCGCGCTGGTCAAGCGGAACGTCCCGGTGGACGCCCCGCTGCTGGTGGGCAAGACGGCCGCCGCACAGGAGGTCGTCGTAGCGCCGTGACGGCCGCGCGCCAGTCCGTCTAGATGTCGATGACGATGGTGAACGGGCCGTGGTTGGTCAGCGAGACCCTCATGTCCGCGCCGAACCGGCCCGTCTCCACCGTCGCGCCCAGCGCCCGCAGCTGCGCCACGACCGCGTCCACGAGCGGCTCGGCGAAGGCCCCGCCGGCGGCCGCGTTCCACGTGGGGCGGCGGCCCTTGCGGGCGTCTCCGTAGAGCGTGAACTGGGAGATCACCAGCAGCGGCGCGTTCACGTCGCTGCAGGACTTCTCGGCCTCCAGGATCCGCACCGACCAGAGCTTGCGCGCCAGCAGCTCCGCCTTCTCCGGCGTGTCGTCGTGGGTCACACCCACCAGCACGCACAGCCCCTCGCCGACGATCTCCCCGACGGTCTCGCCGGCCACCACGACGCTCGCGCCGTCCACCCTCTGCACCACTGCTCGCATAACACCTGTGTACCAGGCGTGCACCGTTGCTATCGATGCGGGCCGGTACCGGCCCCATCGCTGCCCACCGGCCTGGCCGGTCGTCTCCCCGAACGGTCTTGGGAGGCGGGGAACAGCGCGAGCTGGTCGCTTCGGTCCCGGCAGGTCTTGTCACCCGGGTGGGGTGGTGTGCCTGTGGTCCTTGGCGGGCTCGCGGTTCCGCGTGCCCTCGGTACGAGAACGGTCTGGCCGGTAGCTCTCCGCGCGACGATCCTCTGGTCGTGTGCGGTCACACCTGGCCGACGCCGTGTTCCGTGTCCGAGGGCACGTCTGCCGATCGCCACTGCGGCCGCGTGGTGGCCGGTGACGAGCGTGGTCTTGGGAGGCGTGCGTGTCCCGATTCTTTCCCCTTCACCCATATGGGGTATTTGGTGAACGGCAACGGCTGACAAGCGAATCAGTTGGGCCGTCCGGGGCCGATCGGGTGGAGTGGGACTGCGTCAGTACCACGGAGAGTGGCACGATGCACGCAGGCGGTGCCCCCAGCACCGGTCGAGGGGACGGACACGAACGCATGAATACTTCTGGTACCTCCGCACCTGCTTCTGCGCCCATCGCGCCCATGGGATCCGGCGGACCCGTCGCACCCGTGGCGTCCGCGGCGTCCGCCGAGACCTCGGCGCCGCGCCCGCCCGCGCAGCGGACCGGGGCCGCGGACGCGGCTCCGACGGCGACCACCGCGCTCGGACTGCCGGAACTGCGCGGGCTGCGCCGCGACGCGCAGCGCGACGAGGCCGACCTGAGCTACGTACGCCGGATCCTCCAGGGCCGCATCGACATCCTGCGCGCCGAGCTCGCCCGCCGTACGGATCCCGAGGCGCCGGTGGTGGACCGGCTCTCGGAGATCCTCGCGGACGCCCCCTCCAGCCGCAGCGCCTCCGCCCGGCACGTCACGCTCGGCACCCCGCACGGGGAGGAGTACCGGCTGCTGGCGGCCGAGATGCTCTCCGACGTGGAGCTGTCGGACCTGGGAGCGCGCACGGACGAGGAACTCCACGAGGGCATGGGCCGGTTGGTGCGTTACGAGCAGCAGGTCTCGCGGCGCCGGCAGCAGCTCCAGCGCACGGCCGACGACTGCAGTGCGGAGATCACCCGGCGCTACCGGGAGGGCGAGGCCCAGGTGGACGACCTCCTGGCCTGAGCGGGCGGGCCGGCGGAGCGGGCGGGGCGACAGGAGCCGGCCGGGCGCACGCGGAAATGCGGGCGACGCGGCCGGGGCGGGCCGATTAGCGTGGCCGCCATGAGCGCTGACGTCCGGCCGATCGCCGCATCCGAGCTTCCCGAGTGGCTGAAGACCCTGCACACCGGCTTCCTGCGCCCGGACCGGGGCACGGCCGAGGACGTCGAGCGGCTGGCCGACTACGTCGACCCGGCGCGGACGCAGGGCGCGTTCGACGCGGATACCGGCCGGTGCGTGGCGACCTTCCGCTCCTTCGCCCAGGAACTGACCGTGCCGGGCGGGGCGTTCGTCCCGTCGAGCGCCGTCACGCACGTGTCCGTGCTGCCCACGCACCGCAGGCAGGGCCTGCTGACCCGGATGATGGCCGCCGACCTGGCGGCCGCCCACGCGCGCGGCGACGTGCTGTCGACGCTGATCGCCGCCGAGTACCCGATCTACGGGCGGTACGGGTACGGGGCCGCGACCTCCGCCGCGGAATGGGAGATCGACGTACCGCGCACCGGACTCGACGGGCGCTGGTCGGCGGCCGAGGAGGGCGGGCGGATCGAGCTGGTGGACGTGGACGAGGTGCGGAAGGCGGGCCCCGCGCTGCACGAGCGGCTGCGGGCGGCCACGCCCGGCGCGGTGAGCCGCGACGCCCGCTGGTGGCGGCTGACCACCGGCGAGGAGGAGATGTCGCACCACCATGACGAGGCCGGGTTCCACGCCGTGTACCGAAACGCCCTGGGCGAGGTGACCGGCCTGGTCAGGTACGGAACGGACGACAACTGGACCGATGCGAAGGTCCCCCACAACACCCTGCGGGTCAAGCAGCTCATCGCCGTCACACCCGAGGCGGAGCGGGCGCTGTGGCACTTCCTCTGCTCCGTCGACTGGGTGGTGAAGGTCCGCACCGGCTACCGCGCCCCCGACGACCTCGTCACCGGACTGCTGCCCGACGCGCGCGCCGCCCGCCTGGTGACCTCGGCGGACTGGCTGTGGGTGCGGCTGCTGGACGTCGTACGGGCCCTGCGCGCGCGGACGTACGCCGTACCCGGGGTCCTCGTCCTGGAGGTCGCCGACCCGTCCGGGCCGGCGGGCGGGCGCTACCGGCTGGACGCGGGCGCGGGGGACTGCGTACGCACGGAGGAGCCGGCCGATCTGCGCCTGGACGTGGGCACACTGGGGTCGCTGTACCTGGGCGACGGGTCGGCTGTGCGGCTGGGGGCGCTCGGCGCGATCGTGGAGGAGCGCCCCGGGGCGCTCGCGCTCGCGGACGCGGTGTTCCGCACGGCGCGCCGGCCGTGGTGCCCGGACATCTTCTGAGCGCTGTAAGGGTGTTGGGCCTGTCGGCTGCGGAAAACCGGGAACACGAGGACTGAGGTACTTGGCAACACTGGTGGAAGCCCTGCGCGCGGCCGGCTGCGTCTTCGCGGAGGAGGAGGCGGAGCTGCTGACGGCCGCCGCGCGGGACGCGGGGCACCTGGAGGGGCTGCTGGCCCGGCGGGTCGCGGGCGAACCGCTGGAACACGTCGTCGGCTGGGCGGAGTTCTGCGGGCTGCGCATGGAGGTCGGCGAGGGGGCCTTCGTGCCGCGCCGGCGCAGTGAGTTCCTCGCGCGGGAGGCGGCGGAGGCGGCCCGGCCCGGCGCGGTGGTCGTGGACCTGTGCTGCGGGGTGGGCGCGCTCGGCGCCGCCGTGGCCGCGCACGTGCCGGGGGCCGAACTGCACGCGGCGGACATCGACCCGGTCGCGCTCGCCTACGCCCGGCGCAACGTGGCCCCGTACGGCGGCCGGGTGTGGGAGGGCGACCTCTACGCTCCCCTGCCGGCCGGACTCCGGGGCCGGGTGGACATCCTGGTGGTCAACGCCCCGTACGTCCCGACCGGGGAGATCGGCCTGCTGCCGGCGGAGGCCCGCGACCACGAACCGCCCGTCTCCCTGGACGGCGGGGCGGACGGCCTGGACGTCCACCGCCGGGTGGCGGCCGGGGCCCGGCCCTGGCTCGCGCCGGGCGGCAGCCTGCTCATCGAGACGAGCGCCCGCCAGGCACCGGTCACGGCCTCGGCCCTGACGGCGGCGGGCCTGTCGGTACGGGCGGTGGCCTCGGAGGAGTACTACGCGACGGTGGTCATCGCGCGGGCACCGTAGCCCGGGAGGCGGGCACGGCCTCTTCGACGCGGTCACCGGCGGGTGGGAGTTATTGCAAGCAGGTGCTTGCAATAGTTAGCAAGGTGCGGCAGGATCGGGGCATGGCATCGCTCAACGTCGGGAATCTCGGCGAGTACCTGCGCGAGCAGCGGCGGCAGGCGCAGCTTTCGCTGCGGCAGCTGGCCGATGCGGCGGGGGTGTCGAATCCGTACCTCAGTCAGATCGAACGCGGGCTGCGCAAGCCGAGCGCGGACATCCTGCAGCAGCTCGCCAAGGCGCTGCGGATCTCCGCCGAGACGCTGTACGTGCAGGCCGGAATCCTGGACGAGCGGGACCGGGACGACGTGGAGACGAGGGCCGTGATCCTCGCCGATCCGTCGATCAGCGAGCAGCAGAAGCAGGTGCTGCTCCAGATCTACGAGTCCTTCCGCAAGGAGAACGCCGCCGAGGCCGAGGCCGGGGCGGCTGCCGGGGCGGCGGCGCGAGGCGCTGCCGACGGCGGCAGCGGCGATGCCGAGACGCGCCGTACGAGCTGAGCACGCACTGAATACGCACTGAGCACGAACTGAGACCGTGATCCGGGAGGACCACCACATGGCCATCGCCGATGACCTGAAGAAGACCCTCACCGACCCGACCCCCCTCTACTTCGCCGCCGGCACCGCCGACCTCGCCGTGCAGCAGGCCAAGAAGGTGCCCGGGCTGATCGAGCAGCTGCGCGCCGAGGCCCCCGCGCGCATCGAGGCCGTGAAGAACACCGACCCGAAGGCCGTGCAGGAAAAGGCCAAGGGGAAGGCCAAGGAGGCGCAGGAGGCGGTCACCGCCACGGTCGCCGAGGTGCTCGGCGCGATCGACGCGAAGAAGTTCGGGGAGACCGCCCAGGACCTGGCGCTGCGCGGGGTCGGCGTGGCCGCCGAGTACGCGGTCAAGGCCAAGGAGGCCTACGACAAGGTCGCCGAGCACGGTGAGCAGACCGTACGGGCGTGGCGCGGGGAGGTCTCCGAGGAGATCGTCGACATCGCCGTCGTCGTGGAGCCCGAGCCGGCGGCGCAGACCGCGCCGGAGCCGGAGTCGGCCCCGGTGGCCGATGCCGCCGCCGAGGAGAAGCCCGCCGCCCGGAAGACCACCGCGCGCAAGAGCACGGCCAAGAAGGCCGCTGCCGCGTCGGGCGACGAGGGCTGAGCCGCTTGCAGTGCGGCGGGCCGGGCACCTGTGAGGTGTCCGGCCCGTTGTAGTTCGTGAAGGGGTTCGGGCCGGTAGCGTGGAGTGGAAGACAGCAGGCCCGTGAGTACCAGAAGGTGGTCGACGCGATGCGGTTGATGGACAGTTTTGACAACGGCGTGATCCCGTTGATCGGGCTCGCCATGCTGGTGCTCGCGGTCGTGGCCTTCGTCCTCGCCCTGGTGGCGCGGGAGGATGCCTACCGGGCCGCCGACAAGAAGACCAAGACCTTCTGGCTGGTCCTCCTCGGCATCACCGTCGTCGTGGACTTCTTCCTGCCGCAGATGCTGTTCCTGACGGTCGCCGGACTGATCGCCACCATCGTGTTCTTCGTCGACGTGCGCCCCGCTCTCAAGCAGGTGTCCGGCGGCGGCCGTGGCGGCCGGCGGGGCGGCAGCAGCAGCGACGGGCCGTACGGGCCCTACAACGGCGGCCGGTAGACCGGTAGACCGGCAGGCGCGGGCTGGTCCGCGCGGCCGGTCAGCCTTCGGCGCGGGAGAGGAGGACGACGGCGACGTCGTCCGTCAGCTCCCCGCCGTTGAGGCGGCGGGCTTCGGTCACGGAGGCTTCGAGCAGGCCCTCGCCGGTCAGTCCGTCGGCCAGGTGGCGGTTGATTATCTCGACCATGCCGTCCTGCCCCAGCCGCTCCTTGCCCCGCCCGATCTTGCCCTCGATCAGGCCGTCGGTGTAGAGCATCAGGCTCCACGTGCCGCCCAGTTCCACCTGGCGGCGCGGCCAGCGGGCCCGGGGCAGCAGGCCGAGCGCCGGGCCGCTGTTCTCGTACGGGAGCAGTCGCGCGGGACGGCCCGGCCGGGAGATCAGCGGCGCCGGGTGGCCCGCCAGGCACAGGCCCGCGCGCCGGCCGTCCGGGGCGATGTCCACCGTGCACAGCGTCGCGAAGATCTCCTCGCAGGGGCGCTCGACTTCGAGGACCTCCTGGAGGGTGGCGAGCAGGTCGTCTCCGCACAGGCCGGCCAGGGTCAGCGCCCGCCAGGCGATGCGCAGCTCGACGCCGAGGGCGGCCTCGTCGGGGCCGTGCCCGCAGACGTCCCCGATCATCGCGTGGACGGTGCCGTCGGGGGTGCGGACGGTGTCGTAGAAGTCCCCGCCGAGGAGCGCGCGGCTGCGGCCGGGGCGGTAGCGGGCGGCGAAGCGGAGGTCGGAACCCTCCAGGAGCGGGTGCGGGAGCAGCCCGCGCTCCAGGCGGGCGTTCTCCTGGGCCCGCAGTTTCGATTCTGCAAGCTTGTACTGGGCGATGTCGGCCCGTTTTCTCTCCACCGCGTAGCGGATGGCGCGGCTGAGCAGCCGCCCGTCGAGCTCGTCGCGGAACAGGAAGTCCTGGGCCCCCACGCGTACGGCCTCCGCGGCGCGCTCCGCGTCCTCCTCGGAGGTGAGCACGAGGACGGCGTGCCGCGGGGCGATGCGGAGGACCTGGCGCAGGGCGCCGAACGGATCGGCGGCGTCGCCCGTGCCGCCGGCTCCGCCGTGCGGGAGCGCGAGGTCGAGCAGGACGCAGTTCACGTCGGGGGTGAGCAGCCGGGCCGCCTCCGTGAGGTTGCGGGCGCTGCGCAGCCGGATGCGGTGGCCGTCGGCGTCGAGGATCTCGGGGACGGTGAGGCCGCCGGCGGGGTCGTCCTCGATCACCAGCAGGGTGAGCGATGACATGCCGCCCGGGCCGCTCTCGGTGCCCGGGATGTCCCTCTGCCGCGGTACGGGTACGGGCATCGTCTCCGGTTCCTTCCCGCCCCCTCGGGGGTTCGCTCGTCCGGCGACCCTAGCGGCGGGACGAGGGAAGCGGAATGGCAGGTCCGGCTCGGGGCTCCGGCATATGCCGTTATCGGGGGGGAAAGTCCGCGTCGCCGAATGACCAACGTCACGGCGCAGGGGTACGGCGTCCCGCCCACCGAGACGTGACGGCGCCCAGTGCCCTACGTCCCCCGCGACGGGCGCCCACCGACGGTGCTGCCTGTCGGTGAGCGGGCCGTCGCTACGCGTCCGGCCTGACCACGGCCTTGATCGGCATGGACCCCGCGCCCGCCATGGTGACGTTGCGGCCGGGTCGGGGGGCGTGGACCATCGCGCCGTCCCCGACGTACATCCCGACGTGGCTCGCGTCGTCGAAGTAGATGATCAGGTCGCCCGGCCGCATGTCCTTGACCGCGACCTTCGGCAGCCGCAGCTGCTCCTGCGAGGTGCGCGGGATCCTCTTGCCCGCCGCCAGCCAGGCCTGCGAGGTAAGCCCGGAGCAGTCGAACGAGCCCGGCCCCTCCGCACCCCACACGTACGGCTTCCCTATCTGGGCGGCCGCGAACTGCACGGCCCGCTTGCCCGCGTCGGTGGCCGCCGTGCCCGCGGAGCCGGTCATCGCGCCCGTGGACAGCCAGTCGGTCTGCGCCTTGCGCTGCGCTTCCGCCTCCAGCTCCAGCAGCCGCGCCTTCTGCTCGGCCTCCAGCTTGCTTTCGAGGTCCTCCGCCGCCTTGATCTTGTCCTCGACCTGCTTCTTCGCGGCCTCCTGCTTGACCCGGTTCGCCTCCAGGGTCTCCCAGTGCGCGCTCGCGTCCCTCGCGTACTGCTGCAAGTCGCTCTGGGTCCGGTTCAGTTCCGAGAGCAGGTCCGCGCCGGCCTTCTCGCCCTGGCGCAGCCGGTCGGAGCCGTCCAGGAACTGGGCCGGGTCGTTGCTCAGGGCCAGCTGCGCGCCGGGCGGCAGGCCGCCCGAGCGGTACTGGGCGCGGGCGGCCGCGCCCGCGCGGCCCTTCAGGGCGGTGATGCGGTCCTGGCCCGCGAGGACCAGGTGGGCGATCTCCACGATCTTGTCGGACTGCGTCTTGGTCTCGCTCTCCGCGAGGTTGAAGGCGTCCGTGGCCGTGCCGGCCTCGCGGTAGAGGCCCTCTATCTCCTTGCGGACCTGCTCCAGGGACTTGCCCTGCCGGGGCTCCGGTGCGGCGTACGCGGTGCCGGCCAGCGCGCCGGGAGCGGACAGCAGCGCCATCGCGCAGAGCAGTGTGAGGGCGATCGAACCCCGTCGTCGTTTCCTCATGGTCCCCCCAGACACAGGATCGATTAATCGTCAGTAACGTGTCATTGCCTTCGGGATGGTGCCACGAGTCGCTGAATTCCAACACCCTTGTGGATATCCACCCGATGAGTCCCCATGGGTCCCACTCGCCGCCCCTGCGGCCCCCCGGCCCCCCTGGCTGCACCGGCCACTCCCGCCCCCGTCACCCCGAAGGCCTCAACGCGTCCCACCGCACCGTGAGTTCCCCCTGGCGCCACCGCACCGGCCCGTCCGCCAGCGGCCAGTCCCCGGACAGCGCCCGCGCCGTCCGGATCCAGCGCTGCCGCGCCCCGTAAGAGGCGTACGGGGCCGCCGCCGCCCACGCCCGGTCGAAGTCGCGCAGGAACGCGTGCACCGGTTCGCCCGGCACGTTCCGGTGGATCAGGGCCTTCGGCAGCCGCTCCGCCAGGTCCGAGGGGCGCTCCAGGGAGCCCAGCCGGGTCGCGAAGGTCACCGTGCGCGCCCCTTCGGGCCCGAGCGCGACCCATACGTGGCGCCGCCCGATCTCGTCGCAGGTCCCCTCCACCAGCAGCCCGTCGGGAGCGAGCCGGTCGCACAACCGCTCCCACACCGCCTCGACCTGCTCCTCGTCGTACTGGCGCAGCACGTTCGCCGCCCGGATCAGCGCCGGCCGCACCCCGCCCTCCAGCGGCACCTCGAAGCCGCCGTGCCGGAAGCTCAGGCCCTCCCGCTCGTACGGCTTCGCGCCCGCCACCCGGGCCGGTTCGATCTCGATGCCCACCACCCGCACCCGCGGAGCCGCCTCCCGCAGCCGTGCCAGCAGCTCCACCGCGGTCCAGGGCGCGGCCCCGTAGCCGAGGTCCACCGCCACCGGGGCGTCCGCGCGCCGCAACGCCGCTCCGTGCGTCGCCGCGATCCAGCGGTCCATGCGGCGGAGGCGGTTCGGGTTCGTCGTCCCGCGGGTCACCGTGCCGACGGGGCGACGAGGGGGAGGGGTGGAGCGGGAGGCCATGTGCAGAGAGTAAGCGGAGCGCTCCCGCGCGATGAAAATCCGGCTCGGCAGCAGGAAAAACGCCCGCCCCGGAATGCGGGACACGGCCGTCCGGGTTGCACTCCTAGAAGAGCGCCGACAGCGCTCTCGGTGCCATGCCGTCCGAGCGAGAGGAACTGCTCCCTTGAGCCAGTACGTGTCCCGCATCGGCGGCAGCATCGGCGGCCGCTTCGCCGCGGCCCGTTCCGGCACCCGCCACGAGCCGCCGCGCCTGCGCCTGCCCGCCGCCGTCGGCGGCCACCGCAAGCCGCGCCGCGTCGCGATGCTCAGCGTGCACACCTCACCGCTGCACCAGCCCGGCACCGGCGACGCCGGCGGCATGAACGTCTACATCGTCGAGCTGGCCCGGCGGCTCGCCGCGATCAACATCGAGGTCGAGATCTTCACCCGGGCCACCACCGGCGGCCTGCCGCCCGTGGTCGAGCTCGCGCCCGGAGTCCTCGTACGGCACGTGGACGCGGGCCCGTACGAGGGCCTCGCCAAGGAGGAGCTGCCGGCCCAGCTGTGCGCCTTCACCCACGGCGTCATGCAGGCCTGGGCCGGCCACCGCCCCGGCTACTACGACCTGGTCCACTCCCATTACTGGCTCTCCGGCCACGTCGGCTGGCTCGCCGCCGAGCGCTGGGGCGTCCCGCTCGTGCACGCGATGCACACCATGGCCAAGGTCAAGAACGCGGCGCTCGCCGAGGGCGACACCCCCGAGCCCGCCGCCCGCGTCATCGGCGAGACGCAGATCGTCGACGCCGCCGACCGGCTCATCGCGAACACCGCCGAGGAAGCCGACGAGCTCGTCCGCCACTACGCGGCCGACCCCGGCAAGGTCGCCGTCGTCCACCCGGGCGTGAACCTCGACCGCTTCACCGTCGCCGACGGCCGCGCCGCCGCCCGCGCCCGCCTCGGGCTGCCGCAGGACGCCGTCATCCCGCTCTTCGCCGGCCGCATCCAGCCGCTCAAGGCTCCCGACATCCTGCTGCGGGCGGTCGCCGAGCTGGTGGACCGGGAGCCGGCGCTGCGCAGCCGGCTGTTCGTGCCCGTCGTCGGCGGGCCGAGCGGCAGCGGGCTCGCGAAGCCGGAGGGACTGCAGAAGCTCGCCGCGAAGCTCGGCATCGCGGACCTCGTGCACTTCCATCCGCCGGTCGCGCAGGACGCGCTCGCGGACTGGTTCCGGGCGGCGTCCGTCCTGGTCATGCCCTCGTACAGCGAGTCCTTCGGGCTGGTCGCCATAGAGGCGCAGGCCACCGGCACGCCGGTGCTGGCCGCGGCCGTCGGCGGGCTCCCGGTCGCCGTCAACGACGGGGTGACGGGCATCCTCGTACCCGGCCACGATCCGGTCGACTACGCCCGCGAGCTACGGCGCTTCGTGGACGAGCCGGGGCTGTCGGACCGGATGGGCGCGGCGGCCGCGCGGCACGCGCAGTTCTTCGGCTGGGACACCGCCGCGAGCGGCACGGCCGACGTGTACACGGGGGCCATGCACGATCATCGCCGTCACGTACGCTCCCACCATGGCTGACGCTGAACCCACCGACGGCACTGACGGCACCGGCATCGCGGCGATCATCGAAGCGACGCTGACCGGCGCGGAACTGAGCTGGGAGAGCCCGGAGCCGGGCTCGTACGTGGTCCAGCTCCCCGGCACCCGCAAGCTGAGCACCACCTGCTCGCTCAAGGCCGGGAAGCACTCCCTGTCGGTCAACGCCTTCGTGATCCGCCACCCGGACGAGAACGAGACCGGAGTCCACCGGTGGCTGCTGGAGCGCAACCTCAAGCTGTACGGCATGGCCTACGCGGTCGACGCGCTCGGCGACGTCTACCTGACGGCCCGCCTCCCCCTGTCGGTGATCACCCCCGACGATCTGGACCGGCTGCTCGGCACGGTCCTGGAGGCGGCCGACGGAGCCTTCAACACCCTGCTGGAGCTGGGTTTCGCGAGCGCGATCCGGCGGGAGTACGAGTGGCGGGTCTCGCGGGGCGAGTCCACGCGCAACCTGGACGCCTTCAAGCACCTGACGCGGCCTTCGGCCTGACCGGCCATCAGCCCGGGCGGCCATCAGCCCGGCCGGCCCCCGAGGCGCCGGATCCCGGGCGGCCGCGCCGGGAACGGCGCCGCGCGGCGCCCCGGGCCGCATCCCCGCCTCAGACGCCGGCGCCACCGGGGACGACGGCGGTCGCCGGAGCCGGCTCGCCCGTGAGGACGGCCACCGGAGCGGTCTCCGCCCTGAGGACGGCTGCCGGAGCGGGCTCCGCCGGGGCGGGCTCGGCCGTGGCGACGGGCACGGGGGAGTCGCCCGGACCCGCTCCCGGTTCCCCTTGGGGGAGCCCCCGCATCAGCAGCCAGTAGCCCAGCGCCGCCACCGTGCCCAGGACCGCCGTCGCGCCCCACAGCCACGCCGCGCCGAAGTGCTCGATCGCGAAGCCCGCCATCAGCGGCGCGATCAGCGAGGCCACCGCCCAGGACATCGTGTACATGCCCTGGTAGCGGCCGCGCCCGTGGACCGGGGAGAGCCGCGCCACCAGGCCCATCTGGGTCGGCGAGTTGATGATCTCGGCCAGCGTCCACACGCAGACGGTCAGCGCCAGGCTCCACACCGCGCCGCCGAAGGCCGTCAGCCCGAACCCGTACCCGGCCAGCAGCGCCGAGATCACCAGCAGCTTCTGCGGATCGCGGTGCTCGATGAACCGGGTGACCGGGATCTGCAGCAGCACGATCAGGACGCCGTTGACCCCGATGACCAACCCGTAGTCGGCGGTGGAGAACCCGGCCGCGCCCATCGCGAGCGGCAGCCCGAACGAGCCCTGCATGAAGATCAGCGAGATCAGGAACGACAGCCCGACCACACCCATGAACCGCCCGTCCCGCAGCACCGTCCCCAGGCCGACCTCCGGCTCGGCGGCCGCCTTCTCCGCCTCCGTCTTCTCCGGCCGGGACTCCGGCAGCTTGAGATAGACGAGCACCGCGCAGACCAGCGTCAGGGCCGCCTCGCCGAGGAAACCGGCCAGGTAGCTGTACTCCGCGACGAAGCCCGCCACGGTCGCGCTGACGGCGAAGCCCAGGTTGATGGCCCAGTAGTTCAGCGCGAAGGCCCGTACCCGGTCCTCCGGGCGGACGATGTCGGCCATCATCGCCTGCACCGCCGGCCGCGAGGCGTTGGAGGTCATGCCGACCAGCAGCGCCACCGCGGCGATCGCCGCCGGGTGCTCCATGAACCCGAGCAGCGCCACCGAGAACGCGGTCGACGCCTGCGCCACCATCAGCGTGGGCCGCCGGCCCAGCCGGTCCGTGAGCACCCCGGCGACGAGCGAGGACACCACACCGCCGAGCCCGTGCAGGGCCACCACAAGTCCCACGAAGGAGGCCGAATAGCCCCGCTCCAAGGTCAGGTACAAGGTCATGAATGTGGCGACGAAGGCCCCGAGCCTGTTGACCAGCGTGCTCGTCCAGAGCCACCAGAACTCCCGGGGCAGACCCGCCACGCTCTCGCGGGCGGCCCGTCTCACACTGGCAACGGACATATGGGATCCCCCCGGAGATGTAAGCGTCCCTCTACTCGATCGGACCCTACGGACCCGGGCCCGCCGGAGCCACTGGATTGACGGCTGCCGTCAATCGGGGACCGTCCGCGCGCCCTCCGCGCGCGGTCCACACCGCGCGCGGGCGCACGGGTGCGTCCATTAGGCTCGTACGCATGGCCGACGCACCGTACAAGCTGATCCTCCTCCGCCACGGCGAGAGCGAATGGAACGCGAAGAACCTGTTCACCGGCTGGGTGGACGTCAATCTCAACGAGAAGGGCGAGAAGGAGGCAGTCCGCGGTGGCGAACTCCTGAAGGACGCCGGACTTCTCCCCGACGTGGTCCACACGTCCCTCCAGAAGCGCGCGATCCGCACCGCGCAGATGGCGCTGGAGGCCGCGGACCGCCACTGGATCCCGGTCCACCGCTCCTGGCGCCTGAACGAGCGCCACTACGGCGCCCTCCAGGGCAAGGACAAGGCCCAGACCCTCGCCGAGTTCGGCGAGGAGCAGTTCATGCTGTGGCGCCGCTCGTACGACACCCCGCCGCCGGCGCTCGAAGACGGTACGGAGTTCTCGCAGTCCGGGGACCCGCGCTACGCCTCCATCCCGCCGGAGCTGCGCCCGCGTACCGAGTGCCTCAAGGACGTCGTCGTCCGCATGCTCCCGTACTGGTACGACTCGATCGTCCCGGACCTGCTCGACGGCCACACCGTCCTGGTCGCCGCGCACGGCAACTCCCTGCGCGCGCTGGTCAAGCACCTCGACGGGGTCTCCGACGCCGACATCGCGGGCCTGAACATCCCGACCGGCATCCCGCTCTCCTACGAGCTGGACGCCGACTTCAAGCCCCTCAACCCGGGCGGCACCTACCTCGACCCGGACGCCGCCGCGGCCGCCATCGAGGCCGTCAAGAACCAGGGCAAGAAGAAGTAGTACGAGCGCCCTGCCCCCGACCCGCGCCCCCGCGCGGATCGGGGGCATTCGTCTGTCCTGGGCCCCCTGGGGCCCTCGGTGTTGACGCCTGCTGAAGCGGTGAACTCCGCCCCGCCCCCGGCTCAGGTCACGGCGCGGGGCGGGGGAGCGGGCCCCGGTCCGCCGGGGGCCCCGACGGGCGGGGTCGCGTCGCGCGCTCGGCGATCCTGCGGGCCATCTCCGCGCGCCGCGCCTTCGCGTTGCTGCCGTCGATCTGGCCGGCGAAGGCGCGGTACGCCGCGGCCACCAGCTCGTCCGAGGCGCCGGGGAAGGCACGGCCGATCGCCCACAGGGCGTTCTCGGTCGCGGCGTCGAGCCCCGTCTCGGTACGGACGCCGCGCCCCGACAGCACGTCCGTCAGGACGCTGTCGAAGGTGCGCCGCACCTGCTCCTTGCCGGGACGACCTGAGCGCACGGCGGCCTCCTCCTCGTAGGGACCGGTGCGAAGGGCCCCGGCCGACGGGGTGTCGGACGGGGCCCTTCGCGTACGGGCGACCGTACGGGCGGCCTCAGCCGCCGCACTGGCAGGGGGCTCCGGACTGGCAGCCGCAGCCGCAGCCCGAGCCGCAGCCGCAGGCCGCGAGCAGGGGCAACCGCAGGCGCAGGCCCTCCGGGGGCTGCGCTTCCTGCTCCGGGGTGATGGGGACGGGGGAATCGGGCATGGATCCTCCTCGTGGGCGTCGTGCCTTCGCCCTCATTCATGCCCAGCCCGGCCCCCGCGTCAACGGCGCATTGGGGGCTCGTTGTTGATCCAGGCTCAGCGGAGACCGGTCGGGCGGTCCCGGCTCAGGCGCCCTCGACCGGGGTGGGCGCCTGGAGCTCGTCCGCGTGCTCGCCCGTCACCAGGTAGACCACGCGCTTGGCGACCGACACCGCGTGGTCCGCGAAGCGCTCGTAGTAGCGGCCCAGCAGCGTCACGTCGACCGCCGTCTCGATGCCGTGCTTCCAGCGGTCGTCCATCAGGTGCTGGAACAGCGTGCGGTGCAGCTGGTCCATCTCGTCGTCGTCCTGCTCCAGCTGGAGCGCCAGGTCGACGTCCTTCGTGATGATGACCTCGGCCGCCTTCGCCATCAGCCGCTGCGCGAGCTGCCCCATCTCCAGGATGGTCGCGTGCAGGTCGCGCGGGACCGCCGTGTCCGGGAAGCGCAGCCGCGCGAGCTTGGCGACGTGCTGCGCCAGGTCGCCGGAGCGCTCCAGGTCGGCGCTCATGCGCAGCGAGGTGACGACGATGCGCAGGTCTGTGGCGACCGGCTGCTGGCGCGCGAGCAGCGCGATGGCACGGGCCTCCAGGTCGTGCTGGAGGTCGTCGACCTTCTGGTCGGCGGCGATGACGCTCTCGGCGAGCTTCAGGTCGGCGTCGAGCATGGAGGTCGTGGCCCGCCCGATGGCGGAGCCGACCAGCCGGGCCATCTCGACCAGGCCTTCACCGATCGAGTCCAGTTCCTCGTGGTACGCGTCACGCATTCTCGTGTCCCTCTCTCGACCTACTACTGCCTACTGCGGGTACTGCCCGGGGCGCGGGCCGGTGCGGCCATCGCCCCCACGTTGCCACGGTGAACCCCGAACGCGACCGACTCCGGCACCACAAGTGAATCAGCACGGTCGTCAGGGTGAACTCTGGGCGACGACTGTTCGAGGTGCCACCCGAACGGCTGTGGAAGTGTCCCCCCACCTGCTTAACCTGGAGTCATGGACGTGAACGCGGCGGTCGCCGCAGCTGCAGCGATCGCCGGTCTTTGCACCGGTGTGATCGCGATGCTGGCGTTCCGCTGGAGCGAGCGCGACCAAGCCCGCCCCACCCGGAGCTCCATGCGCCCCGACATCAACGCGGTGCTCCCACCGGGAGTGGACACCGTCCTCTCCGTGCTCCGCTCCTCCGCCGTCGTGCTCGACGAGGGGGACGCGGTGGTCAAGGCCAGCTCGGCGGCATATGCCCTCGGCCTGGTCCGCGGCGGCAAGCTGGCCGTCGAGCCCATGCTCCACATGGCCCGCGACACCCGGCGCGACGGGGAGATACGCCAGGTCGAGCTCGACCTGCCCCGGCGCGGCACCGGCCGCGGCGAGGCGCTCGCCGTCTCGGCGCGCGTCGCCCCGCTCGGCTCCCGCCTGGTGCTCCTCCTCGTGGAAGACCTCACCGAGGCCCGCCGCATCGAGGCCGTGCGCCGCGACTTCGTCGCGAACGTGTCGCACGAGCTCAAGACCCCGGTCGGCGCGATCTCCCTGCTCTCCGAGGCCGTCATGGACGCCTCGGACGACCCCGAGGCGGTGCACCGCTTCGCCGGCCGCATGCAGATCGAGGCAACCCGCCTGATCAACCTCGTACAAGAACTCATCGACCTCTCCCGGGTACAGAACGACGACCCCCTGGAGGACGCCGAGCCCGTCCGCGTGGACACCCTCGTGGCCGAGGCCATAGACCGCTGCCGCCACACGGCGTCCGCGAAGCAGATCACCATGGCCGCCGGCGGCACCGCCGACCTGCGGGTATGGGGGAACCGGGGGCAGCTGGCGGCCGCCCTCGGCAACCTGGTCGAGAACGCCGTCAACTACAGCCCCGCCCGCACCCGCGTCGGCATCGCCGCGCGCCGGGTCACCGCGCCGGGTGGAGACTTGATCGAGATAGCCGTGACCGACCAGGGCATCGGCATCCCGGAAAAGGACCGCGAGCGCATCTTCGAACGCTTCTACCGTGTGGACCCGGCCCGCTCCCGCGCCACGGGAGGAACCGGCCTGGGCCTTGCGATCGTGAAGCACGTAGCGGCTTCGCACGGCGGGGAGGTGTCGGTATGGAGCTCGGAGGGCCAGGGTTCCACGTTCACCCTGCGACTCCCCGAAGCGGCCGCGCCGGCCCCGGCGAAGGCCTCCGCACCCGCCAACCCCCTGCTCGAACCTCACACCGCACCAGCCATCCCTGCCCCGGAGGTCCTTCCGTGACCCGAGTGCTCGTCGTCGAGGATGAGGAATCCTTCAGCGACGCCCTGTCCTACATGCTCCGCAAGGAGGGCTTCGAGGTCGCCATCGCCGCGACCGGGCCCGACGGGCTCGACGAGTTCGAGCGCAACGGCGCCGACCTCGTCCTCCTCGACCTGATGCTCCCCGGCCTGCCGGGCACGGAGGTCTGCCGGCAGCTCCGCGGCCGCTCCAACGTCCCCGTGATCATGGTGACCGCCAAGGACAGCGAGATCGACAAGGTCGTCGGGCTGGAGATAGGAGCCGATGACTACGTCACCAAGCCCTTCTCCTCGCGGGAGCTGGTCGCCCGCATCCGCGCGGTCCTGCGCCGCCGCGGCGAGCCGGAAGAGGTCACCCCGGCAGCCCTGGAAGCGGGCCCCGTCCGGATGGACGTCGACCGCCACGTGGTCACCGTCGCCGGAGGCAAGGTGGACCTCCCCCTGAAGGAGTTCGACCTGCTGGAGATGCTGCTGCGCAACGCGGGCCGCGTACTGACCCGCATGCAGCTCATCGACCGGGTCTGGGGCGCCGACTACGTCGGCGACACCAAGACCCTCGACGTTCACGTGAAGCGCCTGCGCGCCAAGATCGAGCCGGACCCGGGCGCGCCCCGCTACCTGGTCACGGTGCGTGGCCTCGGCTACAAGTTCGAGCCGTAAGCCGCAACGGGCGGATGCGTCCGGCCCGCCGCCGGCCGGAGGCCGGCGCAGCGTCCCGAAGCCGGGGAGGCCCCTTGGGGCCGAGCGGTGCGAGGGGCGCGTGTGGGAGGAGACGCACGTACGGGAACGGCCCCCGTCCGCATCGAGCGGACGGGGGCCGTTCCCGTTGAGTACGGTGCCGCGTGCCTCAGTGGCCGGTGCCGGTGGACGCCGACCCGGACGGGGAGCCCGACGGGCCGCCCGCGTGCGAGCCCGAGGGGGACCCGGACGGCGAGCCCGAAGGGGACCCGGACGGCGAGCCCGAGGGGGAGCCCGACGGGGTGGCGCCCGCGACCGGGGCGACGGTCGGGCCGTAGCCCGCGTACATGCCGGTGGCCGGGACGACGAAGCCTTCCAGCTCGACGTCGCCCGTGGTGCTCAGCTGGAAGACGATCTTCTGGACGTTGCCGTCCACGATGGAGTCCCCGCCGCCCGCGATCGCGGCGGAGGCGTTGCCCTTGCCGCCCAGGACGACGGAGCCGCCGGCCGGGACGACGACCTTGGAGCCGCTGCCCGCGGGCTTCAGCGTCACGATGGCCTTGCCCCCCGGAAGGGTGATGGCATCGAGCGTCTGCGCCTTGGTGCCGGTGTTGAACACCGTCGCGGAGACCGCGGCCGGGCCCTTCTTGTCCTTCTCCTGGGTGATCACCAGAGCGTTCTGGATCTTGATGTCGCCCTTGGTGGTGGCGGCATTGTCCGGCTTGACCTGGAGAGTCGGCGCGTCGTTGCCCGCGGCGCAGGCGCCCAGCGAGACGATCGAGAACGCGACGGCGGTGGCGGCGAGGGCGCCGCGTCGAAGGCTGCGGCTCACGGGGGAGGCAACTCCTTGGACGTACGGAACGGAAGGGTGGACGCCTCGGAGCGGCGAAGTAAAGCCGCTCTAAGGATGTGTCAGCGCGCTTAGGTTACCGAGCCGCCGCCCTGCCCCCGCACCCGACCCTCCGCAGTGTGGGACCGGGCCCTCCGCGGGGTTCGGCCCCCGCACCTGCGGCTCCCGACGCGGCCCGGCCGGGGTCGGGTGATCTTTCATTCGCAAAAGACCCGGGCGCAAAGGCCGGCGCGGCTCCGGTGATCAATTTCGGGATTTCATCGAACACCGCCGGGTGATCAATTCCGGATTGGGCCGGAGCGGACCCCGTACGGGTGGCCGCCAGTCGAACGGAGTAGTTCGGTTTCCCGCCCTGGAAACCGTCAAAACGGGACGTACGACACATCGTCGGGGCTCCCGGGCAGGTGTAACGTAGCCGTTTCGCCTGGTCCGCACAGCGCCTCCGACCTGCGAAGACCCTCTTCCGGAAGCCTCTCGCAGCACGTTCCTGTCGCTGTTGTCAAGCCCTGAGATGGGCCCTGACCTGCGAAAACGCCATTCATAACGGTCGATTCTCGTGTTACCCTGGATAGCCACGGAAGGGGTACCTGTCACATGACGTTCAAGGTTGGCGACACCGTGGTCTATCCCCATCACGGGGCCGCGCTGATCGAGGCTATCGAAACTCGCCAGATCAAAGGCGTGGACAAGACCTACTTGGTGCTCAAGGTCGCTCAGGGCGACCTGACCGTTCGTGTGCCTGCGGACAATGCGGAGTTCGTCGGTGTTCGCGACGTAGTCGGCCAGGACGGGCTGGACCGGGTCTTCGAGGTGCTTCGCGCACCGTACGCAGAAGAGCCGACGAACTGGTCCCGGCGCTACAAGGCAAATCTGGAAAAGCTCGCTTCTGGCGATGTCATCAAGGTCGCCGAGGTTGTGCGTGACCTGTGGCGTCGTGAGCGCGAGCGCGGGCTTTCCGCGGGCGAGAAGCGCATGCTCGCGAAGGCGCGTCAGATCCTGGTGAGCGAGCTCGCGCTCGCCGAAAACACCAACGAGGACAAGGCCGAGGCCCTCCTCGACGAAGTGCTCGCGTCCTGACGCGATCATTCGTACGCTCTGTCGTACACAGTTGTGCCGCGGTGCCCGATGACAAGGAGACTTGTTGCCGGGCGCTGCGGCATGTCTGGACCCATGCCTGTATCGCTACTGCCTGCACTGACCAGCTGCACCCACTGGCGTGCCGGGTCCGGGCAGCCGACTCGACCGGTCGTCACGGAAGGGGCGAGGGCGTCGCACCCGGCACCCTTCAGGCCATACCCATGTCGGCCGAAGTCACAAACCTGGCTCGGAGCTACTGATGTCTGACGAATCGCGCCCGCACCGCACCGCCGCGGTGATCCCGGCCGCCGGCCGCGGAGTCCGTCTCGGTCCCGGCGCCCCCAAGGCCCTGCGGACCCTGGGCGGCACCCCCATGCTCATCCACGCCGTACGCGCCATGGCACGCTCCCGCGCGGTCGCGCTCGTCGTCGTCGTGGCGCCCCCCGCCGACACCGCCGAGGTGCGCCGACTGCTCGACGAGCACGCGCTGCCCGAGCGCACGGAGATCCTGGTCGTCCCCGGCGGGGAGACCCGGCAGGAATCCGTGCGCGCCGGCCTGGACGCCCTCCCGGCCGACATCACCGCCGTCCTCATCCACGACGCCGCCCGCCCCCTGGTTCCCGTCGACACCGTCGACTCCGTCGTCGAGGCCGTCCGCGACGGCGCGCCCGCCGTCGTCCCCGCCCTCCCGCTGGCCGACACCGTCAAGGAGGTCGAGCCCGGCAAGCCCGGCGAGCCCGAGCCGGTCGTCGCCACCCCCGTACGGGCCCGGCTGCGCGCCGTACAGACCCCGCAGGGCTTCGACCTCGCCACGCTCCGCCTCGCGCACGAGAAGATCGCCCTGAACGGTGAGGGCGCCACGGACGACGCCGGCATGGTGGAGCAGCTCGGCGTCACCGTCGTGGTGGTCCCCGGCCACGAGGAGGCCTTCAAGGTCACCCGCCCGCTCGACCTGGTCCTCGCCGAGGCCGTACTCGCCCGCCGGAGGGCCACCGATGCGTACTAGCTCTGCAGGTTCCGAGGAGTCCGCGGGCGCGGGCGCCGGTTCCGCGGCTCCGGCCGAGGCCGCCGCCCGGCCCGCCGCCGCCGCGGCCGCGGGTGACGGCGGGCAGGCCGCCGCCGGCCCCGTCATCCCGCTCGTCGGCATCGGCACCGACGTGCACGCCTTCGAGGCCGGCCGCGAGCTGTGGTGCGCCGGCCTGCTCTGGGAGGGCGAGGACGGCCTCGCCGGGCACTCCGACGGGGACGTCGCCGCGCACGCCGCCTGCGACGCGCTGTTCTCCGCCGCCGGCGTCGGCGACCTCGGCGCACACTTCGGCACCTCCCGCCCCGAATGGTCCGGCGCCGCCGGAGTCACCCTTCTGGCCGAAGCCGCCCGCATCGTCCGCGCCGAGGGCTTCGAGATCGGCAACATCGCCATCCAGGTGATCGGCGTGCGCCCGAAGATCGGCAAACGGCGCGAAGAGGCGCAGAAGGCGCTCGCCGCCGCCGCGGGCGCCCCCGTCTCCGTCTCGGGCACCACCACCGACGGACTGGGGCTCACCGGCCGCGCCGAAGGCCTCGCCGCCCTCGCCACGGCCCTCGTCTACCGGACGAACCGGGCTTAGGGGGTGTTTCCCGGATCTCCGCGGCGTCGCGGGCTCCGGGAAACACCCCCTGATACCCCGTACGCCCACACCGCTCCCGCGACTCTTCGACAACAAAGCGGGCCCCGCGTTCCGAAAGGGTCGCGGGGCACTGCTACAGGCGCACTACCCTGGATGCCGTGACTATTCGCCTGTACGACACCAGCGCCCGGCAGATCCGTGACTTCACCCCGCTCGTTCCGGGCTGCGTCTCGATCTACCTCTGCGGCGCCACCGTGCAGGCGGCCCCGCACATCGGGCACGTCCGCTCGTACCTGAACTTCGACATCGCGCGCCGCTGGTTCACCTACCGCGGGCTCGACGTCACCTTCATCCGCAACGTCACCGACATCGACGACAAGATCATCGCGAAGGGCGAGGACCAGGGCCGCCCCTGGTGGTCCATCGGCTACGAGAACGAGCGCGCCTTCAACGACGGCTACAACGCGCTGGGCTGCCTCCCGCCCACGTACGAGCCGCGCGCCACCGGCCACGTGCCCGAGATGATCGAGATGATGCGCGGGCTCATCGAGCGCGGCCACGCCTACGTCGCCGACGGCAGCGTCTACTTCGACGTGCGCTCCTTCCCCGGCTACCTGGAGCTCTCCAACCAGGACCTCGACGACCTGCGCCAGCCCGCCGAGTCGGGCATCACCGGCAAGCGCGATCCCCGCGACTTCGCCATGTGGAAGGCCTCCAAGCCGGGCGAGCCCGACTGGGAGACCCCGTGGGGCCGCGGCCGTCCCGGCTGGCACCTGGAGTGCTCCGCGATGGCGCACAAGTACCTCGGCAGCGCCTTCGACATCCACGGCGGCGGGCTCGACCTGATCTTCCCGCACCACGAGAACGAGATCGTCCAGGCCAAGGCCTACGGCGACGAGTTCGCGAAGTACTGGATGCACAACGCCTGGGTCACCCTCTCCGGCGAGAAGATGTCCAAGTCGCTCGGCAACTCCGTCCTCGTCTCCGAGATGCTCAAGGTCTGGCGCCCGATCGTGCTGCGCTACTACCTCGGCACCCCCCACTACCGCTCGATGATCGAGTACAGCGTGGAGTCCCTGCGCGAGGCCGAGTCCGGCTTCGCGCGCATCGAGGGCTTCGTCCAGCGCGTCATCGAGAAGGCCGGCGGCTCCGTCGAGCCGGCCGCCGAGGTGCCGCCCGCCTTCGCCGAGGCCATGGACGACGACCTGGGCGTCCCGCAGGCGCTCGCGATCATCCACACCACCGTCCGCCAGGGCAACAGCGCGCTCGCCGCCGACGACAAGGACGCCGCCATCGCGCGCCTGTCGGAGGTCCGGGCCATGCTGGGCGTCCTCGGACTCGACCCCCTCGACCCGCACTGGGCCGGCGAGGCGGACCGCGGGGAGGACCTCCACGGAGCCGTGGACACCCTCGTACGCCTGGTCCTGGAGCAGCGCGAATCGGCGCGCGCCCGCAAGGACTGGGCCACCGCCGACGCCATCCGCGACCAGCTCCAGCAGTCGGGCCTGGTCATCGAGGACAGCCCCACCGGACCCCGATGGACGCTCGGCCCCCGCTGAGCCCACCGGCGCAGTCCCACTGGCGCACCCAGATTGGGCCGCCCGGCGATCCGGGCGGCACACTCTTCATACGTACATATCGCAGAACCAACGAAAACAGGTAGAGGTCATGGCCGGGAACAGCCAGCGCAGGAACCGCCGCACGTCCAACAAGAAGGGCGCGACGGTCGGCAGCGGTGGCCAGCGGCGCAAGGCCCTGGAAGGCAGGGGCCCCACGCCCAAGGCCGAGGACCGCAAGAAGCACAAGGCCAACCGCATCAGCAACGCCATGGCCAGGCAGGCGGCCAAGCGCCGCCCCGCCCCCCGCCGCGGCGGCCCCAAGGGCACCAGCGAGATGGTCGTCGGCCGCAACCCGGTCTTCGAGGCGCTGCGCGACGGCGTACCGGCCGTCACCCTGTACGTCCAGCAGTTCATCGACAACGACGAGCGCGTCCGCGAAGCCCTCCAGCTCGCGGCCGAGCGCGGCAACATCAACCTGATGGAAGCCCCGCGCCCCGAACTCGACCGGCTGACCAACGGCCTCAACCACCAGGGCCTGGTCCTCCAGGTCCCGCCGTACGAGTACGCGCACCCGGACGACCTCACCGCCGCCGCGTACGAAAACCACGAGGACCCCCTCATCGTCGCCCTCGACGGCGTCACCGACCCGCGCAACCTCGGCGCGATCGTCCGCTCCGTCTCCGCCTTCGGCGGCCACGGCGTGGTCATCCCCGAGCGCCGCGCCGCCGGCATGACCGCCGGTGCCTGGAAGTCCTCCGCCGGCACCGCCGCCCGTACCCCGGTCTCCCGGGTCACCAACCTGACCCGCGCCATCCAGGAGTACAAGAAGGCCGGCATCACCGTCGTCGGCCTCGCCGCGGAGGGCACCCACGAGGTCCACGAGCTCGAAGCGCTCGGCGGCCCCGTCGTCATCGTCGTCGGCTCCGAGGGCAAGGGCCTCGGCCGCCTCGTGGGCGAGAACTGCGACTACCTCGTGCGCATCCCGATGCCGGGCGGCGCCGAGTCGCTCAACGCCGGTGTCGCCGCGGGCGTCGTCCTGTACGAGGCCTCCCGCCGCCGCGCCACCCGCGGCCGCGCCTGAGCACCACCACCCGCACGCACCACCCGCGATCCCGCCGGCCGCAGCCGTTCGAGCACCACCGCGGCCGCCGCTTGATCCACTTGGCTCACCGGACGTGACCCGTGAGCGTGTCACCCCGCCCCTTACGGGCGGGGTGGCTTGATTTGACGGGTCTCGGACACATCCCTGATGTCAAGGCAGTGTCCTAAACACCCGTCACTCGGTTAGATGAGTGTGGACACCAGAACGCCAGGGTTCGACGACCAGCCCGCGCTGAGCATGGTCAAGGTGCCGTGCGACCCCGCACAGGTCATCGTCAACCACGCCAGCTTCCGCGTGCGGCTCGCTCCGAGCCCCAGCGCGCGTCCCAGGCCCGCGGGCGCCCCCGGGCTCGCCCCGGCACTCGGCGGGGCCCTCGCGGCCGCCGGAGCCGGAGCCGCCCGCCGCCGACCCGTCGTCTGGAGCGGCAAGTCCGCCCCCGGCGACGCCGCCGCCAGCGCCGCCATGGGCGGCCTGCTCCAGGCCGTACGCGATCACGGGCGCGCCCACGACGGCCACGCAGAGTACGACGGCGGAGCCACCCAGGTCATCCCGCGCATCGACCTCGCCCACGACCTCGCGGACGACACCCTCGCCACCCCGACCGTCATCGGCCAGCGCAGCTACGGCGATTCCCCCGATGACGCCGACACCCGCGCGCAGCCCGTCGTGGGAGGCCGTTCCCACCCCCACGAGGCCTACGACGCCGCCCACGAAGCCACCGGATCCGCGGACTCCCGCCGGGCCCAGGGCGACGCCCGCGCACAGGCCTCGTACTACCCCGGCCGCCGCATGAACCTCGGCGTCGTGCTGCTCCCGCTGCGCGTCTTCCTCGGCTTCATCTCCATCTACGCCGGCATGGGCAAACTGTGCGACCCCGTCTACTTCGACGGTGGCGAGCGCGGCTCCATGGTCACCTGGCTGCACACCCTGCAGCCCTGGGCCCTCGCCGAACCGCTGCGCGACTTCGCGCTCGCCCACCCCGTCGGAGCCGGGCTCAGCGTGGCCTTCCTCCAGGTCATCGTGGGCGTGCTGACCGTCTTCGGCCTGTGGCAGCGGTTCGCCGCCTGCTTCGGCGCCCTGCTGTCCGCCGCGCTCCTCATGACGGTGAGCTGGAAGACCGTCCCCGCCTACGACGCCCCGGACATCATCTACCTCGCCGCCTGGAGCCCGCTGATCATCGCCGGCGCCCCCGTCTACTCCCTGGACGGCCGCCTCGCGAGCGAGGCCTGGCGCACCCTGGGACCGCGCTCCGAAGTCTGGCGGCTGCGCCGCCGGGTCCTGCGCCGCGGAGCCGTCATGGCCGGTGTCATCTGCGGGCTCACCCTGCTCATCGGCTCGCTCCTCGGCGGCGCCGTCCGCTCCACCACCGTGGTCACCGTGCCCGGCCCCGGCGAAGCCCCGAGCAACTACCTGCCCGGGCGGCCCCTGCCGCGCACCCCGCAGCAGCAGCCCGTCAGCCCCAAGCCCTCGAAGCCGGCCGCACAGCCCTCGGCCGGTGCCTCCTCGCCCGCCGCCAAGTCCGGGCGCGGCACCGCCGGTTCGACCTCCCCGACGGCCGGCTCCGGCTCGCCCACCGCGACCCGCGGCACCACCAGCGGCAGCCAGACCCCGCGCAGCACCCCCCGCCAGTCCACCCCGCAGAAGCCCCCGGCCAGCTCCACGGGAACGGGCAGCGGCGGCTCCACCGGCGGCACGGGAAGCACCGCACCGTCGCAGCCCGACCTGCTGGGCGGACTCCTCGGAGGCTGACGGGCACCCGACGAAGGCGAAGGGCCCGGCACGCGAGAGCGTGCCGGGCCTTCTTCGTGTGCGGCGGCCGTACGGGCCCGGCGAGGGCCCGTGCGGGTCTGTACGGGCCGCACGGGCGCGGGTGGCGGTACGGGGGCCCGCCCGGGCGCGTGTGGGCGGCAGGAGGCGCTACGGGGCCTTCTGCGCGGCCAACTCCCGCGCCGCCTCGGTCAGGTCCTTCGCCGTGTCGATCGCCCGCCAGTAGGCCCCCTGGGGCAGCGGGAAGCCCGCCAGGCGCCGCTCACGGGCCAGCCGCGGGAACGTCGTACGCTCGTGGTCACCCAAATCCGGCAGCAGCGCGGCGAATTCGGGCCCGAAGACGTACACGCCGGCATTCACCGGGTACGGCGACTGCGGCGCCTCGATGAAGTCCAGTACGTGCCCGTACGCGTTGATCTCCACGACCCCCCACGGAATGCGCGGCCGGGCCAGCGCGAGCGTGGCCGTGGCGCCGCGTTCGGCATGGAAGGCGGCCATCTCGCGCAGCGAGAAACGGGTCCACACGTCCCCGTTGGTCGCGTACCAGGACCGGTCGGGGTGCGGAAGGTGCCGGGCGGCGAACTTCAGACCACCGCCCCGGCCCAGCGGCTCGTCCTCCACCACGGTGGTCACCCGCAGCGGCAACGGGGCCTCGGCCAGCCACTTTTGGAGCACCTCGGCGAGGTGTCCGCAGGAGACCACGGCATCCGTCACCCCCTCGGAGGCCAGCCAGGCGAGCTGGTGCCCGATGATCGGCATCCCCGTTCCGGGGATCTCCACCATCGGCTTGGGACGGTCGTCCGTATATGGCCGCAGCCGCGAACCCTGACCCCCCGCCAGGACGACCGCCTGGGTCGGGGAAGCCGGGAACGCGGCCGCGTGAATTCGGTCGGAACGCTCGGAATCGGTCATGTTCGTTGTGTCCGGGTGCTGAAGGGAGTGCGGCGGCGACCGTCAGCCCATGGAGGCGACGCCGGACGCGTACGAGGTGTCGCACACCGGCCGCGCGAACGACTGGGCCTTCGTGGGCCCGTAGGCGTCCACCGCGGCCCGCCCGAGGGCGCGCGCGATCCCCACGCAGTGCTCGGCGAGGGACGGCCGCCGGTCGACCTCCTGCTGGAGGTGGGTGAGGACGTCACCCGGCTGCTCGCCCTGCTGGATCTCGCTCAACAGCTTGGCGCGCAGCACGTCCTGGGCGGCGAGCGGCTTCGCGGGGACGGAGACGTCCTCGGCGGACGCGGTCAGGATCTGGGAGGGGGTGTTGTCCGCCCAGGGGACCATGGTGACCGCGAGGGTCCCGGACAGGACCAGGACGACGGGCAGGACCAGGGCGAGGGATCGGCCGATACGGCGGGCAGTGTGGGTCACGAGGGCGAGAGTAGCGCTCGGTGAAGATATGGCGACATTTAGTCACCCGGTCGGGGGATGGTTCGACGTGGCTTTTCGAATTAAGGGTTGACGCTTGGGGCCGAATGGCCCGATCTGCCGGAACTCACGCCGGAGGGGCGCCCCTTGACGGGACGCCCCTCCGGCGCTTGCGCTTCGAGCGTGGGACGGGTCAGCCGGACAGGCGTGCACCCGAAGACGTCGAGAAGACGTGGATCTCGTTGCCGCGCGGCACCACGTGCAGCGTGGAGCCCTTCTCCGGCACCTGGCGGCCGTTCACGCGCACCACGATGTCCTGCGAGCCCTCGGAGTGCGAGGTCGAGCCGTAGACGTACCCGTCGGCGCCCAACTCCTCGACGACGTTCACGATGATTTCCAGGCCGCCCGTTTCGCCGATGTCGAAGTGCTCGGGGCGCACGCCCACGGTGACCGTGCGGTCACCCGCGTCGGCGGCGGCGGACAGCGCCTCGCGCGAGACCGGGACGACGCTGTCGCCGAACTTCACGCCGCCGTCGGTGATCGGGACCTCGACGAGGTTCATGGCCGGCGAGCCGATGAAGCCGGCGACGAAGAGGTTCGCCGGGCGGTCGTACATGTTGCGCGGGGTGTCGACCTGCTGGAGCAGACCGTCCTTGAGGACCGCGACGCGGTCGCCCATCGTCATGGCCTCGACCTGGTCGTGGGTGACGTAGACGGTGGTGATGCCCAGGTCGCGCTGGAGCGCCGCGATCTGCGTACGCGTGGATACGCGGAGCTTGGCGTCGAGGTTCGACAGCGGCTCGTCCATGAGGAACACCTGCGGCTTGCGCACGATCGCGCGGCCCATCGCGACGCGCTGGCGCTGACCGCCCGAGAGCGCCTTCGGCTTGCGGTCGAGGTACTGGGTCAGGTCCAGCATCTTCGCCGCGTCCTCCACCTTCCGGCGGATGGTGGCCTTGTCCTCACCGGCGATCTTGAGCGCGAAGCCCATGTTGTCGGCGACGGACATGTGCGGGTAGAGCGCGTAGTTCTGGAACACCATCGCGATGTCCCGGTCCTTGGGCGGCAGGTGCGTGACGTCGCGGTCACCGATGCGGATGGCGCCGCCGTTGACGTCCTCCAGGCCGGCCAGCATGCGCAGCGAGGTGGACTTGCCGCAGCCGGAGGGGCCGACGAGGACGAGGAACTCGCCGTCCGCGATCTCCAGCTCCAGCTGGTCCACGGCGGGCTTGTCGCCCCCGGGGTACAGACGGGTCGCCTTGTCGAACGTGACAGAAGCCATGGTGATGAATCCCTTCTACCGGCAGGAACGTGCCGGACGATCCGAGTGGAAGGTCTAGTCCAGTGACCTGGACTCGGCCCGACGCTACCCGCCCGAGCCGCTCCTGTCAGCACCTGGGCGGGGGTGACTTCCCCGACGTCCCCGACCGACCCGGGCGGCTGTCAGCGGCGGCTGCTTTGATCGCTCCCATGACCATCTACGACGTGACCCGCGGGCTGCCCGGCATCGAGACGCTGCGCGACCGCTGCCGGGCCCTGGCGGCGCTGGAACTGGTGATCAGCGGCGAGGAGGGCGACGGCTACTTCTCCTACGACCCGGCGTGGGGCCCGGGCGAGGAGGCGGCGCTGATGGACAACGGCTCCGGCGACGACTACGCGATCGTCTTCACGGCGGACGGAGTCTTCGGACACGGCTTCGACCACGAGTCGGTGATGAGCCCGTGGGCGGACACCGGCCACGAGGACGGGTGGCCGGGCCTGACCGACGGCATACCGGAGGCCTTCCGGCCGTACCTGACGGAGCCGGCGTTCTGCGCGGACGGCGTCTTCAACGCGACCGCCGTCTTCTGGCGCGAGACCGGCGACACGCAGTGGCGCACGGGCCAGGTGGAACTGCCGGAGGGCAAGTCCGACCCGGACGGCGCGGACTACCTCTTCGAGCTGCTCGTGACGGGCACCCCGGAGGCCTACCGCGACTTCGCCGAGGACTACTTCGAGACGGACCTCCCCCTGGAGGCGATCCGCCACGTGTGGGAGCTGCGCCCGCTCACCCAGGCCGTCGTGGACGCCCTCAACCCGGGGCTGCCGCTGGAGGCGGTGCGGCCGAGGGTGGCGCGGGCGGGGTACCCGGGGCCTTCGCCCTGCCCGTGAGGGGCTTGGCCGCGCGCCGCTGGTGCTTGCGCTGGTCGGGGACGCCCAGGACCTCCCGTTTGAGGCGCTTGGCCTCGGCGCCTGTGACGCGCTTCTTGTGCTCCGCGGCTTCGGCCACGAACCCTCGCACCCCTGTGGTCCGATCGTCGGACGTGTAGTTCAGTACGTAGAACGAACGGGCAGGCGAGGGGTTGTGGACGCCGGAAAGTTCTTCGCGGCGGGGTTGGGCGGCTGTGTAGAGTGAAGGCGATTCTGTGCGCTGCGCAGTGTCACATGTGCCCCCTTAGCTCAGTCCGGCCAGAGCACTCCACTTGTAATGGAAAGGTCGTCGGTTCGAATCCGACAGGGGGCCCCATCCCAGGTCAGAAGCTTTAAGGCCAAGGGAATTCGTACAGAAGCGGAAGGCCCCGGGCAGTCGCCCGGGGCCTTTTGCGTGTCCGTCAGTGGCGGCCCGAGATGCGGTCCGCCAAGCGGGCCAGCGGGGTTGTCGTCGGGGTGTGGGTGGTGGATTCGCGGCGGTCGGCTTCGCGGTAGGCGGCGTAGAGGGCCTGGACGCCGAGCCAGCGGAAGGGTTCCGGCTCCCAGCGGCGGACGCGGTGGTTGACCCAGGGGAGGGTGGTGAGGTCGGTCGTGTCGCCCAGGACCAGGTCGCGGAGGGTGCGGGCCGCGAGATTGGCCGTGGCCACGCCGGAGCCCACGTAGCCGCCGGCCCAGCCGAGGCCCGTCGTGGAGTCCAGGGTGACCGTGGCGCACCAGTCGCGGGGGACGCCCAGGACGCCGGACCAGGCGTGGGTGATCTCCACTCCCGTGAGGGCCGGGAAGAAGGATTCGAGGAGATGGGTGAGGGCGGCGATCGTGGCGGGCTGGGTGCGGCCGTCGTGGTCCGTGCGGGAGCCGTAGCGGTAGGGGACGCCGCGGCCGCCGATGGCGATGCGGTCGTCGGCCGTGCGCTGGGCGTACATGTAGGCGTGGGCCATGTCGCCGAGGGTCGCGGCGTCGGACCAGCCGATCTGGGACCAGACCTCCGGCGGGAGCGGGGCCGTGGCGATCATCGAGGAGTTCATCGGGAGCCAGGAGCGCTTCTGGCCCTTGAGGGCGGCGGTGAAGCCCTCGGTGCAGCGCAGGACGTACGGGGCCCGGACCGTGCCGTACGGGGTGAGGGCGCGGCGGGGGGCGATCTCCGTGACGGGGGTGGACTCGTGGATGACGACGCCGAGGCGTTCGCAGGCCGCTGCCAGGCCCTTGACCAGCTTCAGGGGGTGGATGCGGGCTCCGTGCGGGGTCCAGGAGGAGCCCACGGCGTCCGCGACGTCGATGCGGGCGCGGGTGTCGGTGGCGTCGTAGAGCTCGCGGTCCGTTTCGCCGAAGGCGAGTTCGGTGGTGTGGAAGGCCTCGAGGCGGGAGAGCTGGGCGGGGGTGCGGGCCACTTCGAGGACTCCGCCGCGGTGGATGTCGGCGTCGATGCCTTCCTTGGCGGCGGTGTCGATGACCTCGGTGACGGTCTCGTTCATGGCGTGCTGGAGGCGTTGGGCGGCCGGGCGGCCGTGGAGGGCGGCGTAGCGGTCGCGGCCGGCGATGCCGTTGTAGAGCCAGCCGCCGTTGCGGCCGGAGGCCCCGTAGCCGCAGAACTTCTGCTCCAGGACGGTGACGCGCAGGTCGGGGGCGGCGGCCTTGAGGTAGTACGCGGTCCACAGGCCGGTGTAGCCGCCGCCGACGATGACGACGTCGGCCGTGGTGTTGCCGGTGAGCGGGGCGCGGGGTGGGTGGGCGGGGGCGGTCTCGTCCGTCGCGTGCCAGAAGGAAATTCCGCCGTTGATCGTCATGAGGGTGTTGGTACACGGGGTTCCGGAGGGGTGTCCATGGGCGGGGCGTCGGGTTTCGGGGGCTGAGAGGTGGCCGAATGGCTGATGTGGGTGGTCTGGTCTCGTCCTTAGGGTGGTGCGGGGATTTTGTCAGGTTTTGTGTGAGAGGTGCTGCTTCGTATGGCACGGGTTGTGGTGGCGGGGCGGCTGGTCGCGGCGGTCGCGTCCGTGGCTCTGTTGGGTGGGGCGGTCGTCGGCTGCGGGTCCGGGGAACGGAAGGCCGTGGCCGTCTCCGAGGCTCCGGTGCGGATCAGCCCGATCGCCGACCGGCTCGCGGGGCTGCCCGCGACGGTGGACGGGGCGAGGATCGTCGTGGGGAAGCCGGACGCGCCGCGTACCGCGCAGGTGCTGGTGGATCCCAAGTGCGGCCACTGCGCGCGGTTCGAGGGGGCCGGCGGGGAATCGCTGCTGAGGCCGGCGGTGGCCGGGCAGGTGAAGATCGAGTACCTGTTGGCCTCGTTCTTGGACCAGGGCGGGGCGAGCGGTTCGGTCGAGGCGGTCAACGCGCTGCGCGCGTCGGCGGACGCCGGGAAGTTCGCGGAGTTCCACGCGGCGGTCTTCGCCAGCCGGCCGGAGGGGAAGTTCACCGACGAGCTGCTCCTGAAGATCGCGGACCGGGTGCCGGGGCTGCGCGGGGCGGAGTTCGACGCGGCGGTGAAGGAGCGGAAGTACGAGGGGTGGGTCGCCGAGGCCGAGAAGGGCTTCGAGGCGACGGGTGCGCGGGCGACGCCGATGGTGCTGGTGGAGGGGAAGCCGGTCGGGTCGAGGGACGGGTCGCTGTTCGACGCGGGGGCGTTCACGCGGGCGTTGCGGGGTGTCGGGATCGGGGCCTCCGCCTAGGGGGGTGGGCCTGCGGTGGGGTTCCGGTGCCCTTCGTGCGGGCGCAGGTGCGTGCCAACGGTGTGGCAGGGCGGGAGTTCGTCGATGCGCTGCGCGCGTTGGCCGGGGAGGGCTGCGTACGGCTGCTGGCGGACGATGCGGAGACCGGCACGCTGCTGCTGGAGCGCCTTGACGAGGGCAGGCACCTGTCGGCGCTGGCGGTACGGGATTCCAGGCGGGCGGTGGAACTCGTCGGGGGGTTGCTGGCCCGGCTGACGGCGGTTCCGGCGCCGGCGGGCTGCGGCGGTTCGGGGACGAGGCGGCGGAGATGCTGGAGGCGGTGCCGGGTGCGTTGGAGCGGCTGGCGGAGGGCGGGGAGCGGGGGCTGGTCGCGGACTGCGCGGCGGCGCTCGCGGAGGTGGCGGGGGAGCCGGGGGACCGGCTGCTGCACTGGGACTTGCACTACGACAACGCCCTGGCGGGCGGGCGCGAAGCGTGGCCGGCCATCGATCCGAAGCCGCTCGCGGGTGATCCGGGGTTCGAGCTGCTGCCGGCGCTGGTCGACAACTTCCGTGCCGGGGAGGTGCGGTGGCGCTTCGAGTCGCTCGCGGAGGCGGTGGGGGCGGACCGGGAGCGGGCCCGGGCGTGGACGCTGGGTCGGGTGCTGCAGAACTGCCTGTGGGACGTGGAGGACGGGGACCGGCCGGCGGCGGTGTGCAGTTGAGGGTCGCGGAGTCGCTGCTGGGGTGAGGCGGGGTGGGGAGTGGCCGGGGTGGGGGTGGTCAGGGCGGGGGGTGGTCGGGGTGGGTCGGGCGCGGTGAATCGTAGGGTGCAGGCATGATCCGTAGCGCCGTCGTCAGCGACGTACCCGTCATCCACGCCATGATCCGCGAGCTCGCGGAGTACGAGAAGGTGCCGCACGAGGCGCGCGCCACCGAGGAGCAGTTGCGGGAGGCGCTGTTCGGGGAGCGGCCGGCGGCGTTCGCGCACCTCGCGTGCACGGAGGAGGGCGAGGCGGTCGGGTTCTCGTTGTGGTTCCTGAGCTTCTCGACGTGGCGCGGGGTGCACGGCATCTACCTGGAGGACCTGTACGTCCGTCCGGGCGTGCGTGGCGGCGGCCACGGGAAGGCGCTGCTGCGGGAGTTGGCGCGGATCTGTGTGGAGCGCGGGTACGAGCGGCTGGAGTGGTCGGTCCTGAAGTGGAACGAGCCGACGATCGCCTTCTACGAGGCCCTGGGTGCGCGGCCGCAGGACGAGTGGTCGGTGTACCGGCTGACCGACGGGGCGCTGGGGGAGCTCGGGGGCGCGTAGGCCGGGGCCGGGCGGCCGTCAGGGTTCCAGGACGACCTTGCCGGTGGTGGCGCGGGTTTCCAGGTCGCGGTGGGCCGCGGCGGCTTCGGCGAGGGGGTAGCGCTGGAGGGCCGGGCGCAGGCGGCCGGCGGCGGCTTCGGCGAGGGCGCGGGTTTCGAGGAGGCGCAGGGGGTCTTCGCCGCCGGCGCGTCGGAGCATGGCGGGGCCGAGGACGTGCTGCGTGGTGATGCCGCGGGCGTCCAGGGCGGCCTGTTCGGCGTCGGTGAGGGTGAGGGGGCCGCCGGACCAGCCGAAGACGAGGTGGAGGGCGCCTTCGCGGAGGAGGCCGAGGGCGGTGCGTGCGACGGGCCCGCCGACGGAGTCGAAGAGGACGGTGGCGCCGTCGGGGTGGTGGGCGCGGAGGGTGTCGGCCCAGTCCGGGGTGGTGTAGTCGAGGGCGAGGTCAGCGCCGTTGGCGGCGGCCCGGGCGGTTTTGGCGGGGCCGCCGGCGAGGGCGACGACGGTGGCTCCGGCGTGTTTGGCGTACTGGACCAGCAGGGTGCCGATGCCGCCCGCGGCGGCGGGTACCAGGGCGACGGAGCCGGGGCCGAGCTCGGCGAACTGGAGGATGCCGAGGGTCGTGCGGCCCGTGCCGATCATGGCGACGGCGGTGGCGGGGTCGAGGCCGGGCGGGACGGGGTGCAGTCGGGCGGCGTCGGCGACGGCGTATTCGGCGTAGCCGCCGGGGGTGAATCCGAGGTGGACGACGACGGACCGGCCGAGCCAGGCGGGGTCGGTGCCGGGGCCGAGCGCGTCGACGGTGCCGGCGACTTCGCGGCCCGGGACGGTCGGCAGCTCGGGCAGGGGTGCGGGCGGGCCCTGGACGCCGCGGCGCAGGGCGGTGTCGATGAGGTGCACACCGGCGGCGGCCACGGCGATGCGGACCTGGCCGGGGGCGGGGGCGGGTCGGGGGACGGACTCGTAGGTGAGGTTCTCGGCGGGGCCGAAGGCGTGGAGGCGGATGGCGCGCATGGTGGCGGGGGTGGTGGGGGTGACCCTGGTGTCGGCAGCGGCGGCGGGGTTCGTAGGCATGGGTGAAGCCTCCGACCTCACGTGCGGTTGAGGTCAAGGGGTGGGTCAGGATGGGGGGATGGTGATGGCGCGGGACGGTCGGAAGACGCAGAAGCAGTCGGTGAAGGCGGCGCGGCGGCCGGAGGTGCGGCTGCCGGAGCTGAGCGGGTGGGCGGACGCGGGGCAGGAGCTGGAGCCGGACGGGGACTACGACGGGCTGGAGCTCGTCGAGGTGGACCTGGCGGGCGGGGACGGGCGGGGGGCCCGGTTCATGGACTGCGCGCTACGGCGCTGCGTGCTGGACGAGACCGGGCTGGCCAAGGTACGGATCCTGGACTCGGTGCTGGAGGGCGTCCGGGGGGTGGGGTCGGACCTGTCGGGGGCTTCGCTGCGCGACGTGGAACTGCTGGACGCCCGGCTGGGCGGGGTGCAGTTGCACGGGGCGGTGCTGGAGCGGGTGCTCGTACGCGGGGGCAAGATCGACTACTTGAACCTGCGCACGGCGCGGCTCAAGGACGTGGTCTTCGAGGGGTGCGTGCTGGTGGAGCCGGACTTCGGGGGTGCGGTGCTGGAGCGGGTGGAGTTCCGGGACTGTGAGCTGCGGGGGGCGGACTTCTCGGGGGCGCGGATGGCGGACGTGGACCTGCGGGGGGTCGCGGAGCTGGGGATCGCGCGGGGGGTGGAGGCGTTGGCGGGGGCGGTGATCAGTCCGGCGCAGCTGTTCGAACTGGCTCCGGCGATGGCTGCGCAGCTGGGGCTGCGGGTGGTCCCGTAGGCGGCCCGGCGGCCCGGAGGGTCCGCAGCCCGGTAGCCCGGTAGCTCTGCGGCCCGGTAGCCCGGTAGCCCGGTAGCCCGGTAGCCCAGCGGCCCGGCGGCTCTGCGGCCCGGTAGCCCCGAGCCCGGTAGCTCGGCTGCTCTGCGGCCCGGTAGCCCTGCGGCCCGGCAGCCCGGAGCCCTGCGGCCCGGCAGCCCGGAGCCCGGCGGCCCGGTGGGTCGGGCGGGCCCGGGGGGCGGGTGGTGGGCCTGGGGGTTAGGCCGGGACTCGGGGGAAGCGGGACTGGAGGGTCCAGATGACCGGGTTGTCGCCTAGGCCGTCGTGCATGTCGACGAGGTCCGCGATCACGTCGTGGAGGAAGTCCCGGGCTTCGCGGCGCAGCAGGCGGTGACTGAAGGTGAGGGGGGCTTCCTCGGACGGCATCCAGTCGGCCTCGACGTCGACCCACCCGAAGCGGCGCTCGAAGAGCATGCGGTCCGAGGACTCGGTGAAGTCGATCTCGGCGTACTGCCGGTTGGCGGCGCGGCTGCCGCGCGGGTCCTGGTCGAGCTGCTCGACGATGTCGCACAGCGCCCAGGCGAAGTCCAGTACGGGCACCCATCCCCAGGCTGTGGACACTTCCCGGTCCGCGTTGGTGTCGGCGAGGTAGACGTCCCCGCAGAACAGGTCGTGGCGCAGCGAGTGGACGTCCGCCGAGCGGTAGTCGGTCTGCGGGGGGTCGGGGAAGCGCCGGGAGAGGGAGTAGCCGATGTCGAGCACGTACCCGATGGTGTCACGTGCGGGGCGGGTGGCGACCCGCACGGACCCCTGCGGACCCCCACGGACCCGCGCGGACCCGCGCGGTCGGTGCGGGACCGGGCGGGGGTCGGTGTTCCTGACGGCTCCCGGGGTGGCGGTTCGCCGGATCGGGCTCGGCGCGCCCGGGGGCCTCAGGGGAGGAGGCGCTGTTCCTTGGCCACCGAGACCGCGCCGGCGCGGGTGTCGACGCCGAGTTTGTCGTAGATGCGGCCCAGGTGGGTCTTGACCGTGGCCTCGCTGATGAACAGGGCGCGGGCGATGTCGCGGTTGCCGAGGCCGCGGGCGAGCTGGCCGAGGATGTCGAGCTCGCGGTCGGTCAGGGTGGGACGGGTGCCCCGCATGTGGGCCATCACGCGGCTGGCGACGGGGGCGGAGAGCGTGGTGCGGCCCTGGGCGGCGGAGTGGATCGCGGCGAAGAGCTCCTCCGGGCGTTCCGCCTTCAGGAGGTAGCCCGTGGCGCCCGCGCCGATGGCCCGGGTGATGTCCGCGTCGGTGTCGTACGTGGTCAGGACCAGGACGTGCGGGGGGTTCGGGGCGGCGGTGATGCGGCGGGTGGCTTCCACGCCGTCGATGCCGTCACCGAGCTGGAGGTCCATGAGGACCACGTCGGGGTGGAGTTTGGCCGCGAGCGCGACGGCCTCTTCGCCGCTGCCCGCCTCGCCGAGCACCTCGATGTCGGGCTCGCTGCCGAGCAGGGCCAGCAGGCCCGCACGGACCACGACGTGGTCGTCGCAGAGGAGGATCGTGGTCGCGGCCCCCTGGGTGGACGCGGCCGGGGCCGGGTTCGCCTCCGTCGGGTCCGGGGTCGTGGCGGCCGGGTTCTCGTTCGTGCTCATGGGGTGGGCTCCAGGGGGATCGACGCCGACAGGACCGTGCCCTCGCCCGCGGTGGATTCGATGGTCAGGGTGCCGCCGAGTTGGCGGACGCGGGCGCGCATGGCGGGGAGGCCGTGGCCGCGTTCGGCGGCGGAGCGGGTCTGGGTGAAGCCGTGGCCGTCGTCGGCGACGTCCAGGACGACCTGGTCGCCGAGGAAGCTCAGCGTGAGGGCAGCGGTACGGGCCTGCGAGTGCTCCCGTACGTTCGCGAGCGCGCCCTGCGCGATGCGCAGCAGTGCCTGCTCGGCGCGGTCGGGGAGGGGCGCCGGTGTGCCCTCCAGGTGGAAGCGGACCTCGATGTCCGGGCCGGCGTCCAGCGCGCGCAGGGCGTCCGGGAGGCCGGCGCCGCCGGCGAGTTCGGCCGGCGCGAGGTCGTGCACCAGGCGGCGTGCCTCGGCGAGGCCGCGGGCGGTGATGTCGGTGGCGGTGCGGACGTGCGCGCGGGCGGTGCCGGGGTCGCTGTCCCAGGTGCGGTCGGCGGCCTGCAGCAGCATCTGCTGGCTGGACAGGTGCTGGGCCAGGGTGTCGTGGATCTCCATGGACAGTCGCTGGCGTTCGGCGAGGGTGCCGGCGCGGCGTTCGGTGGCGGCCAGTTCCCGGCGGGTGCGGATCAGGTCGTCGATCAGGGTGCGCTGGGCTGCCGCCTGGCGCTCCATGTGGACGAAGACGGCGGTGGCGAGGGCGGCGACGGCCGGTGGGGCGAGGAGGAGGTTGGGGTCGAAGGGCTCGGAGCCGGAGGCCTGGGCGAGGCGGAGCTGGGCCGCTACGACGAACACGGTGAGCAGGGCCACGAGGACGATGGCCGCGCGGGGCGGGAGGGTGCGCAGGGCCGTGTAGAAGAGCGGTACGGCGCACCAGGCGAAGCTCGGCGCGAGGACGACGAGGACCACCCAGACGGCGACGACCAGGCCGAGCCAGAGGAGGCGGCGCAGGGTGGGGGCGGCGCCGAGGGCGGGGCCGAGTACGTAGAGCAGGGCCAGGGTGATGCCGAGGGCGAGGATCCACGGGGTGCGGGGCTCGTCGGGGTGGCGGAGGAGGAAGCGGGCCACGGAGGCGCCGAGGAGGAGGAAGAAGGCGGTGTGCATGACCGTGGCCAGGGCGCGGGTGTCTTGGGGGGGTGGGGTGGTCGCCGGGCTCGGCGGGGCCGCCGGGGGTGGCGGGGTTGCCGGGCTCGGCGGGGGCGCGCTGGTCACGGGGTGCTCCTGGGGGGTGGTGCGTCTGTCCATGGTGCCTGTTGCCGTGCGGCGGGGGTGGGTGGCGCTGCGCGGGGCCGTCCCCTACCCGCCCTTCCACCGTTCCCAGGGCTCCGCCCTGACCCGTCGGGCCCGGGCTGCGCCCGGGGCTTCCGGGGCTCCGCCCCGGACCCCGGTCCTCAAACGCCGGACGGCTGGAAAACCGGACCCGGCGGTCGGGAAGCAGGACCGCAGGACGGCTGGAAAACCGGACCCTGCGTTCGGGAAGCAGGACCGCAGGACGGCTGGGACGAACGCCCGACGGCTGGGGTGAGCGGCTGGGACGGTTCAGGTAAGCCGTCGGTGGGGGCGGGGCGCATCGGCCGATCGGTTGACCCCGGGGTCAACCGGTGGGGGTCGGGTTGGGAGCCGGTACGGGGACGGGGTGGCGGGGGTTTCGGGGAGAGGGTTGGAGCAACGGCAGGACAGCCCGCCGTGCCGACGTTCACAGGAGCAGCAGACATGAACACCCGCACCCGCGTTCTCACCGGTACCGCCGTCGCCGTCGCCCTCGGCGCCGGAGCCTTCGGCGCGGTCAGCGCCAACGCCGCCCCGGCCTCCGCTCCGGCCGCCGCCCAGGCCGCCGTCGCGAAGAAGGACGGCGACAAGAAGAACTTCACCACCTCCACGCACCTCACCATCGACGCCGCGACCCGCGCCGCGCAGGCCGCGCTGGACGCCGCCGAGCAGGAGAACCAGCGGGTGACCGTCGCGGTCGTCGACCGCAACGGCAACACCATCGTCACGCTCCGCGGCGACGGCGCCGGCCCGCAGTCCTACGAGTCGGCGGAGCGCAAGGCCTTCACCGCCGTGTCCTGGAACGCGCCGACCTCGGTGCTCGCCGGCCGCCTCGCGCAGACCCCGAACCTGAAGGACATCCCCGGCACCCTCTTCCTCGGTGGCGGCACCCCCGTCCAGGTCGAGGGCGCCCCGGTCGCGGGCATCGGCGTGGCCGGCGCCCCGAGCGGTGACCTGGACGAGAAGTTCGCGAAGGCCGGCGTGGACGCCCTCACCAAGTAGAAGCGTCACGGGACGTAACCTCGAGCGCGTGGATCACCGCGTTCTCTCCCGCCTGGCCGCCCCCGCCGTCGCCGCCCTGCTCGCCCTCACCACGGGCTGCACGGGGGAGACCGTGCAGGGGCGGCCGGGCGCGTCCGGGGTCCGTGACCCGTTCTTCCCCAAGGCCGGCAACGGCGGCTACCAGGTCGAGCACTACTCCCTGGACCTCGACTACGACCCGGCCGACGGGCTGCTGCACGCCACCGCCGTCATCACCGCCCGGGCCGAGCAGGGACTCAGCTCCTTCAACCTCGATCTCAGCGGACTCGAGGTGGAGGGCGTGGACGTGCAGGGCGTCGGGGCCCGGTTCAACCGCACCGGCAACGAGCTGACGGTGCGCCCCGCCGAGGATCTGGAGCGGGGGGAGGTCTTCCGTACGGAGGTCGACTACTCCGGCCGCCCCAGGACGGTGACCGACCCCGACGGGTCGGAGGAGGGGTGGATCGTCACCCCTGGTGGCGGGGGCGCGGTGGGGGTCGGCGAACCCGTCGGGTCGATGGCCTGGTTCCCGGGGAACCACCACCCCGGCGACAAGGCCGCGTACGACATCAGGGTGACCGTTCCCCGGGGGTACGAGGCCGTGTCCAACGGCGAGCTGCGTTCCCGGACGGAGGAGGGCGACGGGCGGACCGTGTTCGCCTGGCACTCCGCGGAGCCGATGGCGAGCTACCTGGCGACCGTGGCCGTCGGGAAGTTCGAGGTGACGACCGGGCGGACCGCCTCCGGGATCCCCGTGTACACGGCGGTCGCGCCGGAGGAGGCGGCGGCGAGCGGGGCCGCGCTCGCGCGGCTGCCCGAGATGGTGGAGTGGGGCATCGGGCGGTTCGGCCCGTACCCCTTCTCCTCGACGGGTGCGATCGTGCTGCCCGCCCACAGCCTCGGCTACGCGCTGGAGACGCAGACCCGGCCGGTGTTCCCGGGGGCACCCGGCAGCCAGGAGCTGGTGCTGCACGAGCTGGCGCACCAGTGGTTCGGGAACTCGGTGTCGCCGAAGTCCTGGAAGGACATGTGGCTCAACGAGGGCTTCGCGACCTACGCGGAGTGGCTGTGGTCCGAGGACCACGGCGGGCCGACCGCGCAGCAGCACTTCGACGCCTACGTCGCCGGGGACACCCGTGTCGACGGCGAGGCGGGCTCGGACTGGGGCGCCTTCCCGCCGGCCGCCCCGCGGGGCCCGAAGGAGATCTCCGGGTCCCCGGTGTACGGGCGCGGGGCGATGGTCCTGCAGCGGGTCCGGCAGGAGGTCGGCGACGAGAAGTTCTTCGCCCTGATGCGCGGCTGGGCCGCCGACCACCGGCACGGGAACGCGAGCACGGCCGATTTCACCGCCTACGCGGAGAAGAAGACGGGCCGTGACCTGACGGAGGTCTGGGACGTGTGGCTGTACGGGAAGGACCGCCCGAAGGCGCCGAAGACACCGAGGGCGGCGAAGACCCCGAGGGCGGCGAAGGCGCCGTAGCCCCCTGGGGTGCCGTTGCCGGTGGCGGCGCCGCGCCTACAGGGCCTTGCGCAGGACCGTGCAGGGGCGGCCCATCTCGCGGTCGGCGCCCTGGCGCAGGGTGACGTAGCCCTGGGACCGCCAGAAGGCGAGGCCCTTCTCGTTGGCGTCGAGCACGGCGAGCCGTACGCCCGACCGTCCGGCGGCGCGGAAGCGGTCCTCGACGAGGGCGACGACGGCGCGGCCGTATCCCTCGCGGTGCGCGGTGGCGTCGATGAGCAGGAGGCCGATCCACGGGTCGGGGTCCTCGGACGCCGGATCGGGATGACGGGCGAGGGTGGCGGCCAGGCCTACGAGGCGTCCGGCGGAGCGGGCGAGGAGGACCTCGGCGCCCTCGTGGGCGAGCTCGTCGGCGAGTGCGGCTGCGACCTGTTCGACCGTGATGCGGCCGGGGTCGGGGAAATCGCCGCTGAGCTCGAAGAACGCGTGGTTCGTCGCGTAGAGGGTGGCGATTTCGGTGAGGACCGGGCCCGGCAGGGCGCCGTCCTCGACGGGAGCGAGCGGCAGGAGGATCACGTACCGAACGGTAGCGAAGCCCCCTCCCCGGACGGCCGGGAGGGGGCTTCAGCTGAGACGCGTCCGTGGACGCGGGCGCTCAGGCTTAGACGTTGACGCCGAAGTCCTGGGCGATGCCGGTCAGGCCGGAGGCGTAACCCTGGCCCACGGCGCGGAACTTCCACTCGGCGCCGTTGCGGTACAGCTCGCCGAAGACCATGGCGGTCTCGGTCGCCGCGTCCTCGGAGAGGTCGTAGCGGGCGATCTCGACGCCGCCGGCCTGGTTCACCACGCGGATGTACGCGTTGCGGACCTGGCCGAAGTTCTGGCTGCGGGTCTCGGCGTCGTAGATGGAGACCGGGAAGACGATCTTGTCGACGTCGGCGGGCAGGCCCGCGAGGTTGACGTTGATGGCTTCGTCGTCGCCCGCGCCCTCGCCGGTGCGGTTGTCACCGGTGTGGACGATGGTCTGGTCCGGGGTGGACTTGTTGTTGAAGAAGACGAAGTGGCCGTCGGAGACGACCTTGCCCTGGGCGTTGACCGCGATGGCGGAGGCGTCCAGGTCGAAGTCGACACCGGTGGTCGTGCGGGTGTCCCAGCCGAGGCCGACGGTGACGGCCGCGAGGCCCGGGGCCTCCTTGCTGAGCGAGACGTTTCCGCCCTTGGAGAGGCTTACTGCCATGGTGACTGGTGTCCCTTCCTAGTCTCACTTGGTCTCACTTGTCGTATCGACCGTGAGAGTGCCCAAGTTACCGCTGACCTCCATAACGCGGGGAGAGGGGCACCAGGTTCCGCAGTCCGGGAATTGTTCGCGTCGGAAATGCGGGTGACGGGGGTCCGGCGGGCACGGATCATAGGGGGCATGCCTGGTCCTTATGTCATCCGCGGTTCGGTCGTGCTCCCCGAGGGCGAGCTCGCCTGGCGTTTTTCGCGGTCCTCGGGGCCGGGCGGCCAGCACGTGAACACCTCGGACTCCCGCGTGGAGCTCCTCTTCGACGTCGCGGCGACGAAGTCGCTGCCCGACGTGTGGAAGGAGCGGGCGCTGGAGCGGCTCGCGTCCCGGCTGGTCGACGGGGTGGTGACCGTACGGGCTTCCGAGCACCGCTCGCAGTTCCGCAACCGGGAGATGGCGCTGGTCCGGCTGACGGCGCTGCTGGCCGAGGCCACGGCGCCGCCGCCGAAGGCGCGGCGGGCGACGAAGATCCCCCGGGGGATCAACGAGCGGCGGCTGCGCGAGAAGAAGGCCCGAGGCGAGACCAAGCGGGGCCGCAACGCGCGGGACTGGTAGCCGCCGGGGCCGCCGGGGGCGCGCCACGGACCGGAGCTCAGGGCGCCAGGTGCCGGTAGCGCCCCCGGAAGTACGTCAGCGGCGGGGAGTCCGGCGCCGGCTGGGTGGCGGTGAGGACGTGGCCGATGACCAGGGTGTGGTCGCCCGCCTCGACGCGGTTCTCCGTACGGCACTCCAGGGTGGCCAGCGCCCCCGAGAGCAGCGGGGCTCCGGAGACGCCGCCGCGCGTGTAGGGCAGGTCCGCGAAGAGCAGCCGGTCGCTGATGCGGTTCTTCATCGAGAACCGGCTCGCGATCTGGAGCTGGTGGTCGGCGAGCACCGACACCGACCACAGGGGCTGCTCGGCCAGCAGGTCGTCCATCCGTGAGCCCTCGCGCACGCTGACGAGGACGAGCGGCGGCTCCAGGGACACGGACATGAAGGCGGTCGCCGTCATGCCGACGTCCTCACCGCGCGGGCCGGCTGCCGACGGCGGGGGCTCCTGTGCGGTGATGAGGCACACGCCCGCCGCCAGTCGGGACATCGCTGCGCGGAACTCGTCGTTGCTCACCCCCACAGCATGGGGTGCGGTCAGGGAAAGTGATGTCACAGGGGTCGTAGGGGGCACGGTCGGGACGCTACTGTCACCCCTCGCGCGGCGCATCGGGCGGAGGGCCGAGCCCCGCCCCCGCCCGTCGACCTAGGCCGCCCCAGATCCGGGCGTATCGTTTGCTTCCGGGAACAGATCGGGCGAACCGGCCTGAATGAACCCGAGTGGGGCGACGCGAAGGCCGCCCTTATTCATCTCATGTGACTTGAGTCACAGAGAGCAAGATTTGTTGACCCTGTGTACCTGCCGCACAGCTCACTGTGATTCAGTGGACGGGACACCGCAACGAAGCGCCGATGACAAACCTGGAGTTGCTGTCGAGGTCTCGGGGAGAGCGAGCAATGGAGACCGAGTCGGAGCCGTACGTCCGTCTTGCGACCCTGCGGCAGCTGCACCGGGTGGTGGCCGAGCTCAATACGGCCCGGAGCCTGGCGGACACCCTGCAGACCGTCGTGGACGGCATCGTCCTGGGCCTCGGCTACGAACTCGCCTGCGTCAACCTCGTTCGCCCCGACGGTGATCTGGTCGTCGCCGCCTTCGCGGGGGACCCCGCCGCCGAAGCTCTGATCACCGGCCGCGTCGGCTCGCGCGCCTCCTGGGAACGCCGCCTGACGATGGGCGAGAACTGGGACGGCCTGCGCTTCATCCCGCACACCGAGGGCTGGGTCCTCGTCGAGGACGACGTCCCGCAGTGGCACACGGAGGGCCCCGACCCGCGGTTCGAGGACGAGTGGCACCCCGAGGACCGGCTCTACGCCCCCATGTACGCCTCCGGCGGCGAACTGCTCGGCGTGGTGTCCGTGGACCGCCCGCGCAACGGCCGCCGGCCCGGCGCCTGGGGCCGCGAAGCGCTCCAGATGTACGCCTTCCAGGCCGCCATTGCGATCAGCAACGCCCGGCTCCGCGCGAACATGCAGCGGGCCCTGGTCCGTCTGGAGCGCGAGCAGCAGGCCCTGCGCGCCAGTGAAGAGTCGTTCCGCCAGGCCTTCGAGTACGCGCCGAGCGGCATGGCCATCGCCGAGATGGGCGGCGACCAGCACGGCCGCCTGCTGCGCACCAACGACGCGCTGTGCCGGCTGCTGGGGCGGCCCGCCTCCGTGCTGCGCCGCTACTCCTTCTCCGACCTCGTGCACCCCGAGGACATCGGCACCCTGCTGCGCACCTCCGCCGAGGGCGGCCGCGCCGAGCTCAGACTCGGCCGGCGCGACGGCACGTACGTCTGGGTCTCGCTGCGCAATTCCGTCGTCGCCGACGCCGCCGACGGCCCGCGCTTCCTGCTCACCCACGTCGAGGACATCGAGGAGCGCAAGCGGCACGAGCTCCAGCTCGCCCACCGGGCCAGCCACGACTCGCTGACCGGCCTCCCCAACAGCGCGGAGCTGCGCTCCCGGCTCGGGGCCCGGCTCTGCCGCCGCCCGCAGTCGGTGCGCGCCACCGCCGTGGAGGCCCTGGACGCGGCCTTCGAGACGCGGCCGGCGGGGGAGGGCGGACCCGGTGAGCACGCCGAGCACGGCTTCCGGCCCGACGGCTTCCCCGAGCCCTTCGAGTTCCCCGGGGGCATGGGCGGCCCGCTCGGCGGTTCGGCCTCGGCGGGCCCGTACGACCACCACGTGCACACGGTCGCACCGGCGACCGACATCGACGACGGTACGAAGGGGCTCGCGGTGCTCTTCTGCGACCTCGACGGGTTCAAGTCGATCAACGACCGGTTCGGGCACCACACCGGCGACGCGGTCCTCATCGAGGTGGCCCGGCGGCTGACGACCGGCGTCCGGGACGGGGACACGGTCGCCCGGCTGGGTGGTGACGAGTTCGTCGTCCTCGCCGACGGGCTGGGCGCCGCCGACGCCGCCGACCTCGCCGTGCGGCTGCGCAACGCGATCATCCCGCCGATCCGGGTGGACGGCCGCGCGGTCCGCGTGGGAGCCAGTTTCGGCATCGGCTGGGCGAGCTGCGGCATGTCGGCGGACGAGGTGTTGCGCTCCGCCGACCAGCGGATGTACATCGAGAAGCGGTCCCGTTCGAAGGCGCACCGCAGGGCCGGGTAAACTCTCGGGCCGCCCGTGGGCGCACCTGTTCGGGGTAGGCTCCCCGGGGTCGAAAGGAGTGACCTGCGATGACGACGCCCGCGAACCACGGCCCGAACAACGGGGCGAGCAAGCCCGAGGATGACGACCCGTTCGGCTACCTCTACGAGGACGGCCAGGCCGCGGGGGCCACCCCGCCCGGGCAGGGCGGCGGGTACGGCTACCCGGGTTCCACGGCCGGCGCTCAGCCGGGTGTGCCCCGGACCTCGTACAACCAGGTCCGCACGGTCGGCGACCGGCCCTACGGCGGCCAGCGCGGGCAGGTCCCGCCGCAGCAGCAGCCCCCGGCCTACCAGGCGCAGTACCAGGCCCCCGAGGCGCTCCAGCAGGGCGGCTACGGCGTTCCGCCGCAGCAGCAGCCCCCGCAGTACACCCAGTCCGTTCCGATGCCGGGCGGCGGGCGCGGCGGCGGCCACGGCGGCGGCGGGTCCAGCCGCAACGGCATGCTCATCGCGGCCGTCGCGGTGGTCGCCGCGGTGGCGATCGGCATCGGCGCTGCGGTGATCTTCGGCAAGGACGACGACAAGGACAAGGGCAAGAACACCGCGAACACGGGCCAGAGCCCGTCGGCGCCCGCCCAGAACACCCCGTCGGGCCAGCCGAGCGGGTCCACGTCCCCGGAGGCTCCGATGCCCAAGGGCGACGCGGGCGGCTCCGGCATGGTGATCAGCGGTGGCGCCGCGCTGGAGAGCGCGGTGCCGGGGGCCAAGAGCGCGGGTGGCAAGTACGTCGGCGGGTTCACCCAGCAGGGTGCCGCCGTGACCTGGACGCTGGAGGTCCCCAAGACCGGGGAGTACACCTTCCGGATGTACTACGGCGTGCCGGGCAAGGACGCCAGCATGACGCTGGCGATCAACGGCGAAGCGCAGACCCGGCCGATCAACATGAAGAACTTCGCGAAGGCCGGCGAGGGTGCCTGGGACAAGGGCTGGACCAACACCTACTCGTACGTGAACCTCAAGCAGGGCACGAACACCATCAAGATCTCCTGCGAGGCGGGCAACTCCTGCGAGGCGGTCATCGACCAGTTCGTCCTCGAGAAGCGCTGACCGGCCCGGCGTACGCCTAGCCCGCCGTCACCTTCACCGACCCCCGTACCTCCTCGTAGGTGCGGAGGTCGAAGTCTCCCGCCGTGGGGGCGGCGACCGTGGCCGCCGAGAGGGCTACCGCGCGGGTCAGGCGGTCCGGCCAGTCCAGGCCTTCGACGAGGGCCGAGAGCAGGCCCGCGACCGCGGAGTCGCCGGCGCCGGTGGGGTTGCCCGCCAGGGTGCGGGGCGGGGCCGCCCGCCAGGTGCCCCGGGCGGTGGCGGCGAGCAGTCCGGCCGGGCCGAGCGAGGTGACCACCGCGTGGGCCCCGCGCCGGCGGGCGTCCCGGGTGGCGGGCAGCGGGTCCCGCGATCCGGTCAGCTCGGCGAGCTCGGCGGCGTTCGGCTTGATCACGTCGGGGCGGGCGGCGACCCCGCGGTGCAGGGCCTCGCCGCTGGTGTCGAGGAGGACGGGCGCGCCGGCCGCGCGGGCCGCCCGTACGAGGGTCGCGTAGGCCCCTACGGGTACGCCCGGGGGCAGGCTGCCGCACAGGGCCACCGCGCGGGGGACGTCGGCCAGCAGGGCCTCGTAGCGGGAGAGGAACCCGGACCACTCGGCGGCGGTGATCAGCGGGCCGGGTTCGTTGAACTGCGTGGTGTCCCCGGAGGCCTCGTCGACGACGGCCAGGGTGCGCCGGGTGGTGCCCGCGCAGGGGACCAGCTCGTCGCGGACGCCGGGGGAGCCGGCGAGCAGCTCGCGCACGAGGGCTCCCGAGGGCCCGCCCGCGAAGCCGGTCGCGGTGACCTCGTGGCCGAGCGCGGCGAGCACGCGCGCCACGTTGAGGCCTTTGCCGCCGGGGCGTTCGGTGACCTCGGTGACGCGGTGGGAGGCGTGCGCGAGCAGGCGCGGTACGCGGTAGGTGACGTCGAGCGCGGTGTTGAGGGTCACGGTCAGGATCATGGCGGGCCCCGGGTCTCGGTGTGTGCCGCCTCTCGCGGGGGCAACAGCATGCCAAATGCGGGAGCGGCCGGCCCGGTGTCACGGGCCGACCGCCGGCTCGTACCGTGCGGTCAGCTCCGTGCCGCGAGCGGGTCCACGATCCATTCGCCGCGCCGCATGACGCCGCGGACGTCGAAGGCGGAGTCGAGGACGACGAGGTCCGCGTACTTTCCGGGCTCCAGCGAGCCGACCTGGTCGTAGACGCCGAGCAGCTTGGCCGGGTTGGCGGAGATCGCCTGGACCACGGACTCGACGGGGAGCTTGTCGAGGGTGACCGACCGCTTGAAGGCGGTGTCCAGGGTGAGGGTGGAGCCCGCGATGGAGCCGCCCTCGACGAGGCGGGCGACGCCCTCCTTGACCTCCACCTCCAGCAGGCCGAGGTGGTAGGTCCCGTCGCCGAAGCCGGCGGCGTCCATCGCGTCGGTGATCAGCGCCACGCGGTGCGCGCCCGCGTGGTGGAAGGCCAGCTCCAGCATGGCCGGGTGCAGGTGGGTGCCGTCGTTGATCAGCTCGACGGTGACCCGCTCGTCCTCCAGCAGGGCCGCGATGGGGCCGGGCGCGCGGTGCTCCAGGCCCGGCATCGCGTTGTAGAGGTGGGTGGCCACGGTGGCGCCGGCGTCGATGGCTTCGAGCGTCTGCTCGTACGTGGAGTCGGTGTGGCCGATCGCGGCGATGACCCCGTGCTCGGCGAGCAGCCGTACGGAGTCCAGGCCGCCGGGGAGCTCGGTGGCGAGGGTGAACATGCGGGCGGCGCCGTGCGAGGCGTCGATCAGCTTGCGGACCTCGGCCGGGTCGGGGTCGCGCAGGAGGTCTTCCTTGTGCGCGCCCTTGCGGCAGGGGTTGATGAACGGGCCCTCGAAGTGGATGCCCGCGATGTCGCCCTGCTGGGTCAGCTCGGCGAGCAGCCCGGCGCGGCGGGCGAGCTCGTCCAGGTCCCCGGTGACGGTGGAGGCGACCAGGGTGGTGGTGCCGTGCTCGCGGTGGGTCCGTACGCCCTGGAGCACCTCCTCGGCGGTGCCGGAGGTGAAGGAGGCGCCGCCGCCGCCGTGGTTGTGCATGTCGACGAAGCCGGGGACGATCAGGCACCCGGAGAGGTCGACGACGGCCGCGTTCTCCTCGGCGCTGCCTGCGATGCGCTCGCCGTCGACGATGAGGCGCCCGCCCTTGACGATGCCCGTGGGCAGCACCACGTCGGCGCCGGAGAGAACGGTGCTGCGGCCCACATGTGCGCTTCCGGACATCAGGCAGGTACCTCCGTGGCGAGTAGATCCCAGGCGAGCAGCCCTGCACCCAGGCATCCGGCGGTGTCCCCTAGGGCCGCCGGAACGATGTGGGGCAGCCGCTGGAACGTCACGCGTTCCTCCACGGCCGTCCGTAGTGGTGTGAACAAGGTTTCCCCGGCCTCGGCCAGTCCGCCACCGATGATCAGCGTGCGCGGGTCCAGCAGGGTGATCGCGGTGACCAGCCCGTCGGCGAGGGCGCCGATGGCGGCGAGCCAGACCTCCAGGGCGCGCTCGTCGCCGGATTCGACGGCCTTGGCGCAGTCCGCGGCGTCCGCCTCGGGGTCGCCGGAGGCGGCCGCCCAGGCGCGGCTGACGGCGGAGGCGGAGGCGAGGGTCTCCAGGCAGCCGTGCTGGCCGCAGCCGCAGGCGGGTCCGCCGGGGCGGACCACGATGTGGCCGATCTCGCCCGCGTACCCGTGCGCGCCGGCCTCGATGCGGCCGGCGATGCCGATGGCTCCGGCGATGCCGGTGCCGAGGGGGACGAACAGGAAGCGGTCGGCGCCGCGGCCCGCGCCGATGCGGCCTTCGGCGAGTCCGCCCGTGCGGACGTCGTGGCCGAGGGCGACCGGGATCCCGCCGAGGCGTCTGCCGAGCAGTTCGCGCATGGGGACGTCGCGCCAGCCCAGGTTCGCCGCGTAGACGGCGATCCCGTTCTCGGCGTCGACGATGCCGGGGACGGCCACGCCGGCCGCGGAGGCGGTGGTGGCGAAGCGTTCCCGGCCGAGGTCGAGGAGCTCGGCGGCGAAGTCCTGGATCGTCTCGACGACGGCTTCGGCGCCCCGCTCGCGGCCGGTGGCGCGGCGCGCCTCGTGGAGCAGGGTGCCGTCGGCGGCGACGAGGGCGGCCTTCATCCCAGTGCCGCCCACATCGAGGGCGATGACGTGTTTCACGGGTTTCACGGGTGACAGTCTCGCGTGATCGGAGGGCAAAGGTCTAGTCCACTGAGAGGGATTGTTGAGTGGCCATACAAATTCGGGCCCTTCGTCGGCGGAAGGGCCGGTGCGCGGGTCCGTGCGCGGCTCCGCACGGGTGTGCGCGTGCAGGCCGTGTGCACGTTTGGGCCCGGATGTTGACCAGGCTCGAAAGTGGTGTAGACCTTTACGCGAATCGTACGGAACAACCTGGGGTGGAACGAGAACTGTGAAGGCCCGAACTGTCCAGGCCAGAAGGCCGAACCTGGCCGCCTCCGGCCTCGCACTGTGCCTGACCGCGGTGACGCTGACCGGCTGCGGCGCCGTGTCGGGCCTCACCGGGGACAACGAGGTCACCCTGAAGGTCGTGGCGGCCGACTACGGGGACAAACCGGAAAACTCCTCGAAGCCCTACTGGAAGGACCTCGCGGCGTCCTTCGAGAAGGGCCACCCCGGCATCAAGGTCCAGGTCGACGTCTACTCCTGGTCGGAGGTGGACGCCAGGGTCGCCGAGATGGTCAAGGCCGGCGAGGCCCCCGACATCGCCCAGATCGGCGCCTACGCCGACTACGCGGCCGAGGGCAAGCTGTACTCCGCCGACGAACTGCTCTCCGTGAACACCGAGGCCGACTTCCTCGCCCCGCTCGCCGACGCGGGCAAGGTCAGGCGCGTCCAGTACGGCCTGCCCTTCGTGGCCAGCACCCGGCTCATGTTCTACAACGAGAAGCTGTTCGCCGACGCCGGAGTCATTCCCAAGGACGGCAAGACCCCCTGGCAGCCCAAGAGCTGGGCCGAGCTGGAGGCCGCCGCCAAGAAGCTCAAGGCGGCCGGAGTCCCGACGCCCTTCGCGCTGCCCCTGGGCCGCGAGGAGGCGCAGGCCGAGACGATGCAGTGGCTGCTCTCGGGCGGCGGAGGCTACGCCGACAACGAAGAGCAGTACGCGATCGACACCCCGGCCAACGTCGACACCCTGGAGTTCCTGCGCGACAAGCTCGTCGGCGCGGGCCTGACCGGCCCCGTCGAACCGGCCAAGCTGGACCGCCAGGCCGCCTTCGACTCCTTCTCGCGCGGCGAGGTCGGCATGCTCAACGGGCACCCGACCCTGCTCAAGCAGGCCGCCGCGAAGGGCGTGAAGTACGGCATGACCCCCATGCCGACCGCCGACGGGGTGCCGCACCCGACGATGGGCGTCGCCGACTGGGTGATGGCCTTCAAGACCGGCCACCAGACGCAGTCCGGGAAGTTCCTGGACTTCCTGTACGAGGCGAACAACGTGACGGCCTTCACCGAGAAGTACGACCTGCTCCCGGTGACCACCAGCGGCTCCCGGGCGATGGAGGCCTCTACGGGGTCCTCCTCGGCGGAGCTGAAGACGTTCCTGCGCGCGCTGCCCAACGCGCGGCTCTACCCGGTGGGCAAGAAGTCCTGGGCGGCCGTGAGCGAGGACGTCAAGAAGAACATCGGCAAGGCCGTGCAGCCGGGCGGACAGCCCGAGAAGACCCTCGGGGACCTCGCGGAGATGGCGCGCAAGGCGGAGCCGCGCTGATCGGCGCTGATCGGCACTGATCAGTGCCGATCGGCGCGGGGCGGGCGCTGTCGTAGGGCGGAGTTAATCTGGCCGTATGACGGACGCGGACGAGAGGCCGCCGGCCGGGCTGAGCCCCGACGAAGCGGCCGTACTGGCCTACGAAGGCCGCACCTGGCCCGGGCCGGGCGCCAAGGAGCGGGCGATAAGGGAAGGACTGGGGATGCCCCCGGTCCGGTACTACCAGCTGCTCAACGCGCTGATGGACGACCCGCGGGCACTGCGGCACGCGCCGGGCACGGTCAACCGGCTGCGGCGCATCCGCGAGGCCCAGCGGGCGCGGCGGTAGCGGTGGCGCGGCCGCGCTGTCCGGGCCGGGACGGGTCACGGCCGGAGGCGTGGCCGAAGCCGCGGCCGCAGGCGTGGCCCGCGCCATAGCCGTGGCCCGGCGGGGCCGTTAGGGTCGAGCGTATGGGGAGCCATCCGCACGATCTGCCGATGCCCGTGACCACCGCCGGACGCGAGGGCCTCGAAGCCCTCCTCCGTGCACCGCGCAGCTCCGTCGTCGCCCTCGACTTCGACGGCACCCTCGCCGACATCGTCCCCGACCCCGACCAGGCGCGCGCCCACCCCGGAGCCGTCGCCGCGCTCGCCGCCCTCGCCCCCGAGGTCGGCTCCGTCGCGGTCGTCACCGGCCGCCCGGCCGGGGTCGCCGTCCGCTACGGGGGCTTCGCCGGGGTCCCGGGACTGGAACACCTGGTGGTGCTCGGGCACTACGGGGCCGAGCGCTGGGACGCCGTGAGCGGCATCGTGCACGCTCCGGCCGAGCATCCGGGAGTGGCGGCGGTCCGGGCGGAGCTGCCCGGGTTCCTGGAATCGATCGGCGCGTGGCGCGGGACCTGGATCGAGGAGAAGGGCCAGGCGCTGGCCGTCCACACCCGCCGCGCGGAGGACCCGGAGGCGGCCTTCGCGGCCCTGCGCGAGCCCCTGGCCGGGCTGGCGGCCCGGCACGGCCTGATGGTCGAACCGGGGCGGGCCGTACTGGAACTGCGGCCGCCCGGGATGGACAAGGGCGTCGCGCTCACGGAGTACCTCGCGGAGGTGGGAGCGGAGGCCGTGCTCTACGCCGGGGACGACCTGGGGGACCTGGCGGCGTACTCGGCGGTCGAGAAGCTGCGGGCCGGGGGCATGCCCGGGCTGTTGCTGTGCAGCGGCTCGGTGGAGGTCCCGGAACTCGCCGCTCGCGCGGACCTGACGCTGTCCGGACCGTCGGAGGTCGTCGCCTTCCTGGCGGGCCTGGCCGTGGCGGTGCGGGCCCGCTCCTGACGCGTCGAGTGGGGGTGCTGCCGCCGCCGCGTGACGGCGCGATGCCCGCTGGGCTGGTGCGGGCTCGCTGCCCTGCGGGGCTGTCCCCTCCCCGCCCTTCCCCCGGTTCCCCGGGCTCCGCCCAGACCCGCGCCTCACACGCCGGGTCTGGGCAGAGCCCAGGGGCCGGGAGGATCAGGCGCGGAGGGCGTCCAGCTGGGCCGTGAGCCACTGGGCGGGCGGGAGGGCCGTCGCCGCCGCGGCCAGCCGCTTCGTGCGGTCCGCCCGCTCCGCCGCCGGCATGGCGAGGGCGGCGTGCAGGGCCTCCGCCGTGGCCGTCACGTCGTACGGGTTCACCGTCAGCGCGTCCGCGCCCAGCTCCTCGTGCGCCCCCGCCCCGGTGGACAGCACCAGCACGCACCCCGCCTCCGACACCACCGGGATCTCCTTCGCGACGAGGTTCATGCCGTCGCGCACCGGATTGACCAGCGCCACGTCCGCCAGCCGGTACGCCGCCAGCGACCGCGCGAAGTCGTCCTCGACGGAGACCAGGACCGGCTGCCAGTCCGCCGTGCCGAACTCCGTGTTGATCGAAGCCGCCAGTTCCCGCACCGACTCGGTGTACTCCCGGTAGACGGCCAGGTCCTGCCGGGACGGGTACGCGGAGGCCAGGTGGACCACCCGTTCCCGCCACTCGGGGTGCGTGACCAGCAGCTCCCGGTACGCCAGCAGCCCCCGCAGGATGTTCTTCGACAGCTCCGTGCGGTCCACCCGGACGATCGTCTTCAGCCCGCCGACCTCCGCCCGCAGCGCCGCCAGCTTGTCGTCCACCTCCGGCCGGTGCGCGAGCACGCGCAGCTCGTCCCCGTCCACGCCGAGGGGGTACGCGGTGACGTCGGTGAAGCGGACCTCCCCGTACCCGTGCCCGTCCGCGGCCGTCCTGCGGTGGCGCACCCCGCGCTCGGGGGTCCCGGCCGGGACGGACGCGTCCGCGACACCGTGGGCGTCGTCCCTGGTCGCGCCGGCCAGGAAGTTGGCCGCCCACCCCCAGGTGTGGAAGCCCAGCCGGTCCGCCCCGAGCAGCCCCCACACCAACTGGCTCCGGATGTCCTCCGGAAGCATCTCCAGGAACTCCCGCGAGGCCCACGGCGTGTGCGTGAAGTGCCCGATCCGCAGGTCGGGGCGCAGCTCCCGGAGCATCCCGGGGGCCAGCGCCAGGTGGTAGTCCTGGATCAGGACCGCCGCGCCCTCGGCCGCCTCCTCCGCCAGCGCCGCCGCGAAGGCCTCGTTGTACGTGACGTACGACTGCCACCGGCGCCGGAACTCCGCGTCGAAGACCGGTTCGCGCGGGATCTCGTACAGGTGGTGGTGGAGGAACCACAGCACCGAGTTCGCGATGCCGTTGTACGCGCCGTCGTAGACCGCCGGGTCGATCGGCAGCATCCGTACGCCCGGCTCGGCGCCCCCCCGCCGCACCGCCTCCCGGTCCGCGTCCGACAGCGCCGCGCAGATCCACAGCGCCCCGGGCTGCTCCGCGAGGGCGGCGGAGAGGCCGGAGACGAGGCCGCCACCGCCGCGCCGGGCACTGAGCGTGCCGTCCGCGGCGAGGTCGTACGAGAGGGGGCCGCGATTCGCGGCGACGAGCACCTGGGAAGCCATGCGGCGAACCTAGCCCGCCTCGCCTCCGGTCAAACGTCGGCGCCTGCGTGTGCGCCGGACCGAGAGGAAGACCACACCGCCGAGTGCCGTGAGCGTGGCGGCCGGGCCGGTGCTGGAGGTGCCCTCGGCGGGCGGTGCCTGCGGGCAGCCCGTCACCGACGTGGTCGTTACGCCACGCGACGGCGCGCGTACTCCTCGATGTCCCGCATCGGCGGCCGCTCCTCGGTGTCCACGGCGTAGGTGTGCGGTACGAACCCCTCCGGGCCGCGCTCGAACTGCGTCAGCTCGGGGCGTACGAGGTGCCCGCGGGCGAGCCGCGCCAGTGCCGTGCGGTAGATCGCCGCGGCCATCCGGCCCAGCGCCTGGCCGTCCTGGTGCCGGTGCAGCCGTACGCCCACGTCCACCTGGGCCAGCGCGTCCAGCCCGGCCGTGTGGAGCGCGTCCACCAGAAGGCCCAGCTCGACCCCGTAGCCCACGGGGAACGGCAGCCGCTCCAGCAGCTCGCGGCGCACGGCGTACTCGCCGCCCAGCGGCTGGACGAAGCCGGCCAGCTGCGGCCAGTGGAGGTTGAGCAGGGGGCGGGCCACCAGCTCCGTGACCCGGCCGCCCTGGCCGTGGGCCCTGGTGGAGGCCGGGGCGGCCGGGTCGGCGAACTCCTGGCCGAGCGGGCGGTCGTACATCGCCTTGACGAACCGCACGTCCGGATCGGTCAGCAGCGGTCCGACGATCCCGGAGACGAAGGCGGACGAGAAGTCGCGCAGATCGGCGTCCACGAAGCAGACGACGTCACCGCTGGTGACGAGCAGCGAGCGCCACAGCACCTCGCCCTTGCCGGCCAGCGCCGGGATCCGCGGCAGGACCTCGTCGCGGTGCACCACCCGGGCCCCGGCCTTGGCCGCGACCTCCGCGGTGCGGTCCGTGGAGCCCGAGTCGATCACGACGAGCTCGTCCACCAGGGGTACCGGCAGGCCCTCGATCAGATCGCGCCGGATCACCTCGACGATCTCGCCGACCGTCGCCTCCTCGTTCAGCGCCGGCAGCACCACGCTCACCGTGGTGCCCGCTGCCCGCTTGGCCGAGAGCAGCCGGTCGAGCGGTCGGTCGGCGGCTGACCAGGAGCGGTCTGCCAGCCAGCGCTCCACCTCTTCCAGCACCTTCAGGACTCCCTGGTTCTTCAGTGGTTTGGACCGAAATGTGATCCATCTCGCGGTTCGGACGGCTGTCTCAACCACCCGGGCCTTCGGTTACAGTCTTGAACAACGCGAAGGTCCGCCGCATGCCGGGGGGCCGCCGCGCACAAACGCACCGGCGCGCCACAGAGCGCGTGTCCCGGTGCCATACCGCTCATCCAGAGGGGCAGAGGGACACGGCCCGTTGAAGCCCCGGCAACCCTCCAGTCGGTTCTCGCGATCGCGCATTCCAGCGCCGCCAGCGAGGTCCCCGGCTAGGGAAGGTGCCAATTCCGTCTCATGGCGAAGTGCGCCATGGGGAAGATGAGGAGAAAGGGCCTCGCCATCATGGCTGCACAGTCTGTCGCAACCTCTGCCGAAACCGTTGAAAACGCCGGCGTCGAAACCGGCACCGCCGGCACGTCTGTCGATCTCGGTCCCGCCACCGGCCTTTCCTGTCGTGAGTGCGGTACCCGCTTCCCGCTCGGCCCGATCTTCGCCTGCGCCGAGTGCTTCGGACCGCTCGAAGTCGCCTACGACCTGCCGCTGGGCGACCCGGAAGCCCTGCGCGCCGCCATCGAGGCCGGCCCGAACAACATCTGGCGCTACGCGCCTCTGCTGCCCGTCCCGGCGGACGTGGCCTCCAAGCCGAGCCTGAACCCGGGCTTCACCAAGCTCGTGGACGCGGCCAACCTGGCCAAGGAGCTCGGCGTCACCGGCAAGCTGTACGTCAAGGACGACTCCGGCAACCCGACGCACTCCTTCAAGGACCGCGTCGTGGCCATCGCCGTCGAGGCCGCCCGCGCCTTCGGCTTCACCACCCTCTCCTGCTCCTCCACCGGCAACCTGGCCGGCGCCGTCGGCGCCGCGGCCGCCCGCGCCGGCTTCCGCTCCTGCGTGTTCATCCCGCACGACCTGGAGCAGGGCAAGGTCGTCATGGCCGGTGTCTACGGTGGCGACCTGGTCGGCATCGAGGGCAACTACGACGACGTCAACCGCTTCTGCTCCGAGCTCATCGGCGACCCGCTGGGCGAGGGCTGGGGCTTCGTCAACGTCAACCTGCGCCCGTACTACGGCGAGGGCTCCAAGACCCTGGCGTACGAGATCTGCGAGCAGCTCGGCTGGCAGCTGCCCGACCAGATCGTCATCCCGATCGCGTCCGGCTCGCAGCTCACGAAGATCGACAAGGGCCTCCAGGAGCTCGTCAAGCTCGGCCTCGTCGAGGACAAGCCGTACAAGATCTTCGGTGCCCAGGCCGAAGGCTGCTCGCCCGTCTCGACCGCCTTCAAGGCCGGTCACGAGGTGGTCCGCCCGCAGAAGCCGAACACCATCGCCAAGTCGCTGGCCATCGGCAACCCGGCGGACGGCCCGTACGTCCTGGACATCGCGCGCCGCACCGGCGGCTACGTCGAGGACGTCAACGACGAGCAGGTCGTCGAGGCCATCAAGATCCTCGCCCAGACCGAGGGCATCTTCGCCGAGACCGCGGGCGGCGTGACCGTCGGCGTGACGAAGAAGCTCATCGAGAACGGGCACCTCGACCCCGCGCTGACCACCGTGATCCTCAACACCGGTGACGGCCTCAAGACCCTGGAGGCGGTGGCCGCCGACAGCGGCCAGACCGCCACCATCCGCCCCAGCCTGGACGCGTTCCGCGCCGCCAACCTGGCCTGATCCTCTTCTCCCTGCACACCGGAAAGGCAGTAGCGCCATGAGCGTCAACGTCCGCATCCCCACCATCCTGCGCACCTACACCGGCGGCCAGGCCGAGGTCCCCGCCGAGGGCGCGACCCTCGAAGAGGTCATCCAGTCCCTGGAGGCGAGCCACCCCGGCATCGCCGCGCGCGTCCTGGACGACCAGGGCAAGCTGCGCCGCTTCGTCAACGTCTACGTCAACGACGACGACGTGCGCTTCGAGGGCGGGCTGCAGACGTCCACTCCGGACGGCGCCGGCATCTCGATCATCCCCGCCGTCGCGGGCGGCTGCTGAGCCTTCGCGGTACCCCGTAGGGCCCGTAGGACCTCGTAGAAACTGAATTGCCCCCTCCGTTACCAAACGGAGGGGGCAATTCTGCTGGGTTGGGCGCGGTAGAGTTGGGGAAGTCCCCTCCGCTGTTCTTGCCCGCCGCATATGAGCGGGCCGCGGCAGGGTTGACATTGAGTCAACATGCAAGTGCGCTATGGGTCCTTGGCGAAGTTTGTCCGGCCCGAGTTGCCCTGGAATATTCTGGGTTTTCACCCTATTTCAATCTTTTGCCGTGTCCAGAATTCTCGTCGGAATGACCTGTTGCAGACAGCAGCGGTGCGGATACATTCAGCCCCGGTCGAGGCGTTCCGGCGCAAGTTCTGACCCGGGATCGCGAAGTGCGGTCCCGCGCAAGGGCCAGTAATAGGGGAGTTAGGCATGGCTCAGGGCACCGTCAAGTGGTTCAACGCGGAGAAGGGCTACGGCTTCATCGCGGTCGACGGTGGTGCGGATGTGTTCGTCCACTACAGCGCCATCCAGATGGACGGGTACCGCACCCTTGAAGAGGGTCAGCGGGTCGAGTTCGAGATCTCGCAGGGCCAGAAGGGTCCGCAGGCGGACATGGTCAAGCTCGCCGCCGGCTAGTCCGACCGCGATCGACCACCGACACGTACGCGGCCACGCACAGCGGCCGCGTACGACGGCACAACGGCATATGTACGAGGGGCCCACATCCTGGACACGGGATGCGGGCCCCTCGTGCGTGGCGGCCCCGGCGCCCTTGCGGGGCCCGGCTGTTCACCGCGGGTTGCCCGAAGCCGCTTGCACTCGAGGGGGTCGAGTGCTAATCATTGGCGTTAGCACTCTCCTGGTGAGAGTGCTACCTATACGAGGACCGGGTCAGTGAGGCCCACAGGGTCCGGCGGGAAGAAACCGCCGGGCACGCAGGCCGTCCGTCGCGGGCGCGGGCGCGGTCCGGGAGCAATCCACCGCTGTCCGGGAGGACCACTTCAGATGGCCAAGATCATTGCGTTCAACGAGGAGGCCCGGCGCGGTCTCGAGCGAGGCATGAACCAGCTCGCCGACGCCGTCAAGGTCACCCTTGGCCCCAAGGGTCGCAACGTCGTCCTTGAGAAGAAGTGGGGCGCCCCCACGATCACCAACGATGGTGTCTCCATCGCCAAGGAGATCGAGCTCGAGGACCCGTACGAGAAGATCGGCGCCGAGCTGGTCAAGGAAGTCGCCAAGAAGACGGACGACGTCGCCGGCGACGGTACGACCACCGCCACCGTTCTCGCCCAGGCGCTCGTCCGCGAGGGCCTGCGCAACGTGGCCGCCGGTGCGAACCCGATGGCCCTCAAGCGCGGTATCGAGAAGGCCGTCGAGGCCGTCTCCGCCGCCCTGCTGGCGCAGGCCAAGGACGTCGAGACCAAGGAGCAGATCGCTTCGACGGCCTCCATCTCCGCCGCCGACACCCAGATCGGCGAGCTCATCGCGGAGGCCATGGACAAGGTCGGCAAGGAAGGCGTCATCACGGTCGAGGAGTCGCAGACCTTCGGCCTGGAGCTTGAGCTCACCGAGGGCATGCGCTTCGACAAGGGCTACATCTCGGCGTACTTCGCCACCGACATGGAGCGCATGGAGTCGTCCCTCGACGACCCGTACATCCTGATCGTCAACTCCAAGATCGGCTCGGTCAAGGACCTGCTGCCGCTCCTGGAGAAGGTCATGCAGTCCGGCAAGCCGCTGCTGATCATCGCCGAGGACGTCGAGGGCGAGGCGCTCTCCACCCTCGTCGTCAACAAGATCCGCGGCACCTTCAAGTCCGTCGCCGTCAAGGCTCCGGGCTTCGGCGACCGCCGCAAGGCCATGCTCGGCGACATCGCCATCCTCACGGGCGGCACGGTCATCTCCGAGGAGGTCGGCCTCAAGCTCGAGAACGCCGGTCTCGACCTGCTCGGCCGCGCCCGCAAGGTCGTCATCACCAAGGACGAGACGACCATCGTCGACGGCTCCGGTGACAGCGACCAGGTCCAGGGCCGCGTCAACCAGATCCGCGCCGAGATCGAGAACTCCGACTCGGACTACGACCGCGAGAAGCTGCAGGAGCGCCTGGCGAAGCTCGCCGGCGGTGTCGCGGTCATCAAGGCCGGCGCCGCGACCGAGGTGGAGCTCAAGGAGCGCAAGCACCGCATCGAGGACGCCGTTCGCAACGCGAAGGCGGCCGTCGAAGAGGGCATCGTCGCCGGTGGTGGCGTGGCCCTGCTGCAGGCCTCCTCGGTCTTCGACAAGCTCGAGCTCACCGGCGACGAGGCGACCGGCGCCAACGCCGTCAAGCTCGCGCTGGAGGCCCCGCTCAAGCAGATCGCCATCAACGGTGGTCTCGAGGGTGGCGTCGTCGTGGAGAAGGTCCGCAACCTGCCGATCGGTCACGGCCTGAACGCCGCGACCGGCGAGTACGTCGACATGATCGCCGAGGGCATCATCGACCCGGCGAAGGTCACCCGCTCTGCCCTGCAGAACGCGGCGTCGATCGCGGCCCTCTTCCTCACCACCGAGGCCGTCATCGCCGACAAGCCCGAGAAGGCCGGCGCCGCTGCCGGCGGCGGCATGCCGGGCGGCGACATGGACTTCTGATCCGCCCCCGGGCCCCGGCCCGAAGGTAGATCGGCTGTTCTTCACGTACCGAGGGCGGCACCCCTTCCTGACGGAGGGGGTGCCGCCCTCGGGCGTTGGCCGGCCGTGCGCCGCAAGCCGCTGCGCGGCTTCATCTCGTCCTGGACCTGATCGATCTGATCGACCTGATCGACCTCGATCCGGGCATCCGCATCCCGGCCCAGACCGTGCGGCCCGCCACCGTTCGAAGCCTCGATGCCATCCAACTGGCGACAGCGCTCGGCATCGGCGCGCGCCTGACCTCGTTCGTCACCTACGACAAGCGCCTCGCGGGTGCCGCCCGCGATGCGGGACTGTCCGTCGACGCCCCCGCGTGAGCTGGTTGACTGTCGGCATGACTGACGTGAGCGACGTGTTCATCAAGATCTGCGGGCTGCGGACCGAGCGGGACGTCGAAGTCGCCGTGGCGGCCGGGGCCGATGCCGTGGGCTTCGTCTTCGCGCCCGGCAGTCCGCGCACGGTCGGCGCGGAGACGGCACGGGAGCTCGCCGGGCACGTGCCGGACGGGGTGCTCACCGTGGGGGTGTTCCGGGGACAGTCCGTGGCGGAGGTGCGCCGGTTCACCGAGGAGAGCGGCGTACGGGGCGTGCAACTGCACGGCGAGGAGGGCCCGGAGGACTTCGCGGTGCTGCGCGCCGAGGGCCGCACCCTGCTGCGCGCCACGGCGCAGCACGTGGAGCGCTGCGGGGAGTACGGCGAGGACCTGCTGCTGCTCGACGCCCCCGACCCCGGCTCCGGCAAGCCGTGGAACTGGGGCTCGGCGGAGTTCACCGCCCCCGCGGGCCGCTGGCTGCTGGCGGGCGGGCTGACGCCGGGGAACGTCGGGGAGGCCCTCACGGTCACCGGCGCCTGGGGCGTGGACGTCTCCAGCGGCGTGGAGAGCGAGCGCGGGGTGAAGTCCCCGGACCTCATCCGCGCCTTCATCACGGCGGCCCGGGGTGCGAGGCCCCGCCGGGTCTGACGGCGGGGGGCTTTCGGCCGCCCGGTGCCCGAGGCGGGGCCTTTCAGCCGTCCGGCGTGATTTTCAGCCGTCCGGCGTGTGAGGACCGGGGTCCGGGGCGGAGCCCCAGGGGGTCCGGGCGCAGCCGGTACCCCTCCCCAGCCCGTCCGGCGTTTGAGGACCGGGTCGGGGCAGCGCCCTGGGAACGGTGGAAGGGCGGGTAGGGGACTCCGCCCCGCAGGGTCCAGCCATCCGGCGCCGTAGTGCGGCTAGGCCAGCGAGTCGATCCAGCGCTCCAGGCGGCGTCCCTCCGAGGCCATCATCTCCGGGTCGCGGAAGGTGTTCGTGAGCAGCGAGATGCCCTGGTACGAGGCGATCAGCGCGACCGCGAGTTCGCGCGCGTCGGTGGTCCGGCCCAATGCGAGGAACTGCTGCTCCGCCCAGTCGAGCAGCACCCCCATGACCTTCGCGAGGGTCTGGTCGAGGCCGTCGTCGCGCTTGTCGAGCTCGGAGGCCAGGGATCCGGTGGGGCAGCCGTAGCGGGCGGTGAGCTCGCGCTGATCGACCCAGCCGGCGAGGAGGGCCTTCAGCCGGTCCTGCGGGGCGGGGAGTTCGTCGAGGGCGCTGATCATGCCCGCGAGGGTCTGGGCGTGCGCGTCGATGGCGGCCTCGACCAGCTGGTCCTTGGTCTTGAAGTAGTAGTAGACGTTGCCGAGGGGGACGTCGGCCGCGCGCGCGATGTCGGCGATCGTCGTCTTCTCCATGCCCTGTTCGTGCAGGACCTGGGCCGCGGCCGCGGCGAGGCGCTCGCGCTTGCCCCCGCGCTTCGTACCTGAGTAAGTCACCTGACTAAGTGTAGACGGGCGCCGCCCGGGAGGCTATGGTCGGCCCAGAAGTAAGTCAGTCGACTAACTCGGACGGGCTTCAGGGGGCGGCCTTCATGATCGTCATCACCGGTGCGACCGGAAACGTCGGCAGCGAGCTCGTACGGATCCTCGCGGCAGCGGGGGAACGGGTCACCGCGGTCTCTCGCCGGGCGCCGGGGGAGGCCCTGCCCGAGGGGGTGCGCCACCACCGGGCCGACCTCGCCGAGCCGCAGAGCCTGCGGCCCGCCCTCGCCGGGGCCCGGGCCCTGTTCCTGCTCGTCGCCGGCGAGGACCCGCAGGCGGTGCTCGGCCTGGCTGCGGAGGCCGGCGTACGCAGGGTCGTACTGCTGTCCTCGCAGGGCGTCGGGAGCCGGCCCGAGCAGTACCGGCACCCCGCCGACTTCGAGGAGGCTGTCCGCCGGTCCGGCCTGGAGTGGACGGTCCTGCGCTCGGGCGGGCTCGACTCCAACGCCTTCGCCTGGGCCGAGTCGATCCGTGCGCACCGCACGGCCGCCGCGCCCTTCGGGGACGTCGGGCTGCCGACGGTCGACCCGGCGGACGTGGCCGAGGTCGCGGCGGCCGTACTGCGGGGCTCCGGGCACGCGGGGAACACGTACGACCTGACCGGCCCGGCGCCGGTCACCCCGCGCGAGCGGGCCGGGGCGATCGCGGAGGTGATCGGCGAGCCGGTGCGGTTCGTGGAGCAGAGCCCCGAGGAGGCACGGGCGCAGATGCTGACCTTCATGCCCGAGCCGGCGGTGGAGGGCACGCTGTCGATCCTGGGCGCGCCGGTCGCCGCCGAACGGGCCGTCAGCCCGGCCGTCGAGCGGATCCTCGGCCGGGCCCCGCGCCCCTTCGCCGCCTGGGCGGACCGCTCGGCGGCGGCCTTCCGCTGACCCCCGGGGCCGACCGGCGGCCCCTTTCCCCTCCCCCTTCCCCGTCTCCTCTTTCTCGTCCCCAACGCTCAGGAGCAGCAGCCATGCCCGTACAGCCCGTACTCGACTCGACGATCCACTACCGGGAGGCCGGTGCGCCCACCGGTGTGCCCGTGGTCTTCCTGCACGGGAACCCGACCTCCTCCCACCTCTGGCGGGAGGTCCTGCCCGCCGTCGGCGGCCCGGCCCGGCTGCTCGCGCCGGACCTGATCGGGATGGGGGACTCGGGCAAGCCCGCCATCGGCTACACCTTCGCGGATCACGCCCGCTACCTCGACGCCTGGTTCGACGCGCTCGGGCTGGAGCAGGCGGTGCTGGTCGGGCACGACTGGGGAGGCGCGCTCGCCTTCGACCGGGCTGCCCGGCATCCGGGGCAGGTGCGTGGGATCGCGTTCACGGAAACCATCGTCAAGCCGATGAGCTGGGAGGAGTTCCCGGAGGGCGGCCGCGAGCTGTTCCGGGCGATCAAGACGCCCGGCGTCGGCGAGGCCATGATCCTCGACGCGAACGGCTTCGTCGAGCAGGCACTGCCCGGCACCGTCGCCCGCCCGCTGGACCCCCGCGACATGGACGCGTACCGGGCCCCGTACCCGACGAGGGAGAGCCGGCGCCCGCTGCTCCAGTGGGCCCGGTCGATGCCGCTGGGCGGGGAACCCGCCGAGGTGGTGGCCCGCGTGGCGGCGTACGGGGAGTGGCTCGCGGGGAGCCCGGACGTGCCCAAGCTGCTGCTGACCTTCGCTCCCGGACCCGGGGCGATGATGGGCCCGGAGACCGTCGAGTGGTGCGTGGCGAACATGGCCGCCCTGGAACTGGCCCGGCACGACGACGTGCCCGCCGGGCACCACACCCCGGAGGACCACCCGCTGCTGGTCGCGGCGGCGGTAGGGGACTGGGCGGGGCGGCACGGTCTGTGGGCGTGAGTCCCGAGACGGGGCGAAGGGCGCGCGGCGCGGGCCTTCCGTCCCCCCGGCGACGGACGTAGGTCCCTGTCGGTGGGCCTTCCGCCCCGGCGAGACTTCGACACATGGACACTCTGGATTCGGTGATCGTCAACGTCAACGATCACCTCTGGACCTACCTGCTGATTCCGCTGGTGGTCGGTGCGGGCCTGTACTTCACGGTCCGCTCCCGGGGTGTGCAGCTGCGCCTGCTTCCCGAGATGTTCCGGGTGGTGAAGGAGAAGACCCCGCCCCGCGCCGACGGCCGCGAGCAGGTCTCGTCCTTCGGCGCCTTCACGATCTCGGCCGCCGCGCGCGTCGGTACGGGCAACATCGCCGGTGTCGCCGCGGCCATCACCCTGGGCGGCGCGGGCGCCGTCTTCTGGATGTGGACGATGGCGCTGATCGGCGCGGCCTCCGCCTTCGTGGAGTCGGCCCTCGCCCAGCTCTACAAGGTGCGGAACTCCAGCGGCGCCTACCGGGGCGGCCCCGCCTACTACATGCAGCGGGCGCTCGGTAAACGCTGGCTCGGGGTGCTCTTCGCGGTGACGATCACCGTCACCTTCGGCTTCGTCTTCAACGCCGTGCAGGCCAACACCATCACCGCCGTCGCCTCCGGCTCGCTGGCCGACGCGGACGGGTCGAACTGGTTCGGCCCCTCGCTGGGCGTGCTGCTGGCCGCCCTGCTGGGCCTGGCCGTCTTCGGCGGGGTCAAGCGGATCTCGTCCATCACCACGGTCCTGGTCCCGGTGATGGCGATCGTCTACCTGCTGCTCGGCGCGGCGGTGGTCATCCTCAACATCACCGAGTTCCCCCGGGTCATGGCGGACATCGTCGGCGGCGCCTTCGGCTTCCGCGAGCTGGCGGCCGGCGGTATCGGCGCGGCCATCCAGCAGGGCATCCGGCGCGGCATGTTCTCCAACGAGGCGGGCCTGGGCTCGGCCCCGAACGCGGGCGCGGCCGCCGAGGTCTCGCACCCGGTCAAGCAGGGCCTCGTACAGTCCCTCGGCGTCTTCTTCGACACCCTCCTGGTGTGCACGATGACGGCCTTCATCGTCCTCGTCACCAACCCTGAGCTGTCGGGCCGCCAGGGGGCCGACCTGACGCAGACGGCGCTGAGCGACACGCTGGGCGGCTGGGCCGGCCACCTGCTGACGGTGGTGGTCTTCATGCTCGCTTTCAGCAGCATGATCGGGAACTACTACTACGGCGAGACCAACATCCAGTTCATCACCCGCAAGCGGTGGGTCCTCCCCGGATACCGGGTGCTGGTCCTGTCGGCGGTCGTCCTGGGCTCGCTCGGCTCGGTGTCGATCGTCTGGAACCTGGCGGACGTGTTCATGGGCCTCATGGCCCTGATCAACCTGGCCGCGATCATCCCGCTGTCGGCCATCGCCTTCCGCCTCCTGGACGACTACCTCGCGCAGCGCCGGGCGGGCCTGGAACCGGTCTTCACCCGCGACCGCATGCCGGACCTGAAGGGCGTCCAGTGCTGGGACCCGGTCCGTACGGTGGTCCCGTCGGCGCAGGCTCCGGAACGGGTGTAGCGGGCGCCTGCGCCACTCGATCGTGGGACGGGGAAGGGAAGCGCCCGCCACCCGTCGGCGGCCCGCCCTACCCTCGCTGGCATATGCCACACAGAGGGGAACCGCGATGACCACCGCCACGCCCGAGCCCGGCCGCGACACCGGCGGTCACACGTGGGAGTACGTGCTGCAGACCTGGTGCGACCTGGACGTACCGAAGGGCTGGCGGGCCGAGAGCAACGGCGGCCGGATCACCTTGGACCCGCCGTCCGACCGTCACCACCACGCCATCGCGGCCAAGGTGCAGCGGGCTCTGTACGGGGTCGTGCCGCGCGAGCGGGGTGTCTATCAGTGGCTCGGCGTCCACATCGCCGCACTCGGCGAGATCTACGTTCCGGACCTGGTGGTCGCCCCGTCCGCCCTGGTCGATGACGTCGAAGCCGAGGTCTCCGACCCCGTCGACGCGGCCGAGGCCCTGCTCGTCGTGGAGATCACCTCCCGGAGCAATGCCGATGACGACCGGAAGAAGAAGCTCTGGGCCTACGCCCACGCCCCCGTCCCGGTCTACCTCCTCATCGACCGCTTCGACGAGCACGGCCCCACGGCCACGCTGTTCACCGAGCCCCAGAACGGCGCGTACAAGCACGCCGCCCGGGTGGCCTTCGGCGACGGGTTGCGGCTCCCCGAGCCCTTCGCGCTGACGCTGGACACGGGGAGCTTCCCGCACTGATCAGGGGTTAGACGGCGGGGCCCGCGACGGTGACCGGGCCGTCCGCCTCGACCGAAGTCACGACCGCCGTCGCCCGCAGGGACTCGACCTGGTCGGGGGAGAGTCGGGCGCTGAAGCCGTTGATGGCGTGGCGGTAGACGTGGACCGGGGTGATCCCGTAGGCGTCCGCGACGGCGGCCGGGTCGAGGCCGCGGTGCACGGTGACGATGTACGCCGGCCACTCGGCCGGGGCCGTACGGGACGCGGGAGTCGCGGGGCCGGGGGGCGGGTCGAGGGCGGCGGCGTGCGCGGGCAGGGCGGCCGAGGCGGCCAGGGCGAGGGCGGCGAGGGTCGTCGGCAGGGTCCAGCTCGTACGAGTACGCATGGGGCGAGGCCACCACGCCGGTCCGGCCCGGTCAACGACCCCGCCCGGTGCGGCGGCCGCGGGCGGTGGTGAACCGCGACGACCGCGCGTGCGCCCCCTCGCCGGATCCGCGTGCACCGCCTTCCGTACGGGTGAACTTGCAGGTCCGTGCCACACCCGAGCGAGGCCGGCCGCCAGGCCGGCAGGGCCCCGGAGGCGAGCGGACCGAATCCTTTCTTCAGTCGGTACGAGTATCGGATCGCGGCGAACGGCGGTGCGGCCGGACGGCGGTGGCAGCCGGTCAAGACCATCGGCCGGCCCGCCGATGAAGGAGGGGCCGCACTCCGGGACGCGTTCCCCGTCGAACGGTGGCGGCTTCCGTGTGCCGCCCTCCACCCTTCGGGAGTTCCCTCGATGTCCATGCGCCTGCTCGCCCGCGCCGCCACCGCCGCCCTGCTCGCCGTCACCCCGGTGGCCGTCGGTACCGCGTCCGCCGCCGCGCCCGAGCCCGCCCCCGTGCCGCTGACGGTCTCGGCCAACGCCATCCCCGGCCAGTACATCGTGACGCTGGAGCCGGGCTACGACCCGGCCAAGGTCGCGGAGCGGCTGGGCCTCAAGCCGAAGTTCCTCTACACCAAGGCCATGAACGGCTTCGCCGTCCCCATGACCAAGCTTCAGCTGGAGATCGCCCGCGTCGCCCTGGGCGTGAAGTCGGTGGAGACGGACGCGAAGGTCTCGGCGCCGTCGAGCGCGGCGAGGACGGCCACCGCCCTGCGCGGGCCGTCCGCCTCCTGGGGCCTGGACCGGATCGACCAGAGGCAGCTGCCGCTCGACAACGCCTTCACCACCCAGGGCAACGGCGCCGGGGTGACCGCGTACATCCTCGACACGGGCATCGACTACAAGCACGAGGAGTTCGGCGGGCGGGCCACCTTCGGTTTCGACGCGATCAAGGACGGCCGCGACGGCCAGGACTGCAACGGCCACGGCACGCACGTCGCGGGCACGGTCGCCGGCAGCACGTACGGGGTGGCTCGGAAGGCCTCCGTAGTCAGCGTCCGGGTCCTCAACTGCGAGGGCACGGGCGATTCCTCCGGGATCCTCGCGGGCCTGGACTGGGTGGCCAAGAACGCCAAGCAGCCCGCCGTCCTCAACGGCTCCCTCGGCGGTGACAAGTCCGAGGCCCTGAACAACGCGGCGAACGCCGTGACGGACGCCGGCGTCCTGCCCGTCTTCGCGGCGGGCAACTCCGCGAAGGACGCCTGCCTCGTCTCGCCCGCGTCGGCGAGCAAGGTCCTGACGGTCGCCGCCGGCAACCAGTGGGACGAGGAGACCAGCTTTTCCAACTACGGCACGTGCGTGAGTCTTTACGCGCCCGGAGAGGCGATCGTCTCCGCGAAGCTGGGCGGCGGCAGCGTGGCCGAGAACGGCACGTCCATGGCCGCACCGCACGTCACCGGCGTGGCCGTCCTCTACAAGCAGGCGAACCCGGCCGCGACGCCGCAGGACATCGCCGAGTACCTGGACGACGAGTCCACGAAGGACGTCTTGAAGAGCATCAGCAAGGGCAGCCCGAACCAGCTGCTGTTCACCAACGGCCTCTGACCACCGCGGGCGCGGGCGTAGCGATCACGCTGCGCCGAGCAGCGCAGCGCCGCGCCGCGAGGACTCCTGCTCAGACTCGGGCTCGAGCAGGCACCTCGCGGACGAGGAGGAGTGCCACGGCGCCCAGGAGGGTGCCGGTGACGCGGCGTTGGACGGTGGACCAGGTCGGGCGCTGTGCGAGGAACGTGGCTATGGCGCCGGCGGCGATGACGAACAGGCCGTTGACGGTCAGGCTCACGGCGATCTGGACCGACCCGAGAGTCAGGCCCTGCACGGCCGGATGTCCGCGGTGCGGGTCGATGAACTGCGGGATCAAGGTCAGGTACATGATCGCGGCCTTGGGGTTGAGCAGGTTCGTCACCAGCCCCATGCGGAAGAGGCGGGCGGGGCTGTCACGGGGAATGTCGCGGACCTCGAACATGCCCCGCCCTCCGGGGCGCAGGGCCTGCCACGCGAGGTGGGCCAGATAGAGGACGCCGGCGGCTTTGAAGGCGATGAACAACCAGGGCACGGCGACGAACACGACCGCGAGTCCGAGGTTGCCCATCAGCATGTAGGTGACGAAGCCGACGCCGGTGCCGGTCAGGGAGATGAGCCCCGCGGTGCGCCCCTGGCTGATGCTGCGCGAAACGAGGTAGATCATGTTCGGCCCAGGGGTCAGGACCATGACCAGCGCGGTGAGTGCCATCCCGAGGAGGGACGTACCGGACACGGGTGAGGACAACGAGGTGAGGGACATGCCACCACCCTGATGTAATGCCCTTATGCATCTCAACCCTTACGGGGAGTACGCCGTACTGCTCGCCCGTTCCTTGGCCGACGACTGGCCCGATACCCGTGCCGGGATCGTGGAGCGCACCCGCGAGTTCGGCATGACGATGCCCTTCCCCGAGCGGCCCGGGGACCACGCCCGCTGCCGGGCAGTGCTCGACGGCTGGCTCCGCGTGGTTGACGCCCACGACCCGAACGAGCGGGCGGAGATCCTCAACGAGCAGATGGCCGCCGCGACTGCGTACCCACGCCTGACCGACCACAACGGCGAGGGCTGGCACCTGCACTATCGCGACGTCGACGACGACCTGGCCCGAGTCCTGCACGCCGTGTTCAGCGTCGGCACCGCACTGCACCTGACGACGCGTGGCATGAGTCGCCTCGGCCGGTGCATGGCCCACCCCTGCGCGAACGTCGTCGTCGACACCTCGCGGAACGGCACCCAGCGGTACTGCTCGCCACGCTGCGGCAGCCGGGACGCCGTCCGTCGGCACCGAGCCCGTCAGCGCGAGCGGTGACGACCCGCGCCGCGACCGGTTGCTCGGGATGCACGCGCCGTCGTCGGTGGCCCTGAGCGGCATTGGGCCGTGGCGGTCATCGTCTCAGGCCGTTCGGGGGAACGGCTGCGATCCGCTCCGCCCCTTCTGCCGTCCGGCGTGGGCATCGTCGAGGAAACGAAAGAAGGTGGACGCGATGCCGCTCTATCTGTCGAGGTTCAGCTACACGCCGGAGACCTGGGCGAGGTTGATGGCCCACCCCGAGGACCGCGCTCAGGCCGCCCGGTCGTACATCGAGTCGGTCGGCGGGGAGCTGCACGGCTTCTGGTACGCCTTCGGCACGCACGACGGCTACAACCTCTGGGAAGCCCCGGGCAACGTGTCCATGGCCGCGGTAGCCCTGGCGATCAGCGGGGGCGGCGCGCTCAGCTCGTTCGAGACGACGGTCCTCCTGAGCGTCGACGACACGCTGGACGCCCTGCGCAAGGCCGAGCAGATCCGGTACCGGCCTCCGGGCACGCCCGAGACGCGGTAACCCGGCGGTCGGCGCTTCCCTCCCCCCGGTCTCCTCAGTCCGTGCTCAGGCGGGCGTGGAGGTGTTCGTCGTGCCAGCCGTCCGTGTGGAGGAGCGCGCCGCGCATGGTGCCCTCCAGGGGGTAGCCCGCTTTCAGGGCGACGCGGCAGGAGGCCGGGTTGGCCACGGAGTGGGTGATGCGCAACCGGTGCAGGCCGAGGTCCTCGAAGGCCCAGCGGGTCAGGACGGACAGGCCTTCGGCAGTGGCTCCGATGCCGCGGCCGGCCGGGAGGAGCCAGTACATGAACTCCCCGCTGCCGCCGCGCAGGTCGAGGTCGGCGAGGCCGATCAGGCCGACTGCCGGCGCGTCGACGGTGGTGGGGGAGAGCGCCCAGACCGCTGCGCGTTCGGCGTGCCAGCGTTCGCGCCAGCGGGCGATGCGGGTGACGGCCTGCCCCTCGGTGAGCGGGTCGGGGCGGTTCCAGTGGCGGATGTCCGGGTCGGCGTACGCGGCCACGAGCGCGGGGGCGTCGTAGGGCTCCCAGGGGCGCAGCCGCATCCCGCAGGGGAGGGCGTACGAGGGCTGGGCGAGGGCGGCCATGCGGCCGGACGGGACGACGGCCGGTATCGAGTCGGTCATCGGGCCATTGTCGGACCGTCGCCCGGGATGGCCGGCGGCCCGTCGGCCCGGGTGCTTGCAGGGCCGGTCGCGTTGGCGGGCGTAACAACAGGTGAACACGTCATCACGGTGAGCGACATTTCGTCCCTTTCTTCCTAGTCTCGCGTCCCGGTACCGAGCGAACGGACGATGAGATGAGACGACGGCTTCTGGCGATCACCGCGGCCGGTGTGGCCGCGATCCTCGCGCTGGGCGGCGGGACGGCCGCGACGGCGACCGAGACCGCGGGGACGAACCCGGACGGTGGCAAGGGCGGCAAGGGCCTGTGCGCCCCGGGCGTTCCGATCGGGCCGGAGGGCGAGAAGTTCTACGATCCGCCGTCGCCGCTGCCCGAGGGGGAGCACGGCGACCTGATCTGGGCCCGCCGCGTCGACGCCCCCGACGGTGCGCGCGCCTGCCGGATCCTGTACCTCTCGACCCTGCAGAACGGCACCCGCGTCGCCGTCTCGGGCATCGTCGCCTGGCCCGACGCCCCCGCGCCGCGCAGCGGGCGCAACGTCGTGGCCTGGGCGCACGGCACCGTGGGCGGACCGCGGCAGTGCGCGCCCTCCGCGGTGCCGAACCCGGCGACCGACCTCGTCGGCTACTACACCTACGACAGCCCGTGGGGCATCGACGTCGGCGTGCCGGCGCTGACGCAGTTCCTCGACTCCGGGGACGTCGTGGTCGGCACGGACTACCAGGGCCTGGGGACCCCCGGCGTGCACCAGTACACGGTCGCCGTGACCGAGACGAACAACGTCCTGGACTCGGTGCGGGCGGCCCGCCAGATCACCGACACCCGTGCGAACGGCAAGGCGGCCGTACTGGGCTGGTCGCAGGGCGGCGGTGCGGCGGCGTTCATCGCCCAGAACTACAAGGCGTACACCCCGGAGACCCAGCTCGTCGGCATCGCGGCGCTGGCGCCCGCCGCCAACCTGGGACCGGACTTCCGCGGCCTCGTGCTGCCCGGCCCGACGTCCGCCACCTCGCCGTCCCACAACGCGGCGCTGCGCATCAACGTCTACCGGGGCTTCCTCGCGGCCTACCCCGAGCTCAAGGCCGAAGACGTGCTGAAGCCGGCCGGTCTGGAGGCGCTGCGCGGTGACGGGGTGATGTGCATCGAGCACCTCGCCGACGTGATCCAGAACAACGTGGGCAACGCCGGGCAGCTCGACACGCTGTTCCAGCCGTTGTCGGTGGTGCCGGAGGCCTGGCACCGGCGCTTCCGCGAGAACACCGCGGGCCTGGTCGCCTCGGTGGCGCCGGTCCTGGTGATGCAGGGGACGGCGGACACCGTCATCAACCCGAACTCCACCGACGAGTACGTGAAGCGGGCCTGCCGGTTCGGCAAGCCGGTCGAGTACACGAAGTACCAGGGGGCGACGCACCAGACGATCCCCCACGTCGCGGAGCCGGAGTACCTGGGCTGGATCGCGGACCGCTTCGCGGGCAAGCCCGCTCCGTCGAACTGCCCGTGACGTGACGGGTATCTGAGCAGTATCCGAGCAGTACGTGAAGGCTCCCGGCCGGTGGACCACACCGGCCGGGAGCCTTCGTCCGTGGGGGACCGCCGTCAGCGGCCCGCGGGGACCGGCGCGGAGTCCGTGGTGTCGGCGGGCGCGGCCGCCGGCGCCGCCGCGGCGGAGGCCTGCGGGGCGGCGGCCTCCGCCTCCGGGGCCGCGTTGAACTCGGCCAGCATCGGCCGGGTGAAGCCGAAGGAGTAGGTGGCGGCGAAGCCCACGAGGTAGCCGACCGCCAGGCCGCCCGCGTAGATCGTGATGGTCGTCCCCATGCCCGACTTGCCGTCCAGCAGCGGGAACAGCGCCCACCCCGAGGGACCGATGGCGGCGGAACCGAAGGCGGTGCCGAGCTGGTTGAAGAGGCCTACGAAGGCTCCGCCCGCGGCGCCGCCGATGCAGGCGGTGATGAAGGGGCGGCCCAGGGGGAGGGAGACCCCGTAGATCAGGGGCTCGCCGACACCGAGGAAGCCTGCCGGGAGGGCGGACTTGATGGTGGCGCGGATCGAGCGGTTGTGCGGGAGCTTGTAGTAGACGGCGATGGCCGCGCCGACCTGGCCCGCGCCCGCCATGGCGAGGATGGGGAGCAGGACGGTGTAGCCGGTCTGCTCGATCAGGGTGGTGTGGATGGGGATCAGGGCCTGGTGCAGGCCCAGCATGACCAGCGGGAGGAAGAGTCCGCCGAGGACCAGGCCGGCGAAGGCCCCGCCGGTGGCGAGCAGCCAGGTGGCGAAGGTGCCGATCGCGCTGGAGACCTCACCGGCGACGAACATCAGGCCGAAAATGGTGACCAGGCCGGAGATCAGCACCGTGAGGGTGGGGGTGACCAGGACGTCCAGGGCCTCCGGGACCCACCTGCGGCACCACTTCTCCACCTGAACGGCGAGCAGCGCGGCGGCCAGTGCGCCGAGGACGCCGCCCTGGCCGGGGGAGAGCTGCTGGCCGAAGGCGTCGATCTTCGCGACGCCCGGGAAGACGATGATCGCGGCAACCGCGCCGCCGAGGATGGCGGTGCCGCCGAACTCCTTGGCCGTGTTGTAGCCGACGAAGACCGCGATCAGGGACATGAACCCGGAGGCCATCGCGGCGAGCGCCGGGACGACGGCCGGCACCCAGCCCATGTTGGTGAGGAACCCGTTCAGCCCGGCGATGATGCCGCAGCCGATCAGGGCCGGGATCAGCGGGACGAAGATGTTCGCGATGCGGCGCAGGAACAGCTTGAAGGGGGTGGAGTTCTTCGCCTTCCGGGCGTTCTTGATGGCCGCGCCCTGGGCGGCGAGTTCCTCGGCGGTGTGGCCGGCGCCGGTCCCGGCGGGTGCCGGGGCGGCGGCGGAGGAGGAGGCGGAGGAGGAGGCGGCGGAGGCGGAGGCGGACGAGCGGCCCTCCGCGACCAGGGCCTCGAACTCGGGGGTGACGCGGGCGACGGTGCCCGGTCCCAGCACGATCTGGTACGTGTCGTCCTCGACGACCCCCATCACGGCGGGGAGGGCCTTGAGGGCCTCGTCCTGGACCAGGGAGCGGTCAAGCAGGGTGATCCGCAGGCGGGTCATGCAGTGCGCGATGGAGAGGATGTTGTCCGGACCGCCGACCAGGGGAAGGATCGCGGCGGCTGTGGCGCGGTTCTTGTCAGTGGACATCGTGGGGTTCGCCTTGCTGCTGGGGGTCAGCGGGGGTGGGCAGGGGTGGGTCAGCGCGGGGTCTGGGTGAGGGCGGCCCGGAGGTGGCCCCGGGAGGCGGTGAGCAGTTCGGCGGCCGTGGGGCCGTCGACTCCGCCGAGGATGACGAGGATGGCCTGCTTGACCTCGCCGTCGGCGGCGGCGAGCGCGGCCTCGATCTCGGCGTCGGGGGCGCCGGTGGCCAGCGAGACGATGCGGCGGGCGCGGGCGCGCAGCTTCTCGTTGGAGGAGCGCATGTCGACCATCAGGTTTCCGTAGGTCTTGCCGAGCCGGATCATCGTGAGGGTCGAGATGAGGTTGAGGACGAGCTTCTGCGCGGTGCCGGCCTTCAACCGGGTGGAGCCGGTGAGGAGTTCGGGGCCGACGACCACCTCGATGCCGTGGTCGGCGGCTGCGGCGAGCGCGGAGCCGGCGTTGCAGGACAGGCCGACGGTGAGCGCGCCGCGGTCGCGGGCGAACTCGACGGCGCCGATCGCGTACGGGGTGCGGCCGGAGGCGGAGATCCCGATGACGGTGTCGTCCGCGGTCAGGGTCAGCGCGGTCAGGTCCTGGGCGGCCAGTTCCTTGGAGTCCTCGGCGCCTTCGACGGCCTTGACCATGGCGGAGGGGCCGCCCGCGATCAGGCCGACGACCTCGGAGGGGTCGGTGTTGAAGGTGGGCGGGCATTCGCTGGCGTCCAGTACGCCCATGCGGCCGGCGGTGCCGGCGCCCGCGTAGATCAGGCGCCCGCCGCGGGCCATCCGCTCGGCGATCCCGTCGATGGCGGCGGCGATCGTCTCCAGCTCACCGGCGACGGCGGCCGGGACGGTGGCGTCCTCGGCGTTCATCAGGCGGGCGATCTCCAGGGTGGAGAGCCGGTCGATCTCGGCCAGTTCGGGGCGGAAGGCCTCGGTGGTCAAGATGGCGAGCTGGGCGCGGAGTTCGGCGTACGCGGTCATGGGCTTCGGCTCCTGAGGTACTGGCTGCTAGCGGGTGGTGCTGTTGCGCTTGGCGGTGGGTACGGGGGTGTGGTGGCGGGGCGCGAGCGCCTCGTACGAGGCTGCGAGCGCGGGCGCCGCCGTCTCGTAGGTCTGCTGGGCGACGCCGACGAACAGGCAGTCGACGACGAGGAGCTGGCTGGTCCGGCTCGACATGGCCGCCGGGCGCAGCTGGGTCTCGCGGGCGGCGGAGGTGGCCAGCACGAGGTCGGCGTAGTGGACGACGGGGGAGTTGGCGCGGGCCGTGAGCGCGAGGGTGGTGGCGCCGTACTCGAAGGCGGTCCGCAGGGGCTCGATGACGTCGCCGGTGCCGCCGGAGTGGGTGATGGCGACGGCCACGTCGCCGGGGCGGAGCAGGACGGCGGTGGTGACGGCCAGGTGCGGGTCGCTGTGCGCGTGGGCGATGAGCCCGATGCGCGACAGCTTCTGCGCGAGGTCCTGGGCGACGAGCCCGGAGGCTCCGACGCCGTAGATCTCGATGCGGCGGGCGCCCGCGAGGGCGGCGACGGCCGAGCCGAGGGCGGCGACGTCGAGTCCGGCGGCGGTGTCGGTGAGGGTCTGCGCCTCTTCCTGGGCCAGTTTGGCGACCACGTCCGCGAGGGAGTCGTCGACGGCTATGTCCACGGTGACGGCGGGGGCCGCGCCGGACTCCTGCTGGGCGGCGAGCGCGGCGAGCGCGAGGCGCAGGTCGCGGTAGCCGGGGTAGCCGAGGAGGCGGGCGGTGCGGACGACGGTGGCCTCGCTGGTGCCGGTGCGGGCGGCGAGGTCGCTGACGGTGAGCGCGGCGCAGGCCGCGGGGTCCTCGGCGACGGCTTCGGCGACGGCTTGCATGGAGCGGGTCATCGAGGGGCCTAGGCTGCGGACGCGGGCCCGCAGGGCGGCGGGGGCAGGGACGGGGACGGTCGCGTCCGCGCCTCCGCTGAAGTTTTCTTTCACGTTCTCGCTCACCCTTGAAACTTATTTTCAGAGGGGGGGAACGTCAAGACGCCATAAGTCACCGGCGGAAGAGGACCTTCGCCACCCGGCCCGTCCGGGTCCACAATGTGTCCATGGACCACGCGACCCCCCTTGAGCAGGCGCTGCACGCCGCACGCGCCCTGGTACTCGCCGATCTCGTCGCGGGCGAGGTCGCCGAGGCCTATGTCGTCTCCCTCGTCGAGGAGGCCGTCACGCACCGCCGGTGGTGGGTGGAGGAGTGGCCGGAAGGCGTCGACTACCTCGCCGGACTCGTCGCCCAGGACGTGAAGGACGCGCTGCTGGAGAAGTACGGGCGCTGGCCGCTGTGCCCGGTCTGCAACCACGGCGAGCCGCACGCGCTGGACGTGGAGCCCGAGCTAGGACCGGACCCGATGTGGGTGTGCTCGGAGGCCGGCGTGCGGGTGGCGCCGGTGGGCGGCCTGGCACCGGTCCTCGGCGGCCTCGGCTCCGGGAGCGGCTCGGCCTTCGGGTACGGCGAATGAGCCGCCGATGACCGTCTACATCGACCCGCCCGACTGGCCGGGCCACGGCCGCATGTGGTCGCACCTGGTCAGCGACGCCTCGTTCGAGGAACTGCACGCCTTCGCGGCGTCGATCGGCTGCCCGCCGAAGGCATTCGAACGCGACCACTACGACGTCCCGGAGCACCGCTACGCGGACGCGGTGGGCGCGGGCGCGGTCGAGATCGGCAGCAAGGAGCTGGTCCGGCGACTGACGGCCGCCGGCCTGCGACGTCCCAAGGGCCGGCCGGCGTAGTTCCGCCGTGCGGGGCGCGTTGTCGGTGGCGGGGGCTAGCCTCCGGGAATGATCGTGATTCCCGGTGACGACCGCCGCTTTCCCGCTGCCCTGGCCGACGTGGCACGGGTCGAGTTCGACTACGGGGACGAGGGTGAGGGCGTCGACTTCGCGCCCTACACGGCCTTCGCGTCCGCCGAGGAGACCACGGACTGGCTGCGCCACTGGACGGGGAACCACGAGCTCGACGGGGACGCGTACCGGGTCTTCGGCCAGGACGGCTCCGGTGGCCTCGCCGCTGTCTGGTGCGTCCGTCCGGGGCAGCCCCTCGACCGTCAGCCCGTGGTGTTCATGGGCTCGGAGGGTGAGGTCGGCCTGGTCGCCGGTGACCTGTCCGGATTCCTGTGGGTGCTCGCGGACGGTTTCGGGCCGCGGGAGGCGGCCCTGTACGCGGAGCGGGCGGCGCGGCCGGACGCGGCCCTCGCCGAGATCGCCGGGCGGCACGCCACCGCACCGCGCAGGCCCGCGCTGGAGATCGTCACCGAGGCTCGGGCGGAGTTCGCGAGCTTCGAGGAGGACCTCGACGAGCTCTGCCGCTGACCGGCACGTGGCGGCGTGCGCCGGCCTCGCCCGCCCGGGCTGCCTCGCCCGCCCGGACTAACCCGACTGCTCCGCAGTTGCCCGCGCCGCGGCCGGCCGGGCCGCCGCCGAGCCGGTCACCAGGCGCGTGGGGATTGCCGTACGGCGGTCCAGGCGGAGGGCCGCGAGGCCCAGGGCGATGGCGGTGACGGTCATCGCGCCGCCCGCCCAGGCGGTGGCGGAGTAGCCGTATCCGGCGTCGATGACGGTGCCGCCGAGCCAGGGTCCGCCGGTGTTGCCGAGGTTGAAGGCGGCCGTGGTGGTCGCGCCGGCCAGGGTCGGGGCGGCGCCCGCGACGTTGAACATGCGGGCGTTGAGCGCCGGGGCGGTGAAGAACGCCGAGAAGCCGATCAGGAACGAGAGGGCGATCGCGGCCGCCGCGGTGGAGGCCATCAGGGCCAGCGCCGCCAGGAAGACGGTGGAGGCGGTGATGCCCCACAGCATCACCCCGAACAGGTGCGCGTCGGCGATCCGCCCGCCCAGCGCGGTGCCCGCCAGCGCGCCGATGCCGAAGAGGCCGAGGATCCAGGGGACCCACGCCGAGTCGAGCCCGGCCACGTCCGTGAGCAGCGGGGACAGGTAGCTGAAGGCGCAGAAGACGCCGCCCGCGGCGAGCGCCGTGATGCCGATCGACAGCCACACCTGGCGGTCGCGGTAGATGCGCAGCTCGCGTGCGAGGGTCGGCTTCTCGGCGGGCAGCGGGATCTTGGGGATCAGCGCGAGGATGCCGACGAGCGCGACGGCGGAGGCGGCGCCGACCGCCCAGAACGCGGAACGCCAGCCCAGGTGCTCACCGAGGAACGCGCCGGCCGGGACGCCCAGGACGTTGGCGATCGACAGCCCGCCGATCATGACGGCCATCGCGCGGGCCCGCTGGTGCTGCTCGACCATGGCGATGGCCACGGCCGCGCCGACCGCCCAGAAGCCGGCGCAGGCGAGCGCCGAGACGATGCGGGAGGCGAAGAGCAGCTCGTACGAGGGGGCCAGCGCGCCCGCGACCTGTCCGACGCCGAAGAGGCTGATCAGCGAGAGCAGCGTGGTGCGCCGGGGCAGCCGCAGGGTGGCGACGGCGAGCAGGGGCGCTCCGACGACCATGCCGATCGCGAAGGCGGATATGAGCAGGCCCGCCTGGGGGATGGTGACGCCCATGTCCTCGGCGATGGGTGGCAGGAGCCCGGAGAGCATGAACTCGCTGGTACCGAGTGCGAAGACGGAGAGGCCGAGGATGTAGACGGCGACGGGCATGCGGGTGCGTTCGGCTGCTGCGGGCATGAACTACCTCAACCATCACGAACGGGATCACATTCCCGAGCCCCCGGGGCTATTCGGAGCTGCTCGGAGCTGCTCGGGGCTACTCGGGGCCGCCCCCGCCGAGCTCCGCGAGCTCGGCGGCCAGGTTCGCGCGGGCCGGGGCCTCCCAGTGCGCGGCCCCGTACGCGGTGCGGAAGAGGCGGGGCAGCTCCAGGAGCTGGCGCAGCACGGCGGCGCGGCCGGCGCGGAAGGCCTCGTCGGGGACGAAGCCGTACTCCGCGCGCACGGCTGCCGCGTAGGCGGCGTACTCCTGCGCCGTGCCCGCCAGGACGCCCAGGTCGGCGTCGCAGAGCAGCTCGCCGTTGGCGTCGCCGGGCGCGGGGTCGTGGGTGACCGTGAGCCGGACGAGACGGGCCACCTCGGCGGTGCGGGCGCCGTCGATGCCGAGCTCGGGCAGGGCGCGCTCGGCGAGGGCGGCGCTGCGCTCCTCGTTCTCGGAGCGGTCGGGCCGGTAGACGGCGTCGTGGAACCAGGCGGCGAGCTCGACGGAGGCGCGGTCCGCCGCCTCCGACTCCTCCTCCCGGGCGAGTACGTCGATGCGTGCGAGTACGTCGGCCAGGTGCGCGGTGGTGTGGTACCTGCGCTGCGGCTCCGCCCAGGCGGTGAGGAGGCGGTCGGCGTACGGGGCGGGGTCCCGGTCGGCGGCTGCTCCGGCGGCGGCGGTGGTGGCGTGCCAGCGGGCGCGGAGGTCCTGCTCGCGGTGCGTGTCGGACGTCATGGCGGATGTCATGCGCACATTGTGGTGGTGGCGTGATTGTGCTGGTGAAGGGTGGGCGGAGGCCCGTACCCTGGATATTGGACTAGACCTATTTTCCAATGTGGGACGAAGGATGGGATTACATGAGCAACCGTGCGCTCCTGGAGGTGATCGCCCTCGACGTGGAGGACGCGGTCGCGGCCCAGGCCGGTGGGGCGGACCGACTCGAGCTGGTCACCGACATGGCCGCCGACGGGCTCACCCCGCCCCGCGAGACCTTCGCGGCGATCCGGGCCGCGGTCGACATCCGGCTGCGCGTGATGCTCCGGAAGGCGGACGGCTTCTCGGCGGGCTCCGCGCAGGACGTGGAACGCCTGGTGGAGGAGGCGCGGGCGCTGCGCGCGGAGGGGGCGGAGGAGTTCGTCCTGGGCTTCCTGAACCCCGACGGCAGCCCCGACCTCGCCGCCGTCGATGCGGTCGTGGCGGAGCTCGGCGGCTGCGGGTGGACCTTCCACCGCGCGATCGACCGCGCGGCTGACCGTGACCAGCTCCGCAAGGCGGTCGCGGACCTGCCCGGGCTCGACACGTACCTGACCGCCGGCGCGGCGGGCGGCGTCGACGAGGGCCTGCCGGTGCTGCTGGCGGAGGCGGCGAAGGCGGGCACCCCCGGCTACGAGCCGCGCATCCTGGTGGGCGGCGGCCTGGCACTCTCCCACCTCCCGGTCCTGCGGGAAGCGGGCATCGACGCCTTCCACATCGGCGGCGCGGCCCGCCCTTCCGGGTGGGACCGACCGGTGTCGGCGGCGGCCGTCGCGGAATGGCGCTCGGCCCTGGCCTGACCGGCCTTGGCAGGGGCGGGCCGGACCGGACCGGCCTGACCGGGGCGGACCTGGCCGGGGCGGGGTGAGGGCGGCCCTGCGGGGCTGTCCCCTACCCGCCCTTCCACCGTTCCCCGGGCTCCGCCCGGACCCGTCCCCGGCTCGGACCCGTCCCCGGCTCGGACCCGGACCCGGACCCGGACCCGGACCCGGCCCGGACTCGGCCCCGGACCCGGTCCTCCAACGCCGGGCGGGCTGGATGCATCCAGTCCCGCCGGCCCTACGCCAGGGCCGCCGGCAGGGGGGCGGCGTGCAGGAGGGTGAGGCCCGAGACGGCTCGGGTGAGGCAGACGTAGAGGCGGCGCAGGCCGGTCCGCTCGTCCGGCTCGCCCGCGACGATCGCCGCCGGCTCGTCCAGGACCACGTAGTCGTACTCCAGACCCTTGGCCAGCGACGCCGGCACCAGCGTCAGCCGCGACTCCGCCGTCGTCTCCTCGCCGGGCGAGAGGTAGGGCAGGCCCGCCGAAAGCAGGGCCTCCGCGAGCTCCGGGATCCGCGCGTCCGCCGCGATCAGCCCGATCGACCCCTCGTGCACGAGCGAGGCCCGGCACGCGTCCAGGGCCGCGCCCGTCGGATCGGTGACCGGCGAGACCACCAGCGAGCCCGGCGTCTCACGGACCGAGGCGACCGGAGCCAGGCCCGGCGAGATCGCCGGCAGCAGCCGCGAGGCGTAGGCGATCACCTCGCGCGGCACGCGGAAGCCCGCCGTCAGTTCCTCCAGCACCGCGCCCGGCTTGCCCAGATGCCCCAGCGCTTCGTCCCAACTCCGCGTCGCCCACGGGGTCGTGCCCTGCGCGAGGTCCCCGAGGACCGTCGCCGAGCCGGTCGTGCAGCGCCGGCCGACCGCCCGGTACTGCATCGGGGACAGGTCCTGCGCCTCGTCGAGGACGACGTGGCCGAGCGAGTGCGTGCGCTCCACCAGGTCCGTCGCCTCGTCGATCAGCACCAGGTCCGCCGCCGACCACTTCGCCGACTTCACGCTGCGCGCCGGCTTGGCCCACAGCAGCAGCTCCTGCTCCTCCGCCGACAGGATCCCCTCCGCGTGCTCCGCGAGGAACCCCGCGTCCGAGAGCAGCCGCAGCACCAGCTTGGCCGGTTCCACCAGCGGCCACACCGCCTTGACCACGGCCTTCACGGCGGGATTGCGCGCCACCGCGTCCTGGACCCGGTCGTCGGGCGCCTCGCCCGCCTGCTCCATCCGTACGAGGACCGCGTGCGCGATCCGCTGCGGGAGGGCGTCGCGGGCGGCTCCGTAGCGGATGTCGCGGTTCTGGAGCTCGGCGACGATCTCGGCGAGCTCGTACGCGGGCACCCGCCAGCGGCGCGATCCGCGGACCACCATCAGCGGTTCGACGGGCTCGCTGACGTGGGAGTGGACGGAGCGGCGCAGTACCTCCGCCATCCGGGCGTCGCCCTTGACCACGGCGGTTTCGGCGGCGTCCGCGCCGCGCACCTCCAGGTCCGCGCGGGCGACCAGGTCGTCGACCGTGGCCTGCTTGACCTCCAGCTCGCCGAGGGCGGGCAGGACCTGCTCGATGTAGTGCAGGAAGGAACGGTTCGGCCCGATGACCAGGGTGCCGGTACGGGCGAGGCGGTCGCGGTGCGCGTAGAGGAGGTACGCGACCCGGTGCAGGCCGACGGCCGTCTTGCCCGTACCGGGACCACCCTGCACGCAGACGGAGCCCGACAGGCCGGAACGGACGATCTCGTCCTGCTCGGGCTGGATCGTCGCCACGATGTCGCGCATGGGGCCGACGCGCGGGCGCTCGATCTCCTGCTGGAGCAGCTTGCTGACCGCTACGGCCTCGGCGGGGTCGGAGAGGTGCTCGTCCTCGTACGCGGTCAGCTCGCCGCCCGTGTAACCGAAGCGGCGGCGCAGCCCGATGTCCTGCGGGTCGTTCTTCGAGGCCCGGTAGAAGGGCTGGGAGACGGGCGCGCGCCAGTCGATCACCATGGGGTCGCCGCCGGCGTCGTGGACGTGGCGGCGGCCGATGTAGAACTGCTCGCCCTCCGCGCCCTCGGCGAGCTCCGCGCCGGGCGCGTGCAGGTAGTTGAGGCGGCCGAAGAAGAGGGGGGTGTGGGCGAGGTCGGCGAGCGCCTTGATCCGGTCGTCGATCTGGGCCTGGAGGACGATCGCGTTGACCCAGTTCGCGGTGACGTCGCGGATGTCGAGGTTCTCGACGTCCTCGCGCATCGCGCGGAGCGCGGACCGCGAGGCGGCGAGGTGGGCCCGCTCGCGCCCCAGGGGGTCGGTGGGGGCCGGGGCGGGGGCCGCAGCTGCGTCGGGGTCGGCGTCGGGGTCGGCGTCGTGGTCGGTGACGTGGGCGTGCGCGGGCACGGAACTGCCTCCATCTGCTGAGGACCTGCGTGATGCGGGCGGACGGGCCCGCCGGTTTCCGAGCGGCGGGCGGCGCTCCCGATGACGCGGCGGGAGGCGGCAAGAGCGGAGATTCTAGCCATCGCGGACGCGCTGCGCGAATGGATTGAGGGGGCCGAAAGTCCTTCGGGGCGGTGACCCCGTACGGGGGCCGTCCGGTCCGCGTCCTCCTTCGGACAGAGCCCGTAGGGGGCGGCATGGGCCGGGAGGAGGAGGCCGGAGACCTGGAGGTTCAGCCCTCAGGGCGATGTGACGAGCCGGTCGAAAACCGACCATGGATACATGAGCACCGCAACCTGCACCCCGGTCCAGGGTCGCCGCCCTCGCGGCGCCACCGCCACGTCCGACTCCCGCTCCCGCCACAGCGTCGGCAGCGTCCTGCGCGCGGCCAAGGTCTTCGCGGCGACCGCCGTGAGCGTGGTCGTCCTCGGTGAATACTCCGAGGACGCGGGCGTCATACGCCACTGAGGCACCACCGAGGGGCCACCGGTTCTGCGCCGCCCCGCGCCGCCGGTCACGCCGCCGGTCACCCCTCGGGCAGCAGGATGTCCGTGTCGTCGAAGACCCGCAGCACCATGAGCAGCAGCCGCCCGCGCGACATCACGTACTCGGCCACGCCGGCGTAGCGTTCGGCCGGCCGGCCCGCCCGTCAGCCGTCGGCCAGCAGCTCGTCGGCGTCCATGATCCGGTAGGCGTAGCCCTGTTCGGCCAGGAAGCGCTGGCGGTGCGCGGCGAAGTCCTGGTCGATGGTGTCGCGCGCGACCACCGAGTAGAAGCGCGCCTCGTGGCCGTCGGCCTTCGGGCGCAGCACCCGGCCGAGCCGCTGGGCCTCCTCCTGGCGGGAGCCGAAGGTGCCGGACACCTGGATGGCGACCGTGGCCTCGGGCAGGTCGATGGAGAAGTTCGCGACCTTCGAGACGACCAGCACGCTGATCTCGCCTTCGCGGAAGGCGTTGAAGAGCTTCTCGCGCTGCGCGTTGGAGGTCTCGCCCTTGATGACGGGCGCGTCGAGGTGCTCGCCGAGCTCGTCGAGCTGGTCGATGTACTGCCCGATGACCAGCGTCTGCTCGCCCGCGTGCTTGCGCACCAGCGCCTCGGTGACCTTCCGCTTGGTGGCGGTGGTCGCGCAGAAGCGGTACTTCTCCTCCGTCTCGGCGGTCGCGTAGGCGAGGCGCTCCGACTCGGTCAGGTTGACCCGCACCTCGACGCAGTCGGCCGGCGCGATGTAGCCCTGCGCCTCGATCTCCTTCCACGGGGCGTCGAACCGCTTGGGCCCGATCAGTGAGAACACGTCCGACTCGCGCCCGTCCTCGCGCACCAGCGTCGCCGTCAGCCCGAGCCGCCGACGCGCCTGGAGGTCCGCGGTGAACTTGAACACCGGAGCCGGCAGCAGGTGCACCTCGTCGTAGAGGATCAGGCCCCAGTCCCGGGAGTCGAAGAGCTCCAGGTGCGGGTAGATGCCCTTCCGCTTCGTGGTCAGGACCTGGTACGTGGCGATCGTGACGGGCCGGATCTCCTTGCGGGTACCGGAGTACTCGCCGATCTCCTCCTCCGTCAGCGAGGTCCGCTTGATCAGCTCGTGCTTCCACTGGCGGGCGGACACGGTGTTCGTGACCAGGATCAGCGTGGTCGCCTTGGCCTTCGCCATCGCGCCGGCGCCGACCAGCGTCTTGCCGGCTCCGCAGGGCAGTACGACCACGCCGGAACCGCCGTGCCAGAAGCCCTCGACGGCCTGCTGCTGGTAGGGGCGCAGCGCCCAGCCGGTCTCGTCGAGCTCGATGGGGTGGGCTTCGCCGTCCACGTACCCGGCGAGGTCCTCGGCCGGCCAGCCCAGCTTGAGCAGGGTCTGCTTGATCTGCCCGCGCTCGGAGGGGTGTACGGCGACGGTGTCGGCGTCGAGGCGGGCGCCGACCAGCGGGGCGACCCGCTTCGACCGCAGGATCTCCTCCAGCACCGGCCGGTCGGTGCTGGTCAGGACCAGCCCGTGGACGGGGTGCTTGGAGAGGGAGAGCCGGCCGTACCGGGCCATGGTCTCGGCGACGTCGACGAGCAGCGCGTGCGGGACGGGGTAGCGGGAGAACTCCACGAGCGCGTCCACGACCTGCTCGGCGTCGTGCCCGGCGGCCCGTGCGTTCCACAGTCCGAGCGGCGTGATCCGGTAGGTGTGGATGTGCTCGGGAGCACGCTCCAGCTCGGCGAAGGGCGCGATGGCGCGCCGCGCGGCCGCCGAGAGCTCGTGGTCGATCTCGAGGAGGAGCGTCTTGTCGCTCTGGACGATCAGTGGACCATTCACACGCAGCGCCCCGTTTCACTCTGGCCAAACCTCCAGTGTGCCGCATCGCCGCATGTTCAGGAACATGGCGCTCGGAGGGTCCCAGGTGGTGCGGGGTCCCCGGCGGTCAGGTCGTTTCCCCGGTGCGGGTGGTGAGGCGGCCGGCTGCTCCGCGTCGGGCCAGGCGTTCGTGTTCCCGGTCGGCCCAGCGTCGTACCCGGTCGGGTTCCAGCGGGGAGCCGTGGCCGACGTGGAGTCGCGTGGGGTTGAGGGCGAGCATGTCGCGGAGGCTGGCGAGGTTGCGCCGCGGGTCGTCGTGGAACGGCGGATTGGCCGGCCTGCCCGGAATGAGGCCCATGAAGGAGTTGGCCACCAGGTCGCCGGCGACGAGGTCTCCGTCGTCGGTGAGGACCGAGATCGATCCGGCGGTGTGTCCGGGGGTGGGCATGATGCGGGCGTCGATCCCGAAGTCCTCCAGGGGCGTCTCGCCGCGGATCAGGACATCGGGGTCGAGGGGTTCGGCCTGGGCGTGCAGGTCCTTGCTCCGGTCCATGACGCGGCCCATCGGGCCGGTGGGCAGGTACGGTTCGCGGACCCGGCCGGAGCGGTACGGCCCGAGGTCGGCGATGTGGCCGGCGACGGGCGCGCCGGTGAGGCGGTGCAGTTCGGCGGCGGAGCCGAAGTGGTCGATGTGCCCGTGGGTGATGACGATCAGCGAGACGTCGCGGGGGTCCACTCCGTGCACGGTGATCCGGTCGTAGATCTTCCGGCCGCTGCCGGGTGTCCCGGCGTCGACGATCACGGGCCGGCGGCCCAGGAGCAGGTACGCGTTGATGGCCGTTCGGCCCATGACGGGGATGGGGATGACCTTCGTGCGGGACATGGCGTCCTCCCTGCGGTGACGGACGGCTGCTGCCCGTGCGGGCATGCCGGGGATCCGCCGGGCTGCCGGCGGATGGTCGGTGTACGGGTGTGGGTGGGGGTGTGGGTGTGAGGGGGACGCGCCGGCCTAGCGGAATCGGCGGCGGTATGCGGCCGGAGTGGTCCCCAGCCGGCGCTGGAAGGAGCGGTGCAGGGTCTCCACCGAGCCGAGGCCGCTGGCCGCGGCGATGTCCGGCAGGCTGCCGTCGCTCTCCTCCAGCAGCCGGCGGGCGGCTTCGAGGCGGGCGGACTCCACGTAGGCGGCGGCCGTGCCGTGCGTGCGCAGCCGGAACAGCCGGGAGAAGTGGCGCACGCTCAGGTGCAGTCGTGCGGCCAGGGCCTCCGCGGTCAGGTCCTCGGTGAGGTGGTCGGCGATCCACACGCGCAGGTCGTCGATCCGGTCGCCCGACGTGGCCGGGGCGGAGAGCGGAACGCTGAACTGGCTCTGCCCGCCGGACCGTTTGACGTACATGACCATCATCCGTGCGGTGGCCAGGGCAAGGGCCTGGCCGTGGTCCTCGGCGACCATCGCCAGTGCCATGTCCAGCCCCGAGGTGACACCGGCGCAGGTCCACACGCTTCCGGACCGGATGAAGATGGGGTCCGGATCGACGGAGACCCGGGGATGGTCGGCCGCCAGCCGTGCGGCGGTGAGCCAGTGGGTGGTGGCGGACAGGCCGTCCAGCAGGCCCGCGGCGGCCAGCAGGTGGGCTCCCGCGCAGATCGATCCGGTCCTGCGCGCCGTCGGAGCCGCTTCGCGCAGCCAGCGGGTGACCTCGCCGTCGACGACGGGCTCGACCCCGTCGCCGACCAGGTCGACGGCGCCCGCCACGAGCAGGGTGTCGACCCGGCCCCGCACCTCGTCGAGGGCCAGGTCGGCCAGCAGCCGGACGCCGCTGGAGGTGGCCACCGGCCCGCCGTCGGCCGTGGCGATCTGGACGAGATAGCCGGGGCGGCCGGCGGGGCCGGCGTGGTTCGTGCCGGCCACCCGGGTGGCGACCGAGAAGACCTCGGCCGGGCCGGTGACGTCCAGGAGTTCCACACCGGGGAAGGCCACGATGACGACTCTGTGCGCTGGGGGCGCGGGCGCTAACGCGGCTGAGGCTGCGGATGCGGATGCGGGCATGTGCAGATCATTTCCTCCTGCCGCGATGGCCGCAATGACGAAGTTCTGTCACATCCGGCCACCCGGGGGGGGCGGGGGCACCCGCGCGGGAGGGTGTTACGCCCGCCCGGCGGCGAAGGCGAGGATCTCGGGGGCGGCCTCGCGCAGGGTGGGAAAGTGGCGGTGGGCTTCGGGGTGGGGGCCGGGGGTGTTGACCGTCCAGACGGTCATGCCCGCCGCGAGGCCCGACCGGACGCCCGAGGGGGCGTCCTCGATGACCAGGCAGTGCGCGGGGTCGGCGCCGAGGAGGGCCGCGCCCCGCAGGTACGGGGCCGGCGAGGGCTTGCCCTCGGTGACGGCGGCGGCGTCCACGAGGACCGGCGGCACGGGCAGGCCGGTGCGGTCGAAGCGGCCGCGCACCCGGTGCTCGTAGTTGGAGGTGACCAGGCCCCAGCTTGCCGGGGGCAGGGCGGCCAGCAGCTCGGTGGCGCCGTCGAAGGCGGCGTAGTCGCCGGAGCGGACGTCCTCGTCCTCCAGCTCGTGCAGCGCGGCCAGGCACGCCTGCGGGTCCTGGTCCGGGGCGACGGCCGCGAAGGTCTCCACCGGGCGGGTCCGCAGGGCCACGGCGTAGACGGCGTCCGGGTCCAGTCCGTGGCGGGCGGCCCAGGTCGCCCAGACCCGGCGCTGGTTGGCGACGGCGTCGACGAGGGTGCCGTCGACGTCGAACAGGACGTACCGGGCGGGAGGGACGGGCGGGACGGGAGGGGCGGGAGGCGTGAGAGGGGCGTCTGCGTTGGTCACCGGCGGATCATGCCAGGCCGCGCAGGAGCAGCTTCAGCCCGCCCTCGAACTCCCGGTCCGGGGTGACCGAGCGGGCGTCGCGGGCGGTGGCCGTCATGTACGGGAACTCGTCCGGGGGGAGGCCTGCGATGGCGGTGGTTCCGGGTCCGGCCAGCGGCCCGAGGTGCTCCAGCTGGGTGGCGCCGATCACGTACGCGATGAGCGCGCGCAGCGCGAGCACCCGCTCCTCGGCCTCGATGCCGGCCTCGGTGAGCACTCCGAGCACCGTTTCCGACCAGCGCAGGCCGCCCGGCGAGCGGTGCCGGTGGGCCAGGGTGAGCGGCAGCGTCGCCGGGTGGGCGCTCATGGTGTCGCGCAGGCGGCGGGCCAGGACCGTGATCCGGCCGGGCCACGGCCCCGGGGGCGGCGGGGTGGTGTCGACACCGCTGAGGACGAGCGCGACGACGAGCGCTTCCAGTTCCTCGCGGTCGCGCACGTAGCGGTACAGGGCCATGGGGCTGATGCCGAGTTCGGTGGCGACGGCGCGCATGGAGAGGCCGGGGAGCCCGTCGCGGTCGATGACGGCGAGGGCGGCGGCGGCCAGTTGGTCCGGGGTGTGCGAGCGGGGGCGCGGCATGACGGTTGACAGCGTACGGGATACGCCTACGCTGAGAGGTAGGCGTACGGCATACGCCTACGCCTGTCGAGGGAGGGGTTTCCCGTGCTCGAACCCGGTTCCGTGGTGCCCGTACGCATGCTCACGTCCGTCACCTCCGGCACGTCCGCCGGGGGTGGGACCGTCTCCGTGCCCGACCCGGAGCGACTCGTCCATCTGCAGTTCCGGCGCTTCGCCGGCTGTCCCGTCTGCCACCTCCACCTGCGGTCCGTCGTCCGGCGCCACGCGGAGATCGAGGCCGCCGGGATCCGCGAGGTCGTGCTCTTCCACTCCGCCGCGGAGGAACTGCGCTCGCACACCGCCGACTTCCCCTTCGCCGTGATCGCCGATCCGGAGAAGAGGCTGTACCGGGAGTTCGGCGTCGAGTCCTCCCCGCGCTCCCTGCTGGACCCGCGCGCCTGGGGCCCGGTGGTGCGGGCGATCGCCCGGTCCGCCGTCGAGGTGGTGCGGGGCCGGGAGCGGCTCCCCTCCCCGCGGCAGCCGGGCGGGCGGCTCGGGCTGCCCGCCGACCTGCTGATCGGGCCGGACGGGAGGGTGCTGGCCGTGCGGTACGGAGAGCACGTCAACGACCAGTGGTCCGTGGACGAGTTGCTCCGGCTGGCCGCGGACCGATATCCCGTGGGCGCGGGGGGCGGGGCTGCGTAGGGTCGCCGCATGACTACTCATCAGCAGGGTTTCGTGCCGCCGGCCGAGGAGTTCGACGTGCCCGTCCGTCTCGCCGGGGCGGGCTTCCGGCTGGAGCCCCTCGGCCCCGAGCACAACGAGAGGGACCTCGCCGCCTGGAGCGGGAGCATCGAACACGTGCGCGCGACGCCCGGGTTCCTGGGGGACTGGCCTCCGCTGGAGGGCATGAGCCCCGAGGCGAACCTCGCCGACCTGGTGCGCCACGCGCGGGACTTCGCCGAACGGCGGGGATTCACGTACAGCGTCCTGGCAGCGGAGCAGGGCGAGGAGGAGCGGGGCGCGGAGCACCGGGCCGGCGAGGTCATCGGGTGTCTCTACATCTACCCCGCCAAGGACGATCCGGCGCGCGTGCAGGTCAGTTCCTGGGTGCGCGCCGACCGGGCCGCGCTCGACAAGACCCTGTACGAGGCCGTCACGCGCTGGCTCGCCGAGGCGTGGCCGTTCGACGCGGAGCGCATCGACTACGCGGCGAGGTGAGCACGGCCGAAGGGGCCCGGCCCGCGCGGTGCGCGGGCCGGGCCCCTTCGGGGTGGCGGGGTGGGTGGTGCGGGGTGACTAGCCGCGGACGGTGCGCCGGCGGCGGGCGAACCAGGCGGCCGCGCCGCCGAGGCCGATGAGCACGGCGGCCAGCCCGGAGTACAGGGCGGTGTCGGAGTCCGAGCCGGTGCGCGCGAGGGAGCCGGCCGCGGAGGGGGCGTTCCCCGTGGCCGGGGCCGTAGTGGCCGCCGGAGCGGTGGTCGCGGGGCCGGTCGGGGCCGGGGCGGCGGGCGCCGGGTCGGTCGGCGCGGGGGCCGTCGGGGCCGGCGAGGCCGGCGGGGTGGGCGTCGGGTAGGCGGGCGGGGTGGCGGTCTTCGGGCCCAGCTCGAACTGCTGGTCGGTGGAGAGGAAGGGGTAGGTGTTGCCCTCGGCCAGGCCGACGGAGGCGGTCACCTTGACCGGGGTGGGCTTCTTGAGCTGCGCCGCCGGGCCGAGCTTGATCTGCATGCGAACGATGTGGTCGCCGGAGGCGGCCCCGAAGCCCTTGGCGATGACCGGCAGGTTGAAGTTGCCGGTCTCCCCCTCCAGGTCCTTCCAGGCGCCGTCGACCTTGACGCGCCCCCGGAGGTCGGCCTCGGCCAGGCCGGGCATGCCCACCTGGATCCAGGTGCCGAGCCCGGAGTTGAACTCGCCGTCACCGGTGACCCGGTACCGCACGTCCATCTCCTGGCAGTCGGGGGACGCGCCGTCCGCGCAGGGGCTCACGTGGTCGAACCAGGTCTCCAGGGTCCCGGGCTTGGACGCCGGGCTGGTCTTGAAGGACAGGGAGCCCTCACCGCCGTCGGCGAGCTCGTTCGCGAAGGTCGACGCGCGCAGCTTGAAGTCACCGTTGAGGGTCGGGTAGCTCTTGCCGAGGCCGAGGGTGACCTTCCAGACCATCGTGCCCTTGGCCGGGATCTCGAAGCCGGCCGCGGCCTTGTCGCCCGCCGGGTAGAACAGCCCCTGCCACTCGCCGTCCTGCTGGCCGATCGCGGACTCGGTCGCGGGGGCGCTCACCGCTTCGACCTTGTAGATCACGTCGCTCTGCTGGAGCGGGCTGCCGCCGGTGTGGTCGAGGAGCATCCACGGGTGGTAGGCGGAGGGCTTGTCCGTCGTGTTCGTCACCGTCAGGTCGAACGTCTCCGTCGCACCGCCGCGGGTCAGCGGGCCGCTCGGGACCGGCGCGCTCATCGTGGTCGTCAGCGCCTTGTGGTTGCCCTCGGTGGCGGAGGCCGTCATCGGCATCAGGACGGTACCGGCGATGGCGGCGGCGACGACGGCGGCGGAGGCGGAGGCGGTGCGGAGGGTGGCGGTGCGAGCGGACATGGTGGACTCCCCCAGGAATCATCAAGATCAGGCGACAGCAGCGGCCGAGAGGCAGAGCAGAGGTCGAGAGGCAGAGCAGAGGTCGAGCAGAGGCGGAGCGGGCCGGGCGAGGTGGCCGGCGGTCGAACGCCGGTCCTGTGGTGCTCGGTTCTCGCCGGCGACCCGGTCTCAGTCCCCGGTCGTTGCTGCGATGAGCTGATCTTCACACAGGCCGCATCTCCCATCAGTCATCGGAATGTCACCGCCGTGCAACAGGCGCAATCGGCCCTGTTGGCCCGCCTGACCTGCGGAGACGGCGGAACGGCCGGGGCCTGTCTCAGTGCTGCGCACCCAAGTGCTCCAGCGGCCCCGCCGGATAGGGCGTCTCCACCGGGAGCAGGGCCCGCGCCGCCTCCGGTTCTCCGGAGCGGAGCAGGTCGTGGACCTCCCGGGCCAGCGGGGTCGCATCGCGGATGGCGACCGTCCACTCGTCGGCGTAGGCGCGCGACGCCGTTCCGGACAGGCCCAGTTGGAGCGAGCGGTACGGCAGCGGGTTCAAGTGCAGATCGCGCTCCGGGTCCCACCGCACACGGGCGGGGGAGGTGCGCAGCGCCCGCGTCCAGGCCGCGCGGTCGGCGTGCACGCCGGGGACGTAGTGCGACAGGCAGGCTCCGGCGAGCGCCCGGTCGAAGCCGGTGCGGGTGATCTCGACGGCGATGACCGTCTCCTGGTCGGCCTTGGTGGCCCAGCCGCAGCGGTACATCATCCACAGGAACGACGGCTTCACCCAGGTCATCCGCTCCCGCTTCCAGGCGGGCGGAAAACGGCCCTCACGGGCGGCCGGCACCCCGATCCCGGGCCGGTACGCCTGGTACACGGTGAGGGTGTCGGCGGTGTGCGAGGCGCGGATCTGATGCCGGGGGAGCGGCTGGCGGGGGGCCTGGACGGGTGCGTCGGACATGACGCCAGGGTGCGGGGCCGTACCCCGTCCGGGCCAGCGGATTTCCCCCGCCCCGCCGACTAGACCTGGTCCTCCGCCAGTTCGGCGACCCCCGTGATCCGGTGCAGGGCGAACGTCCGCACCTCGTCCGCCGTGTGGTCGTAGCCGGTGACGAAGCCGCCCTCCACCCGTACCGGGGCGATGACCCGCTGGCTCGCCGCCCCGTCTGCGTTGACGTAGCCGATCCACACCGCCGAGCCGGTGAGCGCGGCCGCCTGCACCGTCGCCAGGGTCTCCGCCGCGCTCGTGCGGGGGAGTTCACCCGGGGTGCCGGAGCCGCCCGCCCCGGACGCTCCCGCCGGCTCCTTGCGGACCGCCGTCGCCGCCAGGTCGCCCGCGCGGATCGCGCGTACGGCCGCCCCCAGCAGCGTCGCGTCCGGGACCGGCGGCCCGTCCCGGACCGGCACGGGCACCGCGCGGGCAGGGGTGCGGTGGGCGTCGGCGCGGGAGACCAGGACGTCCCCCGTACGGGATTCCGCGGCCGGGGCGTAGCCCATGGCCCGCAACCCGTCGAGCAGCGCGCCCGGTTCGGCCTGCGCGGCCAGCACGGTCGGGGCGAGGCGGCGCAGCCCGAGGCCCGCGGACCGCTTGTCGGCGAGGATCTCGTTCAGCATGCCGTCGTCGTCGCAGCGCACGTACGAGGAGGCCGCGCCGACCCGGAGGTGCCCGTGCCGCCGGGCCACGTCGTCGATGAGGTACGACAGCGGCTGCGGCACCGGGGTCCGGCTGTGCTCGGTGAGGAAGGACTGCAGGTCGACGGCGGTGTGGCCGGCGTCGAGGGCGCGGCGGACCGAACCGGGCGTGAACCGGTACACGGTGGCCCCGCCCTTGGACTCCACGTCCGCGAGTACGGCCAGCACCTCGGCGACCGCCCGCCGCAGCGGACCCGGGGCCACCGCCGTCAGGTCGGCCTGGAGCAGTACGTGGTCCACGGGCTCGGGCAGCAGCGGCGCGAGCAGCGGCGCCGGGTCGCGGCCCTCCAGCAGCGCCCGTCCGGGCGCGGAGAGCGCGCCCCGGCCGGTGACCCCGAGGACCTCGGCCTCCCTCAGCATCCAGCGGGCGAGGCGGGAGCGCAGCTCGCTCGTACCGCGCACGGGCCGCTCCCACGCGAGGCGGGCGAGGAGCACGGCCGGGTCGGGGGAGCCGCCCTCGGGGAGGTCGGCGAGCAGGCTCAGGACGCGGCGGCGCACCTCGGGCGCGGCGGAGCGGTCCAGTTCCGCGCCCAGCACCGACAGCGTGCGGCCCTTCGCGTCCTGTTCGCCGACCAGGCCGGGGGTCCGGGTCGCGGTCAGCCAGGCCGCGGCCAGGACCGACCAGCGCTCGGCCGACGGGAGTTCGAGCCAGCCGTCGAAGGCGGGGGTCGGGGCGTAGCGTTCGTCGGCCTCGCCGTCGCTGGCCAGCAAGCCCGCCGAGTAGGCCAGTTCGATCCAGAACGCCGCCGACGGCTCGTCGGTGTCCAGGGTGGCCGCGGCCCGCTTCAGGTCGCGTACGGAGAGCCCGCCCGCCCGGAGCACCGGCGGACCGGCGTGCTCCCAGGACTTCACCAGCTCCTCGACCGTCGACAGCGCGGCCAGTGCCTGGCCGGCCGCGTTCGCGTCCACAAGCTGTGGACGGTGCTCGCGGTGCGCGGGAACCTCCGGGGGCAGCGGCTCCGTCACCCGGTGCGCGAGCCCGCCGCGCAGGTACAGCGCCACCTCGCGCGGCAGCAGCACGGTGCGCGCCGAGGCCGGCAGCAGCAGGCCCCGGTCGCGCAGCCAGCGCACCGGGGGCGTCGGATGGGGCGTCACTTCCCCGTAGGGCGGGCCCCACACGAGCCGGCCCAGCACCTGGTGGGCCTCCGCCGGAGCCTCGTCCAGCAGCGCCGACATGCGCTCCGGGTCGGTGAACAGGGCCGTCAGCGCGGTCACCGCCGACACCGGGTCGTGCGTCGCGGGCAGCCCGGCGGCCGCCACGATCTCCTGGATCCGGGTCGGCGACATGCCCGCGGTGGCCTCGGCGACGGTCGGGCCGAGCCCGGTGGGGGAGGGCCGCGTCGGGGAGGGGGCGAGCAGCTCGCGGGCGGTGCGCACCAGGCGCAGCCGCTCGTCGTCGCCCCATACGAGGGCCTGCTCGCGCAGGGTCGCCAGGGCCCGGGGGAGTTCGGCGCGGGCCCCGTTGTCCTCGCCGGAGGTGGTGCCGGTGTCGCCGCTGAGCAGGGACTCCAGTACCGCGTACGGGCAGGGCTCCGGCCCCACGGCGAGGGCCTCGGCGGCCTGCAGCGCGAACCGGTCCAGGTGGTCCAGCGCGCGCACCACCGAAGCCCGCGTCCCGGCCCGCGTGGCGAGCTGCGTCACATCTCCGGGGACGGGGTTCAGCAGGTCCGGCCGGGCGCGCAACAGGGCGCCGAGCCCCTCGTCGTCGCGGGCGCGCAGCGCTTCGGCGAGGGAGCGCGGAGCGCTTCCCGCGGTGCTCGGGTCAGGCACGGTCGTCGCCTCCTGGTCGCGTCGGCCGGTCAGTCGGCCGGTCCCCATCCGGTCAACGGTATCCGCTGCGCCCCCGGCCGCTCCACGGGCGCACGCGCTACCTTCGCTGGAGGTGGCACGGGAGGAGCCGGGGCGTGGGGATCGAGAGCGACCATCTGGTCTACGAATATCTGAGCCGGGTCGGGGACTTGGCGCAGCGCAGGCACCTGTCGTCGGGGGACCGGATGCGGCTGGTGGCGGGGCTGCGGGACGAGATCGACCGGCGGCGGGCCAAGTACGAACCGGAGACGCCGGCGGCGGTACGGCGCATCCTGGAGCGGATCGGCACGCCGGAGGAGGTCCTGGACACGGTGTCGACGACGGGCGCGGCGGCGGCCGCCACGTCGTTCCCCCCGGTTCTCTCCGCCCCCTCCGCTTCCGCGGTGCCGGTGCAGCGGGGGGCGGCGTCGCCGCATCTCGCGGGGCTCGACGAACTGGGTGAGGGCGAGAGGCTGGAGCCCGACTGGTGGACGGTCGGGCCGGGGTCTTCGGTGGAGGGCTTCGCGGGGGGCATCGAGATCCCGGAACTGCTGAAGCGGCCGACCGCGGATTCTGACGCGGAGGCGGAGGCGGAGGCGGAGGCGGGCGGTGATGCGGGCTCGGACTCGCGGCCGGGGGGTTCCGGCCCTGGAGCCGCGGAGGGTGGGCGGCCCACGCTCATGGGGTTCCTGCGCGAGCGGCGGCGCCGGGCGAAGGCGGAAGCCGCGGCGGCCACCGCGGCTCCGGGGGCTGCGGTGGCTGCGGTGGCTGTGCCGAGGCAGAGGCCGCACGTCTTCCTGATGCTCGCGGCGGTGGCCCTGGTGGCGGGGGCCGTCTCCGGGTACTGGCTGCTGCTCGCCGGGGGCTGGCTGCTCGCGTACGCCTCGCGCGTGCTGGGTCCTGCGGAGCGGAAGTGGGTGGTCTTCGGGCTGCCCGGGGTGGTCTTCGCGGGGGCGGTGGTGTGGCTGTGGGGCCGCCTGAACGGGCGGTGGGGCGAGGCGCTGGCGGACGAGGCGCTGAGCGGCAGCTTCCAGGGCCTGCTGCCTTGGCTGGCGCGGGCCGCGGCGGTGTCCTCGGCGCTCTACCTCTTCTGGCGGTCCCGCCGCCGCTGACCCGCTCCGCGCGGCGCCGTTGCCGGGGACCGGTCCCCGGGCCCCTGCGCCTCGAACGCCGGCGGGGCTGGGGTGTTGCCGGGCGGCGCTTGCTGCGGGTGGGGCCGGTGCCGGGGGCGGGGTGGGGTGTCGGCCTGGACTGCATGATTTAGGCGCCCTGTGCCTTACGTTCGGCAGCTCGGGCTTCTTCTGCGCCACAAATCACGCTTTACGTCCCGGCCGACACCCCACCCCGCCCCCGTCCCCGGCCCGACGCCCAGTCCCGGCCCTGGCCGGGGGGACGTTCAGCCCCCGACGGGGTTCAGCCCCCGACGGGGATATTCAGCCCCGGACGGGGACATGCAGCCCCGGCGGGGGAATTAGCTCCGGACGGGGGCATGTAGCCCCGGACTGGGACATGCAGCCCCGGACGGAGAGCTTCAGCTCCGGGCGGGGCGCCTTCAATCGGCCGGGGCTTGGTCTTTTCCGGCCCGGCTGTGCCGTTTCAGCCGTCCGGCGTTTGAGGACCGGGGTCTGGGGCGGAGCCCCAGGGGGTCCGGGCGCAGCCCGGGGCCTGCTTTCAGCCCGTCCGGCGTTTGAGGACCGGGTCCGGGCAGAGCCCGGGGGCCCTCTCAGCCTCGCCGGCGTTTGAGGCGCGGGTCCGGGCGGAGCCCGGGGAACGGTGGAAGGGCGGGTAGGGGACTTCGCCCCGCAGGGCCGTTCCACCCGCACCCGCCCACCGGGCCCACGCCGGGACGGCGGTGGCGAACACCCCGACCAGGCACCGCCGGACGGAGTCAGGCGCAGCGGCGCGAAGCCGGGGAGGCCCGCCAGGGCCGCGCCGTGCGAGGGGTGCGTCAAGACGGAGCAGGCGCGGGGGCGGCCCAGGGGGACGTGGGGATGATCAGGGGGGAGCCCGTCACCGGGTCGGGGATGACGATCGAGGCGAGGCCGAAGACCTCGCGGACCAGGTCGGCGGTGACGACATCCGCCGGCGGGCCCTCCGCCACCACCCGGCCCGATTTCATCGCCACCAAGTGGTCCGCGTACCGCGCCGCCTGGTTGAGGTCGTGGAGGACGGCGACCACCGTCCGGCCCCGCTCGTGGTTGAGGCGGCGGACCAGGTCCAGCACCTCGACCTGGTGGGCGATGTCCAGGAACGTCGTCGGCTCGTCGAGGAGCAGGATGTCCGTGTCCTGGGCGAGAGCCATCGCGATCCAGACCCGCTGCCGCTGCCCGCCCGACAGCGCGTCCACCGGCCGGTCCGCCAGGTCCGCGACCGAGGTCCGGGCCATCGCGTCGACGACCGCCCGCTCGTCCGCCTCCGACCACTGCTGCCACCAGTGCTGGTGCGGCTGGCGGCCCCGCGCCACCAGGTCCGCGACCGTGATCGCCTCCGGGGCCGAGGGGGACTGCGGGAGCAGTCCGACGGCCTGGGCGATGCGCCGGGTGGGGAGGGAGGACAGGGCCTCGCCGTCGAGCACGACCGACCCCGAGCGGGGGCGGAGCAGCCGTCCCAGGGCCCGTAGCGTCGTCGACTTGCCGCACGCGTTCGGGCCGACGATCACCGTCACCTTGCCGTCCGGGACGGCCAGGTCCAGGTCCTCGACGACCACCCGGTCCTCGTACGCGAGGGTCAGTTCCCGCGCGGACAGACGGCTCACGGCTTGCCTCCACTACGGCTGCGCATGATCAGCCAGATCAGGTACGGGGCTCCGACGGCGGCCGTCAGCACGCCCACCGGGAGTTCGGTCGGGGAGAGGAGCTTGCGGGCGAGGAGGTCGCCCAGGACGACGATCACCGCACCCGTCAGGGCGGAGCAGAGGAGGGGGATCTGGGCGGTGCGCGTCATCCGGCGGGCGATCTGGGGGGCCAGCAGGGCCACGAAGTCGACCGGGCCGGCCGCGCCCGTGGCCACGGAGGCGAGGATCACGCCGAGGGCGACGAGGCCGAGGCGGACCCGGCCCAGCCGGACGCCCAGGGCCGTGGCCGTGTCGTCGTCGAGGGAGACCGTGCGCTGGGCGCGGGCCGCCCACAGGATGCCGGGGAGGAGGGCGAGCAGGACCCACGCGAGGGGGGTCGCCACGTCCCAGCCGCGGCCGTTGAGGGAGCCCGTCATCCAGATCTGCGCCTGCTGCGCGACCAGGTAGTCGCCCTTGGTCATGAGGAGGGTGGTCACCGACCGCAGGGCTATGGCGAAGCCGATGCCGATGAGGACGAAGCGGGTGGCGTGCAGGCCGCCCCGCCAGGCGAAGACGTACACGAGGGCTGCCGCGGCCATCCCGCCGAGGACCGAGAGGTACGGGAGGACCGTGTACGAGGTGACGCCGAAGGTCAGCGCCGCCACCGTGACGGCGCTCGCGCCCTGGCTGATGCCGATGATGTCGGGGGAGGCGAGCGGGTTGCGGGCGACGGTCTGGATCAGTGCGCCGGCCACGCCGAAGGCCAGGCCGACCAGCAGGCCCACCGTCATCCGGGGCAGTCGCAGGGTGCCGACGACCAGGTCGTCGGGGGAGGGCTGTCCGAGGAGGACCTTCACCACCTCGCCGGGGGCGACGAAGGACTCGCCGACGGAGAGGTACGCGACGCACACCGCCGCGAGGAGCAGGGCCAGGCAGAGCGCCGCGGCGGCCGCCCGGCGGTGCAGGAGGAAGGAGCCCCGGCCCGAGCGGTCGCGGAGGAGTCCGTAGCCGGCGGGGAGGACCCGTTCCCGGGTGCTGACGCTCATGCCGCCACCACCGTCTTGCGGCGGACCAGCGCGACCAGGAACGGCACGCCGATCAGCGCGGTCATCACCCCGGCCGGGACCTCGCCGGGCGGCACCACGATCCGCCCGAGGACGTCCGCGACGAGCAGCATCACCGGGCCGATCAGGGCCGCCATCGGCAGCACCCACCGGTGGTCGCTGCCGACGAGAGCCCGCGCGAGGTGCGGTACGGCCAGCCCGACGAAGGCGATCGGCCCGGCCGCGGCGACCCCGGCGCCGGTGAGGACGGTGGCGCCGAGGCCGCCGACGATCCGCACGGCCCCGACGTTCTGCCCGAGCCCCTTCGCGAGGTCCTCGCCCAGCGCGAGCGCGTCCAGGCCGCGCGCCACCGACACCACGAGTACCGCGCCGACCAGCAGGAACGGCCAGATCTGGTGGACGACGGAGACGTCGCGCCCGGCGATCGAGCCGACCTGCCAGAAGCGGAACTCGTCCAGCGCCGAGGCCTTCGTGGTGAGGACGCCCATGGTGACCGACACCAGCAGGGCGTTGATCGCGGCCCCGGCCAGCGCCAGCTTGACGGGGGTCGCCCCGCCGCGGCCGCCGGAGGCGACGGCGTACACGGCGACCGAGGCGACGGCGGCGCCCGCGAAGGCGAACCACACGTAGCCGCTCAGGGTGTGGACCCCCGCGAAGGCGATGGCGCAGACGACAGCGACCCCGGCTCCCTGGCTGATGCCGAGGATGCCGGGGTCGGCGATCGGGTTGCGGGTGATGCCCTGGAGCGCGGTCCCGGCGAGGGCGAGGCCCGCGCCGACCATCAGGGCTATGAGGGTGCGCGGTACGCGCAGCGTGCGCACGACCTCGGCGTCCGGCCCGGTCGCACCCCGGAAGAGCGCGTCGAAGACCTCGCCCGGCGCGATGGCGCGGGCGCCGACGGCCAGACTGAGGAGCACCGCGCACAGCAGCGCGGCGAGGCCGGCCGCCGTCCATGCGATGCGACGGGTCGTCAGGGCGCGCCGGACCACGGCGGGGGCGGCGGGGACGGGAGCCGGGGGAGCCTCGGGGGCCGCGGGAGCGGGGGCTGACATGTCACCGAATTTCACTGTCTGGTAAGGCGAGGCTAAGTCTACGTTCCCGTCCGCAGTGCCCGGCTCGGCACAATGGGGGCATGAGCCCCGAGACGCAGCTGACCGTCGGATTCGACCTCGACATGACCCTCATCGACTCCCGGCCTGGAATCAGGGCCGCCTACCGGGCGCTCGCGGCGGAGACGGGTGCGTACATCGACGCCGACGCGGCCGTCACGCGGCTCGGGCCGCCGCTGGAGGAGGAGCTCGCGCACTGGTTCCCGGAGGCGGAGATCCCCGCCATGGCCGACCGCTACCGGGAGATCTATCCCACACACGCCATCGAGCCGACTCCGGCGATGCCCGGCGCCCGCGAGGCGGTCGAAGCGGTCCGGGCCCTCGGCGGCCGCGCGATCGTCGTCACCGCCAAGCACGAGCCCAACGCCCGTATGCACCTGGACCACCTGGGGATCAAGCCCGACGCGGTCATCGGCTGGCTGTGGGCGGAGGCCAAGGCGGTCGCCCTGCGCGAGTACGAGGCCCAGGTCTACGTCGGCGACCACGTCGGCGACGTCCGGGGCGCCCGCGCGGCCGGAGCGGTGTCGGTGACGGTCCCCACCGGCCCCTGCCCGGAGCCCGAACTGCGGGAGGCGGGCGCGGACGTGGTCCTGGCGGACCTCACGGAGCTGCCGGCCTGGCTCGAGGCGTACGAGCGCACCCGGACCGCCTGACCGCGACCCTGCCGCGCCGGCCCTACGCCTGCGAGGCGCGGGCCGCCGTCCGCTGCGCGGCGGCCGAGCGCAGAACGCCCGCCGCCGAGATCGCGAAGCCGACGCCCATGAGCATGCACACGGCCCACGCGTACGAGGGGAACGGGTCCACGTCGAGGAAGAGCGGGGCCATCGTGGCGAGCGTGGCGACGGCGCCGGCGATGAAGACGATGCCGCCGGCCTTGACGAGCCCGTCGCCGGGGCGGGCGGTGTCGTCGGCGCCCTGCTCGGGCTGAGGGGTCTCGGGCTGAGGAGTAACAGTCACTCGACCAGGGTAGTTCCCTGGCCGGAGCGGTCACCCGCGAAGGACCGGGGAACGTCTTGTCACCCGGAGAGGGGCAACTAGCCTGAGAGGTGCGGGCCTGCGGCCCGCTTCCCACCCGACGAACGCAAGGACAGAGGACGGACGTGCCTACCGGCAAGGTCAAGTGGTTCAACAGTGAGAAGGGCTTCGGCTTCCTCTCCCGCGACGACGGCGGCGACGTCTTCGTCCACTCGTCGGTGCTCCCCGACGGGCTGGACGCGCTCAAGCCCGGCCAGCGCGTCGAGTTCGGCGTTGTCGCGGGGCAGCGCGGTGACCAGGCACTTTCGGTGAGCGTCCTGGAGCCGGCCCCCTCCGTAGCAGCCGCGCAGCGGCGCAAGCCGGACGAGCTCGCCTCCATCGTGCAGGACCTCACGACCGTCCTGGAGAACGTCACGCAGCAGTTGGAGCGGGGCCGTTACCCCGACAAGGCGCAGGGCGGGAAGATCGCCGGCATGCTGCGCGCGGTGGCCGACCAGCTGGACGTCTGAGCCCGGCGCACGACCGTGCCCCGCCGCCCACCAGGGCCGCGGGGCACGTTCATGTCCTACGGGAACTGCAGCGCGTCGGCTGCGATGGCCGGAACAAGACCCTCCGCGGCCGCCCGGGTCAGCAGCCCGCGCACGGCCGCGTAGCCGGCTTCGCCGAGGTCGGCGGTGAACTCGTTGACGTACAGCCCGATGTGCTGGTCGGCGACGGCCGGGTCCAGCTCCTGCGCGTGCGCCCGTACGTAGGGCCGGGACGCCTCGGGGTCGGCCCAGGCCATCCGGACCGACGTACGGGCCGAGTCGGCGAGCGCGCGCAGCGCGTCCGCGCCCAGGGAGCGCTTCGCGATGATCGCGCCGAGCGGGATCGGCAGGCCGGTCGTGGACTCCCAGTGCTCGCCCATGTCGGCCAGGCAGTGCAGTCCGTAGTCCCGGTAGGTGAACCGGGCCTCGTGGATGACCAGTCCGGCGTCCACCCGGCCGTCCCGCACGGCGGGCATGATCTCGTGGAAGGGGAGGACGACCACCTTGCCGACGCCCTCGGGCAGCACGTCGGCGGCCCACAGGCGGAACAGCAGGTAGGCGGTGGAGCGTTCGCTCGGGACCGCGACCGTCTTGCCGGCCAGGTCCAGGCCCGGCTCCCGGGTCGGACCGCGGTCTTTTACGAGCACAAGGGGCCCGCAACCACGGCCCAGCGCGCCGCCGCAGGGGAGCAGCGCGTACTCCTCCAGGACCCACGGCAGGACGGCGTAGGAGACCTTCAGCACGTCGAGCTCGCCGCGCTCGGCCATGCCGTTGGTGACGTCGATGTCCGCGAAGGTGACGTCGAGGGCGGGCGCGCCGGGGACCCGGCCGTGGGCCCAGGCGTCGAAGACGAAGGTGTCGTTCGGGCAGGGCGAGTACGCGATCCGCACGGGCCGTGCCGGGTCGGCGCCTGTTCCGGTCATGAGGGTCCTCCCCAGGAAGCGAGTACGGGTCCCAGTGCCCGGAAGCCGTCGGCCAGCGCCGTCAGCGCCTCGCCGATCCGCCAGGCGTCGCGGTCCCGGGGGCCCACGGCGTTGGAGACGGCACGGACCTCCAGTACGGGCAGCCCGTGCGCGGCGGCGGCCTCGGCGACCCCGAATCCCTCCATCGCCTCGGCCCCGGCGAGCGGGTGCCGGGCGGCGAGGGCGGTCGTACGGGCGGCGGTGCCGGTGACGGTGGAGACGGTCAGGACGGGCGCGAGCAGTGCCCCGGTCGCCTCGGCGGCGCGCGCGGCGAGCTCTGCGGGAGGCAGGTGCACGCTGCGGCCGAAGCCGAGTTCCACGACGGTCAGGAACCCCTGCGGGGTCTCGGCGCCCAGGTCGGCGGCGACGATCGCGTCGGCGACCACGAGGGTGCCGGTCGGGGCGGCGGGCGCGAACCCGCCGCCGATGCCGGCGGAGACGACGAGGCCGTAGCCGTCCGGGGCGGGCGCGAGCGCCAGGGCGGTCGCGGTCCCGGCGGCCGCGGCGGCCGGGCCGACGCCGGCGACCAGCACGTCGAAGGCTCCCCGGCGGTGGATGAGGTAACCGCCGGGGAGGGTGCGCGGCTCGGAGGCGTCGGCGGGGCCGGACAGGCCTCGGACGACGGAGTCGGCCTCCGCCGTCACCGCGGTCACGATGAGCGCGCGCATGGTGGGTGTGTGACTACTTGAGCTTGACGTTGAAGGCCCAGACGGCGAGGGGCTTGCCGTCCTCGGAGACCTGGACGATGTTCAGCTTCTTGGAGGCCGGGGCCTCGCCCTGGCCGCCGGTGGCGAACAGGTCGGCGCCGGGGAAGCTGCGGTAGGTGTTGGAGGAGGGCTCGGTGATCGGCTGCCCGTCGAGGACCGCCTGCCACTTCTTGCCTTCCTCGACGACGTCCGGCTCGACACCGAGGCGCAGCGTGTCGCCGCGGCCGTAGTCGATGTTCTTGGCGTGCTTCAGGTCGCCGAAGCACTCCTGGACCTTCTCGGCCTTGAGCTCCGTGCTGTCGCTGCAGGCGGCTTCGGTGGACACCGACGAGGTGCCGACCGTCACGGTCGCCAGCGGCGTCGGCTTGTCACAGGCGGAAAGGAGGAGGAGGCCGGCGGAAACGGCTCCGAGGGCCGCGACGCTGCGGCGGGCCCTACCCGAGAAAAGCGGTGCGGTCATGAGCCGAAGGCTATCGGGCGGGTGGCGTGCCTTGCTGCACGGGGTCCTACGGTGCGGCGCGCTCCGCGGGCGGGACCCGCACCGGTGCGGCGCCGTGGCGCAAGCGCCCCCGGCTGCGCCGGGCTTCCCGGGGCTCCGCCCCGGACCCCGCGCCTCACACGCCGGCGGGGCTGGATTCGGCTATGCCACTCGCGGTCGCTGCGCGCCCGAGTGGGTGTGCCGCGGGGACGTGAGGAAGCCGCGCAGCGCCATCGCCGTGCCCAGGGCGACCACCACCGCGGCCACCGACATGCCGAGGACGCCGTTCAGGGGGAGGGCGATGCCGATCGAGCCGCCCAGCACCCAGGCCACCTGGAGCAGGGTCTCCGAGCGGGCGAAGGCCGACGTGCGGACGGCCTCGGGCACGTCGCGCTGGATCATCGCGTCCAGCGAGAGCTTCGCGAGGGCCTGGCAGAACCCGGCCGTCGCACCCAGGACGGCCATGAACACCCCGCTGAAGAAGACCGCCGCGAGCACGGCCACCGCGAGGGTGAGGGACAGCACGGCGGCGATGATCGCCTCGGGCGCGCGGGCCCGGAGCCAGGCCCCGACGGCCGTCCCGCAGGCGTTGCCGACGCCCGCCGAGACGCCGACGATGCCCAGCGACACCGCCGCGCTCTGCCCGGCGAGCGGGTGCTCGCGCAGCAGGAACGCCAGGAAGAAGATCAGGAACCCGGACAGCCCGCGCATCGACGCGTTCGCCAGCAGCCCGCACAGCACCGGCCGGCTGACCGTCCGCAGCCCCGGCCGCTTCGAGTGGGCCTCGTGGGTGGACAGCCGGGCCCGGCGCTCGCCCTTCGCCTCGTCGACCTTGTGCGGGAGGGTGAACGCCGCGAAGGTGCCCCAGATGAAGATCGCGCACGCCCCGTAGAGCGGCCACGGCGGCCCGATCGTGTGCAGGGCGGCGCCCACGGGCGCGGCGGCGCCGGTGGCCAGCAGGCCGGCCAGCGTCACCCGGGAGTTCGCCTTGACCAGGGAGAATCCGGGTGGGAGGAGCCGGGGGACCACCGCGCTGCGCACCACCCCGTAGGCCTTGGAGGCGACGAGGACCCCGAGGGCGGCCGGGTACAGCTCCAGGCCGCCCGTGGCGACCGCGCCCGACATCATCACGGCCAGCAGGGCCCGCGTGAGCATCGCGCCGGCCATCGCGGCCCGCCGCCCGTGCGGCAGCCGGTCCAGCAGGGGGCCGATCACCGGGGCCAGCAGGGTGAAGGGGGCCATCGTGATGGCGAGGTACAGGGCCACTCGGCCGCGTGCCTCGTCCGTGGGGACGGAGAAGAAGACGGTGGAGGCGAGGGCGACTGTGATCATCACATCACCGGCGCCGTTGATCGCGTGCAGCTCGATCAGCTTGCCGAGGCCCGATTCGCCCGCCCCGTGCGCGTGCGTGGCCCGCCGGATCCCGCGGGCCGTGCCCGTGAACGGCAGGTGCAGGGCACGCCCCATGGCCCGGCCGGCCCGCCTGGCCGGTCCCGAGCCGTCATCGGACGACCGTACGGGTGCCACGTGGCCATAGTGCCCCACTCGGCCCCCCGGGACCCTTCCCGGCGCGTCGCGGGGGCCCGGCCGCGACCCGTGTTGGCCGCGGGTGTCCGCGAATCGGACCTTGCATGTGGGCCCAGGGCGCCGGAGGAGGTAGCGTGCGTAGCGCGCCACCGGCGGTTGCTCCTGGCCGCGCGCCTCTTCGCGATCCCGCAGAATGGATCGCAGGTAGGTGCGCCCTGGAACCCGATCGGGCGCGGACGTCGACGCGGCCCCCTGGTCCGCTCCGCCCGCGCTACGTAGGGACAGCCGACGGGTCGTTGTGGACGACAAGTACGGACGGCGCACTCGTGAGACGGCGTAGGAGAGAACGAGACCTGTGAGTGCTGCGACGACGCGAAGCCGTACCCCCGACCGCCTGTGCGTCGAGGCGGTAGACCTCGCCCGAGCGGCGGCCGAAGAGGCCGCCCACCCAGGAGTGGTGGGCGAGCACACCGCCGCCATCGCGGAAGGTGACAGGGTCGTCACGCACTTCTTCGAGTGCAAGGACCCCGGCTACCGCGGCTGGCGCTGGGCCGTGACGGTGACGCGTGCGTCCCGCGCGAAGAACGTCACCCTCGACGAAACGGTGCTGCTGCCGGGCGACGACGCCCTGCTGGCTCCCGAGTGGGTGCCGTGGAGCGAGCGGCTGCGGCCGGGCGACATGGGCCCGGGCGACCTGCTCCCCACGGACGCCGAGGACCTGCGGCTGGAGGCGGGCTGGTCGGGCGAGGACGCCCCGCCGCCGAACTCGGTGGTGTCCGCCGAGATGGCCGAGCTGGTCGAGGCGGAGGACGCCGACGTCACCGACCGCGCGGTGGTGCCCGTACGCGGCTCCATCACCTCGGTGGCGGAGGAGCTGGGCATGCGCCGGGCGCGCGTGCTCTCCCGCTACGGGCTGCACAGCGCGGCCGACCGCTGGGACGAGTCCTTCGGCGCGAAGACCCCGATGGCGCAGGCGGCTCCCGCCTCCTGCGTGTCGTGCGGCTTCCTCGTCGCGATCGGCGGCTCGCTGGGCCAGGCGTTCGGCGTCTGCGCGAACGAGTTCGGACCGGCGGACGGCCGGCTGGTCTCCCTGTCCTACGGCTGCGGCGGCCACTCGGAAGCCGCGGTCATGCCGAAGACGCCGCGACCGGCGCCGCCCGTCCTGGACTCGATGGCCTCGGACGAGTTCGTCCTGCGCCCGTCCCCCGACTCCGGCTCGGTCCTGACCACGGACCCCCTCGCCGCGGACCTCGGCCACTCCTGACCGACCCCCCCGTCCGGGCGAGCCGGGGCCGGGCGCGGCCCCGGCTCGCCCGGACGGGTGACTCGGGGCGCGACGGGCCGTCAGGCGTGATCCGCTGGGCGGGATGAAGACCTCCCCGCGCCCCGAGACCCACACCGGGCAGGCGGCCCCCACCCGGACCCGCCTGTCGTGGGTGGACTTCGCCGTGGCGGCCGCCTTCCTGGTCCTCGGGTACACGATCCTCCGGGTCGGCGAGGGCACCACGGTCAACTTCGACCCCGCCGACGTCCCCGACGTGGACACGGACCCCGCGAAGCTCCCGTACTACGCGGCCCGCAGCGTCCTGCGGATGTTCATCGCGCTGCTCGCCTCCGTCGTCTTCACCTTCGGCTACGCCTACGCCGCCGCCCGCAGCCGCCGCCTGGAGCGGGTGCTGATCCCGGCCCTGGACATCCTCCAGTCCGTCCCGGTCCTCGGCTTCCTCTCCGTCCTCGTCACCTTCTTCGTCGCGCTCTTCCCCGGCTCGCTCCTCGGCCTCGAATGCGCCGTCGTCTTCGCCATCTTCACCTCGCAGGCCTGGAACATGACCTTCGGGTTCTACGCCACCCTGACCTCGCTTCCCCGTGAACTCGACGAAGTCTCCCGCTCGTTCGGCTTCACCCGGTGGATGCGCTTCTGGCGCGTGGAGGTCCCCGCCGGGGTCATCGACCTGGTGTGGAACGGCATGATGAGCTTCGCCGGCGGCTGGTTCATGCTGGTGGCCTCCGAGGCGGTCTCCGTCTCCGGGCACGACTACGCCGTCCCGGGCCTCGGCTCGTACGCGGGCACCGCGATCGGCGAGGGGGACCTCGGGAAGGTCGGCTGGGTCATCCTCGCGATGACCGTCACCATCGTCACCGTCAACTTCTTCTTCTGGCGGCCCCTGACGGCCTGGGCGGAGAAGTACAAGAACGAGCAGTCGGAGTCCACCGACGTCCAGCGCAGCTGCGTACTGGACTTCCTGCGCCGCTCCCACTGGCCCCGCCTGCTCGGCCGGGCCACCGCCCCCGCCCGCGACGCCACCGGCCGGGCCGCCCGCGTACTGGGCCGCGACGACAGGGCGCTGTCCGTGGACCCGGCCCGCCGCCGGACCGGCGACGTGGTCTTCACCGTGATCGCCGGAGCCGTCATCCTGTGGGGCCTGTACGACCTGGTGCGCTACCTCCAGCGCGAGACCGGCCTCGGGGTCTTCGGGGAGCCGCTCGTGCTCGGGCTGATCACCTTCGTCCGGGTGATCGTGCTCGTCGCCGCCGCCACCGTCGTGTGGGTGCCCGTGGGCGTGTGGATCGGCTCCTCGCCCCGGCTCACGAAGACCGCCCAGCCCGTGGTGCAGGTGCTGGCGAGCTTCCCCGCGAACCTGCTCTTCCCGGTGGCCGTCTGGTTCTTCCTCAAGACCGGGCTGGACATCAACATCGGCTGCGTCCTGCTGATGGCCCTCGGCGCGCAGTGGTACATCCTCTTCAACGCCATCGCCGGAGCCATGGCCATCCCCTCCGACCTCAAGGAGGCCATGGACGACCTCGGCGTCCGCGGGCTCCAGCGCTGGAAGCGCCTGATCATCCCGGCCGTGTTCCCCTCGTACGTCACCGGCGGCATCACGGCCTCGGGCGGCGCCTGGAACGCCTCCATCGTCGGCGAGGTCGTCACCTTCGCCGGGACGACCCTGTCCGCGACCGGCCTGGGCGCGTACATCTTCCACGCCACCGAGGCCGGTGACTTCCCCGAGCTGATCGCCGGGATCGCCGTCATGAGCATGTACGTCGTCGGGCTCAACCGGCTGTTCTGGCGGCCCCTGTACCGGCTCGCGGAGCGCCGCTACTCCCTCTGACCGCCCCGACCGAGGAGCCCGCCCCGAATGACCGCGACCACGATCCTCCAGGCCGCCGCCCTCACCAAGTCCTACGCCGGCGCCGACGGGGAACTGCCCGTGCTCGGCGGCATCGACCTGGAGATCCGGGAGGGCGAGATCGTCGCCCTCCTCGGGAAGTCCGGCAGCGGCAAGTCCACCCTGCTGCGCTGCCTGGCCGGCCTGATCCCCGCCAGCTCCGGCTCGGTCACCTACCGGGGCGAGGAACTGCGCGGGGCGAACCCGGGCACGGCGATGGTGTTCCAGACGTTCGCGCTGCTGCCCTGGCTGACGGTGCAGCAGAACGTGGAACTGGGCCTGGAAGCCAAGGGCGTGGACCGCGGGACGCGGGCCCGGCAGGCGGTGGAGGCGATCGACCTGATCGGCCTCGACGGCTTCGAGTCGGCCTACCCGAAGGAGCTCAGCGGCGGGATGCGCCAGCGCGTCGGCTTCGCCCGGGCGCTCGTCGTGGAGCCGGACGTGCTGATGATGGACGAGCCGTTCTCCGCCCTCGACGTGCTCACCGCCGAGAACCTGCGCGGCGAGCTGATGGAGCTGTGGGCCTCGGACCGCTTCCCCGCCAAGGCGGTCGTGCTGGTCACGCACAACATCGAGGAGGCGGTGCTGATGGCCGACCGGGTGGTGGTGCTGGGCTCGCGGCCCTACGGAACCATCCAGGAGACCTTCGCCGTGGACCTGGCCCGGCCCCGGGACCGGGGCGGCGCCGACTTCGAGCGGATCGTGGACGCCGTGTACGCGGTGATGACCGGCCGCACCGCCAAGACGCCGGCCGCGGCCCCGCCGGCCAAGCGCACCCCGGCCAACACCCCGCTCCCGGCGGCCAGCGTCGACGGGATGGCGGGCCTCGCCGAGATCGTGCTCCAGCGGGGCGCCGGCGACGGCAGCGAGGACCTCGCCGACCTCGCCGACGAACTGGGCCTGGAGGTGGACGACGTCCTGCCCCTGGTGGACGGGCTGGAGTTGCTGGGCCTCGCCGAGGTACGGGACCTGCACCTCGTCCTGACCGCGCGCGGCACCGCCTTCGCGGGGGCCGACGTGCAGGAGTCGAAGGAGCTGTTCGCGGAAGGGGCCGTGGAGGTCCCGCTGGTCCACCTGATCCACACCACCCTGCAGCGCTCGCGCGGCGGCACGCAGCGGGCCGGCTTCTTCCGCGACCTCCTCTCGCACCACTACACGAGCGAGCAACTGGAACGGCAGCTGGAGACGGCGACGGACTGGGGCCGCTACGGAGAGCTGTACGGCTACCACGCGGACGCCGAGGAGTACCGCCTGGACGAGGACCGGGCGGTCTAGCCGCTGTCAGGGCGGAGCCCCGTGAGTGGTTCAGTCCGTCCGGCGCTTGAGGACCGGGTCCGGGCAGAGCCCGGGGAACGGTGGAAGGGCGGGTAGGGGACTCCGCCCCGCAGGGCCCACCCACCGGCACCCGGGACCGGACGGGTCCCGACCCGGAGGGTCAGGCCCTGGGCCGGCGCCGCAGGAGCCGCTTCGCGGCCAGGGTCAGCGTGATGGCCGCCACCAGGACGAGCGCGCCCTTCGTGAAGCTCCCGCCCTCGGGCCCGGCGGGCGCGCCCGGGGCCGGAGCGGGAGCGGGAGCGGCCGAGCCGGAGGCTGACGGCGACGGCTTGGCGCCGGAGGCGACCGGCACGGCGACGACCCGGCTGTTCGCCCCCTCCGCCCCGAACATCAGCGTCGTCCCGTCCGCCGTGTACGTCACCGACTCCGCCTGCCCCTGCCACGGCGCGGCCACCGTCTCTCCGTCCCCGGTGGGCCGCCCGTCCTTCCACGGGTAGGTCTTCGCCCACAAGTACCCCCGCAGCGCGAGCCGCCCCCCGTCCGGGGAGAACGCCCCGTCCGTGACCCACGGGACGTCCCCGATCCGACGGAAGGTGTTCGTGCCGGAGGCGGACAGCGCCTCGGGGCCCTCGTAGAGCCCGCCGGCCCGTTCGTCCTTGCTCGCGATGTACACCCGACCCGTCACCGGGTGCACCATCAGCGCCTCCGCGTTGCGCGGCCCGTCGGCGTACTTCACCGTGAACTGCTCGGCCTTGAGGGTGGTGTCCCCGAGCGTCTTCGGCTCGGCGAACCGGTAGATCCACACGTGGTTCCAGGAGCCGCCCAGGTTGTCCCCGATGTCGCCGACGTACAGCCGCCCGTCCGGGCCCAGCGAGATCCCCTCGACGTCCCGGGGCTTGCCGATGCCCGTCAGGGTGATCCGTGCGACGGTCTTCCCGGTCGCGGAGTCCACGGCGTACACGTACGGGCCGTCGTCGCTGTCGTTGTGCGTCCAGTAGACACCGGGGTGGATCCGGCTGGCCGCGAGCCCGCTCGACTCCTTGATCCGGGGGTCGGTGATCGTGAACCCCGACGCAGCGGATCCGGACGCGGCGGACCCGGAGGCGGCGGCGCCCGAGGGCAGCAGGGCGAGAGCAGCAGCGGCGGCGGTCAGGGGCAGCAGGTGCGGGCGCATCCCCCTACCCTGCCAGCCCGCCCCGCGTGTCCGGCATCACAGGGGCCGCGGCCCGGTGATCCGCGAAGATGACCGGATGCGTTTCATGTTCGTCGGGGACTCCATGACCATCGGACGCGCCGGCGACTACACCTGGCGCTACCGGCTGTGGCAGCACCTCGACACCACCTTCGGCGGCCCGTACGAGATCGTCGGCCCCCGCAGCGGGCTCTACGACCCCCGCTCGGACGCGCCGACCAGCGACGCCTACGCCGACCCCGGCTTCCCCGTCGGGGCCCGCCGCCACCTGGCCGGCTGGGGCGAGGGCTGGCAGCACATGGCCCCGGTCATCGGGCCCGCCGTCAGCAGCGCCGGGGCCGACGTGCTGCTGGTCTCCCTCGGCCTGATCGACCTGGGCTTCTACACCGCCGCCGAGGGCACCGCCGCCAACGTCCGCCGGTTCGTCGAGGGCGCCCGCGCCGCCCGGCCCGGGATACGGATGGTCCTGCTGCCCGTCATACCCAACGTCCGGGCCCGGGACGACGCGCCCTTCGCGCGGCAGGTCGAGCTCTTCAACGAGCTGCTCGCCAAGGCCGTCGCCGACCTGTCGACCCCCGCCTCGCCGATCCTGCTGGCCGCGCGCCCGCAGGCGTACGAGATCGACCGGGACACCTACGACGGCACGCACCCCAACGCCTCCGGCGAGCACCGCCTGGCCGGGGAGTTCGCGGCGGTCCTCCACCAGGCCTGGGGCCTGGGCGGCCCGTACCGGCCCCGGCAGGACACGTAACACGCCCTTCACGGGCGGGTCTTGCTTCGAGCGCACTCGAAGGAGTTGGCTAGTGGCCCATGGAGTACACGCAGCTCGGACGCACCGGTCTCAAGGTCAGCCGACTTGTCCTCGGCACCATGAACTTCGGCCCCCAGACGGGCGAGGCGGAGAGCCACGCCCTCATGGACACGGCCCTCGACGCCGGTATCAACTACTTCGAAACGGCCAAGCAGGCACTTTAACGCCAGATTGAGTAGGAGGTGGTCGCCGCCCAGGGCGAAGGGACGACGACCGCCGTACGTACGGCTACCTGATCACCAGGCGAAGGCCTCCGGGGACGGTCCCGGTCCGGGGAAGATCTCGTCCAGCCCGGCCAGCACCTCCTCGCCGAGCTCCAGCTCCAGCGCGCGCAGGGCGCTCTCCAGCTGCTCGGCGGTGCGCGGGCCGACGATGGGGCCCGTCACGCCCGGACGGGTCAGCAGCCAGGCCAGGGCGGCCTCGCCGGGCTCCAAGCCGTGCTTGTCGAGCAGGTCCTCGTACGCCTGCACCTGCGCCCGTACGGAACTCTTGGCCAGCGCGTCCGCCGATCGGCCGGAGGCGCGGCGACCGCCCTCGACCTCCTTCTTGATGACCCCGCCGAGCAGGCCGCCGTGCAGCGGGGACCAGGGGATGACTCCGAGGCCGTAGTCCTGGGCCGCCGGGATGACCTCCATCTCCGCGCGCCGCTCGGCGAGGTTGTAGAGGCATTGCTCGCTGACCAGGCCGACCATGCCGCGCCGGGCGGCCGTCTCGTTGGCCTGGGCGATCTTGTAGCCGGGGAAGTTGGAGGAGCCCGCGTAGAGGATCTTGCCCTGCTGGATGAGCACGTCGACGGCCTGCCAGATCTCCTCGAAGGGGGTCCGACGGTCGATGTGGTGGAACTGATAGAGGTCGATGTAGTCGGTCTGGAGCCGCTTGAGGCTGGCCTCGACGGCCCGGCGAATGTTCAGGGCCGACAGCCGGTCCTCGTTGGGCCAGGTGTCGCCCTCGCGGGACATGGAGCCGTAGACCTTGGTGGCCAGGACCGTCTTCTCGCGCCGGCCACCACCCCCGGCGAACCAGGTGCCGATGATCTCCTCGGTGCGCCCCTTGTCCTCACCCCACCCATATACGTTGGCCGTATCCACGAAATTCAGACCTGCGTCGAGGGCGGCGTCCAGGATTCCGTGGCTGGTCGGTTCGTCTGTCTGCGGACCGAAGTTCATCGTGCCGAGTACGAGTCGGCTGACCTTGAGTCCGGTGCGTCCGAGCTGCGTGTACTTCATGGGACCCAAGCCAACTGCTTCGAGTCCACTCCAGGCAAGAGCGGCCCGCACAGCCCTCGATTTATGCGACAACGCACATGGTCGCGTTGATGCACAGACGGCTGACTGCCGCCCTCCGTACGGTCTTGGTGGTCGGCCCCTCATGCGGCATCGACCAGCCGGTAGAAGCCCTTGGTGGCGTCCGGGGAGACGGGCAGGAGCCCGATGTCGTCGACGGTGATCAGGTCGATGAAGATCAGCAGAAGCATCACCGAGTAGTTCGGTGGCGACGAGCTGGCGCCGTCGGAGGAAGAGATCGCCGAGGGCATGCTCAAGAAGTCGGCAGAGTTCGCGGCCTCGGGCAACCGCGTCTACCCCCCGCTGGCTGACTGACCCAGCAGAACGGACCGGCCCGCGACCTCATGGGGGAGAGAGTCGTGGGCCGGTCCGCTTGTGGCCGTCCGGCAAGCCGGTCCGGCCATCCGCTACTTGAGGAATGAGCGGATGAGGTCCTGTGTAAACGGCTGGCGCTTAAGGCGGTCTGGAGTTGGGAGTTGACCTCCACCAGCCGCAGCCACCAACGCGGGGTGGGTCGAGACCGTCCGATCCGCCACGCAGGCCGGCAAGCGGATGTACCGGGTGCACATCGTCTCCCGACCGTTGACGGACTACCTCCGCTATGAGCTCGGCTGGGGGTACATGAAGAACATGGTGGGTGGTGAGGAGTTCTTCATCCTGGACATCACCGACAAGCCGAACCCCCTGGAAGGGGTGCCGGACTTCTGGCTGTTCGACGAGACTTCCCCGGTCGTCATGAACTACGACGACACGGGTGCGTTCCTTGGGCCGGATTTCCTTGAGGCCGGGCGTGCGGCGGACTTCGTCCGCTACCGGGACGCGGCTCTCGCTCACGCCGAGCCGTTCTCCGGATGGTGGGCGAAGTACGGCGGGTGAACAGAACCGAACTGGGATCGGCGCTGCGGGCGCTCCGGCAGGCATCCGGCAAGGAAGCCAAGGCCGTCGCACGCAGCGCCGTCATGTCCACCGCCAAGCTGTCGAAGATCGAGAACGGCCACGTGGCGCCCAGTGTGGTGGACGTAGAGCGCATCCTTACGGCCTTGGATGTGTCCGAGGAGGTCAAGGCCGAGTACATGGCTGCGGCGCGTGCTCAGGCCACGGAGGCGACGGCCTGGCGGCTGTTCCGGCGTATGGGCTTCCACCGGAAGCAGGAGGAGATCCGGGCCCTGGAAGCCTCGATGAAGCTCCTGCGGCTGTTCCAGCCGTCCCTGGTCCCTGGGCTGTTGCAGACACCCGAATATGTACGCGCCGTATTGCAAGGCAAGGGACTGAGCGAGGACCAGCTCGCCCGAACCATCGGAGCCCGGATCGAGCGTCAACGGGTGCTGTACGACACCGGCAAGCAGCTCCGCTTCGTCATCACGGAGCCCGTGCTGCGCTGGCGTCTTCTTCCGCCCGCGATGATGGCCGGACAACTGGACCGCATCGCCTCTATCTCCCGCCTGCCGAACGTGGACGTCCGAGTCGTCCCGCTGGACCGTCCGCAGACCGATGTGCCGGGGCACTCCTTCGTGATCCGGGACGACCGCATGGTGACCGTCGAGACCACGCACGCCGAGGTGATCGTGACCGATCCCAGGGATGTCGCCCTGTACGTCGACAAGTACGAGCGCTTCGCCTCAGGGGCCATCGCCGGCGACGCAATGCGAGCGACGCTCGCTGACATCCGGGACGGATTCTTGCGTGAACGGGAAACGGGCTAGATCCCGCTGATCAGCGGCTGGACCATCGTCTCCACCGATTGAGCGAGCGGGGAGGCGCACGGCGTGAGCAGAGCGAAGACGACGATGTCAGGGCCGATGTACCCGTCGTTGCCAAACGTGCCGCCGAAACCGGCGGACGGGTGTGGGGTGTGTAGGGCCCTGGTCGCGCAGCGGCAGGAGGCTCGGGATCTGGGCGATCCGTCGGCGGCGACGGACGCCGACGTGGAGATCCGCAACCATCCGCACTGGAATCGGTGGTTGCGATGACGCGTTCGGTCCTGCGGTACGTGGAACACCGCATCAGTCGACACCCGGGGACGGACGTGACCTTCGAGGCCGAGTGCCTGCGCTGCGACTGGCAGGCGCCGGCCTCGGACGACGGAGCAGCGGTGGACATCGAGTGCATGAGCCACACAGGCCGAACGGGGCACCAAGGTTTCCGCCGCTGGTGCACGTCCTTCGCGTGGGTCGAGCGCACGGGATAGCCCACGGCCGCATCGTGGGAAGCGGCGCCTTAGACGTCCTCGGATGGTCGGCGGCGAAGGCGTGGGGTATGACCCCCTGAGCCTGACAAGGCAGACCGCCACGTCTTGGCCGCTGAGATCCTTCCACGGTTCCAAAGGCCGTCAGACAACGGCGAAGGGAGGCGACTGCGAAGAACCGCAGGTCAAGCCCCCTCACCCCATCCGGACGATGGCCAGGAGGCTGCACAAGAGTGCAGCTCTTTGAGCTTGTCCTTCGCGGCTTCGCTCCTTGGGGGCGCGCAGCGCCCACCTGGGTAGCTTCCTGGCCTTCGCCTTCGGGGCCCCTGCGGGGCCGCTCCGTCGAAGCAGGCTCGGGCGGATGGCGGCCTGACGGCCGCCCCTTGCCTCTGCCGCTGAGGGCGCTGTCGCGCCTCGCGTCCCTTCGCCGTTGCCCAGCATGCCGCTTTGCGCTGTCAGTCCGGGCAGGGGCCGCTCTGTGAGGCCAAATAGATAAGAGAGGCGGCGTTCGTTTCCGCAGCTCAGAGGCGTTGTGGGTACACGCGAGGCGTGTGTGGACTACACGCGGGAGCAGCGCCTATCGGTCTTGGTGGATGCGGCACGGGACCGGAGCGCCCTTCCTCTTCTGGAAGAGGTGAGGCGAGACAACGAGGCAAGCGGCCCCGGATCGCGGTGACACGAGGTCCAGCCGCTTCGCTCGGATGACGGCATTGGTCGCGCTCTGGTCCGACAGGGGCTGGTCCTCCTTGCCCAGCAGAGCGGCCAACTTCCCCGGACCGAAGCTCGCGTGGCCCTGGCAGTCGGCCCACCCGAGGGCGGCGAAGTGGACGCGGTAGGCGAGCTGGTGCCGGGAGTCCTGGGCCATGCGCCGGTACTCGTGCTGGGAGATCCCGCCCCAAGAGCGGCCGGTGCCGAAGTGGATAGCCACTGAGCGCGGCTCCTTCCTGTGCGGCGCACGGATGCGCCAGTTGCCCCCGCCTGGTGGCGGGACATATGCCTCCCTTTCTTCGCGGGGGTGGACCAGCCATGGCCGGCATGGTCTTCACAGGGTGCCCTGGCTTCGGGCCTGGACTTGGTCTCGTGCAGTCGGGAGCGACGGCGGCGACCTGGCAGGAATCCTACAGAGCAGGGGAGGGCCCGTAGCGGGGCCCTCCTGTCGTCCAAGGAGGAGGCGGTCAGCTCTCGCTGTGCACCGCCGCCAAGTCCCGGACCCGACGCTTGAAGTCCATCGGGATCAAGACCTGCACGCGGCCCTTCCCTTCCTGCCACATGCCGTCATGTCCTTCCGGGGACATGGCCTGCACAGCGGTCAGGGGCGGCAGCTTCTCGGCGTGGATGACCGCCCTGACTCCGGCTGCCCGGAGTTCCTTGCCCTTCTCGTGCTGGGTCGACAGCTTTGCCCAGCGCTCGCGGTAGGTCTCATTCGTCGGGATCTCGTCCCAGCCGTCCGGCCGGGTGGGCTGGGCCATGAGTTGCTCGCGTCGCGCGTCCAGCCGTTTGTACGTCTCCCGGTACTCCTGCTTGCCCAGCTCGCTGGAGTAGAGGCCGGCTTCGCGGTCCTCCCGGAGTTCTGCCAGCGCGCGGTTCACCTCCTCGATGTCCCGCGTGAAGTCGACGCCTGGGCGAAAGACCTTCCGCACGATCTCGACATCGCCGGCCGCGCGCAGGAAGACCTCCTCGACGGCTCCCTCCAGCACATGAGCTGTGATGCCCTTGCTGCCCGTAGGGCAGGGCTTGTGCGTGGTCCGGGACGCACAGCGGTAGTACGGCCAGTTCCGCCCCGGGCCGAGGTACGCCGGTTCTCCGCAGGTGCAGAACGCGACCCTGAGCATGGGGGAGCCGCCCTTCCGGTTGCCGTTGCGCTTGCTGGTGTTCTCGTCCAGCTTCTTGTTCGCCAGCTCCCACTCGTCTTGAGTGACCAGCGGCTCCGCACGCTGGAGAGGGCGCCCGTCCGTGTCACGGACGATGCGGGTTCGCTTCGTCTTCTGGCCATCAATGACGACTTCCTCCATCACCTCCATCTGACCGAGAACGTTCAGAGAGCGCACTACCTTGGCTGTGTTCGCGGCGGTCCACCGGCCGCCCTTCGGAGGCTTGCCGTTCCTGATCAGCTGAGCGTCGAGCGATGTCGGGGTTTTGGTCGGGTCCTCGTTGAGCCACTGGGCGATGCTGTTCGCCGACTCGCCCTCGATAAGCCGGCGGACGATCTCGCGCAGCGTCCCGGCGGTGTCCGTTCCGTAGTCGTCCAGGACCAGCCGCCAGCCGTCACCGGTTTCCTGCTTCTCCGCCCGGTAGCCGTACGGGATCCGACCACCGCGCCAGCGCCCCTCCTTCACCAAGTGGTTGTACGAGGACTTCGCCCGGGCCTTGATGGCTTCGAGCTCCCCCTCCGCGAAGGAAGCGATCAGGCTGAACAGCAGCTTGCCCATCTGCGTGTTCAGGTTGATCCCGTCCTCGACGGTGGCGACCTCCTTGCCGTGCTTCTCACACCACTCCACGAGTGTGTGCACGTGGAGCACACGCCGGGAGAGGCGGTCTAGCTTCAGCGCGCAGATGATGTCGTACTCGTCGGCCCGGGACTCCTCCAGCGCGATTCGGTGCTCGATCGAGCTGACGTCCTTGCCGATGGTGGACGGCAGCCACTTGCCGAACTCCGGGCGCTTCCACGGCTCGACACCGCCGGATACGTCGATGTCCTCGACCCATCCGACGACGACGTGTCCTTCCTGGTCGGCCCATCGTTGAACCGATCGGCGCTGACGCTCCGGCGATGTGGTCTCGTCCGACACCTTCGACAGGCGGATTACTCCCAGGACCCTTGCCACTTGTTCTCCCCATCCCCTGTGGTGCTTGGGGATCGACGCTAGGGCCCTTGCAGGCTTGGCGTCAAAGTGGATTCTTCGGTACGGCAAATGTGTACGGGTGGGGCGCCAACAAGGGCCGTACCGAGGAGATCATCGGCACCTGGTTCGGCCAGGGCGGCGGCCGTCGCGAGAAGACGGTCCTCGCCACCAAGGTCTACGGGAGCATGGCCGCCGAGGGCGACCCGTGGCCCAACTACGACCGCCTGTCGGCGCTGAACATCCGGCGGGCCGTCGACGCCAGCCTCAAGCGCCTGAACACCGACTACATCGACATCTACCAGTTCCACCACGTGGACCGGCTGACGCCCTTCGAGGAGATCTGGCAGGCCGTCGAGGTCCTGATCCAGCAGGGGAAGGTGCTGTACGCGGGCTCCTCGAACTTCCCCGGCTGGAAGATCGCCCAGGCCAACGAGGCCGCGGCGCGCTCGGGGCGGCTCGGCCTCGTCAGCGAGCAGTGCCTCTACAACCTCGCCGAGCGGCGGGCGGAGCTGGAGGTCATCCCGGCTGCCGAGGCGTACGGGCTCGGCGTCATCCCGTGGTCCCCGCTGCACGGGGGGCTGCTGGGCGGGGCCATCCGCAAGGCGTCGGAGTCGGGCCGTACGGCCACCGGCCGCTCGGCGGACGCGCTCGCGAGCAGCTCCGTACGGGCGCAGGTGCAGGCGTACGAGGACCTGCTGGACAAGCACGGACTGGAGCCCGGCGAGGTCGCCCTGGCATGGCTGCTGACGCGTCCCGGGGTCACGGGCCCGATCGTCGGGCCGCGTACGCCGGAGCAGCTCGCGTCCGCGCTGCGCGCGGTGGAGCTGGAGCTGTCGCCGGAGGTGCTGGCGGGGCTGGACGAGGTCTTCCCGGGGCCGGGGCCCGCTCCGGAGGCGTTCGCCTGGTAAGCGGCGGTCTACGGGCCCGCCGGCCTACTGGCCCACCGCGGCGGCCACCGCCACCACGAGGAACATCAGTACGAGCACACCGGCCATGACGCGGTTTCTGGTCTTGGGATCCACCCGTCGAGCCTAACGCGACCGGGCCCGCCCTTCGTACGGAGGGGCGGGCTCTCCCAGTTCCCAGGAGCCGACGACCTCGTAGCGGGGCCGTTCGCCGGGGACGCCGGAGTCGGGCAGGTTGCTGCGGACCAGGCTGAGCTCGCCGACCTGCCAGGCGGTGCCCTCGAAGGAGGCCAGGGCCGTGCAGTAGGGGCGGACGTCGTGCCGCTCGTCGCGGAGCCGGCCGAGGGTGAGGTGGGGGGTGTAGCGGTGGTGCTGGTCCATGGGCACCCCGGAGCGCCGGGCGGCGGCGTCGGCGCGCTCGGCGAGCATGCGCAGGGCGTCGAGGTCCCCGGCGGCGCCGGCCCACAGGGAGCGGTGGCCGAAGTGGCCGGAGCCGTGGATCCGGAGCGGGAAGGGCGCGGTGCGGGCCGCGGCCCGGGCGAGGCGGGCGTGCAGTTCGGGGAGGACCTCGTCGCGGACCTCGCCCATGAAGGCGAGCGTGAAGTGCCAGCCCGCTTCCGCGGTCCAGCGGAGGCGGTCGTCCTGTAGGCCGCGGACGGCCTCGGCCAGTTCCGAGATGGCCGCCTCGGGCGGGATGACGGCTGCGAACAGTCTCATGGTTCCGAGACTAGCGAGGTGGTCGCCGTGCGGCGCCGTTGCCGGGGACCGGTCCCCGGTCCCCCTGTGCCTCGCACGCCGGCGGGGCTGGATGTCGGCCGGCGGGACCGGATCGCCCGGAAGGCGATCCGGTCGCGCCGGGTGCGTCACGCAGCCGTGGCCAGCTGGCGGCGGCGGTCCGAGGGGACGAAGGCGACGCCGTGGCGGTTCACGCTGAGGCGGAGGTTGCCGATGCGGGAGAGGACGAGGCCGATCGTGACGGCGGCGGCCAGCGAGACCACTCCGCCGGCGGCCATGCCGATCCGCGCGCCGTAGGTGTCCGTGACCCAGCCGACCAGCGGGGCCCCGATCGGCGTGCCACCGGTGAAGACCATCATGAACAGGGCCATCACCCGGCCCCGCATCTCGGGGTCGGTGGCCATCTGGACGCTGGAGTTCGCGGTGACGTTCACCGTCAGGCCGAAGACCCCGATCGGGACCAGCAGCGCCGCGAACAGCCAGAAGCTCGGTGCGAAGGCCGTCACCAGCAGGAGGACGGAGAAGAGCACCGCCGCCGCGACCAGCAGCCGCAGGCGGGACAGGCCCCGCCGGGCCGCCAGCAGTGCGCCCGCCAGGGAGCCCGCCGCGATCAGGGTGTTGAAGAGCCCGTACGTGCCCGCGTCGCCGTGGAAGACCTTGCTGACGAAGGCCGACAGCCAGATCGGGAAGTTGAAGCCGAAGGTGCCGATGAAGCCGACGAGGACGATCGGCCAGATCAGCTCGGGCCGCCCGGCGACGTACCGCAGGCCTTCCCGGAGCTGGCCCTTGGCGCGCGGCTGGACCTCGACCCGGTGCAGGTCGCGGGTCCGCATCAGCAGCAGGGCCGCGATCGGCGCCGCGAAGGACAGGCCGTTGAGCAGGAAGGCCCAGCCGGAGCCGACGGCGGTGATGAGGACACCGGCGATGGCCGGTCCGATCAGTCGCGCGGACTGGAAGTTGGCCGAATTCAGGCTGACCGCGTTGGCCACCTGGTCCTTGCCGACCATCTCGGGGACGAAGGTCTGGCGGGCCGGGTTGTCCACGACGGTGACCAGGCCGAGGAGGAAGGCGGCGAGGTAGACGTGCCAGACGCTGACGTGGCCGGCGAGGGTGAGGACACCGAGTGCGAGGCCGGTGAGGCCCATGGCGGCCTGGGTGCAGAGCAGCAGCGGCCGCTTGGGGAGCCGGTCGGCGAGTACGCCTCCGTAGAGCCCGAAGAGCATCATCGGCAGGAACTGCAGGGCGATGGTGATGCCGACCGCGGAGGCGGATCCGGTCAGCGACAGGACCAGCCAGTCCTGGGCGATGCGCTGCATCCAGGTGCCGGTGTTCGAGACGGCCTGGCCCGTGGCGAAGAGCCGGTAGTTCCTGATCTTCAGCGAGCTGAACATCGAGTGGGGATTCGAGTTCTTCTTGGTGCCGGGCGTGCGCGTCGTGGTGGATGTGTGGCCGGGGGCGGAGTCTGCTCCGGGTCCCGTACTCAAAAAGGTTCGCCTCCTGGCGTCGTTCCTATAGGTGCGCGAGCTTGTCCAGGACGGGCGCGGCTTCGCGCAGCTTCGCCCATTCGTCCTCGGTCAGCTCGGCCGCGAGCCCGGCGAGGAAGGCGTTGCGCTTGCGACGGCTCTCTTCGAGCATCGCTTCGGCCTCCTCCGTCTGGCGGACCACCTTCTGGCGGCGGTCGTCGGGGTGCGGTTCCAGCGTGACCAGTCCCTTGGCTTCCAGCAACGCGACGATCCGCGTCATGGACGGCGGCTGTACGTGCTCGCGCCGGGCCAGCTCACCGGGGGTGGCGTGGCCGCAGCGGGCGAGGGTGCCGAGGACCGACATCTCGGTCGGGCTCAGCGATTCGTCGACACGCTGGTGCTTGAGGCGCCGGCCCAGCCGCATGACGGCGGAGCGGAGGTCGTTCACGGCGGCTGCGTCGTCACCATGGGAAAGGTCATGCATGTTCTTTAGAGTAACTCATTACCCTGCCTAAGGAACACCACTTATCTGGTGTCACTCGTACGGGTGAGACGGCTCCGGAAAGTGACACGCGTCCATGCCCTGTGCCCCGACTCTTTCGGCATGGGGACACATGTGCTGAGCATGCGCATAGACGGGGAGCTCCTCGACAGGCTCCGGACTCATGCCGCCAAACGCGGAATGAGCGTCCAGGACTATGTGGTCCGGACGCTCATTCGCGACGATTTCGACGAACGCTTCAAGGCGGCCGTCGACGAGACGGAGAAGTTCTACGGGCTCACCTGAGCCCGCGTCCCGACTCCGGGTGCCCTCGGGGGCGGGGGTTACGTGAGGCCCAGTGCCGGCATCGCGTAGTAGAAGACGAAGACCGCCGACACGACGTACATGGCCACCGGGACCTCGCGGCCCCGACCGGTCGCCAGTCGCAGCACGGAGAAGGCCACGAAGCCGATGCCGATGCCGTTGGTGATCGAGTACGTGAACGGCATCATCACCATGGCCAGGAAGGCCGGGACGGCGATGGTGAAGTCGTTCCAGTCGATGTCCCTGACCGAGCCGGCCATGATCAGGAAGCCGACCGCGACGAGGGCGGGGGTGGCCGCCTGTGAGGGGACCATCGTGGCGAGCGGCGTGAGGAACAGCGACACGGTGAACAGGCCGCCCGTCACGATGTTCGCCAGGCCCGTCCTGGCCCCCTCGCCGACGCCGGCCGTGGACTCCACGAAGCAGGTGGTGGCCGAGGAGGAGGAGGCGCCGCCCGCGGCGACGGCCATGCCGTCCACGAACAGGACCCGGTTGATGCCGGGGAAGGAGCCGTCCGGCTTCGTCAGCTTCGCCTCGTCGCCGACGCCGAGGATGGTGCCCATCGCGTCGAAGAAGCAGGACAGCAGCACGGTGAAGACGAACAGGACGCCGGTGAGCATGCCGACCTTGCCGAAGCCGCCGAACAGGCTGACCTGGCCGATGAGGCCGAAGTCGGGCGCGGCCACCGGGTTGCCCGGCCATTCGGGGACCGTCAGGCCCCAGGCCGTGTCCGGGAGCTCGGTGATCAGCTGGATCACCAGGGCGGCGACGGTCATGGCCACGATGGAGATCAGGATCGCGCCGGGGGTCTTGCGGATGATCAGCGTCAGCGTCAGCAGGACGCCGACGACGAAGACCAGTACGGGCCAGCCGTGCAGGTGGCCGTTGCTGCCGAGCTGGATCGGGACCGTGGTGTGCGCGAGGTCCGGGATGCGGCTGACGAAGCCCGAGTCGACCAGGCCGATCAGCATGATGAACAGGCCGATGCCGATCGCGATGCCCTTGCGCAGGCCGAGCGGGACGGCGTTCATGACCCGCTCGCGCAGGCCGGTGGCGACCAGCAGCATCACCACGAAGCCCGCCAGGACCACCATGCCCATGGCGTCGGGCCAGCTCATGCGCGGGGCGAGCTGGAGGGCGACGACGGTGTTGACGCCGAGGCCGGCCGCGAGCGCGATCGGGACGTTGCCGATCACGCCCATCAGCAGGGTGGTGAAGGCCGCGGTCAGCACGGTGGCGGTGACGAGCTGGCCGCCGTCGAGCTGGTTCCCGTACATGTCCTTCGCGCTGCCCAGGATGATCGGGTTCAGCACGATGATGTAGGCCATCGCGAAGAAGGTGGCGAACCCGCCGCGGACCTCGCGGCCGAGGGTCGAGCCGCGCTCGGAGATCTTGAAGTAGCGGTCCACGGGGGCCGACGTGCTCATGGGGGTCCTGGTCCTCAGTGGTGGTTTCATACAGCGAAATCGGGCCAAGCCCAAACCGTTTCAGTATGAACACATGAACGAAGAGGCGTCTATCTCCGCGCGTAGACCTGCCGCCGACCGGCCTAGACTTGGCCGCATGGCGAAATGGACTGCGCAGCACGAGGCCCCCGAGCCCCTCGAGGGTCCGATCGTCGGAACCGTCGCGGGCGGCACGATCATCTGGTTCGCCCTCTTCCTCTTCCAGCTCCCCTTCTACGGCTGGTTCGCGGACCGGGGCATGCTGTGGTGGGTCTGGACGTGCGCGGTCGGCGGGGTCCTCGGCCTGATCGGCCTCTGGTACGTCCGCGGCCGCGATGCGGCGCTGAAGCGGCACGCGGCTGAGCTGGCCGCTCGGAACGAAGGCGGCCCGTCGGCCCCGTCACCTCAGGCGGGCTAGCCCGCCCGGGGCGATTTCGCAGGGCTACCAGGGGAGGATTCGGCTCATCCCAAAGTCGGATCTTCGTACCTCTCGGCGGGTGAACCCCTGAATCGCCCTTTACCGTCGAAAGCATGACGCAGCGGGCGAGGATCGAACCAGACGGACCGGAGCCGGGCGGCGGTGGCGGTACGGCCGCCGGGACCGCCATCGACGCGGGCGCCGAGCTCGATCCCGTCCACCCGGTCCAGCCGCCCGCACCCCGCTTCAAGCCGGCCGGGCTGTCCACCGCCGAAGTCGCCGAGCGCGTCGCCCGCGGAGCCGTCAACGACGTCCCCGTCCGCAGCAGCCGCTCCACGGCCGACATCGTCCGCGCCAACGTCTTCACCCGCTTCAACGCCATCATCGGCGTCCTGTGGGTGGTCATGTTCTTCGTCGCCCCGATCCAGGACAGCCTGTTCGGCTTCGTGATCATCGCGAACACCGGCATCGGCATCATCCAGGAAATGCGGGCCAAGAAGACCCTGGACAGCCTCGCGGTCATCGGCGAGGCCAAACCCAGCGTCCGGCGCGACGCCCGTACCGCCGAGATCTCCACCTCCGAGATCGTCCTCGACGACGTCATCGAGCTCGGACCCGGCGACAAGGTCGTCGTCGACGGGGTCGTCGGCGAGGCCGACGGGCTGGAGATCGACGAATCCCTCCTGACCGGCGAGGCCGACCCCGTCCTGAAGAAGCCCGGCGACCCGGTCATGTCCGGCTCGTTCGTCGTCGCCGGCGGCGGCGCCTTCACCGCCACCAAGGTCGGCCGCGAGGCCTACGCGGCCCAGCTCGCCGAAGAGGCCTCCCGCTTCACGCTCGTCCACTCCGAGCTGCGGTCCGGCATCTCCACCATCCTCAAGTACGTCACGTGGATGATGGTCCCGACCTCCATCGGCCTGATCATCAGCCAGCTGATCGTCAAGGACAACAACCTCAAGGACGCCATCGCCCGCACGGTCGGGGGCATCGTCCCGATGATCCCCGAAGGGCTCGTCCTCCTCACCTCGGTCGCCTTCGCCATCGGCGTCATCCGGCTCGGCCGCAAGCAGTGCCTGGTCCAGGAGCTGCCCGCCATCGAGGGGCTCGCCCGCGTGGACGTGGTCTGCCTCGACAAGACCGGCACCCTCACCGAGGGCGGCATGGACGTCACCGAGTGCAGGCCGCTCGGCGGCGCGGACGCCGCGTACGTCAAGAAGGTGCTCGGCGCGCTCGGCGAGAGCGACCCGCGCCCCAACGCCAGCCTCCAGGCGATCATCGACGCCTACCCCGACAGCGCCGTGTGGCGCTGCACCGAATCGCTGCCCTTCTCCTCCGCCCGCAAGTACAGCGGCGCCAGCTTCAGCGAGGGCGACGGCGAGAACAACACCTGGCTGCTCGGCGCCCCCGACGTGCTGCTCCCGGCCGGGGACCCGGCCCTGGAGGAGATCAACGAGCTCAACGAGCAGGGCCTACGGGTCCTCCTGCTGGGCCGGGCCACCCTCGAACTCGACGACCCGGCCGTGGCCACCGGGGTCAAGCCGACCGCCCTCGTCGTCCTGGAGCAGCGGCTGCGCCCCGACGCCGCCGACACCCTGCGCTACTTCGAGGACCAGGACGTCAAGGCCAAGGTCATCTCCGGGGACAACGCCGTCTCGGTCGGCGCGGTCGCCGGCAAGCTGGGCCTGCCCGGCGCCGAGAACACCGTCGACGCGCGCACGCTCCCCACCGACCGGGGCGACATGGCCGACGTCCTCGACGAGAACGCCGTCTTCGGGCGGGTCACCCCGCAGCAGAAGCGCGACATGGTCGCCGCCCTCCAGTCCAGGGGCCACACGGTCGCCATGACCGGCGACGGGGTCAACGACGTGCTCGCGCTCAAGGACGCCGACATCGGCGTCAGCATGGGATCGGGTTCGGAGGCCACCCGGGCGGTCGCGCAGATCGTCCTCCTCAACAACAGCTTCTCCACGCTGCCTTCGGTGGTGGCCGAGGGCCGCCGGGTCATCGGCAACATCACCCGCGTCGCCACCCTCTTCCTCACGAAGACGGTCTACTCGGTGCTGCTGGCCGTCCTGGTGGTCTGCTCCCAGGTCGAGTACCCGTTCCTGCCGCGCCACCTGACGCTGCTGTCCACGCTCACCATCGGCATCCCGGCCTTCTTCCTGGCCCTCGCGCCCAACAAGGAGCGGGCCAAGCCGCACTTCGTGAAGCGCGTGATGCGGTACGCGATCCCGGGCGGGGTCATCGCCGCCGTCGCCTGCTTCGTGACGTACGTGATCGCCCGGCACCACTACACCGGTCCCGACGCCCTCAAGGCCGAGACCAGTGCCGCTACCCTCGCGCTGTTCCTGACCTCGATGTGGGTCCTGGCGATCATCGCCCGCCCCTACACGTGGTGGCGGGTGGGCCTGGTCGGCGCGATGGGCGGGGCGTTCCTGATCGTCCTCGTCGTGCCCTGGCTCCAGGACTTCTTCCAGCTCAAGCTGGAGGGCGCCGTGATGCCCTGGGCCGCCGTGGGCATCGCGGCCGTCGCGGCCACCCTCATCGAGTTCACGTTCCGGTGGGTGGACCGGAGGTTCCCGGCGTAGCCAGTGGCTCGGGGTTCACCCATCAGGGGACTGGACGGGCGCCTCGCGAGTTGGTCATACTTGCTATATGGCTACGAAGAAGATCACGATCACCGTGCCTGAGGAGCTCCTGGAGTCCATCCGCTCCCGGGTGGACTCGCGCGGGGTGTCGGCGTACATCACGGAAGCGGCGGCCGGTAGGGACGCTGTGGACAAGCTGGGTGAGCTGTCGGCCGGCCTTCAGGAGGAGTACGGCGCCCTGACCGACGAGGAGCTCCGTGCCGCGGATGACTGGCTCGCCGAGATCGACGCCAAACACGACGCACTGAGAGCGGGAGCCGAGGTGACCCGCGACCCAGGGCAGGCTGCGGCATGACGCCCCGCCCGAAGCCCGCGGCCGTTCATCGCCCGAGGCTGTTCGTCTTCGACTCCGAGGCACTGTCCAAGGCGGTGCGCGGGGACCGGGCCATCGTCGGTCTGGTCAACAAGGCCTGGGAGCGCAAGGCGCCGGTCGTCACCTCCGGGCTCACGACGTTGGAGGCATGGGATCCACGGCCGGGCAAGGCGCCCCGGCTCTGGGACTGGTCCCTGTCCCGCATCGAAGTCGTCCACGCGGATGATCCGGTCGTCGGTATCGCTCGTGCACTCCTCACGGAGGCGGGGCTGCACGGCCACAAGTACGCCATCGACGCCGTCCTCGCTGCCGTCGCCGTCGCGAAGTCGAGGCGAGGCGCGCAGGTCACGGTGTTCACCTCTGACGTGGACGACCTGGGGCGGCTCCTGTCGGGGCACCCTGTCGTGGTCGTGGCGGTCTAGCTCCCTGGGTTGCTCTACGCCGCCAGCTCGTGGGCCTGCTTCGTACGGTGTGCGATCCGGCTGCGCAGGCCCAGGATCGCCACCGCGGCGAGCAGCCCCGCCACGAGGGCCCCCCACCACAGGACCGCCGGCCCGACCCCGGTGTAGAGGGCGACGCCCAGGGTGAGGGCGGCGAAGCGGGCCGTGCCCCAGGTCCAGCTGAAGGCGCCCTGGTAGCGGCCCCGGGCGTCGGCGGGAGCCAGGTCGGCGACCAGGGAGGCCGCGATGCCGGCCACGGCCAGCTCGCCGAGCGACCAGACGACCACCGAGACCACGTACCCGGTGACGGAGTCCGCGAGCCCGGTCAGCGCCACCCCGACGGCGATCAGTGCGCTGCCCGCGGCCTGCACCGGGAGCCGCGGCAGTCCCGACAGCCTGCTCGTCACGTACGGCTGCAGGGCCACCACCAGGACGGCGTTGACGGCCGCCAGGGCCCCGTACACGGCCGGCGAGAACCCGCTGTCGCGAACGGCCAGCGGCAGCGCCACCTCGGTCAGCGAGTACACGAACAACTGGACCCCGAGCAGCGGGAGCAGCAGGAGCAGCAGCCGGTCGCGCAGGACGACCCCGTAGCCCAGGCCCGTGGCCTTGGCCGGAGCGGTGCGGGCCGGCTCGCGCAGCCGGGTCGCGACCACGACGGCGTAGAGGAGCGCCGAACCGGCGTCGACGGCGAAGAGCAGCCAGTAGCCGTGTGCGGCGAGGAAGCCGCCGAGGACGCCGGCGACCGCCGTGCCGATGTTGACGCCCCAGTTGAACAGGGCGTACGCCTTCTGCCGCCAACCGCTGTCCACCGCGTCGGCCAGCAGGGCGAACGCGGCGGGCGGGACGGTGGCTCCGGCGGTGCTGAGCAGCAGCGCGGAGGCGGCCATCGTCCAGAGTCCCGGGGCCAGGAACAGCGCGCCCTGGGCGACGGCGGAGCCGATGAGCCCGATCAGCATGGTCGGACGACGGCCGATCCGGTCGGCCAGTAGCCCGCCGACGGCCGGGCCGAGCAGGTGGCCGGCGCCGAGCGCGCCGAGCACGAAGGAGATGTCGGAGCCGGTGATGCCCCGGTCGGCGAGGAGGAAGACCAGGAACGGGGTGACGAGGTAGCCGAGCCGGTTGATGATCGAACCGGCGAACAGGTTCCAGACGAGGGGCGGAAGACCGCGGAAGGAGGAGGGCATGACAGGAGCCTGCGCCGGGACGGCCGCGGTTCCTATTGATTAAGCTGGGGCCGAATCCAACGGGGTGACGGGTCGCGGAGCGATGGGGCGGGACCATGGAATACGAACTGAACTTCTCCGCGGCCGACCTGGCGCAGACCCGCTTCGCGGTGTCTCCGATGTGGGAGGTCGTCACCAGCTTCCGGCTGCTGAACACCGAGACCGATCCGCCGCTGCACCGCCGCTGGGCCGCGCAGGTGCGGCCCCGGCTGCACCGTGCGGGCCTGGACCGGGGCTGGCTCGCCGCGCTGATCCCGGGCACGGGCTACCTCGCGGACTTCCTCAACCCGACCCCGGCCGGCCCCTTCCCGGAACTGGCCTCCGAGCTGGCGGCCATCCGCGGCAGCGGCCCGGAGAACGTGCGCTTCGACCTGGACACGATCGCGGACAAGTCCCGAGGCGCGGGTGCCCGCCCGGCGGCCCGCCTGAGGCTGCTCCACGAGGACCCCGGAGCCGTACTGGAGAAGGTCACCGACGAGATCGAGACCTACTGGGAGCTCGCGCTCGCTCCCTATTGGCCCAGGGTCCGCCAGCTCCTCGAAGCCGACGTGTTCCACCGGGCCCGGCAGGTCGCCGAGCACGGCTCCGCCCACGTCCTCAACGAGCTCCACGACACCGTCAGTTGGGACGCCGGAACCCTGCGCATGGTCCGCCGGCACTGCGCACTGACCCGCGACCAGACCGGCGCCGGACTGCTGCTGGTGCCCTCGGCCTTCGCCTGGCCCCGGATCCTGACCCGCTCGGTGGCCCCCGATCCCCTCCAACTGGCCTACCCGGCCCGGGGGACCGGCACCCTCTGGGAGCCCCGCGCCGCCAAGGCCACCGATGCGGTGGCCGCCGTACTGGGCCGCTCCCGGACCCTGCTGCTCGCCGAACTGGACACGCCGGCCTCCACCACCCAACTGGCCCGGCACAGCGGCCTGTCCGCCGCCGCGGTCTCCCAGCACCTCACGGCCCTGCGCGACGCGGGCCTGGTCACCGGCCACCGCGCCGGCCGCTCGGTCCTGTACGCCCGGACGGCCATCGCGGACGCCCTGCTGACGCCGGTGGGGTGACGGGCCCGGCGCCCGGTGGGATCACCGGAAGGTCTCGTAGGTCATGAACGCGCCGAGGGCGAGCATCCCGAGCGCGCAGGCGAAGGCGACGGTGTATCTCGCCACCACCGGGATGAGGGAACCAGGGACCTTCGTGCGGTAGGGGCGCAGGGCGTCGTAGACGACGTGGAGGGTCGGCGTCCTGTGCTTGCGGGTGTGGTGCGTGTACGTGAGGCCGTCCGTGGCGGTGAACTCGTACCGGGGCTGCGGGCTTCCCTGCGGGCTTCCCTGCGGGTCGACGGCGCGGACGGCCTCGACCGTGATGCCGCGCCGGGCCAGGGCCACCCGCACGGACACCATGAAGACCCCGGCGGTGACGGCGGCCAGGCCGAGGAAGACCGGTATGCCGATGACGGCCACCGAGACCGCTTCGAACGCTCCGTGGGTGACGCCGGCCCAGATCGTGTAGCCGAGGTAGGCCAGCACGAGGCCTGCGGGCCAGGCCGCGGATCTCCAGACGATCCGGAGCGGCTCCCCGCCGGAATGGGACTCGGTGGTGGCCAGGGCGCTGCCGGCCGGGTCCCGTTCCTGCGGGAGGGCGCCGTTGACGGCTTCGGCGAAGGCCGCGGTGGCGGCCGGCTTTCCGCCCGGGAGCTGGAGGGTGGCGCCGTCGGTCAGGACGACCTGGAGGACCCGCTCGCCCTCGACCCGCGCCTCCTGGACGGCGGCGAGCGGGATGTCGGTCTTCCGCGCGCCCCGGACGATGCGCAGCCGGTCCGTGCCGAGCGAGGCCCTCGCGTCGTCCCCGCGCCAGTGCGGTTCCTCCTCCCCGGATGCCGAACCGGTGGTGACCAGGGCGCTGCCGGCCGGGTCCCGGTCCTCGGGAAGGGCGCGGTCGAGGGCGGCGGCGAAGGCCGTGGTGGCGGTCGGGTTGGCGCCGTTCAGCCGGTGGACGGCGCCGTCGGTCAGCACGACCTCGACGAGCAACCCGCCCCCCGCGCGGACCTCTTGCACGGCCGCGAGGGGGATGAGCGTGTACTGCGGACCCCGCTGGATCCGCAGGTGGCCGGCTTCGACGGTGGCTGACGTGCCGCTGTCGGCGCCGCGCCCGGTCAGGACAGGGGAAGAGGACATGCCCGCATGATCCCTGACATGGCCGGACGGCTGTACAGGCGGATGCGCGGGTCAGTCGAACCAGCGGTCCCGGGCCAACTCCGCCGTCCGGGACGGGTCCTCCAGCAGGGCCGCCACCTCGAAGCGGCGCGGCCACTGGCCCGCCGCCCATGCGAGGGCCGCCGCGACGCCCTCCAGGGTGGAGGCGTGCAGGGTGCCGTCAGGGGTGCGGCGCCAGTCGAGTTCGATGCCGCCCGCCAGGAGCTCCTCGTGCTCCACGTAGCTCTTGGGGGTGGCCGGGCCCAGGAGCTGGTGCACCGGTTCGGGGACCTCGTGCTCCTCGCCCTCGGTGGTCACCTCCGCCGGGACCGTCTCCGAGAGGCGCCGGACCTGGAGCAGCTCCGCCAGGTCGGCGGCCCGGGCCGGGGCCACGGGCAGCAGCGGGAGGCCGGCCGTCAGGGGGAGCAGGTCCGGGGCGTCCGCGATCAGCGCCTCGGCCGCGTCCACCACGACCACCTCGCCGTCCACGACCGCGCGCAGCTCGTCGGGCAGGGTCACCTGCTCGGGGTCCAGCTCGGCCAGCGCCCCGTACAGGCCGTGCAGTTGGCGTCCGCCGACCTCCCGGTCCGGGTCGGCGAGGCGGCCCAGCAGCTCGGCGGCGCCGCCCGGCTCCTCCAGCAGGGCGGGCACGGTGGTGCGTACGCCCAGGGCCCGCAGGACCTGCTCGTCCTCGAAGCCGGTGGCGTCCGCCGGGGTGTAGAGGCCGGCCAGCAGCGGGTCGCCGCCCGCCGAGCGCAGGCCGGCCGGGCGGCGGCCGTCCAGGACCGGGTGGTCGCGCAGCCACCAGGCGGTGTACGAGCGCACGGAGCGGGTGGTGCCGTCGGGCAGTAGGACCCGCACGGGCTGGGTCAGGGCGTCCCGGAGGGGAGGCTGCGCCAGCATGGCCAGGGCCTGCGGCCAGCAGTCGTCGTCGACCAGGTCGAGGTCCCGTACGGCGACCAGCTCGGTGGCGACCGGCGGCACGGGGGTGTCGGGGAGCTGGTCCAGGAGGTCCTCGCACCAGACGTCGACCGCGTCGAGCAGCCCGGCGTCGTCGGGCTCGGCGAAGTCCCCGTCGCGGGGCTCCAGTTCGTCGGGGTCCAGGACCACGTCGGTGGCCCGGACCAGCTGGAAGGTGGCGAGCACGCCCACGGCCGTGAGGGTCCGCTCGTCCCAGCGCTCCACCAACTCGGCGTCCACGTAAGGGATCTCGTCTTCGCGGACCACGGAGGCCAGCGGTGAGCCGGGCAGCAGGAGCTCGCCGGCCGGGGTCGGCTCGCCGTCCTCGTCGGGCAGGGCGAGCGCGCCCAGCCACGGCTCGTCGCCGGGGGAGAGCTCGGCGTCGCGCACCAGGCCGAGAACGATGTCGGCCAGCTCCTCGGGGTCGAGGGCGTCCTCGTCCCAGATCTCCCCGGAGTCCAGGGAGGCCGCGACGGCCGCCCGCACCTGCGGGGTGGTCAGGACGGCGCGCGGGCTCGCCGGCAGCGCGCCGAGCTTCTCCAGCAGCGGGTGCACCGCGTCCGGGTGCGCCACCTTCAGGCCGAGCCGGGCCAGGCTCTGCGGGGTGCCCGACCGCGGGGCGTCCGCGCCGGGCAGCAGCAGGTGCCGGGGCCCGATCGCGGTGCGCCCGTCGGCCAGCGGCACGGGAAGGCCGGAGAGCCGGTCCGGGTCGACCCCGGCGAGGCTGTCGTAGAGCCGGTACCACCACTCCGGGGTCCGCTCGATGCCCGCGATCCGCTCGATGGCCTCGCCCAGCGGCAGCCGGCCCACCCCCAGGACGCGCAGCTCGGGGCGGCGCTCCAGCCCGGCCGGGAGCAGGGTCGGCAGTACCTCCGCGAGGACCCGTACGGTCTCGGCGCCCGCGCCCTCCACCACCTCGGCCTCGAAGGGGCGCAGGGCGGCCCGCTCCCCGGCCTGTCCGGGCTCTCCGGCCTCTCCGGGCTCCCCGGCGGGGGCGGCGGGCGCGAGGAAGGCCGTACGGGGCAGCCGCGCGATGACCGCGGCGCGCAGGGCCCCGTCGAGCTCGCCCTTGCCGAGCGGCCCGGGTACGAGGTCCACGAGCGCGGTGCTCACCGGGTCCCAGGAGCCCAGCAGTTCGGCGTACGCGTCGGCCGCGCGCTCCACGAGGAAGTCGGTCAGCGGCCCCGGCGCGGGGTGCCGGCGGGTGGTGTCCAGCGGCAGGGTCGCGATGAGCAGCGCGGGGATGCCCAGGGGTTCGTCGGTCGGGGTCGGCGCGTGCACCACGGCCGCGGTCGAGGGGCGGACCGGGGCGCCTTCGGCGTCGACGGGCACGGACCAGGACACCGCCCAGACGGGCCGCAGCCGTTCCTCGACGGGCCGGTCCGCGAGCAGCGCCTTCTCGATGGGGCCGGAGCTGCGCACGGTGCGCCATCGCCTGGGGCCGGACGCGGTGTCCGAGGCGGAGTCGGCGATGACGGTGTACGGGCCTTCGGTGCGGCGCGTCAGCGTCCGTACGCCCCCGGTGGGGGTGTCCACGACGACCTCGGCCAGCCCCGGCAGGGTCAGCAGCAGGGCGTCGTCGACGGCGGCGAGCAGCCGTCCGGCCAGCTCCTCGGCGGCGGCGTCGCGCAGCGGGAGGACCACGACGGTGTCGTAGCCCTCGGGCGCGGTTCCCTCGGCGGGCAGCGGCAGGCGCAGCAGCGGGACGTGGCCGTCGCGGCGGCGCAGCTCCTCGCCGAGCCCGGAGCTGCCGACGGCGGCGCCCCGGGCCAGCTCGCGGGCCTCGGCCAGGGACCAGCGCACCCCGCCGTGCCGGCCGAGGACGGCGGGCTCGTCGGAGACGGCCAGGACGGCGGCGAAGCCGACGCCGAAGCGGCCGACGCTGCCGGAGGAGTCGTCGCGCTTGGCGGAGGCGCGCAGCGTGGACAGCGATTCCACGCCGGTGGCGTCCAGCGGGGAGCCGGTGTTGGAGACGGCGAGCAGCGCGTGCCCGTCGGGCTGGTCGGTGCCGGCGTGCAGGGTGAGGCGCAGCCGGCCGGGGACCCCGGCGCGGGCGGCCGCGTCGGCGGCGTTCTGCGCGAGTTCCACGACGAGCCGGTCGCGGTAGCCGCCGAGCGCCAGGTCCTCCTCGGCGTTGGCGTCCTCGCGGAAGCGGGCCGGGCCCGCGCCCCAGGCGTCGAGCACCCCGCGTCGCAGCCGGGCCGTGCCGAAGGGGTCCACGCCGTCCTGGGCCGCCGTCACTCGCACGCTCACGCTGCTGCCTCCATGCTGTACTGCGATGTACCGCGCCGTACCGCGTACCGCGCCGTACGGCATCCGCGGAACACCGGACGCCGAGGCCCTGAAGGTATCGCGTGCGTCGGGCGGCTCCGCAAACGAACCGGCTTCAGGCAGACTTCACGAGTCGGTATCGCACTGCTATTTGTGAGGATTACGCATGATCACGCTCACCAAGGAAGACGGCCCCGCGGACCTGGGCGGCGTAACCCACCTGTCCATCGGGGTCTCGTGGGACCCCACCGTGGGCAGCAGCGGCGGCCTGATGGGCAAGTTCAAGCGGAAGATCGGAACCGACCTGGACCTGATCGCGATCGCGATGCAGGGCGCGGACCCGGTCCGCCTCGCCGGTCTCGACTCCCTGGATCCCATGGGCAACGGCTCGCTGCTCCACAGCGGGGACAACCAGACCGGCCACGGCGAGGGCGACGACGAGACGGTGACCGTCGAGTTCTCCCGGGTACCGGGCAACGTCACGTCCATCGTCTTCGTCGCCGCCGCGTACAAGAAGGGCAGCTCCTTCCAGAGCGCCCGCAACATCAGCTTCAAGGTGTACGACGGCACGGGCGGCAGCACCCAGCAGGTCGCCGACATCTGGCCGAGCCTGCTCGGCTCGGACAACGGCTGCGCCGTGGCCAAGGCGGTCCGGGACGGGTCCGGCTGGAAGCTGCACGTCATCAACGAGACCGGAAAGATCAAGCCGGGCGACGAGCAGGCCCTCATGCGCTTCGCCGTAGCCAAGTAGGCGCCCGGTCGGAGGGGGTGGGTCAGAAGGGCTATTCCCGGCCGACGAGGTGGGCGAACACCACGACGTTGGCGTCCCAGTGGCGGTCCTTGGTGAGGTTGCCGCCGCAGGTGATGACGCGCAGCTCGGCCTTGCCGTGGGTGTCCCCGTAGACCTTGTCGGTCGGGAACCGGTCCTTCTTGAACGTGTCGACCTCGTCGACGGCGAAGACGGCGGTGGAGCCGTCGTCGCGGTGGACCTCGATCTTCTCGTCCTTCTTCAGCTTCTTGAGGTTGTAGAAGACGGCCTCGGGCGCCCGGGGGGTGTCCATGTGCCCGACGATGGCGGCCGCGCCCTTCTCCCCGGGGGTCGGGCCCTCCTTGTACCAGGCCGCGTCCTGGGGCTTGGCGAAGTCGGGCTCCTGCATGGCGCCCCGGGCGTCGAGTCCGACGGCGTCGAGCGGGGCGTCGACCTTGATGTCCGGGATCACGATGCGGTCCGGGACGGAGGCGTTCAGCACCGAGGCGGCCTTGGCGTCTGCCGCGTTGTTCTCGACCGCGCCGCCGGCGCCGCCGCCGGAGGAGCAGGACGAGATCAGGAGGACCGTGAGCGCCGAGGCGCCCGCCAGGGCGGCCACGCGCAGGGCGCGGCCGCTCCGGCGGGGGGCGCGGTCAGGGGCGGACTGCTCAGCCATGGTTCGCGGCGTCCGAGGGGACCCGGCCGAGCGGGGCCTGGCCGGTGTTCACGGAACCCTTGGGGGTCTTGTGGTGGCTCGGGTCGACCGGCTTCGGCTTCGGCGTCGGGTTGACCGGGCCGGTGGCGTCGGTGGAGAACTTGACGGTGTCGAACTTCTTGCCGCCCGCGTACGCCTCGACGCCGTAGTAGCCGGACTTGACGTCCTTGGCGACGACCGCGGTGCCGGTCCAGACGCCCTTGCCGTCGTTCTTCAGGTTGACCTGGCCGCCGAAGGCGTCGGACTTGACGAACGCGCTCTTCTCGTTCGCCGCCGTCTTGATGGTGACCTGGATCTTGTCGCCCGGCTTGCCGTTGTCCTTGGACAGGATGACGGTGGACTCGGTCGGCTTCGGGACGTCGGCCTTGACCGTGAGCTGCGCGGTGGCCTGGAGCTTCCTGCCGTCGGGGCCCGTGCCGGTGAGGGCGACGCCGTAGGTGCCGGCCGGGACCTTGGCGACGGTGGCGGTGGCGCCGCGGCCGTCGGTCATCTTGACGCCGTCCAGGGCCTTGGAGGAGACGGCCAGGTTCGTCGAGCCGTCCGGGACCTCCATCGAGAGCTGGACGGAGTCGCCGGCCTTGGCCGAGGAGGTCGAGAGCTTCAGGGCCACCGGCGCGGAGACCGTGCCGGTGGCGGGGCTGCTCGCCGCCGTCGGGACGGAGTCGGCGGCGAACGCGGCGGTGGGGACGGCCAGGGCCATAGACGAGGCGAGGGCGATCGCCGAGAAGGTAAGTGCCTTGCGCATGGGGTTCCTCCTGAACGGGCCGGGGTTCGTTCCCGGCACACCAGACATGAGGGACATCCTGGGGTGGTTGGTTGCGCCCCTCCGAGTGGCCGGGAGGAGCCCCTGCCGAAGGTCCCGGGGCGTAAAGCCGCAGGCCGCGGAGGCGGTGGGGATCATCCGTTTGCGGACTCTTTGCTGCGATTTTTGGGACCAAGGTCCCGGGATTCCGGGCCGGCCGGCGGACTTCCTCCTTCAGGGATCCTTCAGGGCTGCCTCAGCCCCCCTTCAGGCGGCCGCGGGCCAAGACGAAGCCCCCGGTGACGAGGCGTCACCAGGGGCTTCGGAGCGTGTCGGACGGTCGGGGACCGCGTCGGTCGTTACAGGGCTTCGATGACGTAGTCGACGCAGGCGGTGAGCGCCTGCACGTCCGCCGGGTCGATCGCCGGGAACATCGCGATGCGGAGCTGGTTGCGGCCGAGCTTGCGGTAGGGCTCGGTGTCCACGATGCCGTTGGCGCGCAGCACCTTGGCGACCGCGGCCGCGTCGATGTCGTCCGAGAAGTCGATCGTGCCGATGACGGCCGAGCGCTTGGCGGGGTCCGCGACGAACGGGCTGGCGTACTTCGAGGCCTCGGCCCAGCCGTACAGGTGGGCCGCGCTGGCCGACGTACGGCCGGTCGTGAACTCCAGCCCGCCCTGGCTGTTCATCCACTCCAGCTGCTGGTCCAGCAGGAAGAGGGTGGAGAGCGCCGGGGTGTTGTACGTCTGGTTCTTCAGCGAGTTGTCGATCGCCGTCGGCAGCGAGAAGAACTCCGGGACGTGCCGGCCGGAGGCGTGCACGCGGGCCGCGCGCTCCAGGGCCGCCGGGGAGAACGCCGCCAGCCACAGGCCGCCGTCGGAGGCGAAGGACTTCTGCGGGGCGAAGTAGTAGACGTCGGTCTCGGTGATGTCCACCGGCAGGCCGCCGGCGCCGGAGGTCGCGTCCACCAGGACGAGGGAACCCTCGTCGGCGCCCGCGACGCGCTTGATCGGCGCCGCGACACCCGTCGAGGTCTCGTTGTGGGTGTACGCGTACACGTCCACGCCCGCCTCGGCCACCGGGTCCGGGTGGGTGCCCGGGTCGGAGGAGATCACCGACGGCGCGTCCAGCCACGGCGCGAGCTTCGCGGCGCTGGCGAACTTGGAGGAGAACTCACCGAAGGTGAGGTGCTGCGACTTCCGCTCGATGAGACCGGCGGTCGCGATGTCCCAGAAGGCGGTGGAGCCGCCGTTGCCCAGGATCACCTCGTAGCCCTCGGGGAGGGAGAAGAGGTCCCGGAGGCCCTGGCGAACCGAGCCGACCAGGTTCTTGACGGGAGCCTGGCGGTGGGAGGTTCCGAGCAGGGAGGTACCGGTGGCGGCGAGGGCGTCCAGCGCCTCGGTCCGCACCTTGGAGGGGCCCGCGCCGAAGCGTCCGTCGGCGGGCTTGATGTCAGCGGGAATCTGGATCTCGGCCACGAGCCGAGCGTATCCGGTCCGGGTCCACGCCTTGGAACCGCGTCCACCCGATGAGATGACGCGAGCCGGTGGGAGACGGGCGCGCGCCGGTGGGAGGCTGTCCGCCGTGACGTCACCCGGTGAACTCGAACGGACCTTGCGGAAGCACCTGCGCGGGGAGGTCGACTTCGGCGCCGCCGCGCGGGCCCTGGCGACGATGGACGCCTCGAACTACCGCCGTGTCCCCGTCGGCGTGGTCGCCCCGCGCGACGCGCAGGACGTGGCCGCCGCGCTCGCCGTGTGCGCCGGGGCCGGGGTCCCGGTCGTCCCGCGCGGCGGCGGCACCTCCATCGCGGGCCAGGCGACGGGCGTCGGCGTGGTGCTGGACCTCACCCGGCACCTGAACGCCCTCGTCTCCCTGGACCCGGCCGCCCGCACCGCCGTGGTCCAGCCCGGCCTGGTCCTCGACCGGCTGCGGGACGCGGCCCGCCCGCACGGGCTGACCTTCGGGCCGGACCCCTCCACGCACTCCCGCTGCACGCTCGGCGGGATGATCGGCAACAACGCCTGCGGGGCCCACTCGGTGGCCTGGGGGACCACCGCCGACAACGTGGCCGAGCTGGCCGTGACGGCGTACGGGGGCTCCTCCCACCGGCTCGGCACCGGCTGGCAGGGCGCGCCGGACGGGCTGCGGGAGCTGGTGTCGGGGAACCTGGCGGCCCTGCGCACCGGCATGGCGGGCGGCCCGGCCGACGGCTTCTCGCGGCGGATCTCCGGATACGGGGGCCTGGACGCGCTGCTCCCCGAGCGGGGCACGGAGGTGGCCCGGGCGTTCTGCGGGAGCGAGGGCACGCTCGGGGTGGTGACCGAGGCGGTGGTACGGCTCGTGGAGCTGCCGGCCGCCCCGGCGCTGGCCGTCCTCGGGTACGCCGACGAGAGCGCGGCGGCCCAGGCCGCGGCGGGCCTGCTGCCGTACGGCCCGCTGACCGTGGAGGGGATGGCGGCCGACCTGGTCGGCGGGGCGGCCGCCGGGCTCCCGAGGGGCGGGGCGTGGCTGTTCGCGGAGATGCGCGACGAGGGCGCGGCCCGCGCGCTGCTGCGGGCCTCCGACGCGGTGGACGGCCTGCTCGTCACCGACCCGGCGGCGCAGCGGGCCCTGTGGCGGATCCGCGAGGACGCCGCCGGCACGGCGACCCGGATGCCCGACGGGGCCATGGCCTGGCCGGGGTGGGAGGACTGCGCGGTACCGCCCGCCCGGCTCGGCGCGTACCTGCGGGATTTCCGGGCCCTGCTGGCGGAGCACGGGCTGCGCGGATCCCCGTACGGCCACTTCGGCGAGGGCTGCGTCCACGTGCGGATCGACTTCGACCTGGTGACCGCGCCGGGCGTGGCCCGCTTCCGGGCCTTCTCCGCGGAACTCGCCGACCTGGTGGTCGCGCACGGGGGCTCGCTCTCCGGGGAGCACGGGGACGGGCAGGCGCGGGCGGAGCTGCTGCCGCGGATGTACGGGCCTTCGGTGATCGGGCTCTTCGAGTCCTACAAGCGGGTCTGGGACCCGGCGGGCGGCATGAACCCCGGGATCCTGGTCCGCCCGGCCCGCCTCGACGAGAACCTCCGCTTCGCGGTGCTCCCGGCGTCACCGATGGCGGGGGAGGTGGCGCGGTGCGTCGGCGTCGCGAAATGCCGGTCGACGGACGTCGGGGGGCCGGGGGTGATGTGCCCGTCGTACCGGGCCACGGGGGAGGAGCGCCACTCCACGCGAGGGCGGGCCCGGCTGCTGCACGAGATGCTGGCCGGGGAGATCGTGAGCGACGGCTGGCGGTCGGCGGAGGTCGCCGAGGCGCTGGACCTGTGCCTCGGCTGCAAGGGCTGCCGCAGCGACTGCCCGGTGGGGGTCGACATGGCCGCCTACAAGGCGGAGTTCCTCCACCGCCACTGGGCGGGCCGGCTGCGCCCGCTCTCCCACTACGTCCTGGGCGGCCTGCCGGGCTGGCTCCGCCTGATCGCCACCCTGCGGCTGGCCCGTCCCGTGAACCTCCTGTCCCGCTTCCTCCGCCTCCCGGGGCTGGAGCGCTCCCGCGCGCTACCCCGGCTGGCCCGGACCCCGTTCACCCGCGGGTGGCGCGCGGCGGTCCGCTCCGCGGGGCCTGGTCCGACCCCCTGGGGCTCCGCAGATCCAGCCTCGCCGGCGTTTGAGGCGCGGGGGTCCGGGGGCCGGCCCCCGGGAACGGCGCCGCACCCGGCAAGGGGTCCGGGCGCAGCCCGGGGAACGGAGGAAGGGCGGGTCGGGGACGGCCGCCCGCAGGGCCCGCCCGCGCCGGGGATCGCGCCGGGGATCGCGTCGGGACCCGGGCCCGGGACCGCTCCCGTCGTGACGGTGTGGCCGGACACGTTCACGGAGCACCTCGCGCCCGAGGCCGGCCACGCCGCCGTCCGGGTCCTGCGGGCCGCAGGCCTGGAGCCCGTGGTGCAGACGGGCCGCGTCTGCTGCGGGCTGACGTACATCTCCACGGGCCGCCTCGACCGCGCCCGCAGGGTCCTGCGCCGCACCCTGGACGCCGTGGGCGACCCGCAGGGTCCCGTCACCGTCCTCGAACCGAGCTGCGCGGCAGCGCTCCGCACCGATCTGCCCGCCCTCCTCCCGGAGGACCCCCGCGCGGCCCGTCTCGCAGCGGCCGTCCGAACCTTCGCCGAGACCCTGGAGGAGTACGCCCCGCACTGGCAGCCGCCCCGCCTCGACCGGCCGGTCGCCGGCCAGACCCACTGCCACCAGCACGCCGTCCTCGGCGACGCCCCCGACCGCCGGCTGCGTGAGCGCGCCGGGCTGACCGGGGAGCTCAGCGGCGGCTGCTGCGGACTCGCGGGCAACTTCGGCTTCGAGCCGGGCCACCACGCGGTCTCCGTGGCCTGCGCCGACGAGCAGCTCCTGCCGTCGCTGCGGGCGGCCGCGCCGGGTACGGAGGTACTGGCGGACGGGTTCTCCTGCCGGACCCAGATCGCGCAGCTCGCCGGAGGCCGGGCCCGCCACCTGGCGGAGGTGCTCGCGGAGGGATTGCCGGAGCCGGGGGGCTTGCCGGATGGAGAGCGGATGTAAGGCAGAACACGGACACACGGTGCTTACTGACCCCCTAACCTGGATAAATGCCCGCACCTTCCTCCCCCACGAGCACCGCCACGCCCACCGAGCCCCCCCAAGCGACGGCAGCGACCCCCGCCACCGCTTCCGCCGCGGCATCCGCCACCGCCTCCGCCACCGCCACCGCCTCCGCGGACGGCTCCTTCCGGGACCGCTTCGGCCCCGTCGCCCTGGTGGTCACGGCGGGCGTGTCGGTGCAGTTCGGCGCCGCCCTCGCGGTGATGCTCATGCCGCGGGCGGGCGCGGCCGGAGTGGTCACGCTGCGCCTCGCCGCGGCCGCGCTGGTGCTGCTGCTCGTCTGCAGGCCCAAGGTGCGCGGCTACTCCCGCGCCGACTGGTCGACCGTGGTGTGGTTCGGTGTCGCCATGGCCGGCATGAACGGGTTCATCTACCAAGCCATCGACCGCATCCCCCTCGGCCCCGCGGTCACCTTGGAGGTACTGGGCCCGCTGGTGCTCTCCGTCGTGGTCTCCCGCCGCCTGCTGAACCTGCTGTGGGCCGGGCTGGCGCTGGCCGGAGTCGTCCTCCTGTCCACCCACGGCGGAGGCGGCCTCGGCGGCCTCGACCCGCTGGGCGTGGCCTTCGCCCTCGCGGCGGGCGGCATGTGGGCGGCGTACATCGTGTTCAGCGCGCGGACCGGCCGCCGGTTCCCGCAGGCCGACGGGCTGGCGCTGGCGATGGCCGTGGCCGCCGTACTGTCCCTGCCGCTCGGCGTGATCGAGGCCGGCTCGGCCCTGCTGCGCCCCAGCACCCTGCTCCTGGGCCTCGGCGTGGCGGTGCTGTCCTCGGTCCTGCCCTACACGCTGGAACTGCTCGCCCTGCGCAGGCTCCCGGCGCCGACCTTCGCGATCCTGATGAGCCTGGAGCCCGCGATCGCCGCGACGGCGGGGTTCCTGATCCTGAACCAGGCGCTGTCGGCGCTCGACGCGGCGGCGATCGCGCTGGTCATCGTGGCGAGCATGGGCGCGGTCCGCTCGCAGACCCGGCCGCGGCCGGCGGCCGGTGCGCAGACCGTCGTGGAGGGGTCCAGCGCGGGCAGGAACTGATCATGAACGCGAGGCCCATCCGGTACAGGTGCAAGACGTTCCGGGCCGCGTTCCAGTCGGCGTTGCCGGGCGTGGTCAAGCCGCACGCTGAGCAGCGCAGGCTGGTGCCGGGGGCGGAGACTTCGTGCAGGGTGCCGCCGCGTCGGGCGGTCTTGTACATCAGCATGGTGAATGTCCGGCTCCATGCCTCCCCGCTGATGGAGCGGTTCAGCCCGGATTTCTGGGCGACGTTCCTTCCCGGCTGGTCGATGGTTCCCTTGGCGGACTTGACCATGTGCGTGATGGTGAGTGCTTCGACCACGACTCCACGCGATAGCGACCGTCGACACTCGTCTCGCTCCAGCCCCCCGTGCCCGGTACCGCGTACCTCGTAACTCGTGCCCGTCGTGGTCGGCGCTGACGCTATACCGACTCCCGTTGTTCCAGGGATGTTTGAGGGCAGCTGCGGGGTGGGAGGGCGCGAGTTCAGGCCACGCCGGTCCGGTCAGCTCCAGATGATGTCGGCGGCCGGCCGGGGCGTCACGTCGGCGTGCTGGACGTTCGCCTCGACGCGGGTCGTCCCGGAGCCGGAGCCCGCGGAGTCCCCGTCCGGAAAGTCCTGGCCCCAGCCGCTGGCCATGGCCACGCCCAGCGCGAGGGCGCTCAGGGCGGCAGTGGCGAAGTACATCCGAGGAGTCGTCATGGGGGGAGCATCCCAGCCGCCCGCACCGGAGGGAAGGCCTCACCCGAACCGGTCCGCGGTCCCGTTCTCACCCCGGCCCGTCCGGGCCCGCGCCCGCTTCCCCCGCCGCCCCGTAGCGCGCCGCCGTCGCGGCGGCTGCCGCTCCGATGCGCCGGCGCAGGGCCGGCGGGGCGAGCACCTCCGCCTCCGCGCCGAGCTGCAGGAACTGCGCCTCCGCGTGGTCCTGCGACTCGATCGGGAGGACCACCCGTGTCCACCCGGGCAGCCCCGGGTCCGGGGTACCCGTGGCGGCCAGGGCCCTGGCCTGGGCGCCGGTCAGCCGGGCGGCCGCGCGCGCGGAAACCCGTACCTCCGCCTCCTCCGGGTACAGCCGCTCGTGGAACTCCGCCTGGGTGCGCCGCCAGTGGGAGGCGAGGTCGAAGCCGTCGGGGAGCGCGCATTCCTCGGCGGTCTCCCGCAGCGCCAGGATCTGGTCCACGCGGTAGGTGCGCGGGGGCGCGGCCGTGATCGCGGCCGTGGCCCCGGTGACCGCCCCGCCGTCGGTGTCCGCGGCGCTCGCGGTACCCGCCGTGCCCGCCGTACCCGCCGTGCCCGTCGGGCTGGTCGGTGCCGCCGTGCCCGGCGTGCCCGCCGTCCCCGCGACCAGGTACCAGCGCCCCGCCTTCAGGACCAGCCCGTACGGGGCCAGTCGCCGGTCCACCTCGTGGGGTTCCTTCCAGCGCCGGTACCGGACCTCGACGACCCGTCCCCGCCAGACCGCGTCGGCGACCCGCCCCAGGTGCGGGGTCTCCTCGTGCTCCGCGTACCAGCCGGGCGCGTCCAGGTGGAACCGCAGCCGCATCCGGTCGGCCTGCGCACGCAGTTCCGCGGGCAGGGCGGCGCGCAGCTTCAGCTGCGCGGTGGACAGGGCCCGGCCGAGGCCGAGTTCGGCGGCCGGTCCCGGCATCGAGGTGAGGAAGAGTGCCTCCGCCTCGCCCGGGGCCAGCCCGGTGAGGCGGGTGCGGTAGCCGTCGAGGAGCTGGTAGCCGCCGCTGTGCCCGGCGTCGCCGTACAGCGGGACACCGGCGGCGGCCAACGCCTCCGCGTCGCGGTAGACCGTACGGACCGACACCTCCAGCTCCTCGGCGAGCTCGGCGGCGGTCATCCGGCCCCGGGTCTGGAGCAGGAGCAGGATCGAGAGCAGGCGGCTGGACTTCACTGGGACTCCACTGACACAGGATGTCAGTGGAGTGCTCCTACGGTTCCCCCATCAGCGCAGAGAGCGGCAGCAGAGAACAGTTGTTGGGGAGACCGCACATGAACGACTTCGACTTCCTCGTCGGCACCTGGGACGTGTCCAACCGGTGGCTCGGCGACTTCCTGGACGCGGACAGCGGCTGGCAGGCGTTTCCGGCGGTGTCCCGCGCAGGGCGCCACTTCGACGGCGCCGCGAGCTTCGACGAGATCGAGTTCCCGACGAAGGGCTTCGCCGGCCTGACCCTGCGGCTCTACGAGCCCGAGCGCGACCTCTGGACCCTCAACTGGGCGAGCCGCCGGACCGGAACGCTCTTCCCGCCCGTCACCGGACGGTTCGACGCGGCGACGGGGACGGGCGTCTTCGAGGGCGAGGACACCTACGAGGGCACGGCGGTACGGGTGCGCTTCGTGTGGTCGCGGACGGGGACGGGCTCCCCGCGCTGGGAACAGTTCTTCTCGGCCGACGGCGCCAGGAGCTGGGTTCACAACTGGACGATGGACTTCAGCCGTCGGGTGGCCGGCGCTGCCGCTTGATCCCGGGAAGCCTTGCCCGTGGCGGGCGCCCTGCCCCTACGCCTCCGCTACTCCTCCGCTTGGCCTCGGAGGAGCCCGAGTGACGCGAGCGCCGAGCCGAGCGCGCTCGGCCGCTGCTCGACCGGCAGGTGTTCGACCAGCCGGACCGGGCACCCGAGCGCCGCGGCCCCCGCGTCCGCGACGGCGTCGTCGCCGACCATGAGCACGTCCGCGGGCGCCGCCCCGAGGGCCTCGCAGGCGACTTGGAAGAGGCGGGGATCGGGCTTCTGGAGCCCGTGCTCGAAGGAGAGCACGTACGCGTCGACGAACCGGTCGACCCCGTGGGCGCGGAAGACGGGGCGCAGGTCCCAGCCGATGTTGCTGACGACGGCGACGGGGACGCCCCGTTCGCGCAGGGCGGCGAGGGTGGCCGCGGTATCGGGGTAAGGCCGCCAGGCCGCGGGGATCCGGTGCCGTTCGTAGAGGGCGTCGGCCAGCTCCGCGGAGGGCAGCGGCACCTCGCGGGCGAGGGCGGTGTAGACGGCCCGGTGCTGCTCGGGACTCAGGTCCCGCTCACGCCACAGCGGCTCCAGCCGAGCCGGCAGCCGGCGCGGCGAGGCGCCGCCCGGCAGGGCGCCCGCCTCTTCCAGCAGGGCGGCACAGGCGTTGAGTTCGGCCTCGGGCAGGTCGAGCCCGGCGTCCGCGACGACCGCGCGCAGCCAGTCCTCGGTGGGCTCGACGCGGAAGAGCGTGCCGGAGAAGTCGAACATCACGGCCTTGACGGAACCCGTGAGCACGTCCTCGCCCCGATCCCTGTCCCTGCGCTCGGCCATGAGAGCGATCCTCGCCGCGGACACACACCCCGCGCAAGCCCGACCCGGGCACCGGCGGGGGCAGCGGTCGGCGGCGGCGATATCCGCTCCGGAGTCCACGCCCCGCACCCGGTCCGGAGTCCACGCCCGTACCCGGGCTGGCGCCCGTACCCGGGCTGGCGCCCGTACCCGGGCCAGCGCCAGCGCCCGTACCGGCCTCGCACCCGCAGCCGTACCCGGCCTTAGCCCGTACCCGTACCCGGCCCTGCCCTGGGTTGGTGCCGGTTCCGGTGCCGTACTCGTACCTGGACCAGTGCTCAGGGCCGTGCCCGCACCCGCCCCGTACCCGGCCCCGGAGGACCATCGGCCCCTGCCGGGCGTCCCAAGTCCGCGCCCCGTCAGCCCCGTTCGCCGTCCAGAAAATAAATGCAAGCACGCTTGATTGTTTTCGCGGCGGCTGCCACGCTTCCCCTCACGCCGAGAAGGGGAGCGCACCCGTGCCCGATCCGTCCGCTGTCGAGAACGTCTTCGCCGTCTTCGCCGATCTCCGTGAGGAGGGCCGGGAACTCGACGCCTTGGTCGGGGAGTTGCCGGCCCCCGACTGGGCCAGGCCCACGCCCGCGCCCGGCTGGAGCCTCGCCCACCAGATCGCCCACCTGCACTGGACCGACCGGGCCGCCCTGATCGCCCTCACCGACGCCACCGCCTTCGGGGGGCTGGTCGAGGAGGCCCTGAAGGCCCCCGACTCCTTCGTGGACGAGGGCGCCGCGGAGGGCGCCGCACTGGCCCCCGCCGAGCTGCTCGCCCGCTGGCGAACAGGCCGCGCCGCCCTCGACGAGGCGCTCGCCGCGGCCTCGCCCGACGCCAAGTTCCCCTGGTACGGGCCGCCGATGAAGGCCGCCTCGATGGCGAGCGCCCGCCTGATGGAGACCTGGGCGCACGGCCAGGACGTCGCCGACGCGCTCGGGGCGCGCCGCGCACCGACGGCCCGGCTGCGGCACGTGGCGCGGATCGGGGTCCGGGCCCGCGACTACGCGTACGCGGTACGGGGTCTGCCGGCGCCGGCGGGGGAGTTCCGGGTGGAGCTGACGGCTCCGGGAGCCGGCGCCGAGGTGTGGACGTACGGCCCCGAGGACGCCCCGCAGCGGGTCACCGGCCCGGCGCTCGACTTCTGCCTGCTGGTGACCCAGCGCGCCCACCGCGCCGACCTGGCCCTGACGGCGTCCGGCCCCGACGCCGACCGCTGGCTCGACATCGCCCAGGCCTTCGCCGGCCCGGCGGGCCCGGGGCGCGCACCGGCGGACCCCCGGTGACCCGGCGCCCCCTGCTGATCGGCAACGCGTCGGGCTTCTACGGAGACCGTTTCGAGGCCGTGCGCGAGATGCTGACGGACGGCCCCCTGGACGTACTGACCGGGGACTACCTGGCCGAGCTGACCATGCTGATCCTCGGCCGCGACCGGCTGAAGAACCCGGAACTCGGCTACGCCAAGACCTTCCTGCGCCAGTTGGAGGAGTGCCTCGGCCTCGCCCACGAGCGGGGCGTACGGATCGTCGCGAACGCGGGCGGCCTGAATCCGGCGGGACTCGCCGGAGCGGTACGCGCGCTGGCCGCGAAGCTGTCCCTGCCCGTCTCGGTCGCGCACGTCGAGGGCGACGACCTGATGCCGTACCCGCTGCCGTACGGGCAGGAGGCGCTCACCGCGAACGCCTACCTCGGCGGCGCCGGCATCACGGCCTGCCTGCGGTCGGGCGCGGACGTGGTGGTGACCGGCCGGGTCACGGACGCGGCGCTGGTGAGCGGGCCCGCGGCGTGGTGGTTCGACTGGGCGCCGGACGACCACGACCGGCTGGCCGGGGCGGTGGTGGCGGGTCACGTACTGGAATGCGGCACCCAGGCCACGGGCGGCAACTACGCCTTCTTCACCCGGCACGACGTGTCCCGCCCGGGGTTCCCGCTCGCGGAGATCGCCGAGGACGGCTCGTCGGTGATCACGAAGCACCCGGGCACGGGCGGCGTCGTGTCCGTCGGTACGGTCACGGCTCAACTCCTCTACGAAACCCAGGGGGTCCGCTACCTGGGCCCCGACGTGACGGCCCGCCTGGACACGGTCCGGCTGGCGCGGGCCGGACGGGACCGGGTCGCGATCTCGGGCACCCGCGGGGAAGCCCCGCCCGCCACCCTCAAGGTGGGCGTGACCCGCATCGGCGGCTGGCGCAACGAGGTCGTCTTCGTCCTGACGGGCCTGGACATCGACGCGAAGGCGGCGCTGGTACGGAAGCAGCTGTCCGCACTGCTCGCGCCGGTGGAGTCGGTCTCCTGGACGCTGTCCCGTACGGACCACGAGGACGCGTCGACCGAGGAGACCGCGAGCGCGCTGCTCCGCCTGATGGTCCGCGACCCGTCCCCCGACCGGGTGGGCCGCGCCCTGACCTCGGCCGCCATCGAACTGGCCCTGGCCAGCTACCCGGGTTTCCACGTCACGGCCCCCCCGTCCCCGGCCCAGCCGTACGGGGTCTTCGACTCGACGACGCTCCCCGCGACCGATGCCGCGCACACGGTCGTCCTACCGGACGGCACCCGGCGACCGGTCGGGAGGGACCGCGGGTCTGGGCGGAGCCCGGGGAACGTCCCCTCCCCGCCCTTCCCCCGTTCCCCGCGCTCCGCCCAGACCCGCGCCTCGAACGCCGGCGAGGCTGAACGACCGCCTCAGGCGAATCCAGCGCCCCCGGCGTTCGAGGCGCCGGGATCCGCGAGCGGAGCCCCCGAAGGGCCCGGGACGCAGCCCCCGGTTGCGGGAAGGGGCGGGGTCGGGGAAACCCCCGCAGGACCGACACCCTCCGCTCCAGGAGCGCCGACGGCGCCGGCCGGCCGGGGGATGCCGGACAGTCCGGTGGTGCCGGACGGCCCGGGGATGCCGGGCACGCCGGTGGTGCCGGACGGCTCCGGGATACCGGACGCCCCGGTGGCGCTGGGGGGCCGGGGGATGCCGGGCACGCCGGTGGCGCTGGGGGGCCGGGGGATGCCGGGCACGCCGGGGGCGCTGGGGGGCCGGGGGATGCCGGGCACGCCGGGGATGCCGGACGGCCCGGGGATACCGGACGCGCCGGGGATGCCGGACGGCCCGCTGATGCCGGGCGCCGCGGGGAAGCCGGGGGAGCCGGGCGCCCCGGGGGCTCCGGGCGAGCCCTCCACCCGCCGGGTGCCGCTCGGCACCATCGTCGGGGCCCGCAGTGGCGACAAGGGCGGGGACGCCAACGTCGGGGTGTGGGCCGAGAGCGACCCCGCCTGGGAGTGGCTCCACCGCACCCTCACCGTCGATGCCTTCAAGCAACTGCTTCCCGAGACCGCCCCCCTGGAAGTGACCCGCCACGCACTCCCCAACCTCCGCTCCCTCAACTTCACCGTCACCCGGATCCTCGGCGACGGCGTAGCCTCCGGCCACCGCTTCGACCCCCAGGCCAAGGCCCTGGGCGAATGGCTCCGCTCCCGCCACGCGGACATCCCGGTGGTCCTCCTCGCAGCCGAAGCAGACGACGAAGCCGACGAAGCCGGCGCCTCCCACCCCGGAGGGGACCCGCTCCCCGAGACCGCCACCCCGACCCCGGAGGGGACCCCGTGACCCGCCTCAAGAGTGCCGTCGACCCGCTCGCCCCCGAGCACGCGCAGGCCCGTACCGCCGCCCTGGAACGCCTCGCCGAGCTCGATGCCGCGCACGCCCCCGCCCTCGCCGGCGGCGGCGAGAAGTACACCGCCCGCCACAAGACCCGCGGCAAGCTCCTCGCCCGCGAGCGGGTGGAGCTGCTCCTCGACCCGGACACCCCGTTCCTGGAGCTGTCCCCGCTCGCCGCCTGGGGCAGCGACTACCCGGTCGGCGCCTCCATGGTCACCGGCATCGGCACCGTCGAGGGCGTCGAATGCCTGGTCACCGCCAACGACCCCACCGTCCGCGGCGGCGCCTCCAACCCCTGGACGCTCAAGAAGGCACTCCGCGCGAACGAGATCGCCCGCCAGAACAGACTCCCCTGCATCAGCCTCGTCGAGTCCGGCGGCGCGGATCTCCCCTCCCAGAAGGAGATCTTCATCCCGGGCGGCGCCGTCTTCCGCGACCTCACCCGGCTCTCGGCCGACGGCGTGCCCACCATCGCCGTCGTGTTCGGCAACTCCACCGCCGGAGGCGCGTACATCCCCGGCATGTCCGACCACACCATCATGATCAAGGACCGCTCCAAGGTGTTCCTGGGCGGCCCGCCGCTCGTCAAGATGGCCACGGGCGAGGAGAGCGACGACGAGTCCCTCGGCGGAGCCGACATGCACGCCCGGACCTCCGGCCTCGCCGACTACTACGCCCTCGACGAGCACGACGCCATCCGCCAGGCCCGCCGCGTCGTCGCCCGCCTCAACCACCGCAAGGCCCACCCCGATCCGGCACGCGCCGAAGAACCCCTCCACGACCCCGAAGAGCTCCTCGGGATCGTCCCCGCCGACCTCAAAACCCCCTTCGACCCCCGCGAGGTCATCGCCCGCATCGTCGACGCCTCCGACTTCGACGAGTTCAAGCCGCTCTACGGCACCAGCCTGGTCACCGGCTGGGCGAGCCTGCACGGCTACCCGGTCGGCATCCTCGCCAACGCCCAAGGGGTGCTGTTCAGCGCGGAATCGCAGAAGGCGGCCCAGTTCATCCAGCTCGCCAACCAGCGCGACATCCCGCTCCTCTTCCTGCACAACACCACCGGCTACATGGTCGGCAAGGAGTACGAGCAGGGCGGCATCATCAAGCACGGCTCGATGATGATCAACGCGGTCTCGAACTCGAAGGTCCCCCACCTCTCCGTCCTCATCGGCGCCAGCTACGGCGCAGGCCACTACGGCATGTGCGGCCGCGCCTATGAGCCCCGCTTCCTCTTCGCCTGGCCCAGCGCCAAGTCCGCCGTCATGGGCCCCGCCCAGCTCGCCGGAGTGCTCTCCATCGTCTCGCGCCAGTCGGCCGCCGCGAAGGGACAGCCCTACGACGAAGAGGCCGACGCCGGCATGCGCGCCTTCGTGGAGGCGCAGATCGAGTCCGAGTCCCTGCCGATGTTCCTGTCCGGACGGCTGTACGACGACGGGGTCATCGACCCGCGCGACACCCGCACCGTCCTCGGCCTGTGCCTGTCGGCCGTCCACAACGCCCCCGTCGAGGGCGCCCGTGGCGGCTTCGGCATCTTCCGGATGTGAGCCCGCACATGACCCTGAACGCTCTGAACCCGAACCCGAACCCGAACCCGAACCCCCTCACCTCGCCCCTCACCTCCCTCCTCGTCGCCAACCGAGGCGAGATCGCCGTCCGCGTCTTCCGCACCGCCCGCGCCCTGGGCCTGGCCACCGTCGCCGTCCACTCCGACCCCGACGCCGACGCCCTGCACGTCCGCGCGGCCGACGCGGCCGTACGGCTGCCCGGCGCGGCCCCCGCCGACACCTACCTGCGCGGCGACCTGGTCATCGGGGCCGCCCTCGCCGCGGGCGCCGACGCCGTCCACCCCGGCTACGGGTTCCTCTCCGAGAACGCCGACTTCGCCCGCGCCGTCCGCGCCGCCGGACTCACCTGGGTGGGCCCCCCGCCCGACGCCATGGAGGCCATGGCGTCCAAGACCCGGGCCAAGGAGCTGATGCGTGCGGCCGGGGTGCCGCTGCTCGACCCCGTCGACCCGCACGCGGCCACCACCGCCGACCTCCCGCTGCTCCTCAAGGCCGCGTCGGGCGGTGGCGGTCGCGGGATGCGGGTGGTCCGGGACCTCGACTCCCTCAAGGAATCCCTCGAAGCCGCCTCCGCCGAGGCCCTGTCCGCCTTCGGCGACGGAGAGGTCTTCGCCGAGCCCTACGTGGAGCGCGGCCGCCACGTCGAGGTGCAGATCCTCGCCGACTCCCACGGAGCCGTCTGGGCGCTCGGCACCCGCGACTGCTCCCTCCAGCGGCGCCACCAGAAGGTCATCGAGGAAGCCCCCGCGCCCGGCCTGCCCGAGGCCCTGCGCGCCACCCTCCACGAGGCCGCCGTGGCCGCCGCCCGCGCGGTCTCGTACGAGGGCGCGGGCACGGTCGAGTTCCTGGTCACCGCCGACGGCCGCCCGTACTTCCTGGAGATGAACACCCGCCTCCAGGTGGAACACCCCGTCACCGAAGCGGTCTTCGGAGTCGACCTCGTCGCCCTGCAACTGCGGATCGCCGAGGGCGCCGCCCTGCCGCCGCACCCTCCCACGCCCGCCGGCCACTCCGTCGAGGCCCGCCTCTACGCCGAGGACCCGGCCCAGGACTGGCGTCCGCAGACCGGAACCCTGCACACGCTCGCCGTCCCCGGCGCAGTCCGCGTGGACACCGGTTTCGCCGACGGGGACACCGTCTCCATCCACTACGACGCCATGCTCGCCAAGGTCGTCGCCCACGCCCCGACCCGCGACGAGGCGGTCCGCGCCCTGGCCCACGCCCTGGCCGGAGCCCGGATCCACGGGCTGACCACCAACCGCGAACTCCTCGTACGCTCCCTGCGGCACCCGGAGTTCGCGGCCGGCCGGCTCGACACCGGGTTCTACGAACGCCACCTGCCCGCCCTCACCGAGGCCGCCCCGGACGACCCGGCCCCCGTGCTCAGTGCGCTCGCCGCCGCCCTCGCGGAGGCCGCCCCCGACCAGGCCGCCTCACTCGCCGTCCGCCTCGGCGGCTGGCGCAACCTCCGCTCCCAGCCGCAGAGCCGCCGCTACACGGCCGCCGGGACCGAGTACGAAGTCCGCTACCACCCCGCACGCACTGGCCTGCCGGAGCTTCTGGACCACCCCGGTGTGCGGGTCCTCTCGGCTTCCCCCCACGCGGTGGCCCTCGAAGTGGACGGCGTCCGGCGGCTGTTCCACGTGAAACAAAAATCGAACACGGCGTACGTGGACTCCGTGCTCGGCTCCCACGCCCTGACCCCGGTCCCCCGGTTCGCGGACCCACGGGACCGCACCGAACCGGGCTCCCTGCTCGCCCCCATGCCCGGCACCGTCGTCCGCGTCGCCGAAGGCCTCGCCCCCGGCAGCCCGGTCATCGCCGGGCAGCCCCTGCTCTGGCTGGAGGCCATGAAGATGGAGCACCGCATCCTCGCGCCCGCCTCCGGCACGCTCACCGCGCTCCACGCCGCCACCGGCCAACAGGTCGAATTCGGCGCCCTGCTCGCCGTAGTCCAGGAGGAAGCATGAGCTCCACCCCCGGCACCACGACGCTCGGCACCACCACTCTCGAAACTGAAGAGCACCAGGCCCTGCGCGCGGCAGTCGCCGCCCTCGGCCGCAAGTACGGTCGCGAGTACCTCGCCCGCATCGCCCGCGAGGGCGGCCACCCCGACGAACTGTGGGCGGACGCCGCCAAGCTGGGCTACCTCGGGGTCAACCTCCCCGAGGAGTACGGCGGCGGGGGCGGCGGAATCGCCGAACTCTCCATAGTCCTCGAGGAACTCGGAGCCGCGGGCTGCCCGCTCCTCATGATGGTCGTCTCACCCGCCATCTGCGGAACGGTCATCGCCCGCTTCGGCACCGAGGAGCAGAAGCGGGCCTGGCTCCCCGGCCTCGCGGACGGCACCCGGACCATGGCCTTCGGCATCACCGAACCCGACGCCGGCTCCAACTCCCACCGCATCACCACCACCGCCCGCCGCGACGGCGACGAGTGGGTCCTCACCGGCCGCAAGGTCTTCATCTCCGGCGTGGACATCGCCGACGCCACCCTCATCGTGGGCCGCACGGAAGACGCCCGGACGGGCAGCCTCAAGCCCTGCCTGTTCATCGTCCCCCGCGATGCCCCCGGCTTCACCCACACGCCCATCGACATGGAACTCCAGGCGGCGGAAAAACAGTTCGAGCTGGTCCTCGAAGACGTGCGGCTCCCCGCCTCCGCCCTGGTCGGGGACGAGGACGCGGGCCTGCTCCAGCTCTTCGCGGGCCTCAACCCCGAGCGCGTCATGACCGCCGCCTTCGCCATCGGCATGGGCCGCTACGCCCTCGCCCGGGCCGTCGACTACGCGAAGACCCGGCAGGTCTGGAAGGCCCCCATCGGCGCCCACCAGGCCATCGCGCACCCCCTGGCGGCCGCCCACATCGAGCTGGAACTGGCCCGCCTGATGATGCAGAAGGCGGCCCACCTCTACGACGCCGGGGACGACATGGGCGCGGGCGAGGCCGCGAACATGGCGAAGTACGCCGCGGGGGAGGCCTGCGTCCGGGCGGTGGACCAGTCCGTCCACACCCTGGGCGGCAACGGCCTCACCCGCGAGTACGGCCTGGCCGCGCTGATCGTGGCCTCCCGGGTGGCCCGGATCGCCCCGGTCAGCCGCGAGATGATCCTGAACTTCATCTCCCACCAGACCCTGGGCCTCCCCAAGTCCTACTAGCTCCGTCCCGGTTTCTGCTGCACGGGGGAGGGGTCCCCCACCCGCCCTTCGCCCGATCCCCGGGGCCCCCTCCCCAGCCCGTCCGGCGCTTGAGGACCGGGCTCCGGGCGGCGCCCGGGGAACGGTGGAAGGGCGGGTAGGGGACTCGGCCCCGCGCAGGGGCAAGGGTCCCGGCGGGGACTTCGCCCCGCAGAGCAGGCCGGGTCGCCCGCACAGGCCCACCGGTGCCCGCCGCAGGCGACCCGCATACCCTCCCCGGAGGGGATCCCGACCGCCCGACCACCCCCTCCGGAGGAGACATGCCCCCACTGGTCCACGCCGCGCGAACGCCCGGCCTCACCACCCTCACCCTCGACTCCCCGGCCAACCGCAACGCCCTCTCCGCCCCCCTGGTCCAAGAACTCCGCACCGCCCTGGCCACCGCGGCCGCCGAAGGAGCGACCCGGGCGGTGGTCCTCACCCACACCGGCTCCACCTTCTGCGCAGGCGCCGACCTCAAGTCCCCCTGCGACCCCGCCGACTTCATGGCCCTGCTCCGGGAGATCGCCGAACTTCCCAAGCCCGTCGTCGCCCGCGTCACCGGCCACGTCCGCGCGGGCGGCCTCGGGCTGCTCGGCGTCTGCGACATCGCCGCCGCCGGGCAGGCGTCCACGTACGCCTTCACCGAGACGCACCTCGGCGTCGTCCCGGCCGTCATCTCCGCACCGCTGCTGCCGCGCCTGGACCCCCGCGCCGCCGCACGCTACTTCCTGACCGCCGAGGTCTTCGACGCCGCCGAAGCCACCCGCATCGGCCTGCTCACCCTCGACGGCGGGGACGCCGAGGATCTGGACAAGCTCCTGGCCCCCGTCCTGGACGGCCTCCTCAAGGCGGGCCCCGAGGCCCTGGCCGCGACGAAACGGCTGGTCACCGCCCCGGTACGGGCCGCCCTGGAACGGGACGGAGCCGCCCTCACCGAGCTGTCCGCCCGGCACTTCGCCTCCGCCGAGGCCCGCGAGGGCATCAGCGCCCGCTTCGAGCGCCGGGACCCGTCATGGCTACGGTGACCACGGAACCCGGCCCGACGGGCCCGACCGCCCCCAAGCAGGCCCGCAGCCGCGTGACCCGCCGCCACCTCCTGGAGGCGGCCGTCTCCTGCCTCGCCGAACAGGGCTGGGCCGGATCCACCGTCGCCGTCGTCGCCGAGCGCGCCGGCGTCTCGCGCGGGGCGGCCCAGCACCACTTCCGCACCCGCGAGGAGCTGTTCACGGCGGCCGTCGAGTACATGGCCGAGGTGCGCTCGACCGCACTGCTGGACCTGTTCCCGCACGGCGGTCCCGCCGCGGCCCGTGCCGACGTGGTCGGGGCGCTCATCGACCTGTACACCGGCCCGATGTTCCGCGCCGCCCTCCAACTCTGGGTCGCGGCCTCCCACGAGGAGCAGTTGCGACCCCGCGTGGCCGAGCTGGAGGCCCGCGTCGGCCGCGAGACCCACCGCATCGCCGTGGAGCTGCTCGGCGCGGACGAGTCCGTACCGGGCGTACGGGAGACCGTGCAGGGCCTGCTCGACATGGCCCGCGGCCTGGGGCTGGCCAACGTCCTCACCGACGACACCGCCCGCCGGGCGCGGGTGGTCGCCCAGTGGGCCCGGATCCTGGACTCGGAACTGGGCTGACCGCCCCGGGAACGCGACGGGCGCCGCGCCCCCGAGGGGATGCGGCGCCCGTCGCGAGCGGCGGCCCTGTGCGGGGGCAGCCGACGCGGTCAGCACGGACAGACGGCCTCAGACGGCCTCAGGCGGACTCAGGCGGTCTCCGCCATGTCCGCGTACCCCGCGATCTCGCGCGGGTTGCGCACACCCGGCCCGGTGTAGCGGGCCGAGGGGCGGACCAGGCGGCCCGTGCGCTTCTGCTCCAGGATGTGCGCCGACCAGCCGGCGGTACGGGCACACGTGAACATCGAGGTGAACATGTGCGCCGGCACCTCCGCGAAGTCGAGCATGATCGCGGCCCAGAACTCCACGTTCGTCGCCAGCACCCGGTCGGGACGGCGCGCGTGCAGCTCCTCCAGGGCGGCCTTCTCCAGCGCGGCGGCGACCTCGTAGCGCGGGGCGTCCAGCTCCTTGGCCGTACGCCGCAGCACCCGGGCGCGCGGGTCCTCGGCGCGGTAGACGCGGTGGCCGAAGCCCATCAGCCGCTCGCCCTTGTCCAGGGCCTTCTTCACGTACGCCACGGCGTCGCCGGTGCGCTCGATCTCCTCGATCATGCCGAGGACGCGCGAGGGCGCCCCGCCGTGCAGCGGACCGGACATGGCACCGACCGCGCCCGACAGCGCGGCCGCGACGTCCGCGCCGGTGGAGGCGATGACGCGCGCGGTGAACGTCGACGCGTTCATGCCGTGCTCGGCGGCCGAGGTCCAGTACGCGTCCACGGCCTTGACGTGGCGCGGGTCGGGCTCGCCCCGCCAGCGGATCATGAACCGCTCGACCACGGACTCGGCCTTGTCGATCTCGCTCTGCGGGACCATCGGCCGGCCCTGGCCGCGCGCGGACTGGGCGACGTACGACAGCGCCATGACAGCCGCCCGCGCCAGATCGTCCCGCGCGGTCCGCTCGTCGATGTCGAGCAGCGGTTTCAGCCCCCACACGGGGGCGAGCATGGCGAGCGCGGACTGCACGTCGACCCGGATGTCACCGGAGTGCACCGGGATCGGGAAGGGCTCGGCAGCGGGCAGGCCGGGGTTGAAGGCACCGTCGACCAGGAGGCCCCAGACGTTCCCGAAGGAGACGTGGCCCACGAGGTCTTCGATGTCGACGCCCCGGTATCGCAGCGACCCACCTTCCTTGTCGGGTTCGGCGATCTCCGTTTCGAACGCGACGACTCCCTCGAGACCGGGTACGAAGTCGGACATCAGGCGGCTCCTCAAATAGTGCGAACACGCGCGGCTCCCGGCGTGATTCGCGGTCCGGCGCGGTCATCCCCGTTGATGCCCGGCACGGCCGATGGTCATCCGTGCGGGACCGTCGGACCGGCCCCAAGATTTTGTACGTTCCGCTTGGTGCGGGGAAGCGTGACATACGGCACAGTCGCGGACGCGCCGCTGCGGCAGGATGGCGGCGTGACCGATCAGCACCCTGACCCTGCCGACATGCGCAAGCAGTACCGCTCCCAGCTCGTCGCCGAGGAGAGCCTCGCCGAGGAGCCGATGGGCCAGTTCGCGCGCTGGTTCCGCGACGCTGCGGAGGCGAACGTCTTCGAACCCAACGCGATGGTCGTCGCGACCGCAACCCCGGACGGCCGCCCCAGCTCGCGCACGGTGCTCCTGAAGCAGTTCGACGAGCGCGGATTCGTCTTCTTCACGAACTACGACTCCCGCAAGGGGGTCGAAATGGCCGCCAACCCCTTCGTCTCCCTGCTCTTCCCCTGGCACCCCATCGCCCGCCAGGTCATCGTCACCGGCACGGCCTCCCGCATCGGCCGCGACGCGACGGCGGCGTACTTCCGCTCCCGCCCCCACGGCTCCCAGCTGGGCGCCTGGGCCAGCGAACAGTCCACCGTGATCGCTTCCCGCGAGGAGCTGGACCGCCGCTACGCGGAACTGGAGGCCCGCTACCCCGAGGGCGAACAGGTCCCGGTCCCCCCGCAATGGGGCGGCATCCGCGTGGTTCCCGACGCGGTGGAATTCTGGCAGGGCCACGAGAACCGCCTCCACGACCGCCTGAAGTACGTCCTGGAGGCGGAGAAATGGCGCGTGGAACGCCTCTGCCCTTAGCCGCGCGGCCCGACCTCCGCTGGTCGGGAACGCAGACGACCCGCGGGCTCGGGTTTCCCCCCTGCAGTGGGGGAAGCCGGCCGGACGTACCGGCGAGCCCGCGGGTCGGGTGACTGCTTGGGATTGGCGCCGGCGACTCCGCCGGGCACCGCACTGGGTGCGTGCGACAACGGGCGCTTTAGCCCGCAGCCACCTCACGCGTCCGGTTTCCGTACATTTCGGCAACCACCTCCTTTCAGTGTGCCGCCACTGTAGGCACCGCCGCAGATCCCGCTCAACCGAATTTCGGGGGCGAATCCGCAGGCGCGTCCAGGGACCTCCCGGAGCCGCCGGGTCACACCTTCTTGACCACGATCGAGTCCGGGACCAGCCGCTCCAGATCGTCCCCGTCCGAGGTGTAGACGGTGACCTGGCCCTTCTGCTGGCGCGCGATGACGGCGAGCACCGCGTCGATCGCGTACTTGTGGCCGTGCAGCTCGGTGTCCGCCAGGAGGCGGCGGGCCTGACGTGCTTCGTCCTTCCCGACGTCGGCGACCTTGAGCCGGGAGAGGACCCAGTCCCATCGCTGTTCGGTGGTCCTCCCGTCATAGGACTCGACGAGCGTCATCGGAGAGGTCGCCACCTCGGCTCCTCCCCGTGCGGCGATGTCCAGCAAAGCGATCATCTTTCGGTCACCGCGCACGGCCAGGGACAGTGCTTCGCAGTCGAGCACGAAGACGCGCAGCGGCTGCTGCCCGCGCTCACCGGTCCGCTTCACGCGGCCTCTCCGGCCCGGTGCCCTGCCGTGGCGCGGCGGCGTTCGTGCTCGGCGTCGAGAGCCTCCAGATCCTCGAACGCGGCCGCGCGCTCGTCTTCGGTGACAGGGCCGTGCTCCTCCTGGAGCCAGTCGACCAGTTCCCGCAGCCTGTCCCGGTCGCGCTTGAACCGCAGCGCTTCGGCGACGTACGCCGACAGGCCCCGCTCCGCCGCTTCCGCACGGATCTCCTCAAGGAGCTCTTCGGGAATCGTCACCGTGATCTTCTTGGATGCCATACAAAAGACCATACTCCCCGTACCGCACCCCTCACCAGCTCGACGGCCGCGGCCCGAGGCCCGGACATACCGGGATGATTGCGGGAAGTGGGTGTGGGCTGCGTCACGTTCCAGTTGAATGACGTGACGTGCCGCACACGCGAACACCTGTAGGGGGCCCAGGTGACTGCATCCGGACGTGGTGAGACCGCCGACGATCTGCTCGCAGCGCTGCTGGACGGGATGGACGCGGCCTTGTGCGCGTTCGATGCCGATGGCGTGATCACCCATTGGAACCGTGAGGCCGAGCGGATCCTGGGGTGGTCGGCGGCCGAGGCCGTGGGGCGCAAGGGGTTCGCGGGGTGGGCCGTTCGGGCCGCCGACGCGCAGGACGTGCAGGACAGGCTCATGGCCGCCCAGGACGTGCCGGGGCGGCAGGTGCTCGAGTTCGCGCTGCTGACCAAGGGCGGCGGGCGCGTGCTGGTGCGGACCCAGTCCGCGGGGGTGCCGGGGGCCGACGGGAAGCCGGCCGGGGTGTACTGCGCCTTCAGCGAGGTGCACGCGCAGATCGACCTGGAGCGTTCCATCGCGTTGAGCGAGGCGCTGATGGAAGACGCCTCCTGGGGCGTCGTGCTCGTCGACGTGGACCTGCGCCCGGCCGTGGTCAACGCCCACGCCGCCCGGGCCTTCGGTTCCGGTCGCACCGCGCTGCTCGGGCGGCCCCTGGGGGAGCTGCTGGCGCAGGGGGTCGAGGAGCTGGAGGGGGCCCTGCAGCACGTACTGGCCGAGGGCGCGCCGCCGGCCCCCGCGGAGCTGTGGGTGTCCGTACGCGGCCCCGAGGGCGTGCGGCGGCGGTGCTGGCGGTGCGGGTTCCTGCGCCTGGCGTCGCCGCTCGCGGAGGAACCCGTACCGCTCGGGGTCGCCCTGCTGTTCCAGGACGTCACCGAGGCCCGCCAGGCGCAGTTGGACACGGCGCAGCTGCGGTTCAGGTCGCACCAGCTGTACCGGGCCGGGCGGGCCGCCGCCGAGTGCGAGGACCCGGCGGAGGCGGCGGCCGTGCGGCTGGAGTTCGCCCTGGCGGGCTTCGCCGAGCACGCACTGGTGGACGTACTGGATCCGCTGCGGGAACCCGTGCCCGCGCGGCTGCTGCGCTGGGCGGCGTCCCCGCCCGGCCTGCCGGGGCTGCCCGAGCCCGGGGTGATCCCGGTGCGTTACGGGGCCGGCCACCCGGCGCTGCAGGCGCTGGACCGGGCCGGGTCGGTGCGGGCCAGCGCGCCGCACGGGCAGGCCGACGGGGCGTGGGCGGGCGCCCGGCGCTGGCCCGAGGGGGCGGCGCACGCCCTGTGCACGGTGCTGCGCAGCCGGGGCCGGAGCCTGGGGACGCTGACGTTCCTGCGGGGACCGTCCAGGGCCGCCTTCGAGCTCGCGGACGCGGCGTACGCGGAGGAGGTGGCGGCCCGCGTCGCGGCGGACCTGGACCTGGACCTGTCGGGGCGGTGAGCGGCCCCGACGGCAAGATCCGAAAGAGACGGCCTAGTGGCGGAAGAAGATGCGGTCGCCGTACTCCTGCATGACGCGGCCGTTCCACTCGTGGCCGCCGTCCACGTTGCCCGAGCGCAGGAGCGGCGGTTGGACCCCGCGGGCGGCGAGCTCGCCGGCCGCGGCGGCCATGACCGCCTGCATGATCGCGCTGGTCACGACGGTGGAGGCGGGGGCGAAGGGGGCTTCGATGCCGTCGAGGGTGAGCTCGGCGTCGCCGACGGCGATCTTGCTGTCGAGGACGATGTCGCAGTGGTCCTTGAGGAACGTGCCGGAGACGTGGCGGGACTTGGTGTCGGTCGCGTAGGCCACCGAGGTGACGCCGATGACCTTGAGGCCGATCGCGCGGGCGTTCATGGCCATCTCCACGGGCAGCGCGTTGCGCCCGGAGAGGGAGATGATCACGAGGACGTCGCCGTCGCCGGCCGGGCTGGAGTCCAGGACCGCCCCGGCGAGGCCGTCGACGCGCTCCAGGGCGCTGCCGAGGGTGGCCGGCATGACGTCGATGCCGGTGGTGCCGGGGACGGCGAGGAAGTTCATCAGCGCGAGTCCGCCGGCCCGGTAGACCACGTCCTGCGCGGGGAGCGAGGAGTGCCCGGCGCCGAAGGCGAAGAGCTTGTTCCCGGCGGCCACGGCGTCCGCGATGACGGTCCCGGCCTCGTTGATGCGCGCGGACTCCTCGTCCCGTACCCGCTCCAGAAGGCCGATCGCGGCGTCGAAGAACTGACCGGCCAGCTTGCTCTCGCTCATACGCCGATGGCCTTCCGGGGGTGGGAGTTGGGTGAGGTTGTCGTCCGTGTCCGCCGCTCACCGTGCGGTCTGGACCAAGGGCGTGTCAATACGAACTTCCATCCAGGGGGCGAAAGGCCCGGTGGGCGGCGTAATGAGAGGCGGCCGGAGGGGCCCGAGGGGCGTTTCGGGGCAGTCCGGACCGGCCCTTGACGTCCTACACGGGACGGTTGTCGGCGCGATGGGTCAGAATTGGGGGCAGGGCCAGCGCACGCAATCCGAGGGGCACGAATGTCCGGACTGATCGATACCACGGAGATGTACCTCCGCACCATCCTCGAACTGGAAGAGGAAGGCGTGGTCCCCATGCGCGCCCGCATCGCCGAGCGGCTCGACCAGAGCGGCCCGACGGTGAGCCAGACGGTGGCGCGGATGGAGCGCGACGGCCTGGTGGCCGTCGCCAGCGACCGGCACCTGGAGCTGACCGACGAGGGGCGCAAGCTGGCGACGCGGGTGATGCGCAAGCACCGCCTCGCGGAGTGCTTGCTCGTCGACGTCATCGGCCTGGAGTGGGAGCAGGTGCACGCCGAGGCCTGCCGCTGGGAGCACGTGATGAGCGAGGCGGTGGAGCGGCGGGTGCTGGAACTGCTGCGCCACCCGACCGAGTCGCCGTACGGGAACCCGATCCCGGGGCTGGAGGAACTGGGCGAGAAGGCCGAGGCCGATCCGTTCCTGGAGGAGGGCATGGTCAGCCTGTCCGAGCTGGACCCGGGCGTGGAGGGCAAGACCGTGGTGATCCGCCGGATCGGGGAGCCGATCCAGACGGACGCGCAGCTGATGTACACGCTGCGCCGGGCGGGCGTGCAGCCCGGTTCGGTGGTCAGCGTGACCGAGTCGCCCGGCGGCGTGCTGGTCGGCAGTGGGGGCGAGGCCGCGGAGCTGGATGCGGACGTCGCCTCCCACGTGTTCGTGGCGAAGCGCTGACGGCCTGACGGCCTGGGGGTTCGGGGGCCGGGGGTTCGGGGGATCGACGGGCTGACGCACGGGCGTACGAACAGGTCGCCAGTGCGAGCGAATCCGGCTGGTGTCGGCCCTTGTGGACCGGTGCGGATCTGTATGGATGGTCCCGGCGCCTTTACGACGCCGGGACCGGTCCTCCCCTGCTTGACCTGGAGCCCCGAGCTCTCAAGGTCATCCCTTCGGACCGTCTTCCCCGAGCGGCCCGCCTCCCTGTTGAAAGGATCTCCATCGGCAGCAGCGGTCAATCCTTGAGCAAGGTCACTCGAAAGAGCGGTGTTGTTGGTGAGAACCCGGTTTTCGAATGCGGGTTCGATACTGTGGCCGGGAGCGAAGGGGGTGCATCTGCGGTGGTACGACGCCTCGATGTGACGGGGGCCGACGGCGTACGCCTGGCTGCCTGGGAGTTCGGCGAAGCGGCCGCCGAGCCGTCGCCGTCGCAGCCGCCCCTGGGCGAGCCCGCGGCCCTCTTACTGCACGGCCTGATGGGCCGCGCCTTCCACTGGTCGGGCACCGCCCGCTGGCTCGGCGCGGGCCGCCGCGTCGTGGCCCTCGACCAGCGCGGCCACGGCCAGAGCGAGCGCCCGCCGACCAGCGGCCCGAACAGCTCCGTCGCCTACGGGCGCGAGGCCTTCGTGGCCGACGCCGAAGCGGCCGTCGAGCAGCTCGGCCTCGCGCCGGTGACGCTGATCGGCCACTCCATGGGCGCCCTCACCGCCTGGCAGCTGGCGGCCCGCCGCCCCGATCTCGTAGCGGCCCTGGTCATCTGCGACATGCGGGCTTCCGCGCTGGGGGAGGCCTCGCAGCAGGAGTGGGAGGAATGGTTCCGGCACTGGCCGCTGCCGTTCCCCACCCAGGACGCCGCGCGGCGGTGGTTCGGCGAGGACGACCCGCGGGTGGAGCGCCCGGACCCCGGCCGGGGCGAGTTCTTCGCGGAGGTGATGCACGAGGCCGACGACGGCTGGCGCCCGCTGTTCTCGCGCCGCCAGATGCTGACCGCGCGGGAGACGTGGGTGCACGACGCGCACTGGGAGGAGCTCGCCCAGGTGCGCTGTCCGACACTGGTCGTCCGCGGCCTGGACGGCGAGCTGGGCCGTGCGGAGGCCCAGGAGATGGTCCGTGTCCTGCCGGCCGGGCAGTACGCGGAGATCCCGGACGCCGGCCACTACCTCCACTACGACCACCCGACCGCTTGGCGGGCGGCGGTCGAGCCGTTCCTGGAGGGCATCAAGGCGCCGGCGTGAGGGGTCGGGCCGGGCAAGGAGGGCCCCACTGGGGCGTCCTGGGGCCTCCTGGGGCCTGGCGGGCCGGTGAGGGTGGCCACGGGCCCGGGTGGCGCCGGGGATCCTCCCGGGCCGGGGGCCCCGCCCGTGGGGCCCTGTGCGGCCTACGGGGCCCTGCGGCCGGCGTCGGCCTACGGGCCGCCCAAGAGGGCGAGCTGTTCGGGCACGGCGAGGGACTCGCCCGCGGCGAAGGCCGTGGCGAAGGCCTCCGGGCCCAGGGCGGTGCGGGCGCGGGCCGTCGCCCGGTCGGTGTCGGTGCGTTCGGCCCGCGGGCGGGGGGTGCCCGCCGAGGCGCGCAGGGCCGTCGCCGTGCCCAGCAGGGAGGCCGCCCGGGCGGGCGGCAGGACCCCCGCCAGGCCTTCGAGGGCCAGGGCGAGCGCGCGCGGGTCCCCCGAGCGGCGGGCCGCCGCGAGTCCTTCCCGGTGGAGGGACTCCGCGGCGGCGGGGTCTGCCCGCAGCTCCGCGACGTACCCCAGCTCCGCCAGCAGCAGCGCCGCCCCGATGTCCACTCCGAGCCGCTGGTTCCAGTCGAGCCACGGCCGCAGCCGGGCCTCGGCTCCGTCCAGGTCGCCGGCGCGCCGTGCGCCCAGGGCGAGCCCGATCGCCGCGAACTGCTCGGCCGGGCGGTGGCCTTGCTCCTGCGCCAGCCGCAGGGCCCGTTCGTGCAGGGCGGCCGCGTGCGCCAGGTCTCCGGTCAGCAGCGCGATGCGGCCCCGCCGGGCGAGACGGAAGGAGGCGTGCGTCCACAGCTCCAGTTCCTGCGCGTCCCGGACGCCGTCCTCGTGCAGCCGCGCCGCGGACGCGTAGTCCCCGGTCACCTCGGCGAGGATGCCGAGCTGCTCCGAGGTCTGCAACTGGCCCCAGCGGTCGCCGAGTTCCGTGAACACCGCGGCCGCCGCCGCCGCGTAGCGGCGCAGTTCCGCGAGGTCGCCGTCGTAGAGCGCCCGCGTCGAGAGGGTGAGCAGCGCGACGGCTTCGCCCCAGCGGTCGCCGGTCTCGTGGAACCGGGCGGGGAGGGTGATGAGTTCGTCTTTCCGTAGGCCGGAGTCGGAACCGAAGCCGCATCGGGCGTAGGTCAGCAGCCACTGTTCCCGGAGGCCGGCGCCGGAGAAGTCGCCGTCCAGATGGCTGTCGTCCCCGCCGAGCAGCGAGAAGGCGGCGTGCAGGGCCGTGGCGCCCGCCGCCTCGGTGGCCTCGGTGGCCTCCTGGATCCGGCCGCGCAGGAACCAGTACCAGGACTGCGCGCCGACCAGCCGCACACCCAACTCCCCGGCCCCCGTGTGGTCCAGGGCGGCCCGGGCGTTGAGGCTCTCCCGGTCGAGCCGCCGCAGCCACTCGCCCTGCTCGGGCCCGTGCAGCCGCTCGGCCGCGCGCTCGGCGAACCCGGTGTAGTACTCCGCGTGCCGCCGCCGGGCCGCGCCCGCCTCCCCGGCGGCGTCGAGCCGCTCCAGGCCGTACGCCGCCACCGACTCCAGCAGCCTGAGGCGCGCGTCCCCGTCCGCCGGGCCCCCGTACGCCGGGCCCCCGTACGCCGACTCCCCGTACGCCGAGGCCACGAGCGAGCAGTCCACGAGCCGCGTGAGCAGATCGAGCACGTCCTCACGGGAGACCCCGCCGGCTGGGTCGCCCCCGTCCCGGGCGTCCCCGGCCCGGATGCCTCCGTTCCGGCCACCCCCCGCCGCGTCGTCCCCGTCCGCGCACACCGCCTCGGCCGCCTCCACGGTGAAGCCGCCCGCGAACACCGACAGCCGGCGCAGGACCGTCGCCTCCGCCGGGGCGAGCAGCTCCCAGCTCCAGTCGATCGTCGCGCGCAGCGTGCGCTGCCGGGCCGGTGCGTCCCGGCGTACCTGGTTGAGCAGGCGGAAGCGGTCGTGGAGCCGTTCCGCCAGGGCCTCCACGCCCAGGACCCGTACCCGCGTCGCGGCGAGTTCCAGGGCGAGCGGGATCCCGTCCAGCCGGCGGCAGATCAGGGCGACGGCCTCCGCGGTGCCGGGGCCGAGGGCGAAGCCTGGGGCGGCGGCCGCCGCGCGGGCCGCGAACAGTTCCACGGCCTGGGCCTCCGCGAGCGGGGCGACGGCCTCGAGCACCTCGCCCGAGAGGGCGAGCGGCTCCTGGCTGGTGGTGAGGACGCGCAGGCCGGGGGCGCGGCGCAGGAGCCGTTCGGCAAGGGCCGCGGCGGCCGGGAGGAGGTGTTCGCAGTTGTCGAGTACGAGCAGTGCCGCGCGCCGCCGCAACGCCTCGGCGAGCCGTTCCTCGACGGTGCCGCCGCCCGCGTCGTCCTCGCGCATCCCGATGGCGGCGGCCACTGCATCGGCGACCGACGGGCCCTGTACGCCCGCGAGTTCCACGAACCACACCCCGTCGGGATGGGCCTCCTCCAGCCGGGCCGCCGCGGCGAGCGCGAGCCGGGTCTTGCCGACGCCGCCGGGCCCGCACAGGGTCACCAGCCGGCCCGCCCCGAGCGCCGCGCACACCCGGGCGACGGCCTCCTCGCGGCCCACGAGGGAGCTGACGGGGGTGGGGAGGTTGCCGCCGCCCCCGTACGGCCGGCCCCGGGCCGCCTCCCCTGCCGCGCCGGGCCCCGCTGCCGAGGCCGCGCCCGGCACCGCCGCCACGGCCGGGCCGGCCAGTGCGGGGTCCTGGCGGAGGATGGCTTCGTACAGGGCCGAGAGCTCTGCTCCGGGGTCGATGCCGAGTTCCCCGGCGAAGAGCTCGCGCAGGTGCGTGTAGACGGCGAGGGCCTCGCTCTGGCGGCCGGCGCGGTACAGCGCCCGCATCTGGCTGCCGCGCAGCCGCTGGCGCAGCGGGTGGGCTGCTGCTGATCCGGCCAACTCGTCCGCGAGCTCGTGGTGTTCGCCGAGTTCGAGGCGGGCCTCGGCCAGCTCCTCGTACGCCGTGATCCGCTGCTCCTCCAGCCGGGCGATCGCCGCCTGCGTGAAGTCGGCGTCCCGGAAGTCGGCGTACGCCTCCCCCTGCCACAGTCCGAGCGCCCGGGCCAGCAGCTCCGCCCTGGCCCGCGGCTCCGCCTCCTTGCGCGCGGCCGCCGCCAGCTCCGCGAAGCGGTCCGCGTCCACGGCCCGCGCCGGAGCGCGCAGGGCGTAGCCGGCCGGACCGTACGCGACCAGGGAGCGTGCGCCGTCCTCGGCCTCGGCGAGGATCCGGCGGAGCTGGGAGACCTTGGTCTGGAGGGTGTTCCCCGGGTTGCCGGGGGCGGCGTCGCCCGCCTTTCCCCACAGGTCCTCGATCAGCCGGTCCACCGGCACGGGCCGCCCGTCACGTATGAGGAGGGCCGCGAGCAGGGCCCGTACCTTCGCCTCGGGAACGGGGACGGGAGTCCCGTCATCCGTGCGGACGGTCAGTGGCCCCAGCACCTCGAAACGCATGCCGCAACGTTACTTCTTGCCCGTCAGAACGGTCTGAGCGGACGGAGCATGGCGCGTGCGCGACCCCGTGCGTGACGCGTGCGCGGCCCGTGCGCGGCCCCGGACATGGTGTTCCTGTGACCGCGACCGAGCGGTCACGGAAACGCACCGGAAGGAACAGTCAGATGACCACGACCACCCTCTCCCGTGAGATCCGCCTCGCCGGCCGCCCCGTGGGCGAGCCGGGCCCGCACCACTTCGACCTGGTCGCCACCGAGGTTCCCGAGCCCGCCGAAGGCCAGATCCTGGTCCGCAACACCTGGATGTCCGTGGATCCGTACATGCGGGGCCGGATGGACGACGCCCCCTCCTACATCCCGCCCTTCGCCCTCGGCGCGGCCCTCGAAGGCGGCGCGATCGGCGAGGTCGTCGCCTCCCGCTCCGCGTCGGTGCCGGTCGGGGCGGCCGTCTCGCACTTCCTCGGCTGGCGGGAGTACGCGGTCCTCGACGCGGCGGCCGCCACCGTCGTGGATCCCGCGATCGCCTCGCAGGCCGCGTACCTCGGCCCGCTCGGCACCACGGGGCTGACGGCGTACGCGGCGCTGACCCGGACCGCCCCGGTCAAGGAGGGCGACGTGGTCTTCGTCTCCGCCGCCGCCGGCGCGGTCGGCAGCGTCGCCGGGCAGCTGGCGCGGCGGCTGGGCGCCTCCCGGGTGATCGGCTCGGCGGGCGGCCCGCCGAAGACGAAGAAGCTGCTGGACCGCTTCGGCTACGACGCGGCCGTGGACTACCGCCAGGGCGACCTGGCCGGCCAGCTCGCCGAGGCGGCCCCCGAGGGCGTCGACGTCTACCTCGACGCGGTCGGCGGCGACCACCTCCAGGCGGCCATCGGCGCGATGCGCCAGGGCGGGCGGATCGCCCTGGTCGGTGCGATCAGCGGCTACAACGCCACCGCTCCGGCGGTGGGCCCGGACAACCTCTTCCAGGCCGCGGCCCGCGAGGTGACCCTGCGCGGGATGCTCGTCTCCAGTCACTTCGACCTGTTCCCGGAGTGGATCGGCCGGGCGGCGGGATGGCTGGCGGACGGCAGCCTGCGCACGGAGGAGACCGTCGTCGAGGGCATCGAGCGCGCCCCGGAGGCCTTCCTCGGCATGATGCGCGGCGCGAACACCGGCAAGATGCTGGTCCTCCTCTCCCCGGAGACCACCGCCGCGACGGCCACCGATGCCCGATGAGCGCCGCCCTGGTCGTCCTGGCCCACCCCCGCGGCGATTCCCTGACCGCCCAGCTCGCCCGCCGCGCCGTGGCCCGGCTGGAGGCCGACGGCCACACGGTCGACGTGCTCGATCTGCACGCCGAGGGCTTCGACCCCCGGATGGGACCCGAGGACGAGCCGGACTGGTCGGACCCGGACAAGGAGTACTCCGCCGAGACCCGGGCCCACATGGACCGGATCTCCGGCGCCGAGATCCTCGTGGTGGTCTTCCCGCTCTGGTGGTTCGGCCTGCCGGCCGTCCTGAAGGGCTGGATCGACCGGGTCTGGAACAACGGCTTCGCCTACGGCCGCCGCCGCCCGCTCCTGAAGGGCAAGCGGATGGTGTGGATCCCGCTGGTGAGCTACCCGGAGGCGAAGTTCAAGGAGCTGGGCTGGGACGAGCCGGTGGACCGCCTGCTGCGCGTCGGGATCTCGGAGTACTGCGGCATCGAGGGGGCCACCGTCCACTTCGTCTACGACTCCCTGAGCGCGGGCGAATCGGCCCTCGCCGAGGCGGACGCCGCCCTGGCCCCGGCCCTCGCTCCGGTGGTGCTCCGGTGACCCTTTGCCGTTCTTCACCCTGAGGCTAGAGTCATGATCATCGGTGGGGACCACCGCCTGCCGGGGGTTCCGGGGGAAGCGTCTTCGGACGCGAGACGGGACCGGCCGGACCACTTCCCAAGCTCGTAGAGATCCGCTTCCATGCTCCGCAACCGCCTTGTCCAGGCTGCCGCGTTCGCCGCTCTCGCGCTCGTCGCCCTCGTCGCCCTCGTCGTCCCGGCCGTCGCGGCCCACTCCGGCGCCGACACCACGCACGTCACCGCCACGACCGGCTGGCAGTAGCCGGCCCCGCCCCGGCGGACCCCCGGGGCTTCCGGACGCCGGGCCGGCTCCCGCCTCTCCACCGGAGGGCGGGAACCGGCCCGTTCCGCGTTCGGCCCGCCGGTACGGCCGTGGGTGATGCGCGTCAGCCCTTGCTGACGGCCAGGAGGATCTCCGGGAGCTTGCGCACCACCGTCGGGGCCGCGAGGCGCAGGCCGGCCCAGGTGGCCAGCGTTCCCCAGGCCACGCCCAGGGGGAGCAGGATCCAGGTCAGGGACTTCTCGTCCGTGGCGCTGAAGTAGATGGCCAGGGCGATCACCGGGGAGCTGATCAGCGCCGAGACCACCATCCCGGCGAAGATGCCTCCGTACGCCAGGGCGCCCTGGCCCGGAGCGACGTTCTTGAAGGCCCCGTCCGTCGGGATCGAGTACGGGAAGCGGGCCGATGCGAGGGCTCCCGTGCACAGCATCGAGCCGAGCAGGGCCAGCGCCACTCCCAGGGCGCCGGGGAGGCCGGACCAGTCGCCGAGCAGGGCGGCCGTGACGGCGGCCACCACCGCGGTGAAGGGCACGGTGATCAGCGCGAGGGCGATGGCTCGGGCGCGCAGTTCCACGTAGGCGTCACGGGCGCTCGCGATGGTCTGCGCGACCATCCAGAACGCCGAGGTGTCCTGCCCGAACTGGTTGTACATCTGGACGCCGAGCATGCCCGAGGCGAAGCAGGCCAGGTACACCGAGCCGCTGCCCTGGAGGGCGTTGGCGACCGGGATGATCAGACCGATCGCCAGGGCCGACACCGCCGCCGCCTTGGTCTTGGGGTCGCGCACCATGTAGCGCAGCGAGCGCTGGACGGCCGCGCCCGTACGGTCGTCCGGCAGGAGCGACCATCTTCCGGCCGCGCCGTTCACCGGCTTCTTCTTCTCCTTGGCGACCGCGAGGGTCGAACCGTCCGGGGTGACCATCAGCTTGGTCAGGCTGCGCTCCCAGAACCAGAGCAGCAGCCCGAGGGCCGCGACCGTGATGAGGAACTGGGCGGCCGCGACCCCGTACGAGCCCTCGCTCGCGGAGTCCACCATCCCGACGGCCGTCGCGGGCGGCAGCCAGCGCACGACCGCCCCGGCCGGCTCCAGCCGTTCCAGGCCGCCGGTCTCGAACAGCCGCTGGGTGGCGAAGTTCGCCACCTGGGCGCCGACCGCGATCAGCAGGCCGCTGAGCAGTGCGAGGTCGCGTCCCTTGCGGCTGGTCAGCAGCCGGACGTTGGCGGTCGCCACCGCCCGGGCCAGCGCGACGCAGCCGACCAGCAGCAGCGGCACGGCCAGGACGGCGGCCGCCACACCCGCCGCGCCCCGTGCGAGGGCGATCACCGAGCCGACGGCCAGGCACAGCGTGAAGAGCGGTCCGATGCCGACGAGCGAGGAGGCCAGCAGGGCCCGTACGAGCGGACGGGGGCGCAGCGGCAGCATGGCCAGCCGGGTCGGGTCGAGCGTCTCGTCGCCGGTGGCGAAGAACAGCGGGACGAACGTCCAGCAGAGGGCGAGGACCGCCGCCAGCAGGATGACGACCGTGCCCGCGTGCGCGTTGCCGCGCAGGAGGGCGAGGCTGAGCGTGCCGACGGAGGCCATGACGAGGGCGAAGGCGAGGGCGCCGAAGTAGGCGGCCTTGCGCATCGGGGCGCCCTTGAGTCCGTTGCGCAGGAGCGACAGCTTGAGGCGGACGAAGATCGGGGTGATGTTGACGGACGCTGCCGCGGCCGCGGCCGCGGAGGCGGCGGCGGATGCGGGCGCCGGAGCCCGCGTGGGCGTGGGCGTGCTCATCGGACGCCCGCCCCGGTACCCGCCCCGTTGCCCCGGCCGTTGGCAGCGGCCCCGCCGCCGAGCCAGTCCAGGGACTCGCCCGTGGCCCGGCCCTGCGCCCCGACCAGCTCCAGGAACGCGGCCTGTAGCGAGGGCGCGTCACCGCGTACGTCGGCCAGCGTGCCCGCGGCGCGGATCCGGCCGGCGGCCATGACGGCCACCCAGTCGCACAGCGACTCGACGAGCTCCATGACGTGGGAGGAGAAGACGACCGTGGCTCCGGAGGAGGTGTAACGTTCCAGCACTCCGCGGATGGTCTGCGCGGACACCGGGTCCACGCCTTCGAACGGCTCGTCCAGGAACAGTACTTCGGGGTTGTGGAGCAGCGCGGCCGCCAGGCCGATCTTCTTCCGCATGCCCGTCGAGTAGTCGACGATCAGCTTGTTCTGCGAACCGGCCAGGTCCAGGATCTCCAGGAGCTGCGTGGCCCGGCTGTCGGTCTCCGGGCCCGGCAGGCCCCGCAACCGGCCCATGTAGCCGAGCAGTTCCCGCCCGGACAGCCGCTCGAAGAGCCGCAGCCCCTCCGGCAGCACGCCGATCCGGGACTTCACCCCCACCGGGTCCGCCCACACGTCGTGCCCGGCGACGATCACCCGGCCCATGTCCGGGCGCAACAGCCCGGTCACCATCGACAGGGTGGTCGTCTTGCCCGCGCCGTTCGGCCCGACCAGGCCGATGAACTGCCCGGCCGGAAGCTCCAGATCGATCCCGGACACGGCCACCTGCTCGCCGAACCGCTTCCACAAACCCTCGACCCGCACGGCGGGTGCGGCGGACGGCGCGGGTCGCGCACCGCCACCGGGTGCACCCGGTCCACCCGTCCCGTCCGTCCCGCCCGTCGCAACGCCCTGGTCCGGCATGCGCCTGCCTCTCGTTCCGTTCCCCGTGTCCTGCTTTTCTCACCATAGGAGGAGGGGAAGAGGCGGAGCAGTTACTTATGTCATGAGTTTCCCGGTGGAGATCTCCGCTGGTCAGCGACGGGTCACGGGGTGCGCCGGGCCCGTTCCGCCGCCGCCTCGCGCCCGCACGCGTAGGCCAGTGCGTCGATGAGCTCCTCCACGTCCGGCAGCCAACGGTTCGCGGCCGTCGGCGGCTGCGCCCACTGCACCGAACCGCGCCCGCCGATCCGGGTCGGCGGCGCGGCCACGTACTCGCCCTCGCCGCGCGCGGCCAGGTCGAGTTGGGCGGGCTGCCAGCCGATCTTGCGCAGCAGGTCGGGCACCTTCGCGCCGGCGCCGGGCAGGACGAAGAACAGCATCCGCCCCGCCGGGTTGGCGATCACCGGTCCGAGGGTGCGCTGCATGCGCTGGAGCCGGGCCAGCGCCAGGAAGCCGGCCGCGTCCGGGACGTCGAGGGCGTCGAAGGTCCGGCCGGTGGGCAGCAGGATGGCGGCCTTCGGGTTCTTCCCCCACAGCCGCCTGACCTGGACGGCGCTGCCCGAAGCCTGCGAGGCCCATTCCTTCCCCGCGGCGTGCGCGCCGGGCACCGGGCATTCCGCGGCCCCGCACGAGCACCGCTCCCGCCCGTCGCCGGACTCCAGCCAGGTGCCGGCGAAGACGTCCCAGTGCCGTTCTTCCGTGTACCGCACGGCATGGTCCAGCAGCGGTTCACTGCGCTGCAGGGGGATGGGCGCGGTCTCCGTGACTCCGATGGTCTCTTCCACGTGCAACACAACTCTTGCGGTCACCGGGGGTTACGGGCGTAAACCGGCCGGGCTGCGGAGCATCGATCCTGCATGCGGGGCGCATCGGTGCATCGCGGGGGGCGCGTGGGAGGCCGGGGCGCCGGAGGTGGGTAGCGACACGCCGCAATGGGGAAGATTCCCCGCACATCAGGCGGGAAGTGATCATTCGAACGATCACCCGCGTCTCTGGGGGTTTTCATGGCAGCCAGGCCTCTCGTCGCCCGCCAGCCGAACGAACGGCTGCAGGTGCTCATCCAGGAAGCCGGGTGCTCCAATGCCGGGCTCGCCCGGCGCGTCAACATGTGCGGGGCCGAACACGGCCTCGACCTGCGCTACGACAAGACCTCCGTGGCCCGCTGGCTGCGCGGCCAGCAGCCGCGCGGCCGGGCCCCCGGGATCATCGCCGAGGCGCTGGGCCGCAAACTCGGCCGGACCGTCACCATCGACGAGATCGGCATGGCCAACGGCAAGAACCTCGCCTCCGGTGTCGGCCTGCAGTTCTCCCCGACCGTCATCGGCGCGATCGAGCAGGTCAGCGAGTTGTGGCGGAGCGACGTGGGCCGGCGCGACTTCCTGTCGGGGTCGAGCGTGGCCTCCTCGGCGCTGGTCGAGCCCAGCCGCGACTGGCTGATCACCGGGGCCGACCCGCAGGTCGCGCGCAGCGGCGGCTCCCGGGTCGGGATGTCGGACGTGGAGGCGGTACGGGCCACCACGCAGGCGCTGAAGGATCTCGACCACCGCTTCGGCAGCGGGCACGTTCGCCCGGTGGTCGTGCACTACCTCAACTCGGTGGTCTCCGGCCTGATCGGCGGCGCGTACCGGGAGCCGGTCGGCCGGGCGCTGTTCGCGGCGGTCGCCCGACTGACCGAGCTGGCGGGCTACATGGCGGTGGACACCGGCCAGCCGGGCCTGGCGCAGCGGTACTACATCCAGGCCCTGCGGCTCGCGCAGGCCGCGGGCGACCGGGCGTACGGGGGTTACGTCCTGGCGGCGTCGATGAGCCACCTGGCGGCGGAGCTGGGCAACCCGAGGGAGATCGCGCAGCTCGCGAGAGCGGCACAGGAGGGCACCCGGGGCCAGGTCACCCCCCGGGTGGAGGCGATGTTCTACGCGGCGGAGGCGCGCGGGCACGCGCTCCTCGGTGACGCGCGGGCGACGGCGGTGCTGTCCTCGCGGGCGGTGACGGCGCTGGAGCGGGCGGAGCCGGAGTCGGGGGACGACCCGGAGTGGATCCGGCACTTCGACGCGGCGTACCTCGCGGACGAACTGGCGCACTGCCACCGGGACCTGGGGCAGGCCGACGCGGCGGCGAAGCGGGCGGAGGAGGTCCTGCGGGACCTCCCGGCGGGCAAGGCGCGGCGCCGGGCGATCGGGCTGCTGCTGCTGGCTGCGGCGCGGGTGCAGCAGCGGGAGGTGGAAGCCGCCTGCCAGACGGCGACGCAGGCGGCGGAGGTTCTGTCGGGCATCCGCTCGCACCGCGGGGCGGTGTACCTGGAGGACTTCCGTACCCGGTTGGATCCGTACCGGGAGGAGCCGGCGGCCCGCGAGTTCGCTGCGCGTCTGGAGCCGGTGTCCTGACCTGCGGCGCCGTTGCCGGGGACCGGTCCCCGGGCCCCTGCGCCTCGAACGCCGGCGGGGCTGGGGTGTTGCCGGGCGGCGCTTGCTGCGGGTGGGGCCGGTGCCGGGGGCGGGGCGGGGTGTCGGCCTGGACTGCATGATTTAGGCGCCCTGTGCCTTGCGTTCGACAGGGCGCGGGCTTCTTCTGCGCCACAAATCACGCTTTACGTCCCGGCCGACACCCCACCCCGCCCCCGTCCCCGGCCCGGCCCGCAGTCCCGACCCGGCCGGGGGACGTTCAGCCCCCGAGGGGAGATTCAGCCCTGGACGGGGACATGCAGCCCCCGGCGGGGGAATTAGCTCCGGACGGGGGCATGTAGCTCCGGACGGGGAAATTCAGCCCTGGACGGGGAGCTTCAGCTCCGGACGGGGACATGCAGCCCCGGACGGGGAGCTTCACGTCTTTCCGGCCTGGCTGCGCCGTTTCAGCCGTCCGGCGTTTGATGACCGGGGTCCGGGGCGGAGCCCCAGGGGGTCCGGGCGCAGCCCGGGGCCCCTTCCCGGCGGCATTCTCAGCCTCGCCGGCGTTTGAGGCGCGGGTCCGGGCGGAGCCCGGGGAACGGTGGAAGGGCGGGTAGGGGACTTCGCCCCGCAGGGCCGCCCCACCCGCACCGGGCGGGGGCGATCTTCGGCGGGGGCGGCCCTGCCGCGGGAGGGGGGTGACCGGGTAGCGTGAGCCGTCGGTTCCGCGGACGCGGACAGGTCGGAGAGGGAGTCCCGGTGACGGAGAGCGGACAGGGCGGCAGCCCGCAGGCAGGCGTGCCGTGGGGCCGGCCCGTGCCCGCAGGGCCGCCGGCGGAGCCGCCCGCGCAGCCCGGCGGGGAGCCGGACCACCCGCACGGCCCGCCCTCCTACGGCTATCCGCAGGGTCACGTCGTCGGCCCCGGCTACGAGGGCCCCGGCGACCCCCACGGTTACGGCTACCCGCCGCTGCCGGAGGCGGCGACGCAGTACATCCCGCCGGTGCCCGCCGCCCCCGCCTACGAGGAGGCGGCTACGCAGTACATCGCGCCGGTCCCCGCCTACGAGGAGGCGGCAACGCAGTACATCGCGCCGGTTCCCGCGTACGAGGAAGCCGCTACGCAGTACATTCCGCCGGTTCCGGCCGGGCCCGCCGACCCGGCCGCCGGGTTCGACGGGATCTTCCGGGGGGATACGCAGCAACTGCCCCCCGTCCAGGAGCCGGTGCTCCGCCGGCAGTCACCGCCACCGCCGCCGCCGCCGCGACGCCCCCATCCGCCGCAGCAGTATCCGCAGGGGCAGCATCAGCAGTACGCGCCGCCGCCGCAGCAGCAGTACCCGCAGCAGATGCCGCAGATGCCGCAGCCGCCCGCGCCCCGCAAGGTCTCGCCCGCGATCGTCGCCGCCGTCGTCATCGGCCTGGCCGTCGTCGGGCTCGGGGTCGGTGCGCTGCTCGGTGACGGCAAGGCGCAGAACAACGACCCGGCCGCCGCGGCGGCCACCCCGACCCCCGGCAGCTCCGCCGCGGACAGCGGGGAGGCCCCGCTGGACCCGGCGCAGCCGCAGGCGGTCCAGCTCGACAAGCTCCTCGCGGACAGCAATGACAGCCGGTCCGCGGTGATCAAGGCCGTCGAGGACATCAAGGGGTGCCGCAACCTGGACCAGGCGGCCAACGACCTGCGCGACGCGGCCCGTCAGCGCGAGGAGCTGGTCACCCGGCTCCAGGAGCTGAAGGTGGACCAGCTCCCGGACCACGCGAAGCTGACCGCGGCCCTCACCAAGGCGTGGAAGTCCTCCGCCGAGGCCGACAACAGCTACGCGTCCTGGGCGGACGACGTGAAGTCCGACGGGGACAAGTGCAAGGACGGCAAGGCCAAGTCGACCGGCAACGCCTCGGACGGCAACAAGGCGAGCGGTGACGCCACCCGGGCGAAGGAGTCCGCGTCGCGGCTGTGGAACACCATCGCCGGGAAGTACGGCCTCACCAAGCGGGACAAGAGCCAGCTCTAGGCCGCCTAGCTCGAACGGGGGGCCTTTTCCAGGGTCTTGGTCATGTCCATGGACTGCTCGCCGCCCTGCTGGGCGACCAGGCGGCCCTGCTGGACCACCTGGAAGGTGACCCGGCCGTTGACCATGCGGGGGAAGCCGGCGACGGCGCGCATGTCCTGGTAGCGCCAGCTCAGGTCGGGGGTCAGGCCGCCGGTCTTGACCGGGTCGGACTGGTTCAGCTTGCGGGTGAGGGTGCGCCCCGTGAGGTTTTCGTCGTCCTTGAACCGCTTCACCATCTCGCCGAACACCGTGTACGCGATCCAGGTGGTCTGGGCGCCGCTGTCGTCGGGGTCCACGGCGTTGTCGCCGAAGGCGTGGTCGGAGATCACGTTGCGCATCTGCGTCCAGAGGGGGTCGGCGGAGACCGGGTACCAGCTCGTGACGTACGCGCCCTCGAAGGGGCTCTCCTTGCCGCCGGTGCGGTCGACCAGGGCCTGGCTGACCGAGCCCAGCACCGAGGAGACCTGCGGTTTGCGGTTCTGGGAGTCGGCGCGGCGGAAGGCGTCGAAGAAGGTCTCGGTGCGGGCGCCGAGCACGGCGGCCACGCAGCCCTTCTCCTTGCCGTCCTTCGCGGAGGAGGCGCCGCCCTTCGCGGGGGCGGAGGAGGAGGCCAGGGCCTCGTTCGCCTGGGTGGAGAGGTCCGCGGAGTCCTCGGCGGCCCGGATGTCGGCGGCCGCGGCCATCTGGTTGGCCTGGAGGCCGGCGTTGAGCTGGAGGGGCAGGGAATCGCCGGCGAGGGTGTCGGGGCGGACCAGGGCGACCTTGGCGCAGGTGCGCCCGAGCTGGTGGCCGGCGCCGGCCACGAGGACGGGCTGGCCGCCGTTGACGGGGAAGGAGAGCGGGGACTGGAACTCCTCGGCGGAGACGCCGTAGCCGCCGATGAACGGGATGCCCTCGGCTTCCAGCGGGGCCATGAAGGCGCGGCCGTGCTGGCTGTAGGAGCCGATGACGGCGACGGCCTTCTCGGCGACCGCCTTGCGGGCGCAGTCGGCGGCGCCGCCGGCCGTGTTGCGCTCGTTGCAGGTCAGGACGCGGAGCTTGCGGCCGTTGATGCCGCCCTTGGAGTTGACCCAGCGCTCGTATGCCTTGGCCATGCCCGGCATGCCCGGCATGTTGGTCGCCTTGGAGTCCTCCGGGGCGAACGTCATGACCGTGAGGGTGTCGGCGCCCCCGGAGCCCCCCGAGCCTCCGGGGAGCGCCCCGCAGCCGGCGATGAGACACGCGCCCATCGCCATGGCCGTGGTCCGGGCCAGAAAGGTTCGGGAGAGTGCTGCTGCGCTTCGCCGGGTGGTCATGTGCATGCACCATTCCGCGCCAGGGGTAACTGAAGTGTGAGGTGTGCACAACATCGGGTGACGCCCAGGTGAATTACGGGTGGCGTCCGTACGGTGAGTGAACGCCGGGCGGCTCCCGGCCCCCGGGGCCAGGCGCCTCAAGATCGCGCCGCACGGGAACGTACGATCGAAAGCGTGACATTCGCCCAAGGTTCGAAGAACTCTTCCCGCCGAGGCGGCCGCTCCTCCACCATGGGCGGCATGCCCCTCAACGACATGCCGTGGTGGCGCTGGCGCAGCAACGTGCGCTCGGCGCTGCACATGCTTTCCGACCCCGCGTTCCAAGAGGACACCTGGCTGGCCGGCGCCGAGGGGTACGGGGACGTCACCGACGCCGTGTACCGGCTCGTCGAGGACACCTGGCTCGACAGCTGGTCCGCCGAGAAGTACGTCGGCACGATCTTCCGCGACTCGCAGGAGGCGGCCCTGGTGGACCTCGCCGTGCTGCGCGTGCTGCGGATCATGCACCAGATAGGTCCCGACGCCCCGGTCTCCGGCTACCTGGAGAACCACGCCTGGCCGGAGGCGGTACGGGCCGCGCGCGAAGCCCACGTACGGCTGGCGACGGCGGACGGGGACGACCCGGACGCCCGGCCGCGCTCGCTGGATGTCCTGAGGATCCTCACGCGCGCGGTGTGATGTGGAAGGCTGTGGGGTCATGAGCGACGACCCGCAGCCCCAGGCCACGCAGCAGTACGTACTGACCCTCTCATGCCCGGACAAGCAGGGCATCGTGCACGCCGTGTCCAGCTATCTGTTCATGACCGGGTGCAACATCGAGGACAGCCAGCAGTTCGGCGACCGCGACACCGGCCTCTTCTTCATGCGGGTCCACTTCGCGGCCGACGCTCCGGTGACCGTGGAGAAGCTGCGGGCCAGCTTCGCCGCGATCGGCGACAGCTTCCGGATGGACTGGCAGATCCACCGCTCCGACGAGCGCATGCGGATCGTGCTGATGGTGTCGAAGTTCGGGCACTGCCTCAACGACCTCCTGTTCCGCCACCGGATCGGCGCGCTGCCGGTGGAGATCGCGGCGGTGGTCTCGAACCACACCGACTTCGAGGAGCTGGTCGGCTCGTACGGGGTCCCGTTCGTGCACATCCCGGTGACGAAGGACACGAAGACGGCGGCCGAGGCGAAGCTGCTGGAGCTGGTGCGGGCCGAGGAGGTCGACCTCGTGGTGCTCGCGCGGTACATGCAGGTGCTGTCGGACACCCTGTGCAAGGAGCTGAGCGGGCGGATCATCAACATCCACCACTCGTTCCTGCCGAGCTTCAAGGGCGCGAAGCCGTACCACCAGGCGCACGCGCGGGGCGTGAAGCTGATCGGGGCGACCGCGCACTACGTGACGGCGGATCTGGACGAGGGCCCGATCATCGAGCAGGAGGTCGAGCGGGTGGGGCACGAGGTCACCCCGGACCAGCTCGTGGCGATCGGCCGGGACGTGGAGTGCCAGGCGCTGGCGCGGGCCGTGAAGTGGCACAGCGAGCACCGGGTCCTGCTGAACGGGACCCGGACGGTCGTCTTCACGTAGCCGCCGCGCGGACCGCATCCGGCCGCGCGGTCTACATCCGGCTGAGCGAGGCCGCAGCGAAGAGGACGTCGCGGATGGCTTCGCGGTCGCCGGTCTGGCCGACCGCGGCTTCCTCCGGGGAGATGTGGCCCGCGGCGAGCTGGCAGAATTCGGCGCCGTCCAGGGCGATCCGGGCCACCGTGTGGTCCGGCGAGGGTTGCGCAGCGGGGGAGTCCAGGGCGATGTCCCAGCCGCCGCCTCCCGCGCCCTCGATCTCCAGGTGCAGGGTCCGGCCCGGCGCCCCCGCAGCGACCAGCCCGCGCGGCGGCGCCGCCAGGCCCGCCCTGCGGCGCCCGGCCAGGGCCTCGGGCAGGAGCCGGGCCGCCAGGTCGATCATCCGGTTCAGGTGGGGCGCGGACGGCGGCCCGTACGGGTAGTCCACCGCCTCCGCGATGTCCACGGCGTGGACCCAGCACTCGAAGGCGCGCTCCAGGAAGGCGTCCCCGAGGGGCAGGGCGAAGCCGCCGTACTCCACGTCCAGTTCGGCCACTCCCCGGCCCGCGAAGGACACCGTGCGGACCAGGGTGTGGCCCTGCTCCCGCCACGGGTCGCGGACCCGGCGGGTGGTCGGGTACGGGGAGTCCTCCCAGAACCGCTCCGTGCGCTCGGCCGGGGTGCCCGCGGGCACGTCCCGGCCCAGGGGGTCGTCCAGGCCCAGCGCGGCCGCCACGAGCCCGTCCACCGCCAGCAGGTGCCCGATGACCCCGGCCACCGTGGTCCGGCGCGTCTGGCGGCGTTCCTCCTCGAACCACTTCAGCCGGACCGGGGTGTGCCACTCGGAGTCCCCGAAGTCCCGCAGCAGCGCGTCGAGCCGGGCGGTCTCGGTGTCGTACGGGCTCGCCCACAGCGGGACCGGGATGCGGGCCGGGCGCTTGCCGAGGCAGTCCTCCAGCACGCGCGAGCGCAGCAGCGGTTTGAGGTCGAGGCTCTCCTCCGGGTGCAGCAGCCCCACGGCGTCGCGCAGCCGCAGTGCCTCCTCGGCGCAGCGCGCGCACTCGGTGAGGTGGTCCTCGACGGCCTGGGTCTCCTCCGAGGAGCAGGCGGCGAGGGCCCAGGCGCCGAGCAGGGACTTCAGTACGGCGTGGGTGGGCGGGGGCGCGGCCGGGACGGGCTCGGCGAACGGCTCGGGGTCGGGCTCGGGCTCGGCGGGGGCCGGTACGGCGGGGAAGTCGTTGATCTCCGTGTATTCCGGGTGGTCCGAGTCGTCCCGGTCGTCCAGGTCGTCGGCGTCCGGGGCCGCGTCCGGCTCCTCGGCGGGCCGCGCGTACCGCTGCCCCGAGAGGTCGAGGTCGTCGGCCGCGCCGCGCGGGCCCGGTATGCGCGCCGGGCCGCCGGGGTTGGGGGGCCGCTCGTACTCTTCGCCGTCTTCTTCACCGAAGGGGGTGGTCATCGGGTGGTTCCATATCCGGAGGGGCCGTATCCCGGCGGGACCGTGTCGTCGCGCGGGACGGCGTTGGCCGTGGACAGGAGTTGCAGGCCCAGGCGCAGCCGGCGCCGGGCCTCGTCCTCGCTGATCTGCAGGTCGGCGGCGGCCTGGCGGTAGTCGCGGCGTTTGAAGTACGCGAGTTCGAGCGCGGCCCGCAGGGGTGCGGGCATGGAGGTGACGATGAAGTCCGCGCGGGCCGCCGCGTTGGCGCTGCGCACCTTCTGTTCCAGCTCCTCGCGGGAGCCGTTGCCCAGTTCGGCCTGGCGCAGGCGGGCGACGGCCTGCCCCTGGGTGATGCGGGCGACCCAGGAGCGCATGGAGCCCTGTTTGGGGTCGTAGGCGTCCGGGTTCTCCCAGATGTAGCCGAAGACCTCGCGGGTGACCCGGTCGGCGGCCGTCTCGTCGCCGAGGACCCGGTGGGCGAGGCTGTGTACGAGCGAGGCGAAGCGGTCGTACAGCTCGCCGAGCGCGGCGGCTTCGCCGCGGGCCAGGCGTTGTTGCATGCGGCGGTCCCAGCGCGGTGGTGCGTCCTTCGGCATCGTGCCCCCAGCCGGCTTCCCGGTTTCGCAGCCGTGTGTCGACCACTCGAATGTAGTGGGCACGCAGCGGTGTGCGCCCGTTTTGCCAGAACCTCGTCCAGGAAGTGCGCCCTCCGTGATAGAGGCGTCGCGCGCTGTGAACGGGGAGGTGCCGCCGGGCACATGGGCACAGGCGTACGCGCCCCGTCGCGCTCCTCGTGCGCTGGTTCGATGCGGCCACCTCCTTGACCGCTTCGCTTAACGCGCAGGCCACGTAGGCCTTACGCTCCTGTCCTGTCTTGAACTGCACCCCACCGCATATGTGAAGGCGGAACGCCGAATATGGACAGCGCAGAATACGAGCGCAAGATCGCCGCCCGATTCGCCACCTTCGACCAGGACGGGTCCGGGTATATCGACCGGGAGGACTTCAGCACCGCGGCCCGGGCGGTCCTGGCCGAATTCGCCGTGGCGGCCCGGTCCGACAGGGGCCAGGCCGTCTTCGCGGGCGCGGAGGCCTTCTGGCAGGGCATGGCCGGCATCGCGGACGTGGACGGGGACCAGCGGGTGTCCCGCGAGGAGTTCGTCACGGGCGCGGCGAAGCGGCTGCGGGACAACCCGCACCGGTTCGCGGAGATCGCGCGGCCCTTCCTGCGGGCGGTGATCGCGGTGGCGGACGCCGACAGCCGTGGCGCGACCCCGGAGGCGACGGCCCGTGTCCTGCGGGTGCTGGGCACTCCGGAGGAACTGGCGGGCCCGGTCGCGTCGGCCCTGGACGGGGACGGCGACGGCCGCATCACGGAGGACGAGATCCTGGCGGCCTTCGCCGGCTACTGCGGGGTGGCGGCGCCGGACGCGTAGCCCCCGGCGGGACGGGAGCGGGGTGGCGGGGCAGGAGTCCCGCGGCCCCGTCTTGCCCGTGTGCCCCGCGCCCGGCCCGCCGCCCGTAGCCCGTAGCCGGCCTACGCGAAGCGTTCGCGGAGCTTGTACTTGAGGACCTTGCGCAGGGCGTCGTTGCGGGGCAGGGCCTCGACCAGTTCCAGTTGTTCCGGGAGCTTGTGGGTGGAGAGGCCCTTCGTGCGGAGGTGCGAGGTCACCTCGGCCAGGGTCAGGGCGGGCGCGCCCGGGGGCTGCTCGACGACGGCGCAGACGCGTTCGCCGCGCTCCGGGTCCGGGAGGCCGATGACCGCGACGTCGGCTATCGCCGGGAGCAGGTGGAGCAGGTCCTCGATCTCCTTCGCCGAGATGTTCTCGCCCTTGCGGATGATGACGTCCTTGCTGCGGCCCGTCAGGACCAGGTAGCCGTCCGGGGTGAGGTGGCCGAGGTCGCCGGTGATCAGGTAGCCGTCGGCGTCGAAGACGCCCGTGTTCTCGTCGCGGTTGAGATAGCCCTGGCAGACCGCCTCGCCGCGCAGGCGGACCTCCCCGTCGGTGTCCGGGGGCAGGAGCACGCCCTCGGGTGTGGTGATGCGGATCGACATGCCGGCGGGCGGGCGGCCTTCCGTGGTCGCCAGGTTCTCCGCGGTGTCGTCCGGGGCGCCCATCGTGATCATGGGGACTTCGGTCATGCCGTAGCCGTGGGTGAGTTGGCAGCCCAGCTCGCGGACGACCGCGTGGTAGATCTCCGGGGGCTTGGGGGCGCCGCCGCCCGCGAGGAGGCGGAGGGTGGGGATGAGTTTGGCGCCCGGGTCCTTGCGCTGCTCGGTGAGGAACATCGAGTAGAAGGCCGTGGAGCCGCCGGCGACCGTGACCCCGTGGCGGCGGTAGCCGTCCAGGGCGTCGGGCATCGCGAACTTCTCGAAGAGGACCGCCGGGAACCCGTAGAGCAGGAGCATCACCGTGTAGTCGGGGCCGGCGATGTGGGCGAACGGGAAGGCCATCGAGCCGACGTCGTCCGGTGACAGGTGCAGGGCGTGGGCCAGGCAGGAGCCGCCCGCGATGAGGGAGCGGTCCGTGTGCAGGACGCCCTTGGGGTCCGAGGTGGTGCCCGAGGTCCAGTAGATCCACCGGACCGCGACGCCCTCCTCGGGGGGCGGGGGGAGCACCGCCGGGTCGCCGGCGGGGAGGGACGCGTAGGCCTCGAAGACGCCGTGCGCGCCGAGGCGGTGCGCCATGGCCGTGTGGTCGAAGCCGCGCCAGACGCCGGGGACGGCGAAGAACTCCGCCTTCGACTCGCGCAGGGCGAAGCCGACCTCGCGGTCCCGGTAGAAGGGGATGACGGGGGTCTGGACGGCGCCGAGGCGGGCGAGGGCGACCGAGAGCAGCACGGTCTCGATGCGGGTGGGGAGCTGCCAGGCGACCACCGTGCCGGGGCGCACCCCCATGCCGTACAGGCCGGCGGCGACCTGCTCCGAGCGGTCGCGCAGCTCCGCGAAGGTCAGCCGGCGGTCGTCGGCGGGGTCTTCGGCGGCCTCGATGAGGACGGGTGCGTCGGGGGTCATGGCGGCCCGGCGGGTGATCAGGTCCCAGAGCGTGCTGGACCGGCTGAGCTCGACTGCGGTGCTGTCCGTCATCCCGGACCGACCTCCCCTGGCGACGTGACCTGACGGATAGTCAGATCCAGCGCAGAGCGTAGAGCGCGGACGCTTGTCGGTCCAGGGGTGGGGGGCTAGCTTGGTTCCAGATTTCTGACGCACCATCAGATTCTCATCAGATTCAGCGAGGGGACACCATGGAACTGCCTCGGATCATCAGCGTCGACGACCACGTCATCGAACCGGCCCACCTCTTCGACGTCTGGCTGCCCGCCAAATACCGCGACCGCGGCCCCAAGGCCCTCACCGCGGGCATCGGCGAGCTCGCCTACACCGGCGGCAAGTACGTGATCACCATGGACCCCGACGGCCCGCCCACCGACTGGTGGATCTACGAGGACCTGAAGTTCCCGTACAAGCGCAACATCGCCGCCGTCGGCTTCGACCGGGACGAGATGACCCTGGAGGGCATCACCCGCGAGGAGATGCGGCGCGGCTGCTGGGACCCCAAGGCGCGGCTGCTCGACATGGACCTCAACCACGTCGAGGCCTCCCTGTGCTTCCCGACCTTCCCGCGCTTCTGCGGGCAGACCTTCGCCGAGGCGCACGACAAGGAGGTCGCCCTGGCCTGCGTGCGCGCCTACAACGACTGGATGGTCGAGGAGTGGTGCGGGGACAGCGGCGGCCGGCTCATCCCGCTCTGCATCATCCCGCTGTGGGACATCGACCTGGCCGTCGCCGAGATCCGCCGCAACGCCGCGCGCGGGGTGCGGGCCGTGACCTTCTCCGAGATCCCCACCCACCTCGGCCTGCCGTCCATCCACTCCGGCTACTGGGACCCCTTCTTCGCCGTCTGCCAGGAGACCGGCACCGTCGTCAACATGCACATCGGGTCCAGTTCCCAGATGCCCGCCGCCTCCCCCGACGCCCCGCCCGCCGTGCAGGCCGCGCTCAGCTTCAACAACGCCATGGCCTCGATGATGGACTTCCTGTTCAGCGGGGTGCTCGTCAAGTTCCCGACGCTGAAGCTGGCGTACAGCGAAGGCCAGATGGGCTGGATCCCGTACGCCCTGGAGCGCGCCGACGACGTGTGGCAGGAGCACCGCGCCTGGGGCGGGGTCAAGGACCTGATCCCCGAGCCGCCGTCCACGTACTACTACCGGCAGATGTTCTGCTGCTTCTTCCGCGACAAGCACGGCATCGCCTCGCTGGACGTCGTCGGCCGCGACAACGCCACCTTCGAAACCGACTACCCGCACGTGGACTCGACCTTCCCGCACACCAAGGAGGTCGCCCTCGACCACGTCAAGGGCCTCGACGAGGAAACCGTCTACAAGCTGATGCGCGGAAACGCCATCCGCATGCTCGGCCTCGACTTCGACAAGGACCGGCGGACGGGACGGTAGGCGCGGTGGACCTCACCTACACCGAGGAGGAGCAGGAGTTCCGGGGCCGGCTGCGGGCCTGGCTCGCGCAGGTGCTCCCCGGGCTGCCGCCCAAGCCCTCGCCCGACGACTGGCCGGGCCGCCGCGCCCACGACGCGGGCTGGCAGCGCAGGCTGTACGACGCCGGGTACGCCGGACTGCACTGGCCGGTGGACGCGGGCGGCCGCGGCGCCACCCCCACCCAGCACCTGATCTTCCTGGAGGAGACCGAGCGCGCGGGGGCCCCGTACGTCGGCGCGAACTTCGTCGGGCTGCTGCACGCCGGCCCGACCATCGCCGCCGAGGGCACCGCGGAGCAGCGGGCGCGCTGGCTGCCGCCCGTCCTGCGCGGCGACGAGATGTGGTGCCAGGGCTTCAGCGAGCCGGACGCGGGCTCCGACCTGGCCTCGCTGCGCACCCGCGCGGTCCGCGACGGCGACGAGTACGTGATCACCGGCTCGAAGATATGGACCTCGCACGCGGAGGTGTCCGACTGGTGCGAGCTCTTGGTGCGCACGGATCCCATCAGCGCGGAAGCCCCCAAGCACCGGGGGATCTCCTGGCTGGCCATGCCGATGGACGCGCCCGGGGTGACGATCCGGCCGCTGCGCACCCTGGCCGGGTCCACGGAGTTCGCGGAGATGTTCCTCGACGAGGTGCGGGTCCCGGTCGCCAACCGGGTCGGCGCGGAGAACGACGGCTGGCGGGTCACGATGGTGACCCTGTCCTTCGAGCGCGGCACCGCCTTCGTCGGCGAGGTCGTCGCCTGCCGGCGCACCCTGGGCGAGCTGGCCCGCACCGCGAAGGCCAACGGCCGCTGGGACGACCCGGTGCTGCGGCGCCGGCTGGGCCGGCTGTACGGGGAGTTCGGCGCCCTGTGGCGGCTCACCCAGTGGAACGTCAGCGAGTCCGAGCGCTCCGGCGGGGTCCCCGGCATCGGCGGCAGCGTCTTCAAACTGGCGTACTCCCACGCGCGCCAGGAGCTGTACGACACGGCCGCCGAGGTGCTGGGGGCCGAGGCCCTCTCGCTGGACCAGGAGTGGACCCTGGACCGGCTCTCCTCGCTGTCCTACACGATCGCGGCGGGCACCTCGCAGATCCAGCAGAACATCGTGGCCGAGCGGATCCTCGGCCTTCCGAAGGGCAGGTGAGCGTTCCGTGGACTTCCAGCCGACGCAGGACCAGCGGGACCTGCGGGCAGGCGTACGGGACCTCCTGGCGGGCCGGTACGGGCGCGAGGAGCTGCGGGCCTCGGTCGACCGGGCGGCCGCCACCGGCCGGTCCGTGGACCGTGAACTGTGGCGGGAGCTCGGCGCGGCCGGGTTCTTCTCGCTGCGGCTCCCGGAGGAGGAGGGCGGGGTCGGGCTCGGGCTGCCGGAGGCCGTCCTCGTCTTCGAGGAGGCCGGGCGGGCGCTGCTGCCGGGGCCGCTCGTCGCCACCCACCTGGCCGCCGGGCTGGTCGCGGGGGCCGCGGAGGGGGAGGCGGTGGTGACGGCCTTCGACCTGGAGGGCCCGCTGGTGGCCCATCTCGGCGAGGCGGACGCGGTGCTCGGCGCGGACGGCGAGCCGGTCGAGGTCCGTGCGGGCGACCCGGTGCGCTCGGCGGACCCGCTGACCCCGCTGGCGCGGGTGCTGCTGCCGGGGCAGCCGGTGGCGGCCGGCGCGTACCGGGACGCGGGGGCGCTGCTGACGGCGGCCCTGCAGCTCGGCAGCGCGCTGCGCACGGTGGAGCTGGCGGTGCGGTACGCCAAGGAGCGCGAACAGTTCGGGCAGCCGATCGGGGCGTTCCAGGCGGTCAAGCACCTGTGCGCGCAGATGCTGGTGCGGGCCGAGGTGGCCCGTACGGCGGTCTACGCGGCGGCCGTGACGGCCGACCCGGCGGAGGTGGCCGGGGCCAAGCTGCTGGCCGACGAGGCCGCCGTACGCAATGCCCGGGACTGTCTGCAGGTGCACGGCGGGATGGGCTTCACCTGGGAGGCGGACGTGCACCTGCACCTGAAGCGGGCGTGGGTGCGGGCGGAGCAGTGGCGGACGGCGGCGCAGGCGGAGGAGGCGCTGGCCGCGGAGCTGCTGGCGGCGGCGGAATAGCGGGGCGGGCTCGCGCCTGCTCGCTCGCTGTGACGGAGGGGTGCGGGAGGGACGGCGCGGGACGCATGTCCGATTACAGAGAGTTGATATCGGTTTGTGTCCTTCGCCCGACTCATTGCGGCCCTGAGCCGGGGGGCCGCTCCGGTACGCTCCCGGGAATGCGAGCGGTTGAGCGGCGCGAGCGCCGCACAGTATGCACCACGCCTACTCCTTCGCGCTGGAATATGCCCGAAGCGCTTGTTGCGGTGACTGTATGTCAACCATGCTGCTCCGCAAGGGGGTCACACTCGGTGACCCCGTCCTGTCGCGAGGCGAAGTGTCCGCCGGTTCGGATGGTGTGAGCGGTGCAGGTGCTTCAGGTTCAGCTGGAGGTAGGACCGGACCCCGCCGAGGTCGGCCGGGCCCGACGATGGGCCCGCTCCCGGCTCGCGGGCTGCGGCATAGGGGATGACGAGCCGCTCGCCGAGACGCTGATCCTGCTGATCTCCGAACTGGTCACCAACGCCGTCGTGCACACCGGCTGTCCGGCCGTGCTGCGCATGCTCTTCGGGGAGCCGGGGGTGCGGGTGGAGGTCGCGGACGCGAGCGACCGGGCGCCCTCCCCGCGGCAGGCCGCCGGGGACGATACGGGCGGCCGCGGGCTGGAGCTGGTGGACGGACTGGCGGACCGCTGGGGCTGGCAGCGCGAGGGTGCCGGGAAGCGGATCTGGTGCGAGATCGACCGCGCGGAGAAGAGCGCGGGGGACCTCGCCGGGGAGTGCGCGGCGGACGCTCCGGGCGGGCCGGAAATTCAGGGCTCGATCCGGGAACCGCGCGTGTACCTCTAACGAGGTGTTGACGGTTCGTCAACTGGTGATCACTCTTGTGTTGAACGATTCGTCGCGAGGGGACGCCAAGGGTCAGTCCTGCCTTGACGAGTGCGGGTCGTGGGGTGGCGGCCGCCGTGCCGCGCTCGGGGCGTGCATGCGCGCCGCCGCCACCCGCAGAACCTTCCCTTCCTGACGCGCCGGACGCCGTCCGTCGATGGCGTCCGTGCCCGGCCGTGAAGTTCGTGCCCCCGTCGTGCAATGCGACGGCACCCCCGGGTCGTCTTGGAGGGTGAGGGGGTGTGGCCGGGTGGAGCCATCCGAAGAAACGTTTGCGGAGTTCGTCGCGGCAGCGGGACTCCCGTTGCTCCGCACCGCGCGGCTGCTGACGGGCGACTGGCATCTGGGGCAGGACCTGGTGCAGGTCACGCTGGCCAAGGTGTACGACCGCTGGGCCAGCGCGGGGCGGTACGACGCGCCGATCGGCTACGCGCACAAGGTCATGGTCACCACGTACTGCACCTGGCGCCGCAGGCGTTGGCACCACGAGCTTCCCCACGCGGCGCTGCCCGATGCCGTCGGCGGACCGGGCGGACCCGGCGGATCCGGCGGACCGGGCGGACCCGGTGGCGACGCGGCCGAGGCGGTCGCCGCCTCGGACCTGCTCGAACGCGCCCTGCTCGGCCTGCCGCGGCGCCAGCGGGCCGTCCTGGTGCTGCGCTACTACCAAGACCTGACGGTCGAGCAGACGGCGCAGATCCTGGGCTGCCCGAACGGCACGGTGACCAGTCTGGCCGCGCGGGCGCTGACCCGCTTGCGGTCCCACCCCGACCTCTGTCCGGGCGGCGGAACGAGTACGAGTGCGAGTGCGAGTACGCGTACGCGTCCGAGCACCAGGGAGACGGAGGCGGAGGCGCGATGAACGGGTTCCCCGAAGAAGAGCTGCGCCGCGCCCTGCACGCGCTGGCGGACCGGCCGACGGTGCCCGTCGCGGTGCCCGCGCCGCACGGCGTCGTCCGGGAGGCCGTCGGTATCCGCCGGCGCCGCAGGGCGGCGGGCGCCGGGGTGGTGGCGGCCGTCGCGGTGCTGGCCGTCCTCGCCCCGCCGTGGTCGCAGGGCGGCGGGTCCCGGACGCCGGCTCCGCCCGCCGCCTCCGCGGGACCCCCGAGCGCGCCGGCCGACCCCGCCGGCCCGGCGCTCGGGGTCCCGTACCCGCACGAGCTGTACGTGCACTGCGGGATCCGGTACACGAAGTTCGCCGGCCGCTGGTGGCGCGCCGAGCCGGAAGTGTCCGAGGAGGCCCTGGACGCGGCCGTCAGGGAGAACCCGTACACCTCGGGCACGATGGTGCTCGTCTCGGCGGTCGAGGCGCGCTTCGTCCGCCGCGGCCCGGACCTCGCGGTCACCTTCCGCCCCTTGGGGGCCGAACCGGAGCCCTGCCGCTGAGCGTCTCCCCGTGCGTCCGGCCCGGGGCCGGGTGCTCGTGGTCCGCGTGGAACCATGAGGTGTCCATGACGTATCTGTGTTCGTGGTGCGTCGTTCCACCCCGAAGGCCGACTCCGAAGGCCCAACCTCACCGCAGGAGGAGCGCATGGCAAACCCGTACGAGGTGACGCCTCCGCCCGCCCCGAGGCGCCGTGGGGGCAAACTCCCCGGCTTCCTCGTGCTCGTTCTGGTCGCCGCAGGCATCTACGGAGCCTCCCGGTTGCTCGGCGAGGACGGCGGTACGAGCGACGCCAAGGCCTCGGCCTCCGCGTCGGCCTCGGCCAACCCGTCCAAGGACCCCGGGAACCCGGAGTCGTCCTCCGACACGTCGAGCACGTGGGCGGTGGGCGATTGCGGCGGCCCCGACCCGGACAACAAGCCGGACGGCTACCGGCCGCAGAAGTGCTCGGCGTCCGGTGCCACCTTCAAGGCGATAGACATCAAGGACGCCAGCATCCTGCCGGGCGCGATCCAGTGCCCGCCCGGCACCGACCTGATGATCCAGGTGAGCATTTCCTACGGCTCCGCGAAGTCGGGCGGCATCCCCACCAACACCGTCTGCGGCCGCAACCTGACCGGCGAGCACCCCGGTGACGCGGGTGCCGGCGGCGGCCAGCTGGTGCAGGGCGACTGCGTGACCGACCAGGCCCGGGAAGTGCCGTGCGCCTCGGGCACGCTCAAGGTGCTCGGCCTGGTCAAGACGAAGGCGGAGTGCCCGTCCGGGACCACCGAGCCCATGCAGCTGACCATGGCGGTGGGCCGCCCGTACGACGTGATCTGCGCCAAGGGCTGACCGTAGGACGTGAAGGGCGGTGGTCCCGGACGCGAACGCGGGTCCGGGACCGCCGCCCTTCGCGGACCCGGCCGTCACCCGCGGGCCACCGGTGGACGGGAACGCTCAGAGGACGGCGACCGGGGCCACCGGGGTGCCCACCGCGCCGACGAAGGGTTCCGGCATGGCCGAGAGCAGGAACGCGTAGCGGGAATCTTCCGCACAGGCTGTGGACAACTTTTCGAGGTTCCAGTTCTGCCCCTGGTGCATGCCCATCTCGACCAGGTCCAGCGCGTGCACCGGCAGCCACAGGTTCTCTATCTCCGGCGGGAAGATCTCGAAGGTCAGGGTGTCGTTCGCGACGGCCGCCACGTCCCGCGCGTGGAACCACTCGGGCGTACGGACGGACAGGCCGGGCGACGGGTAGCCGTAGCCGTGCTTGTCGCCCGCCAGGTAGACCTGCACCTGGCCGGTGCGGACCAGGACGATGTCGCCCGCGCGGACGGTGACCCCGCCGAACTCCTCCGCCTGCTCCAGGTCCTCCGGGGTGACCGCGTGGCCTCCGGGGAGCCGGTCCAGGCCCTTGGCGCGGGCCACGTCCAGCAGGACCCCGCGCGAGACGATGTGCCCGGCCTTGTCGATGCCGCTGAACTCGGCGCGGCCGTGCGCCGTGATGGTGCCGGCCGGGCGGCCGTTGTAGATCTTCCCCGAGTGCGAGACGTGCGTGAGCGCGTCCCAGTGCGTGCCGGCCTGGAGCCCGAAGGTCACCGCGTCGTCGCTGCACGCCACCGTGCCCGGGCCGAAGAGCTCCTGGTTGATCTGCACCATCGTGTGCAGCGGGTTGATCCGGCCGGGGATCATGCCGGACTGCACGCCGTCCTCCTTGAGGGGGAGGGCCAGGGGGACGCGGCGGCCGGTGCGTATCTCGGCGGCGGCCGCTCGGACCACCTCGTCGGTGATGAGGTTGAGGGTGCCGATCTCGTCCTCGGCGCCCCACCGGCCCCAGTTGTTGACGCGCTTGGCGATGTCGTGGAACTCGGCGGGCATGGCCATGGATCTCATCAGCTCCTCGTAGCGGAAACGAACTGGGGCTTGTGCTGGCGCATCCGACTGCCCATAGAATCTAACGGACCGTCAGAAAACGCGGGAAGGGGCCGGACGTGGGGAACTTCTTGGCAGGCAAAGTCGTCGCCGTCACAGGCGCCGGCCGGGGCATCGGGCGGGCCGTGGCACTCGCCGCGGCTGCCGAGGGCGCCAAGGTCGTCGTCAACGACTACGGCGTGGGAATGGAGGGCAACGAGCCCACCAGCGAGATCGCCGAAGCGGTGGTGAAGGAGATCCTCGCCGCGGGCGGCGAGGCCGTCGCCGTGGCCGACGACATCTCGACCATGGCGGGCGGCCAGCGCATAGTCGACACCGCGCTCGCCCAGTACGGACGCATCGACGGAGTCGTGTGCGTCGCCGGCATCCTGCGCGAGCGGATGCTGTTCAACATGTCCGAGGAGGAGTGGGACCCGGTGGTCGCCACCCACCTCAAGGGCACGTTCACCGTCTTCCGTGCCGCCTCCGCCGTCATGCGCCGCCAGGGCACCGGCACGCTGATCGGCTTCACCAGCGGAAACCACCAGGGCTCGGTGGCCCAGGCCAACTACAGCGCGGCCAAGGGCGGGATCATCTCGCTCGTCCGCTCCGCCGCGCTGGGGCTGGCCAAGTACGGGGTCACCTCCAACGCCGTCGCACCCGTCGCACGCACCCGGATGTCGGCCAACGTACCGATGGAGCTCAAGGAGATCGGCGAGCCCGAGGACGTGGCGGCGCTCGTCACCTACCTGCTCTCCGACAAGGCCGTGGCCGTCGGCGGCGAGAAGATCACCGGGCAGGTCTACACGATCGCCGGCCCGAAGATCGCCGTCTGGGCCCAGCCCCGCGAACTGCGCGCCGGCTACGCCGAGGGCTCCTGGACCCCCGAGAAGATCGCCGACTTCCTGCCCGGGACCGTCGGCACCGATCCGATGCCGATGCTCGCCCAGCTCGAAGCCATGGCCAAGGCGGCGGCCGCCAAGGACCGCCCCAACGCGTAGTCCCCGGCCGGCACGACCCGTATGAGACGGCCCAGCGGCCGGACAGGAACCGAGGGGGCACAGACCATGGACTTCGGCTTCGACGACGAGGACGAGGTGTTGCGCGTCCAGGCCCGGGCGTGGCTGGCGGAGCACCTCACGGGGCCGTACGAGACGGCCGTCGGCCTCGGCGGCCCCGGCAGCGAGCACGAAGGGGTCGAGGTCCGCCGCGCCTGGGAGCGCGAGTTGGGGCGCGCCGGCTGGATCGGCCAGGGCTGGGAGACGGGAGGCGCGGACACGGGCGCGTACGGCAACCGGCGCCTCTCCCTCACCGGGCAGGTGGTCTGGGCTGAGGAGTACGCGGCCGCGCGCGCCCCGGCCCGGGTCGGCCACATCGGCGAGAACCTCCTCGCGCCGACGCTGATCGCCTACGGCTCCCCGGAGCAGCGGGCCCGCTTCCTCCCCGGCATCGCCCGCGGCGAGGAGCTGTGGTGCCAGGGCTACTCCGAGCCGGGGGCCGGCTCCGACCTCGCGGGAATCCGTACGACGGCGGTACGGGACGCGGGCGGAGGCGGAACCGGGCGGTACCGGGTCACCGGGCAGAAGATCTGGACCTCGCTCGCCCGGGACGCCGACTGGTGCTTCGTCCTGGCGCGGACCGGGGCCGGTTCCGAGCGGCACCGGGGGTTGTCCTTCCTCCTCGTCCGCATGGACCAGCCGGGCAAGGTCGAGGTCCGGCCCATCCGGCAGATGTCGGGGACCTCCGAGTTCAACGAGGTGTTCTTCGACGGGGCGGTCGCCGCCGAGACCGTGGGCGGCGAGGGCAACGGCTGGTCCGTGGCCATGGGGCTGCTCGCGCTGGAGCGCGGGGTCTCCACGCTCGTCCAGCAGATCGGCTTCGCGGCCGAACTGGAGCAGGTGGTCCGGGCGTACGTGGCCGCGGGCTCCGGCGACCCGGTCCTGCGCGAACGCCTCGTACGGCAGTGGGCCGAGCTGCGCACGATGCGCTGGAACGCGCTGCGGACGCTGGGCGCGGCGCAGGCCCAGGGGCAGGCGCAGGCGCAGGGGCGTGCCGGCGCGGCCGCGGGCGGCGATCCCGGCGCGCCCAGCGTGGCCAAGCTGCTGTGGGGCGGCTGGCACCGGCGGCTCGGGGAGCTGGCGGTGGAGGTCCGGGGCGCCGTGGCCACGGCCGGGCCGGGGCTCTGGTCGCAGGGGACCCCGTACGAACTCGGACTCGACGAGGAGCAGCGGCTGTTCCTGTTCACCCGCGCCGACACCATCTACGGCGGCTCGGACGAGATCCAGCGCAACATCATCGCCGAGCGCGTGCTCGGCCTGCCTAAGGAGTCCAGGTGAGAGGCGTCGTATTCGACGGCAAGCAGGCCCAGGTGGTCGACGATCTGGAGATCCGGGACCCGGGGCCGGGGGAGGTGCTGGTCGCGATAGCGGCGGCCGGTCTGTGCCACAGCGATCTGTCGGTGATCGACGGGACGATCCCGTTCCCGCCGCCGGTGGTGCTCGGGCACGAGGGCGCGGGCGTGGTGGAGGCGGTCGGGTCCGGGGTCGTGCACGTGGTGCCCGGCGACCACGTCTCGCTGTCCACGCTCGCCAACTGCGGGGCGTGCGCGGACTGCGACCGCGGCCGTCCGACGATGTGCCGCAAGGCGATCGGGATGCCGGGGCAGCCGTTCTCGCGGGGCGGCAAGCCGCTCTTCCAGTTCGCGTCGAACTCGGCCTTCGCCGAGCGCACGATCGTCAAGGCCGTGCAGGCGGTGAAGATCCCCAAGGACATCCCGCTGACCTCGGCCGCGCTGATCGGCTGCGGGGTCCTGACGGGCGTGGGCGCCGTGCTGAACCGGGCGAAGGTGGACCGGGGGGAGACGGTGGTCGTCATCGGCACCGGCGGCATCGGGCTGAACGTGCTCCAGGGCGCGCGCATCGCGGGGGCCACCACCATCGTGGCGGTCGACGCGAACCCGGCGAAGGAGGCGGTGGCCCGGCAGTTCGGCGCCACGCACTTCATCGACGCCTCGTCGGTGCCGGACTCCTCGGCGGCGGTGAAGGAGATCCTGCCCACGGGCGCGGACCACGCCTTCGAGTGCGTGGGCAACGTCAAGCTGATCCGGCAGGCGATCGACCTGCTGGACCGGCACGGGCAGGCGGTTCTGCTGGGCGTGCCCGGCTTCACGGAGGAGGCGGCCTTCAAGGTCTCGTCCATGTACCTGGACAAGACGATCATGGGCTGCCGGTACGGGTCCTCGCGCCCGCAGCGGGACATCGCGCTCTACGCGGAGCTCTACCGCCAGGGCAAGCTGCTGCTGGACGAACTGGTCACGGAGGTCTACCCGGTCGAGGACTTCGCCAAGGCCGTGGACGACGCCCACCACGGACGGGTGGCCCGCGGGGTCCTCACGTTCTGAGCCGGCCGGTTCCGCCGGACCCGTGGCCGGTCCTGCTCTCCGGAGCGGGGCCGGCCGCGGCGCGGTTCAGTGCCGCCGCTTGACCAGCCGGGTCAGGGCCGGCAGCGGGGTCGGGCTCGCGAAGGCGGCGGACACCCGGTGGTAGCCGGGCCCGGTACGAGGCCGGCCGACCGCACGGGCCGTCATCGGCCGGCCCGTGATGCCGGTCCACCGGCTGCGGCCCGGCTCGGGGGTGCGCGCTCCGGTGTGCGGGCCGTCAGCCGGTGAAGCGGCCGAAGCGGCCCTTGTGGAAGAGGAGGGGCTCGCCCTCGCCGGCCGCGCCCATGGCCTCGACCTTGCCCACCACGATGAGGTGGTCCCCGCCGGTGTGCACGGCGTGGATCCGGCAGTCGATCCAGGCGGGCACCGCGTCGAGCTGCGGCGAGCCGGTGGCGGGGGCCGGGGTGTGGGCGACGCCGGCGAACTTGTCGGCGCCGCTGACGGCGAAGGCGCGGCACAGCTCGCCCTGTTCGGCGCCGAGGATGTTCACGCAGAACACCCCGGTGCGCGCGATGCGGGGCCAGGTGGTCGACGTACGGGCCACCATGAAGGTGACCAGCGGCGGGTCCAGGGAGAGCGAGGCGAAGGACTGGCAGGCGAAGCCGGCCGGGCCGTCCTCGTCCTCGCCGGGCGGGGAGGTGATGATCGTGACGCCGCTGGCGAAGTTCCCCAGTACGGCGCGGAATTCGGCGGGGCTGACGGGCGCGCGCTCGTCTTCGCCGACGGCCCGCAGATCGGGGCGGGGCAGTGCTTCGACGGGCTCGGTCCCGGGCTCCGCCGCGGCGGAGGTGGGGGAGCCGACTGATCTGAGGTATCGGACGACGGTGGCCGCCATCCCTGCGTGTCCCATCACATTCCGATTGAAGCTGACGGTTCGTCAGATTGGAAGGGGAGTGTAGGGTCCACATCGGTTGAACGTGTTCAATAGTGTGGGGAGGGGGGCTCGCCATGTCGAACCACGTGGTCGCGGTCCAGGAGCGGAGCAGGCGCTCCTGGACCCGCATCGCGCCCGGTGCGGAAGCCGTCGCCGGGGCGCAGTTCCTCGTCGGAGCGCTGTTCTGGTGGGTCTCCCCGGGGCAGAGCGACGCCTACGGCGTGGGCTACGGAACGTTCGCCCTCGGTCTGATCCTCGAGGTGGCCTTCGGGTGCGTCTTCCTTCCGCCGCTCGCGGTCGCGGCGGGCTGGGTGCACGGCGCGCTCTTCACCACCCCGGTCGTGGCGCTCTCCAACGCCGTGGGCGCGCGCACCCGGATCCCTGCGCCCCGGTGGGCCCCGCCGGTGCTGGTCCTGCTCGCCGGCCTGTACGCCGCACCGGTGGCCCTGCTGATCAGCACCCCGTACGCCGCCGCGTGGGGCTGGATCGCGGCCGCCGGGGTGCTCCCGGTGGGGGTCGCGGTGTACGCGCGGATGCGGCAGCGGACGAAGCTCCGGGTGCGGCTGTGGACGCTGGCGGCGACCGGGATCGCGGTACCCGCCGCCCTCGTCGCGGGCTTCCTCGTGCCCCCGTACCAGCCGCCGGTCCTGGAGCGCGCCGACTACGTCGGCGTGTGGACCGGCTCCGGCGTCAGCCTGGAACTCGACGAGCACGGTGCGGCGACGGCGACGGGCCTGCCGGTGGACGACGGATTCGGCGAGGCGGACCGCTGTTCGGGGCGCGGGACCTGGAGGCACGTCGAGGGGACGGCCGGCGGCGCCGCCCCGGGCGTGGACCTGTCCGTCGAGGCCTGCGAGGAGGCTTCGCGGTACTGGAAGACGGCGGGCACGGCGGAGGCGCCGCAGCTGTTCGTGCTGATCGGCGACCCGGACGGCGGAGACGTGCGCGTCCTGCGGAAGCGGGCGCGGTAGGCCGCCGTACGGGTGATTCCACCGCCGTGCGGGGCATCCCTGGCGCGCGGGTCCCGTACGGGCTCGGCATCGTGGCGGAGGACCGGACCCGACCCCGCAGCAGCGGCGCACGCACAGGAGGACCCTCATGCTCGGCACCGATTTCCGCAAGGGATCGCCCAACTGGCTCGACCTCGGCAGCCCCGACACCGACGGGGCCGTCTCCTTCTACACCGGCGTCTTCGGCTGGGAGTACGTCTCCCTCGGCCCGGAGGCGGGCGGCTACGGCTTCTTCCAGGTCGACGGCAAGACCGTCGCCGCCCTGGGGCCGCTCACCGAGGCGGGCGCCACCCCGGCCTGGATGCTGCACTTCAACACCCCCGACATCCAGGAGACGGCGGCGGCCGTCAGGGCGGGCGGCGGAGTGGTGCGCATGGAGCCCGGGGACGTCATGGGGGAGGGCCGGCTGGCCCAGTTCACCGACCCGCAGGGCGCTGAGTTCGCGTGCTGGCAGCCGGGGAAGACCGCCGGGCTGGGGCTGACCTCCGAGGTGAAGTCCCTGGTCTGGGCGGAGCTGCACGTGCCCGATCCGGTCGCCGCCATCGAGTTCTACGCCGGCCTCTTCGGCTGGCGCTCCGTCGAGATGGAGGCGCCCGGGATGACGTACCGGGTGCTGAGCGTCGCCGACGGGGACCAGGAGGACGGGTCCTTCGGCGGGGTCGCGCCGCAGGGCGGGGGCGCTGGCGCTGGCGAGGGTGGGGGCGCGGGCGCGGGCGCGGGAGAGGGTGCTGGGGCGAATGAAGTCCCGCGCTGGGTGCCGTACTTCAACGTCGCCGACGTGGACGCGACCGTAGCCGCGATCCGGGGTGGCGGGGGCTCGGTCCTGATGCCCGCCGCCGACGTCCCGGAGGTCGGCCGGATGGCGTGGGCCGCGGACCCGACGGGAGCGGTGTTCGCGCTGCTCGCGCCGGACCCGCAGATGTAGATGTAGGTGCGGTTACCGGCCGAGGTACTTCGGGGTGCGGCGCTCGACGAAGCTCGCGACCCCCTCGTTCGCGTCGGCCGTGGTCATGTTGAGCTCCTGGGCGTTGGCCTCGGCGGCGAGCGCGGTCGCCCGGTCACCGTCCAGGGAGGCGTTGACGAGCTGCTTCGTCAGGGCCAGGGCGCGGGTGGGGCCCTGCGCGAGGCGCTCCGCCCACTCCCGGGCGGTGTCCTCCAGGGCCTCGGCGGGCACCACCTTGTTGACCAGGCCGAGCCGTTCGGCCTCGGCCGCCGGGACGGCGTCCCCGAAGAACATCAGCTCCTTCGCCTTCTGCGGGCCGACGAGGCGGGGGAGGAGGTACGCGCCCCCGCCGTCGGGGACCAGGCCGCGGCGGACGAAGACCTCGATGAAACGGGCCGGCTCGGCGGCGATGACCAGGTCGCAGGCGAGCGCGAGGTGGGCGCCGATCCCGGCCGCGGTGCCGTTCACGGCGGCGATGACCGGCTTCTCGCAGTCGAGCACTGCGGTGATCAGGCGCTGCGCGCCGAGCCGGATCATGCGGGCCACGTCCCCGGCGACCCGTTCCGCCGGGGCGGGCGGGGCCCCGCGCAGGTCGGCGCCCGCGCAGAATCCCTTGCCGGTGGCGGTGATGACGACGGCCCGCACGGCGGGGTCGGCGGAGGCTTCGGCGAGCAGGCCGATGACGCGCTCGCGCTGGTCCCAGGTGACGGCGTTCATGGCCTCCGGCCGGTTGAGGGTGATCCAGGAGACGCCGCTCTCGAAGCGGTGGAGGACTTCGTCCTCGGGGGTGCCGGGCATGGTGGAACTCCTGTCGTGGTGGGGTCCGGACCCTGCGGGCGGGGTCGTCGTCTGGCTGCGGGTGGGGCCGGTGCCGGGGGCGGGGTGGGGTGTCGGCCTGGACTGCATGATTTAGGCGCCCTGTGCCTTGCGTTCGACAGGGCTCGGGCTTCTTTTGCGCCACAAATCACGCTTTACGTCCCGGCCGACACCCCACCCCGCCCCCGTCCCCGGCCCGGGGGCCAGGGTCCCGACCCGCGCCATTTCAGCCGTCCGGCGTTTGAGGACCGGGGTCCGGGGCGGAGCCCCAGGGGGGCCGGGCGCAGCCCGGGGGCCTGCTTTCAGCCCGTCCGGCGTTTGAGGGCCGGGTCAGGGCTGGCCCTGGGAACGGTAGGGGACTCGACCCGCGCTGCGGGGGCTTGGGGGCGCGGCCCTGGGCCGGCCCCGCGCCGGAGGCTAGTGGCAGATGGCGAGGGCGTCCAAGGCCACCGCCCCCTGGCCCCGGGGTAGGACCATCAGGGGGTTGATGTCCAGCTCGGACAGGTCGTCGCCCAGTTCCATCGCCATCCGCTGGACCCGCAGGATGACCTCCACCAGCGCGTCGACGTCCGCCGGGGGCGCACCCCGTACGCCCTCCAGCAGCGCGTGCCCGCGGAGTTCCCCGAGCATCGCCCGCGCCTGGTCCTCGCCGAACGGCGGGACCCGTACGGCGGCATCGTGCAGCACCTCCACCAGGACCCCGCCCAGTCCCACGGTCACCGTGGGACCGAAGAGCTCGTCCTGGGTGACGCCGACGACCATCTCCACGCCGCGCTCCACCATCTGGCAGACGAGGATCCCGTCCAGCGGGACGTTCTCGTAGCGGGCGATGTCCGTCAACTCGCGGTAGGCGTCCCGGATCTGGCTCGCGGAGGTCAGGCCGATCTTGACCAGGCCCAGCTCGGTCTTGTGCGCGAGCTGGGGGCCCGAGGCCTTCATGACGACGGGGTAGCCGACCAGCCCGGCCGCCCGTACGGCCGCTGCGGCGCTGGTCACCAGCTGCTCCCGGGGCACCCGGATCCCGTAGGCGCGCAGGAGCTGCTTCGCGGCGTGCTCGCTGAGCTGCTGGCCCGGGCGCATGAGGGCCTGGGCCTTGCGGAAGGAGGGCGAGGTGGTGCGGGGGGCGTCCTCGAAGGGGGAGCGGTAGGCGGCGGTGAAGCGGTGGTGGCCGAGGTACGCGCGGACGGCGGTGATGCAGTTGCCGAAGGTGCGGAAGGTCGCCACCCGGGAGGAGCCGAGGAGGGTGGAGCGGTAGGCCTCCTCCGTGCCGACCGGGGAGCCCCAGATCACGCAGACCAGCTTGTCGGTCTGCTCGGCCGCGTCCACCAGGTCCTGGGCGAGTTTGTCGCTCATCGGGGGGAAGGGGCCCGTGATCGGACAGATCAGGACGCCTACCGAGGGGTCCGCGAGGATGGCGTCGATGATTTTCCGGCCTCGCCAGTCGCCCACCGGGTGGCCCCCGTTGTCGACGGGGTTGGAGACTCCCAGGTAGGAGGGGATCCACTGGTGCAGCTCGTCCTGCTTGGCCTGGGAGAGGGTGGGGATGCTGAGTCCCGCCTCGGTGGCCAGGTCGGAGAAGTGGGCCCCGGTGCCGCCGGAGATCGAGTAGACGACCACTCCGTCGGCGAGGGGCTTTCGGGCGCGGGCCAGGAGGGCCGCGGTGTCCTGGAGCTCGTCGAGGCCGTCGACGCGGATGACGCCGAACTGCCGCATGGCGGCGTCCACGACGGTGTCCGCGCCGGTCAGCTTCCCGGTGTGCGAGGCGGCCATGCGGGCGCCGGTCTCGGTGCGGCCGACCTTGACGGCGACGACGGGCACGCCGTTGCGGGCGGCCCGGTCGGCGGCGAGGAGGAACTGCCGGCCGTCCTTGAGGCCCTCCACGTAGCAGGCGATGGCCCCGACCTCGGGCTGCTCGGCGAAGTAGGAGATGAAGTCGGAGGTTTCGAGGTCGGCCTCGTTGCCGGTGGGCGCCCAGTGGGAGAGGCGGATGCCCAGCTCCTGGAGGGTGTAGACGGGGCGGCCCTGGTGGCCGGACTGGGTGATGAGCGCGATGGCCGGGCCGTCGAGGTCGTCGCGGAACTTCTCGAAGGCGTTGAGGTTCGTGTTGGGTCCGAGGAGGCGCAGGCCCGAGCGCCGTACGGCGGCGCCCAGGCGGGCCTGCGCGGCGGCGCCCTCGTCGCCGGTCTCGGCGAAGCCGGAGGCGAAGGCGACGGCGAATTTCACCTTGGCTTCCGCCAGTTGCTCCACGATCGGGAGCGGGTCGGCCACGAGGAGGACGGCGAGGTCCACCTGCTCGGGCAGCTCGGCCACGGAGGCGTGGCAGGGCAGCCCGAAGACCGTGGCGCGGGTGGGGTGCACGGGGTGCAGCCGGGCACCGACGCGTTCCGCCCAGGCGATGAGCTGGCGGGTGATGCCGGTGTTCGGTCTGCCGTCGGCGTCCGAGGCGCCGATGACCGCCACGGACTCGGGCCGGAAGAACCGGTCCAGGTCGGGGGCGTCGGCGTGCAGGGGCCGACCGCTGACGTCCAGCGCGACCGTGTCCTCGGCGGACGGAGCCGCTGTGGAATGAACGGCCGTCCTGGGGGTCTCCCCGCAGGCCTCGACACGTGCGCGGAAGTCGGTGGTGAGGGTGCCGTGAGTAGATCCAAGCATCGTTCCGCCCGCTCCTGCTCGATGAACCTCGACGAATCTCAATAACTGACGCGTAGTCAGATTACTGAACTGACGTGCCGTCAGGAACAGGGATGCACAGGAAAGGTGGTGGAGGTGATGTGTGGAGCCGTCCGGGGAACGCCTCGGACGGCTCCCGGGCCGGCGTCCGGGGTCGTCCAGGGAACGGTCTCAGATCACCGGGAGCCGGTCCAGACCATTATTCGGCCGAGGTCAGAGGGCCGGAACGGCCCGGCGGGGGAGGCCGCCTCACCACTCCCTGGGGGCGATGAGCTCCTCGATGTCCGCGTCCGCGAATCCGTACGCCGAGGCCACGAACGCGAAGTCCTCGGCTATCTCCTCGCGCGCCACGGTCTCGATTTCGCTCCCCGCGGCCTCGAACTCCGCCTCCAGCAGGTTGAACTCCTCCGTCGCCGCGCCCGTCAGCACGTACAGCGCGGCCAGGTCCGAGGGCCGCTCCGCCTCGATGCGCGCGCACAGCCGGAGCAGGATCGCCCGGCCCGACGTGGCCGGGGTAGTAGGAGTCCCCGTAGAGCGGCTCCAGGAAGGAGCGGGCTGCCACGTGCTGGTTCGTGATCGACACGGTGATCCCCCAAGGTTCCGTCGAAGGGCCCGGCGGCGCCCGACGTACCGATGCTGCACCAGGCCACTGACAACGGGCCCGGCGCGGGGGCACGGGGTCGGGGCTCAGGGGCCGACCGTACGGGCGATCGCCTTGGCTATCTTCTCGGCGTCCAGGGCCAGTTCGCGGATGTTGCCGCTGATGGGGTTGGTGAAGCCGGTGAAGTAGAGGCCCGGGGCGGCGGGCGGGGTCTGGGCGCCGTGCGTACGGGGGCGGCCGCGGGCGTCCAGTACGTCGAGGCCGTCTAGCAGGCCCTCCAGGGCGCGGCGGTAGCCGGTGGCGGCGATCACGGCGTCCGGGGTGATCCGGGAGCCGTCCGCGAGGACCACCTCGGCTCCGTCGAAGGAGTCGACGGCGGCCACGGGTTCCACCCGTCCGCTGCGGACCGCGTCGATCAGGCCGACGTCCTGGAGCGGGATCGCGCCCTCCTTGACCCTGCTGTACAGGCCGGTGGTGGGCCGCGGGAGTCCGTACGCGGACAGGTCCGGGACCGACGCCTTGCCGACGATCGCGCCGAGCCGGTCGACGAGCCGGACGGGGAGGTGCCGGACCAGGATCCCGGTCCGCTGGGAGGGCCAGCCCGCGGTGGAGCGGCGCAGGATGTGCGGGGCCGTGCGCACCGCGAGGCGGACCCGGGCGGCACCGCCCTCGGCGAGGTCGACGGCTATCTCGGCGCCGGTGTTGCCGACGCCGACGACGAGGACGTCCAGGCCGGCGTAGGGCGCCGGGTTGCGGTACTCGGCGGCGTGGGCGAGGGGGCCCGGGTAGGTGTCCCGGCCCGGCCAGTCGGGGACGAGGGGGGTGTGGTTGAAGCCGGTCGCGACCACGACCGCCCGGGCCGCCATGACGCGGCCGCCGGTGGCGTGCAGGGTCCAGCCGGGGGCGTCGGGGCGGGAGTCGGCGGAGGGCTCGACGCGGGTCACCTCGATGCCGGTGGCGATCTCCAGCTCGTGGAACTCGGCGTACTTCTCCAGGTAGCGCACCACGTTCTCGCGCGCCACCCAGCGTCCGAAGCGGCGCGGCATGGCCAGGCCCGGGAGGGCGGAGAGCCGGCGCGTGGTGTGCAGGTGGAGTCGGTCGTAGTGCCGCCGCCAGGAGGCGCCGACCGACTCCGACTTCTCCACGACCACCGCACGGACCCCGCGGGCGCGCAGTGCGGCGGCGACGGCGAGGCCGCCTGGGCCGGCGCCGATCACGTAGACCGGGCGGGGCTGGGTGGACAAGTCGGGTGCTGCGGGGACTTCGGGCATGAGGTGTGAGCGTATCGCCGTACGGGGGCGGTGGGTCTCGGACGAGGACGGAATCGGTTGCGGATCGATCACGGGGAGTGGCGGGGGCCCGTGGGCGGGGCTTCGGACGCTCGGGCGGGGGCTTGTGGGATGGGCCGGGATCCGGTGAACTGACGATACGTCAGGTCAGTGGTGTGCCCGGAGGAGTGGTGTCGTGAGTACTGGAGCCGGTACGGCTGCGCGGTTCGACCTGCCGGAGATCGACGAGTTCACGCGGCCCTACTGGGACGCGGCCGCGGAGGGGCGGCTGTTGCTGCGGCGGTGCGGGGAGTGCGGGAAGGCGCACCACTACCCGCGGGAGTTCTGCCCGGCCTGCTGGGCGGGGGAGGACCGGGTGGCGTGGGAGACGGCGAGCGGCCGGGCCACCTTGTACACCTGGTCGGTGGTCCACCGGAACGACCTGCCGCCCTTCGGGGAGCGGGTGCCGTACGTGGCGGCGGTGGTCGACCTCGCGGAGGGGCCGCGGATGATGACCGAGGTCGTGGGCGCGGAGGGGCTGGAGCTGCGGGTGGGGATGGACCTGGCGGTGACCTTCCGCGAGGCGGCGGAGGGGGTCTGGGTGGCGGTCTTCACCCCGGCGGGCTGAAGCGCCCCGGGGCCCCGGCGTGAAGTACCCCGGGCTGAAGCGCCCCGTGCCGGAGTACCCCCGGCTGAGGGCCCCGGACCCTGGTCTGGTCACGGCCACAGGAGGTGGCGGGTCCAGGGGGTGGTGGGGGTGCGGGTGTAGTGGAGACGGGTGTGGAGGCGGGCCGCGTCTCCCTGGAAGAACTCGATCTCCGTGGGCGAGAGGACGTACCGGGTCCACGTCGGCGCCGGGGCGTCCGGCTCCGCACCGGCCCGCTCCCAGGACTCCGCCGCGGCGCGGGCCAGCTCCTCCCGGGAGCCCAGCACCTCGCTCTGCCGCCCGGTCAGCGCCGCCGCCAGCGCCCCGCGGGTGCGGACCGCCAGGTCGGCCCGGCTCTCCGCCGCGGCGCACGCGGTGACCCGCCCCCGGATGCGGATCTGACGGGCCACCGCGGGCCAGTAGAAGCCCAGGGCGGCGTCCGGCCGCCCGGCGAGCTGCCGGCCCTTCGCGCTGGTGGAGTGCGAGGCGAAGTGCAGGCCGCGCTCGTCGGCGTCGTGCAGCATGAGCGTCCGTACGTCGGGCCGCCCGTCCGCGTCCACCGTCGCCAGGCTCATCGTGTGCGGCTCGGGCTGGCCCGCCCCGGCGGCGTGGACGAACCACGCCCGGAACAGCTCCAGCGGGTCGGCCGGCGCGGCGGCCGGGTCGAAGGAGGGCAGCGGGCCGTCCCAGACGCGCAGGGAGTGGAGGGTGGTGTGGAAGTCGCTCAGCTCGTTCGAGTCGCTCGTCATGCCTCAATCGAACACCACGCGGGCGCGCCGGTCGGACATGCGCAACGGGGGCGCCCCGGCCCGGCCTGTTCGGCCGGGCGGGGCGCCCCCGTGGACGTCTGCATGCCTCAGCAGGACGTCAGGGCGTCACGACATCAGTCGAGGACGTCCGGGATCGGCGGGGTGGTGCTGCGGAGCGTCGCCGCGCCGGTGGCCGGGCCGACGGCCCAGTCGATGAGCTTGACGGCGTCCGTGTAGCGGAGTTCGTCGTTCAGCAGGACCCCGATGACCGTCTTGCCGTTGCGGGTCACCGAGAAGACGAGGCACTTGCCGGCGGCCGTACCGCTGCCCGTCTTGACGCCGGTCGCTCCCGGGGTCGTGTAGCCGGAACCGGCCTGGAGCAGCAGGTTGGTGGTCTTCCACGCGGCATCGAGGGAGGTTCCGCCGGTGCTGTACGAGGTGGTCTCCACGATCGCCTGGAAGTGCGTGTTGCGCATCGCGGAGCGGGTGAGCTTCGCGAGGTCGCGGGCGGTGGTGAGGTTGTTGCCGTGCTGGGAGATTCCGTCGAAGGAGTCGTAGTAGGTGTTCGCCATGCCGAGGGCCTTCGCCTTGGCGTTCATCTTCGCGAGGAAGTCCAGGATGCGGGCCTGCCTGGTCGAGCCCGCGCCGAAGGTGTCGGCGAGCGCGTAGGCCGCGTCGCAGCCCGAGGGCACCATCATCCCGTACAGCAGCTGGCGGACGGTGGGGGTGGCGCCGGCCTTCAGGCGGGCCGAGCTCGCGCCCTCGCGGACGACGTAGTTCAGGTGCTCCTGCTGGACCGTGACCTTCCTGTTGAGGTCGAGGCCCGGCGTGGTCAGGACGACCACGGCCGTCATGATCTTCGTGGTGCTGGCCCCCTGACGCTTGGTGTCAGGCGCCTTGGAGTTGAGCGTGGTGCCCGTGGCGCCGTCCATGAGGAACGACGCGGTGGCGGTCGTCGTGGGCGCGGCCGCGGCCTGGGCCGGTGCGCCGACCGCGAGAAGGGCCCCCGTGGCGACGGTGATGGCGATGGTGGCGCGAGAGCGCCGCAGCAGGTTCGATATCAAGTCAGTTCCCGTGATGGCTGGAGATTCCCCGAAGGGGCCGTGGGCGCCTAGGCGCGCCGCCGGCCCTTCCGGGAGCTTACGCAGCCGGACCGACAAGAGATCAGTCCCGTCCGAGAATGATCGTGCCCGAAGAGCAGAACCAGCCGCCCGTGCCCGAGGCGAGCGCCACCTGTGGGAGGGTTCCGCCGCGTTTGCGCACTTGGCCCTCGCCCGCCTCGCCGCGGAGTTGGCGTACCGCCTCCACCAACAGGAACAGGCCGCGCATGCCGGGATGGCAGGCGGAGAGTCCGCCGCCGTCCGTATTGACCGGAAACTCGCCGTCCCGCAGGAGGCGGCCCTTCTCCACGAAGGCGCCGCCCTCGCCCTTCGCGCAGAAGCCGAGGTCCTCCAGGGTGACCAGGGTCATGTAGGTGAAGGCGTCGTAGATCTCGGCCAGGTCCACGTCCGCCGGGGTGAGACCCGCGCGGGCGAAGGCCCGGCGGCCCGAGACCGCCGCCGGGGAGACGGTGAAGTCCTCCCACTCCGACATCGTGGTGTGCGAGACGGCGGTGCCGGAGCCGAGGATCCAGACGGGCTCCTTGGCCGTGTCCGGTACGTAGTCCTCGGCGGCCAGCAGGATCGCGCAGCCGCCGTCCGAGCGGATGCAGCAGTTCAGCTTCGTGAAGGGGTCCGCGATCATCCCGGAGGACAGGACGTCGTCGACCGTGATGGGGTCGCGGAACATCGCGTCCGGATTGGTGGCGGCGTTCGCCCGCGCCTGCACCGCCACCTCGGCGAGCTGCTCCAGCGTGGTGCCGTACTCGTGCATGTGGCGGCGCGCGGCCATCGCGTACTTGGACACCAGCGTGTGCCCGTACGGGACCTCGAACTGCAGCGGTCCCCGCGCTCCGAAGGAGAGGTTCGAGGTCCGGCGGCGGGCCTTGATGTCGGCGCGCGCGGTGGATCCGTAGACGAGGAGGACCGCGTTGGCGTGGCCGGCCGCGATGGCGTCGGCGGCGTGGGCGGCCATGACCTCCCAGGTGGAGCCGCCGACGGAGGTGGAGTCGACCCAGGTGGGGCGCAGGCCCAGGTACTCGGCGACCTCCACGGGCGCCAGGATGCCGAGGCCCGCCGAGGCGAAGCCGTCGATCACCGACCGGTCCAGGCCGGAGTCGGCCAGGGCCCGGCGGGCGGCCTGCGCGTGCAGGGCGTACGGGGTGGGGCCGTCCACCCGGCCGCAGTCGGAGAGGGCGGCGCCGACGACGGCGACCCGGCGGGGCCGGGCCCGGGGGCCGGCGACGGAGGCGGCGGCGGCGGTCGAGGCGGCGGTCGAGGCGGAGGCGGCAGCGGCGGCGGCGAGGGGTCCAGGCATGGAGCGACGGTACAACTGACGGAGCGTCAGATGCTAGAGGTGCCCCCGGGCGCCCTCGGACGTGCCCGCTTTCGGATGCCCCCGCCCCCTGTGCTTCTCGCGCCGCCCCGCCTAACATGACGGCCCGTCAGATACGGGGAGGAGCCCGACGATGGATGCCGCCTTCACCGCGGAGCAGGACGAGATGCGACGTACCCTGCGCGAGATCCTGGGCAAACGCTGCGGCCCGGACGAGGTCAAGGCCGCCGTCCGCACCGCCGCCGGACACGACGGCGAGCTGTGGCAGCAGCTCGCCCGCCAGCTCGGACTGCCGGGCATCGCCGTGGCCGAGGAGTACGGAGGCGTCGGCTGCGCCCCCGCCGACCTGGCCCTGGCCTGCGAGGAGACCGGGCGGGTGCTGCTGCCCTCGCCGCTGCTGGCCACCGCCGTGCTCGCCGTGCCGCTGGTCACCGCCCTGGGGACCGGCGCCCAGCGCTCCACCCTGCTCCCGCCGCTCGCGGCGGGCGGGCTCACCGCCGCGCTCGCCGTACCCGGCCCCGCCCTGGCCACCGCCCTCGCGCTGACCGGGGACAACGCCCCGGGCGAATGGGCCGGCGGCGGCCGGGCCGGCGGGGTGCAGGCCCGCGCCGTGGACGGCGGCTGGCGGCTCTACGGGGAGGTCGCCCAGGTGCTCGACGGGCACAGCGCCTCGCTGCTGCTGGTCGCCGCGCACGCGGGAGGGTTCGCCCGCAGCCGCACCCTGCTGTTCCTCGTACGGGAGGACGCGCCCGGCCTCGTACGGGCACGGCAGACCACCCTGGACGAGACCCGCCCGCAGGGGCGCATCCAACTCCGCGACGTCGAAGCCGAGTTGCTGGGTGATCAGGGCGCCGACGTGGCCGGAGCCCTCGCCGCCACCGGACGCGCCGCCGCCGCCGTCCTGGCCGCCGAGGCGGTCGGCGCGGCCGGGCAGGCGCTCGCCCGCACCGTGGAGTACGTGCGGCAGCGCGAGCAGTTCGGCCGGGCCATCGGCTCGTTCCAGGCGGTCAAACACCGCCTCGCCGACCTCTACGTACAGGTCCAGGCGGCCCGCTCCGCCGCCTACTACGCCGCCTGGGACCCGGAACAGGGCGGCCTCGCCCTGGCCCAGGCCCTGGAAGCGCTGCGGACCACCGCCGGCGAGGCCATCCAACTGCACGGCGGCATCGGCTTCACCTGGGAGCACGACGCGCACCTCTACTTCAAGCGGGCGGCCGCCGACGAACTCCTCTTCGGCCCCGTCCACCGGCTGCGCGCCCACGCCGCGGACGCCGCCGGACTGTTCGCCCCCCTCGCACCCGAGGCCGCACGCGTACCCGCCCCCGCCCCCGCCCCCGCCCCCGCCCCACGCAACGAGAAGGTGGCCGTCTGATGGCGCCCGGAGTCAAGCTGATGCAGAAGGTCTCCTCGACCGTGCTGTTCGCCAAGATCGCACCGCACTTCATCCCCGCCATGGACAAGGCGGTGCACAAGCTGACCCGCGGCAAGGTCATCCTCAGCGCCCAGATGCTCCCCGGCGTGATCCTCACCGCCAAGGGAGCCAAGACCGGCGAGCCGCGCACCACCCCGCTCGCGTGCATGCCGGAGCAGGACGGGGTGAGCTGGGTGCTGATCGGCTCGAACTTCGGCCGCCCCGGACACCCGGCATGGACCGGGAACCTGCTCAAGAACCCTGACGCTGACGTGAGTTGGAAGGGTCAGGACATCGCCGTACGCGCCCGCCTGCTGGCGGGTGAGGAACGCGCGGCGGCGTGGCAGGCGGTGCTGAAGTTCTGGCCGCCGTACGCGACGTACCAGGCGCGCATCGAGCGCGAGATCCGGTTGTTCCGCCTGGAGCGTCGCTGATCGCGGCGGAAGTCCCTCAGGGGCGGGGGAGATCGCGGGGGTGAGTGCGGGGGCGGCGGCGCGAGCGGCCGCCGAAGGCGCGGCGGACCCGGTGGGGTCCGCCGCTCACTTCGTGGGCTTCTTGCCCGTGATGCCCAGGTGGACCAGGAGCGCCAGGTTCGGCTTGAGCTCCGCCTGCTTGACGCCCCAGGTCTGGAAGCCCTTCTGGTGCGAGGCGACCGCCGCGAGCATGGCGACCAGCGAACCGGCCATCGCCGCCGGGCTCACGTCCTTGTCGACCTTGCCCTTGGCCTGCAGCTCCTTCATCGACTCCGTGAGGGAGTTGGTGACGGAGTTGAGGATCTTCATGCGGATCTTGTAGAACCGCTTGTCGCCCTCGGCCGCGCCGAGGTCGACGACCCGCAGGATCGCGTCGTTGCGACGCCAGAACTCCAGGAAGCCGTCCACGAGTTCCTCGGCCGCAGCCCAGCCCGCCTTGCCGACCCACGCGCGCCCCTCGACAAGCGAGGTCAGTTGCGCACCCTCGTTGGCCATGCGTTCCGCGATCTCCAGGACGGCGCCTTCGACGTCCGGGAAGTACTGGTAGAAGGTCGCGGGGGAGGTACCGGCCTTGCGGGCGACGTCGATCACTTTGACGTCGCGGTACGGCGAGGAGCTGAGCATCTCGCTGAGGCAGTCGAGCAGCTTCTGCCTCGTCGCCTGACCGCGCCGGCCGGCAACGCGGCCGTCGACGGTGCGTACTTGTCCTGTCATGCCGTCAGCTTACCGAGGGGTGATCGGCGCGCTATTCGGCCGCCTGCAAATGGGGTTACGGGACGCCTGGCCTGGGCGTAAGCCCGTCCCGCCCCGTCACCGCGACCGATTCCGGCCGGGCGGGCGCCCCGGGCGCGCCGTCCGGGTTCGGGCCCTATCCCCCGAATAGTCTTATCAACAGGCTGTGGACAAGTTTTCGGGCACATCATGATCCGGAGGACACGGCTGGGCGAGCGAGGCGGAACGTGCGCGGAGGGTGCACACCCTCGCACACCCCCGCACAACGGAAGGAACCGGGCTCATGGCCGCATTCGCGGAAGGCTCACCCTGCTGGGTCGACGCCTCCCTGCCGGACGTGGAAGCCGGCAAGCGCTTCTACGGTGAGCTCTTCGGGTGGAGCTTCGCCGACAGCGCGGGAGCCGAGTACGGCCACTACACCCAGGCCTACAGCCGCGGCCGCAACGTCGCCGCCCTCGCCCCCAAGCCCGACGGCCGGATGCCGACCGTCTGGGGGATCTACCTCTACACCACCGACGCGTACGCCTGCGCCCAGCGCATCCGCGCCGCAGGCGGCCAGATGGTGATGGACCCGATGCCGGTCGGCCCCTACGGGACCGCCGCGATGGCCGCCGACCCCGGCGGGGCCGTCTTCGGGCTGTGGCAGCCCGGCACCCACCACGGCTTCGACGCCCAGCAGGAGCCCTACACGTACTGCTGGTCCGAGGTGTACACCCGGGCCCGCGACGCCGTGGACGTCTTCTACGCCAAGGTCTTCGGCTACGTCCCCGAGGACCAGAACGACGCCGAGTCGGGCATCGAGTACCGCGTCTGGTCCCCGCCCGGCAAGGCGCCCGGTTCGGAGACCGCGGTCCTGGGGCGCAGCCTCATCACCGACGCCTTCCCGGAGATCATGCCCGCGCACTTCCTCGCGTACTTCGCCGTCCCCGACTGCGACCAGTCCGTGGCGATGGTGCAGCGCCTCGGCGGCCGGGTCACCGCCGACCCCTTCGACACCCCGTACGGGCGCATCGCGGTGGTCGCGGACAACCAGGGCGCGGTCTTCGGGCTGCTCTCGGAGCCGCGGACCAGGACGGGCGGCTAGGCCGTCTCTTTCGGATCTTGCCGTCAGGCCCGTCGCCACGCGCCCGTCCGCCGCGCGGCGGGCCTTCCCGCGGCCCGTCCGGCCTCACCCGCCGTGCCGGGGCCGGACCGGGCGCGGGCCTGACAGAATCGGGGGTGCGCGACCCGGGCGTCCCCCGGGGGTGAGACGCTGCACGGGGCAGGGCCCCGCGGCTGCTCGCGCGCATACGGTGACGTGACAGCGATGACGGCGACGGCGCCGCCGATGGCTGGAAGAGCGGGGCCCGTGAGGGAGCCCGTACGGGGATGGGTGTGGAGGCGAGTGGTGGAGCAGCTGACGCAGCACGACCCGAGACGGATCGGCCCCTTCGAGGTGCTGGGACGGCTCGGCGCCGGCGGCATGGGGCTGGTCTATCTCGCCCGGTCGGCGTCCGGACGCCGGGTGGCGATCAAGACGGTGCGCACCGAGCTCGCCGAGGACCAGCTGTTCCGCGTCCGCTTCACCCGTGAAGTGGAGGCGGCCCGCGCCGTCTCCGGTTTCTACACCGCGGCCGTCGTGGACGCCGACCCGCGCGCGGCCGTGCCGTGGCTGGCCACCGCGTACGTACCGGCGCCCTCCCTCGAGGAGATCGTCCACGAGTGCGGTCCGATGCCCGCCCAGGCCGTACGGTGGCTCGCCGCCGGCATCGCCGAGGCGCTGCAGTCCATCCACGGGGCGGGCCTGGTCCACCGCGACCTGAAGCCCTCCAACGTGCTCGTCGTCGAGGACGGCCCGCGCGTGATCGACTTCGGCATCGCCAGCGGTGTCTCCAACACCCGGCTGACCATGACGAACGTCGCCGTCGGCACCCCCGCCTACATGTCGCCGGAGCAGGCCAAGGACTCGCGCAGCGTCAAGGGCGCCAGCGACGTCTTCTCGCTCGGCTCCACGCTGGTCTTCGCCGCCACCGGGCACCCGCCGTACCACGGGGCGAACCCGGTGGAGACGGTCTTCATGCTGCTGCGCGAGGGCCCGAACCTGGAGGGGCTCCCCGACGAGCTCCGCCCGCTGATCGACTCCTGCATGCAGATGGACGCCTCGCAGCGGCCGACCCCGGCCGACCTGCAGGCGCAGCTGGCCCCGCACCTCTTCGAGGGCGGCGACGAGAGCGGTACCGCCTCCGCGTGGCTGCCCGAGCGGGCCGTCGCGATGATCGAGGCCCGGCGGGCCGGCCACCGCAACGCCGCCGCCGCGGCCGCGGCGGCCGCCGTGCCGAGGCCGGCGCTTCCCCGGGCCGGTGTCTCCGCACCCATCGAGAGCGCCGGTCCCGCAGCCGGTCCCGCAGCCGGTCCCGGGTCCGGTCGCGCGTCCGGTCCCGCGTCCGGTCCCGCCACGCACCGCCGCCAGCGCGGCGGATCCGACCCGTGGACCGACCCGCGGACCGGCCAGGCCGTCCCGCAGCGCCCCGAGCGCCCCCCGATGGCGCCCTCGGGCGAGCCCGTACGGCTGGGGGGCTCCCCGGTGCCCATCGGCCCCGGCCCGCAGGCCTCCGCCTCGGCGCCGGCCGCCCACGCCGCCGCCGCGGACTCCGCGACCGGCTGGATCCGGCCGCCCGCCGGCACCCCGGTGGCGGGCCCCGCGCCCTCCGTCGTCGTACCGAGCCCCGGCCCGGCCCCCGACAGCGGCCGGTGGCGGCCCTGGCGGTTCCGGATGTCGAACGAGGTCTGGGGCACCCCGACCGTCGCCGGCGAACTGCTCTACGTCACCTCCTTCGAGGTGCACGCCCTGGACGTGGCCAGCGGCCGCCGCCAGTTCAAGACCCGCGACGTCGCCTGGTCCATGGCCGTTTCCGACGGGCGCATCCACGCCTCCGACGGCCCCTCCCTCTATGCCCTCGACGCCACCGACGGCGCCGAGCGCTGGCGGCTGTCCGCCGATGCCTGGGTGTACGCCCTGCGCGCCGACCGGGGCACCGTCGTCACCGCCACGCGCGGCGGCGGCGTACAGGCGTGGGAGTCGTCCAGCGGGCACAAGCTGTGGGAGCTGACCGGGGCGCAGAGCGAGTTCGAGACCACCGAGGCGGCCCCGGTCCTGCACGACGGCACGGTCTACGTGTGGCAGGACGCCCGGCTGCGCGCCCTCGACGCCCGCTCCGGCCGCGAGTCCTGGTCCTACCCGGTCGGCGACGCCGCCTCCTGCGGGAACGTGCCCGTCCGGGTCGCGCCCGCCCCCGACGGCAACGTCTACGTGGCCGCCGGCACCCGGGTGATCTCCATCGACCGGGCCTCGGGCCGGGTCCGCTGGCACTTCGAGGCCCCCGCCGTGTTCCTCGCGCCCCCGGCCTTCGCCCCGGGCGCGGCCGTCACGGGCGGCGGCGTCTACCTCGCCGACTACCTGGGCACCGTCTACGCCCTGGACGCGGCCACCGGCAAGGACCGCTGGCGCATCGCCACCGAGCCCCGGCAGTCCGCCGACCCGGTCCTGGTCGCCGCGGGCAACGTCCACCTGGCCGCCGGCAGCGCCGTGTACACGCTGGACGCGGTCACCGGCACCCCGAAGTGGCGGTTCGCGGCGGGCGGCGAGATCACCGGTTCCCCGGCGGTCGCGGACGGCCGCGTCCACTTCGGATCGGCGGACCACTGCCTGTACACCCTCGACGCGGCGGGCGGCCAGCTCCGCTGGAAGCTGGCCACCGGCGGGGAGATCACCGGAGCCCCGGTGGCCGAGGCGGGCGTGGTCTACGCGTGCAGCAAGGACCGCTGCGTCTACGCCCTGGACGCCGCCAAGGGCACGGGGACCCGTACGTCCGGATGAGCCGGTGCGGGGCCGCCGTGAGCTGCGGCTGAGCCGTCCGGGGGTCGCGCCGCGACCCCCTCGGGGGCGCGCACCGCACCAGGAGTGACAGGATGGACCCCATGAGCAACGTATTCTTCGACATCAAGATCGACGGCGAGGACGCCGGTCGCATCGTCTTCAACCTCTTCGACGAGGTCGTCCCGAAGACCGCCCGGAACTTCCGCGAGCTGTGCACCGGCGAGAACGGCTTCGGCTACGCCGGCTCCGGCTTCCACCGCGTCATCCCGCAGTTCATGCTGCAGGGCGGTGACTTCACCAAGGGCAACGGCACGGGTGGCAAGAGCATCTACGGCGAGAAGTTCGCCGACGAGAACTTCACCCTGAAGCACGACCGTCCGTACCTGCTGTCGATGGCGAACGCCGGCCGCAACACCAACGGCTCGCAGTTCTTCATCACCACCGTCGTCACCTCCTGGCTCGACGGCAAGCACGTCGTCTTCGGCGAGGTCGTCGAGGGCACGGAGATCGTGGACCGCATCGAGAAGCTCGGCACCTCCTCGGGCTCCACGAAGGGCAAGGTCGAGATCGCGGCGTCCGGCGTCGTCGAGGCCTGATCCCCACCCCGCCGCGCAACGGCTGGCCGGCCCCGCCCCCTCAGGGGGGCGGGGCCGCCGTCATGTCCGGGCGCCGGGCCGCCACCACGTCCGGGGGCGGGCGACATCTCCGGGGGCGGCCGTCACGTCCGGGGGCGCGCCGTCACGTTCGGGGGCGGCCGTCACGTCCGTCCGGGGCCGGGGCCTCCCGGTGGGTGGCGGACCGACCCATGAGGTCGCGCACCTCCGCACTGCTGTCGGCCAGCTCGCGCAGGACCGCTTCCATCGTGGCGGCGGACCGCGAGAAGAGTCCGCGGCCGGCCGGTGTGAGCCGGGCGTCGAAGCCCCTGCGGTCGTTGGCGCAGGGCCTCCGCTCGGCGTAACCGGCAGTGATCATCTGGGCGAGCAGGCGTGAGACCTGAGGCTGGCTCCTGGATGCGCGGGAGCTGAGTTCGCCCGCGCGGATCCAGTCGTCCGCGCGCACCATCACGTCCATGATCTCGAAGGCGCTGGCGCACAGGCCGTGGTGCTCGGCCAGTACGCGCTCGGCTGCCTGATTGATCTGCGCGCAGGCGCGGGTCACCGACACCCATCGATCGGTCAGAGCTGTTTCTGTCACGCCCCTCATCGTAGGTTTGCGGTGGCTCCTTGTCGATGCAGGCGCATGAATGTACTGTGCGGATCGATCCATGCGCATGCATGGATCGATCGGTGCGGACGAATGGAGACACGGTGACCGAGCAGACACTGGCACCCCGGACAACCGGACAGCAGGCGGAACAAGCACCCGCCCGGGCCCTCGGCAAGGCCCCCTGGACCAGCCTGGTGGTGGTCGGCGTCGCCCAGTTGATGGTCATGCTGGACTCGACGGTCGTGAACGTGGCCCTGCCCTCGATCGGGGCCCGGCTGCCCGCCGACGAGACCGCCCTGCAGTGGACCGTCAGCGCGTACGTCCTGATGCTCGGCAGTCTGCTGCTCCTCGGCGGCCGCGTCTCCGACGTCCTCGGCCGGCGGCGCACCTTCGTCACCGGCCTCTCGGTCTTCGCCGCCGCCTCCGTGCTCTGCGGCACCGCCGGCAACCAGGAGCTGCTCGTCGCGGGACGCGCCCTCCAGGGCGCCGGGGCCGCCCTGCTCTCCGCGGCCGCCCTGTCCATCATCCTCGCGGTCTACCAGGACGAGGAGCAGCGCAAGATCGCCCTGACGGCCTGGAGCGGCCTCGGTGTGATCGGCGCGACCATCGGCGTGGTGCTCGGCGGTCTGATCGTCACGGCGATCAGCTGGCGCTGGGCCTTCCTGATCAACATCCCGGTCAGCATCGCCGCCCTCGTGGGCGCCCTGCGCGCCATGCCCGCCCTCCGTACGAACAGCGGCCGCACGCTGCGGCTGCCGTCGGCCGCCGTGTCCACGGCCGGACTCGCCGCCCTGTCCTTCGGCCTGATCCGGCTGCACGAGGGATTCGGCGACCCGACGGCCTGGATCAGCATCGCCGTCGCCGTGGTCCTGCTCGTGACGGTGACCTTCATGGAGATCGGCCGGGCCGACCCGCTCCTTCCGCTGCACCTGCTGCGCAAGCCCACCTACTGGCTGTCGAGCGTCGGCCTGCTCCTGGCGGCCGCCGTCATGATCAGCAGCTCTTTCCTGGCCAGCCTGTACTTCCAGCGGGTCCACGAGATGAGCGCCTTCGTGACCGGCCTCTCGCTGCTCCCCATGGGTCTGGCCGCCCTCCTCGTGGCGATGGCCGCGCCGGCGCTGGCGGGCGCGCTGGGCCTGGGCGGCATGTACGTGGCCGGGGCCGCGCTTCAGCTCGTCGGTACGGGTGTCCTGGCGACCGCCACCGACAGCGTCGCGCTGACCGTCGTCGCGCTGGCCGTCATCGGCGCCGGTCTGCCGGCCTGCTTCGTCCCGCTGTTCGGCATCGGCACGGCGCACGTCGAGCCGGCGGAGTCGGGCGTCGGATCCGGGCTGCTGAACACCTTCAACGAGATCGGCGCCGCCCTCGGCATCGCCGTCATCGGCACCATCCTCATGACCTCGGTGGACAGCGGCCTCCAGGGCGGGGATCCGGTCGCGACGGCGACCACCGCGGGCGTCGGCAACGGCTTCCTCGCCCTGGCGGTGTGCTCCGCCGTCGCCCTGGTGATCGCCTTCGTGCTGCGGTCGCTGACCCGCGCGCGCTGACCCGCGCACGCTCCCGTGTGGGGACCGGCCTACGTGTGGTCCTGTGGCGGGGTCGGCCAGGCCGACGGGGGCTGGGGATGGGCCGGGTCCTCGGCCGGGTCCGGTTCCGGCTCCGGGGCGGTCCGGTCGCGGCGGCGGGGGCGGCCGCTCATCACGGCCGCCGCGAGGATGAGCAGCGCGCCGGCGCCGAAGGCGTTGGCGAGGCCGTCGCCGAGCCCCGTGCCGTCGCCGCCGACCGAGAGGCTGCCCGCGGCCTGGCCCTGGCGGACCATCCAGAGCACGGCGAAGCCGAGGACGACGACCCCGGAGAAGGCCATGAGCAGCCGGGAGCGCAGCACGATCGCGACCAGCGCGAGCAGGGCGGCGAAGAGGAAGGGCAGCAGGAGCGAGCCCAGCAGGACGGCCTTGGCGTCGGTGATTCCGGCGGCGGTGAAGAGCTCCTGGATGCGGTAATCGCGCCCGTGACGGCCGTCGTACCAGGCACGGAAGGGGCTCCAGACGGCGGCCGTCGCTCCGATCAGGCCCAAGAGCGAGCCGAGTACGTTGCGGATCATGCCCGGCCCTCCGGGGGAGTGGGTCTGGATCTCGATCCCGACGCTACGCCCGCCCCCAAGTCCCCGCACGCGGGGCCCGACCATGACCCGCCGTGCGGCAGAGGAACACCGGGACTGTCTGAGGCCGTCCGGAGACCGATGGCTAAGATCGCTGAGCCGTTGTCTCAGGTGCCCGAACAGGGGCACCTCGCGGCATATGAGGGGGACTCTCAAAAATGAGAAAAGCGATATTCCGGGGCTTCGTGCTGAGCGTGGCGAGCGTCCTGCTGGCGCCGGTCGGTGCCGCCCAGGCCACCACGGACACCACGACGACACCGAAGACGTACAACGTCTGGCAGTGGAACGTGTCAGGGCACGAGATCAACAATGGCGTGGCCGTCGCGACGGACCCGGCCGCCATCACGATGGTGGAGCAGGCCGTTGACTCGATCATCAATCGGGGGGCGGACTTCGCCGCCTTCAACGAGCTGTGCGAGAACCAGTACTCCGAGATCATCAAGCAGTTGCGGGACAGGAACTGGCCCGTCGAGGGCAACGACAGCTTCGCCCGCTTCGCGGCCAGTCGCCCGGCCGGTACTTCGATCTGCGGCGGCCACGCCTTCGGCAACGCCATTTTCAGCAAGAAGAAGCTCGGTACTGCCGAGCGCACCCTCCTGCCCGAGCCGGTCGGTTCGCCCGCAGCCCGGACCCTGCTGTGCGCGCCTCTGACCGACGGATCGGACACGGTGTTCTGCACCACGCACATCACCACGGAGCTGACCCACAAGAGCCTTCAGCTGCAAACCGTCCTCGCCAAGCTGGACACCTACGGCGCGCCGATCGTCGCGGGCGACTTCAACACCCAGCCGCATCACGCGAAGCTGAACAGCTACTACTCGGCGAACGTCGACACGGCCTACAACACCGGCAACGCCGGTGCCTACCGTGAACTGGACGACGCGGACAGCACCCACTGCCTGGGGCACGGAGAGGCGACGACCGACGGGGTCGAGGGCGCCAACCCGTGCGGAACCAACAGCAAGGTCGACTTGATCTTCGTGCGTGAGACCACCCTCGCGACGCCGGGCTCGTACAGCGCGGACTCGCTGGCGATCTCCACGGCGTGCACCGGTTTGGCCGCCTGCTCGGACCACCGCGTCCTGACCGGCACGGTCACCGTGAAGTAGCCCGTAGGGGAACACCGGGACCGGCCGCCCGACCGCCTGACTGCCGACCGGACCCCCCTGATAGCGTGCCGCGTTGTTCAACGGGGAGAGGGAGCGGTCATGGTGGTCACAGGGCGTCGGATCAGGGTCACGGCGGTACTGGTGGGCGTGGTGCTCGCGCTGTCGGGGTTCTCCTCGACGGAGGCCAGCGGCAAGGGCAAGAGCAAGAGCAGCGGCGGCGGGTGCTCCAGCTCCAAGAGCAAGTCGAAGTCGAAGTCGAAGAGCTACGGAGGCTCCGGCAGCGGGTCCGGCAGCGGCTCGACGGCTTCGGCCACCCCCACCGCGACCCGGCCCTCCGCCCACGCCGAGGTCGTCACCTGCGCCGGCCCGGGCCGGCCGAAGGCCACGCTCAAGGTCACGTCCGACGCGGTCAACGGGTACACCTTCCGTGTCCCGCTGGTCTTCGAAGGCGCGTCCGGCCGGGTCGACTCCGGCTCCGTGGACCTCGCGCTCAAGGCGGGCGAGAGCCGCACGGTCGAGCTGCCGATGACGAGCGCGGCCAAGGCGGGCGAGGTCACGCGCTGCACGGTGGGCACGATCCAGACCCTCTCGACCGCGTCGCCCACCCCCGCGTCGACGTCCACCGCCGGGACCACGGGGTCCACCACCGGCGGCACCACCGGCGGCAAGACCACGAGCACGCCGAAGCCCAGGTCCACGAAGAAGACCCGGTAGTGCCGGCGGGGGCCGTCGCAAGCGGCCCCCGCCCGGCGCCTCAGCGGATCCGGGGCTCCGGTCCCGCCCCGCGCCGCCCGGCGAACAGCTCCGCCTGTCGTTCGGGCGGCAGGTTCCCCAGCGCGATCAGCCCCGGAGCCTGCGCCAGCGCCTGCTGGAGCGCGGCCTGCTTCGCCGCCCACAGGGACCGTACGGTGCCCTGCACGGCCTCCGTCGGGAAGCCGGCCAGCGTCCCGGCCGCCCGCAGGGCCGCCGGGAGCAGCACGTCGGGCTCCGCCAGCTCCGAGACCAGGCCGATCTCGTAGGCCCGCCGCGCGGAGAGCCGTTCCGCCGTGCCCATCAGGGACATCCGGGCGGCCTCGCCGAAGGGCATGCGCTGCGCCATGTAGATCGCCTCGTAGGCGCTGACCATCCCGTAGCTGGTGTGCGGGTCGAAGTAGGTCGCGGACGCGGAGGAGATGATGAACTCCGACTCGCCCAGCAGGTAGAACGCCCCGCCGCAGGCCATTCCGTTGACGGCGGCGACCACCGGCTTCCACAGGTCGTTCGCCTTCGGGCCGATGGCGACGAGCGGGTCGTCCACCGAGTACGGCGAGGAGGGCTGGGGCACCTCGACGCCCCGGTCGATGCCGGTGCAGAAGGCCGCCCGGCCGGCGCCCGTCAGCACGATCGCCCGTACGTCGTCCTCGTAGCGGAACTCCCGCCAGACCCTCGCCAGTTCGGCGGCCGTCGCCAGGTCGATCGCGTTGTGTTTGCGCTCCCGGTCCAGGGTGACGACCGCGACACCGGTGGCGCCCTCGACGTGCCGCTCCACCCGCACTCCCGGACCGGTCACGTCTTCTCCAGCACCCAGCGCGGCACCGCGATCCCGCCCGTCTCGGTGAACACCACCTGGACCCGCGCGCCGATGCGCAGCCGCGCCGGGTCCATCGAGTCCAGCGGGGCGTCGGCGGAGGTGACGAGGTTCCCGACGAGGCGGATCCGCGGGGCGTCGGCCAGCTCCACGAGGATCACGTTGTACGGGGCCTGCGCGGCGTACGCGGGCAGCAGCGGCGGGTGCGGCTGTACGTACGACCAGATCCGGCCCCGGCCGCTCATCAGGCGCCATTCGGAGTCGAAGGACCGGCAGTGCGGGCAGCAGGGGCGGGGCGGGAAGCGCGGTTTCCCGCACTCGGGCTCCGCGCAGGCCTGGACGCGGAGTTCGCCCCGGGCCGCGTACTCCCAGAAGGGGGCGCCGTCTCCGTCGGGGACGGGGAGGAGGAGCTCGTCGGCGGGCGTCGCGGGCGTCACGGGCTTCGCCGGGGTCGCGGGCGCGGTGGTGGGCTGCATCGTCATGGATTCCTCAGCTCCTCAGGCTCGCAGCAGGATCGCGGACGTCGGGACACCCTCGCCCGCCGTCACCAGGCAGGTCGCGGCGTCGGGCACCTGGGCGGTGGAGACGCCTCGGAGCTGCTTGACGCCCTCGTTGATCAGGTTGAAGCCGTGTACGTAGGCCTCGCTGAGGCCGCCGCCGCCGGTGTTGATGGGGAGCCGGCCGCCGATCTCCAGGGCGCCGCCCTCGGTGAAGGAGGCGCCTTCGCCGCGTCCGCAGAAGCCGTAGCCCTCCAGGGAGAGCGGGATGAGGGGGGTGAAGGCGTCGTAGATCTGGGCGACGTCCACGTCCTGGGGCCCGAAGTCGGCCTGCTTCCAAAGGTGTCGGGCGGCGGTCCAGGCGGGGCCGGACAGCGGGTCGTCGTTCCAGTAGTTGACCATGCCGTGGTGCTGGGAGGGCAGGCCCTGGGCGACGGAGTGCACGTAGACGGGCTTCTGCCGGCAGTCGCGGGCGCGCTCGGCGCTCACGATGACGCAGGCCAGCGCGCCGTCGGTCTCCAGGCAGTTGTCGAAGAGGCAGAGCGGGTCGCTGATCATGCGGGCGGTCATGTACATCTCGCGGGTCAGCGGGCGCTCGTACATCATGGCGGCCGGGTTCTCGTTGGCGCGGTTGCGGCAGGCCATCGCGACGTTGAAGAGGTGGTCGCGGGTGGCGCCGTACTCGTGCATGTAGCGGCGGGCCAGCATGCCGATCTCGTCGGCGGGGCGCAGCAGCCCGAAGGGGCGCGTCCACTGGCCGGGGGTGGGGAGCTGGACGGCCGTGTTCTTCCACGGGCGCGGCCCCGAGCCGCGCTTGCGGGAACGCCAGGCCACGCCGACGGTCGCCTGGCCGGTGGCGACGGCGGCGGCCAGGTGGCCGACGGTGGCGCAGGAGCCGCCTCCGCCGTAGCCGATCTTGGAGAAGAAGGTGACGTCGCCGGCGCCGATGGCTTTGGCGACCTCCACCTCGTCGGTCTCCTCCATCGTGTAGGAGGAGAAGGCATCGACCTCGGACGGGTCTATCCCCGCGTCGTCGAGCGCCGCGAGAATGGCCCGGCAGGCCAATTCTTTTTCGGACTGCGGCAGTTGTTTGGCAAAGGCGGTCTGCCCGATGCCGACTATCGCCGTAGCGTCCTTGAGCGTTGCCGCCATCGCCACCTCCGGGGTGCACCAGTACTGACAGCCGCGAAGGCTACAGCTAATCTGACGGATAGTCAGCTACTGGTGTTGCAGGGAGGGGCGGACGATGGCCGAGGACGCACACGGGCGCGCCGACACGACGGGGCGGTCCCCTGGGCCGGGGGCAGGGCGGGGCCGGGAACCGGGCCCCCGGACCGGTGCCGGTGCCGGTGCCGGCTCCGTGGCCGCCACCACCGGTCCGGGCGCCGAGCCCCGCCCCGGGCCCGCGCCCGGCGCCGCCGCCGCAACCGAGCGCGAGCCGCGAGCGGTGCCTGCCCCGATGGCCGGGGCCGGCTCCACGTCGGGGCCGGGCTCCGCTACGGGCTTCGGCTCGGGCTCGAGGTCCGCCTCTGGCTCCGCCGTGGCCTCCGCGGCCGGGTCCGGCACCGGGGTCGTGGCCGCCGCCGGGCGGGAGTCGGGAGCGATGTCTGCTCCGATGGGCGGGGCCGGCTCCGCTACCGGGGCCGTGGCCGGCGGTGCCGCCGGGCAGGAGCCGGGAGCGGTGTCTGCCCGGATGGGCGGAGTTGGTTCTGCGTCAGGGGCGGGCTCCGCTACTGGGACCGTGGCCGGCGCTGTCGCCGGGCGGGAGATGGGAGCGGTGTCTGCCCCGATGGGCGGGGTCGGCTCTGCCTCGGGGTCTGTCTCCGGCTCTGGCTCCGTCGCCGCAGCGGAGGGCCTGCCGGGTTCGGGGCGCCCGACGGACTCGGTGCGCCCTTCCGGCCCGACGGTCTGGGCCGCCCCGGCGGGTGCGGTGGCCCCGGCCGACCCGGCGGGCCCGGCCGACCCGGCGGCTCCGGCCGCCCCGGCGGCTCCGGCCGACCCGGCGGCTCCGGCGGCTCCGGCGGCACCGGTGGCCCCGGCGGCTCCGGCCGACCCGGCGGGTGCGCTCGGCGCGGCGGCTCCGGCGGCTCCGGCCGGCCTTGGGGAAGGCCTGCGGGGGGACCTCGCGTGGAGCAGCATCGGCGGTCTCGTCCGTGACGCCGCCGCGCGCTACGCCGACCGCGAGGCCGTCGTCGACGGCCGGGTCCGGATCGATTACGCGCAGCTCGGCGAGCGTGTCGAGCGGGCCGCCGCCGCCTGCATGGCCGCCGGGGTGGAACCGGGGGACCGGGTCGCCGTGTGGGCGCCCAACACCCTCGAATGGATCGTCTCCGCCCTCGGCGCCGTGTCCGCCGGAGCGGTCCTCGTCCCCCTCAACACCCGCTTCAAGGGCTCCGAGGCCGCCTACGTCCTCCAGCGCAGCCGCGCCCGGCTCCTCTTCGTCACCGGCACCTTCCTCGGTACCTCCTACGTCGCCTCCCTGCGCCGGGCCGCCGCCGAGGGCGAGGGCTCCGGCCCGCTGCCCGGCCTGCCCCACCTGGAACAGGTCGTCGTCCTGTCCGAGGACGCCCCGGACTCCTTCCGCACCTGGAAGGAGTTCCTGGCCGGCGGCGACTCCGTATCCGCCGAGGCGGTCCGCGCCCGCACGGAGGCCATCCCCGCCCACGCCCCGTCGGACATCATCTTCACCTCCGGCACCACCGGCAGCCCCAAGGGCGCCGTCATCACCCACGCCCAGTCCCTGCGCTGCTACGAGGTCTGGAGCGAGCTCGCCGGACTGCGCGAGGGCGACCGCTACCTGATCGTGAACCCCTTCTTCCACACCTTCGGCTACAAAGCCGGGGTCATCGCCTGCCTGATGCGCGGGGCCACGATGGTCCCCCAGCCCGTCTTCAACGTCGACACCGTCCTCGCCAACATCGCCGCCGAGCGGATCTCCGTACTCCCCGGACCGCCCACCCTCCACCAGTCCCTCCTCGACCACCCCCAGCGCGACCACCACGACCTCTCCGCCCTGCGCCTGGTCGTCACGGGCGCGGCCGTGGTCCCGCTCCAGCTCGTCGAACGGCTCCGCGGCGAGCTGCACATCGGCACCGTCCTCACCGCGTACGGGCTCTCCGAGGCCAGCGGCATCGTCACCATGTGCCGCCGCGGCGACCCGGCGGAGATCATCGCCTCGACCTCGGGCCGCGCCATCCCGGGGACGGAGGTCAGGGTCGTGGACCAGGACGGCGGGCGGCAGCCCACCGGCCGGGCCGGGGAGGTGTGGGTGCGCGGCCACAACGTCATGCGCGGCTACTTCGAGGACCCGGCCGAAACCGCCGAGGCCATCACCCCCGAGGGCTGGCTCCGCACCGGCGACGTAGGCGTCCTGGACGCCGACGGGAACCTGCGCATCACCGACCGGATCAAGGACATGTTCATCGTCGGCGGCTTCAACGCCTACCCCGCCGAGATCGAGCAACTCCTGGGCCTGCACCCCGACATCGCCGACGTCGCCGTGGTCGGCGTCCCCGACCCGCGCCTGGGCGAGGTCGGCAAGGCGTACGCGGTCCGCCGCCCCGGGGCGGTCCTCACCGCCGACGACCTGATCGCGTGGTCACGGCGGGAGATGGCCAACTACAAGGTCCCGCGCGAGGTGGAGTTCGTCTCCGAACTCCCGCGCAACGCGAGCGGAAAGGTACTCAAACGCGAACTCCGCATCCGCTGACGGCGGGAAGGCGGGCCTGCGGGACGGCCGCCCCGGCCTCACCGCCGAGACCCGTGCGCAAGCCGGCCCGGCGCCTCGCCGGGGGCGGCGGCAGCCGGGCTCTCGGCGAGGCCGAACCGGGCGTGCAGTGCGCGCAGCGGGGCCGGGGCCCACCAGTTGGCCCGGCCGGCCAGCCGCATCGAGACCGGTACCAGCACCGCCCTGATCAGCGTGGCGTCGATGAGGATCACCGCGACCATGCCGATGCCCAGCATCTTGAGGAAGACGATCCCGGAGGAGGCGTACGTGGCGAACGAGGCCGCCAGGACGACCGCCGCCGAGGTGATCAGCGGGCCGCCGCGCTCCAGGCCGAGGGCCACCGCGGCGACGTTGTCGCCGGTGCGGTCGTACTCCTCCTTGATCCGCGACAGCATGAACACCTCGTAGTCCATGGAGAGTCCGAAGGCGGTGCAGAACATCAGGATGGGGATGCTGGGCTCGATGGAGCCGCTCGGCGTGAAGCCCAGCGCCCCGGACAGGTGTCCCTCCTGGAAGATCCAGACGAGGACCCCGGCCATGACCCCCATGCTGAGGATGTTGAGGACGATGGCCTTGGCCGGCAGGAGCAGGCTGCCGGTCATCAGGAACAGGACGAGGAAGGTGGCCGCCAGGATCAGCCCGAACACCAGGGGCAGCCGGTCGGTCAAATCGGTCCGGAAATCACGGAGTTCGGCGGGATAGCCGCCGATCTGCGCCCCGGGGGCCGTCGTACGGATGCCGGAGAGGAGCCGGTCGACGTCCTGGTCCAGGCCGCGGTGCGTGGCGACCACGGAGTACCAGGTGCTCTGCTCGCCCGCGAACCTGGCGGCGGAGCCGTTCGGTCCGGCGATCTTCCGGCCCCCGGAGTACGACCCGGTGAGCGCGTCGACCTGGTGGACGGCGGGGATCCGCGACAGACCCAGCGCCGTGGCCTCGATCGCGGCCCTGCTCTCGGCCCCGTTCACGGCCTCGTTCGCGGCGCCGCCCGGCAGGCCGGGCTGCAGGACCTGGATCGCGTCCATCTCCTCCGCGGCGAAGCCGTCGCGGATCTCCTGCTGCACCACCCGGCTGGACACGTGCGCGGGCAGTACCCGCTCGTCCGGCAGGCCGAAAGTCAGCCCCAGCGTCGGCGAGGCCAGGCCCAGCAGCAGCACCAGCGCGGGAATCCCGTACAGCAGCGGCCGGCGCATCATGCGCAGGGCCGTGCCGTGCCACCACCCCCGGCCCCCGCCGCCCCCGCCGCCACCGCGGCCTTCCGCGGGCCGGCGGGCGACCCGCCGGCCCAGCCGGGCCAGCGCGGCGGGCAGGACCACCAGGGCCGCGAACACCGAGGTGAGGACCGTGGCGATACCGGCGTACGCGAACGAGCGCAGGAAGGGGAACGGGAAGAGCAGCAGGGCGGCCAGCGACAGGACGACGGTGAGACCGCTGAACGCGACCGTGCGTCCCGCACCGGCGACCGCGTGCTCGACGGCCTCGGCGGCCGAGCGCCCGGACAGCAGCTCCTCACGGAACCGGTTGATGACGAAGAGGCTGTAGTCGACCCCGAGCCCGATGCCCATCACCAGGGCCAGATTGGCGGCGAACGTCGAGACGTCGGCCACGTACGTGATCCCGCGCAGCAGCGCCAGCGAGGTGACCACCGAGAACAGACCCATGCCGAGGGTGAGGAAGGCGGCCGAGAAGCGGCGGTAGACGGCGAACAGCAGGAGCAGTACCAGCGGGAAGACGATCAACTCGGCGCGCAGGAAGTCCTTGCGCGCCTGCTCGGCGGCCTGCCGGAACACCTCGTCCCCGCCGCCGACCCGGACCGACACGAGGGCGCCGTCCCGGGTGAAGGCCGGCGAGATCTCCGCCAGCCGGGTCCGGGCCTCGGTCACCGTGCCCGACATCCGGGCGGTCACCAGGGCCTGCCCGCCGTCGGTGGAGCGCATGGCGGGCGAGCTGCCGCGCGACCAGTACGAGGCGACCTCGGCCACCCCGTCCTGCCGGGCCAGTTCCTGCTCCAGGGCGCGGCCCTCGGCCGCGACCGCGGGCTCGTCCACGGTGCCGCGCCCGGCCGTGACCATCAGCAGCACGCCGGGCGTGCCCGTCCCGAACTCCTCCTCCAGGACGGCCCTGGTTCTCAGCGACTCGGAGCCGGGACTCTCGAAGCGGCTCAGGACCAGCCGGTCCATGGTGCCGGCGGCCAGCACCAGACCCAGTACGGCGAGCGCGACCCCGGCCCACACCAGGAGCCGGGACCGGGCGGCGGCCAGCCGCCCCCACCGGCGCAGGGCGGGAGGGCGCTCCGCAGGGCGCACCTCGGGGCGGACCGGACCGTTCATCGTTGACTCCAAGGTGCGACAGGAGGCGGGAGGGGAGAGAGGGGAGGAGAGGTGTCGCACCACGATGGCGGGAGGGCTTTCACGAGCCGCTGGACCGATCGCTGACCGTCCTGCGGACCGCCGTTCGTCAGAACCGGCTGGTAATGCCTAGCGTCTGTACGAAGGGCGCAAGGCGAAGGGCGAAGGCGAAGGGCGAAGAGGCTCACATGGGGGAGGGAAGATGTCGGGTGTGCTGCTGCGCGAGCGCGGCTTTCCGGGTGGCGGGGGCCAGGACAGCGAGGGCCAGGGCGGCGGGGGCCAGGGCCCGTCGGGGCTGAGCTTCCGCCTGCTGGGCCCGCTCCGGGTCCGGCGCGCGGAGCAGGTGCTGGAGCTCGGCCCGCCCAAGCAACAGGCGCTGCTGGCCGTACTGTTGCTCAGGCCGGGCCTGGAGACCGGCGTGGACCAGCTGATCGAGGCGCTCTGGGGCGGCGAGTACCCGGCGTACGCCAAGAACCTGATCCAGAAGTCCGTCTCCGGACTCCGCGCCCTGGGCGTCGGCCTGGACTGGTCGGGCGGCGGTTACCGGTTGGACGTGGCCGGCTGCGAGGTGGACCTCTACACGTACGAGAAGCTGGCGGCGGCCGGTATCGCCGCGGTGCGCGCGGGCGAGATCCACGAGGCGGCCCGGCTGCTCGAAGAGGCGCGCACGATGTCCACGGGCCCGCTCGCCGAGGGCCTCGACGGGCCCATGCTGGAGCGCGAACGGCTTTACCGGCACGAGCGGTTCCTCGCGGACATGGAGGTGCGGGCCGAGCTGGAACTGGAGCTGGGCGGGCACCGCGACGCCGTGCCCTACCTCCATTACGCGGTGCACAAGTACCCCATGAGGGAACGCTTCCTGTGGCTGCTCATGCTCGCGCTCTACCGCTCGGACCGCGGCAACGAGGCACTGACCGTCTACGCCGACCAGCGCGCCCGGGTCGTCGCGGAACTGGGAGTGGAGCCGGGCCGGGCGCTGCGCTCGCTCCAGGCGGGACTGCTGTCCCAGGACCCGGAGCTGATGGTGATGTCCGTACTGCGACCGGACGGCCGGCGGCGGTCCAGCGGCGGCACCGCGGACGCTCAGCGGTAGTACGGCTCCACCGCGGCCCGTACCTCGGCGTGCAGCGCGGGCCCGTCCACCGGTACGGCCGGCCGCTGGCCGGCCTGACGTCCAGGAGCTGTTCGCCGGACAGTGCGAACACCACCCGCCCCAGCCCCGCCTGCCGGATGACCGGCTCGCACATCCCGCACGGCTCGCAGCTGGTGTACATCGTGGTCCGGGCCGCGGTGGCCGAGTCCAGCTCCCGGGCGGCCCACCGTGCGAGCTTCAACTCCGGGTGCGCGGTGACGTCCCGGTCGGTGAGGGTCGTGTTGCGCTCCTCCGCCAGCACCGTTCCGTCGGGCCCGGCCAGCAGCGATCCGAACGGCGGGTTGCCGCTCTCGCCGGCCTCGGCCGCGAGGGCGATGGCCCGCCGCAGGAGGGCGTGGTCCCCGGTCGTGACACTCATGACGACTCCGTTCCGCTGTCTCGTCCGTCTTCGCGGGTCTCGGCGAGCCCGAGGCCCGCGGCCACCGTGGCGAGAGCCTGTCGGCCCCTCTGCGGATGGCGCGTCTCGTCGGGGTCGCCGCCGTAGTGGTCGAGTACGACGGACTCGGCTCCCAGGAGCCGCAGTTGCTCCAGATCGTCCATGATCTGGTCGATGGTCCCCTCCCCGGCCGCCCGCTGCGGCCCCGTGACCGGAGCCGAGGTGACCTTGAGGGCGATGCGGGGCGCCAGCGCGGGCACGGGCAGGCCCTGCTCGTCCGCGTAGGCGGCCAGCCTGCCGGTGGCCTCGCGCAGCCAGGGCAGCGTGGGGCGCAGCGGATGCCACGCGTCCCCGAGCCGCACGGCCCGGCGCAGCCCCGCGTCGCTGTTGCCGCCGACCCAGACGGGGATCCGTAGGGTCCCGTAGTCGGCGGTGTCCTTCCAGGCGGCCCGCACCGCCCGAAGGTGCTCGTCGGTCAGCCGTCCCCGCTGCTCGAACGGGATCCCGAGGGCGGCGAACTCCTGGCGCGCCCAGCCCACCCCCACCCCGAGGACGAACCGCCCGCCGCTGAGCTGGTCCAGATTGGCCGCCATGCGGGCGGTGAGCAGCGGGTGCCGGTACGGGGCGATGAGTACGGTCGTGCCGAGCCGGATCCTGCTCGTCAGGCCGGCGAGCCAGGACAAGGTGGTGAAGGGCTCGTAGAAGGGCGCGGGATAGCGTTCGGCGACATCGGGCGTGACGGCGATGTGGTCCGAGAGCATCAGCAGGTCGAAGCCCAGGCCTTCGACGGTCAGGGCCGCGTCACGCAGGGCTCCGGGGTCGGTACCCGGGCCGAAATTGAGGATGTTGACTCCGATCTTCACACCGTCGAGCCTAGCCAGCGGGCCCGTACCGCCTGAAGGGATTCCTCCCTGTTCAGAGCCGGTTCGGCCGTGGATCCCCCGGTAATCTCGCCGGATGACCGAGAATCTCGACGCGACGGACTGGGCGATCCTGAACGAGCTCCAGCAGGACGGCCGTATCGCCTTCACGGAGCTGGCGCGCCGGGTCAACCTGAGCCCGTCGGCGACCACGGAGCGGGTACGCCGCCTGGAGGCGGCCGAGGTGATCACCGGCTACCGCGCGGAGGTCGATCTGGAGCGCACCGGATACATGGCACTGGCCGTGGTCCGCCTGAAGTACCCGGGAACCCGCCACGAGCCGCTGCACCGGCTCCTCGCGGAGCGGCCGGAGATCCTGGAGTGCCTGCGCACCACCGGGGACGACTGCTACGTCCTGAAGGTGGCGGCGACCTCGATGGCCCAGCTGGAGCACACGGTCGACGCCCTGGCCCAGTTCGGCAGCACCACCACCAACCTCGTCCTCAGCCGCCCCCTCCCCTTCCGCGGCCCGAGGGCCGGTGCGCGGGCCGCCTCCGGCCCCGGGCTGGTCCGATCGGTCGGATCTGCTGGTGGGTCGCGCAGGGACACTCCGGGTGTCGGCGGAGCCGGGGCTATGAATGGGTCATCTGACCATCCGTGAGCCTCAACCTCAGGAGCCACACGATGCGCCCCATCAGAGCGACCCTTCTCGGCACGGCCACCGCGCTGGCTGCCCTTCTCGCCTGCGCCCCGGTCGCGTCCGCCATCGCGACGGACGACGATTCCGCCCGTGACAAGGGCAAGGACAAGGTCATCACACTCACGGGCAAGCTCGCGGAGCAGTCGCGCTTCCCCGTCAATCCCGGCGGCGCCGCCGCCCAGGGCGACCGGACGGTCTTCCGCTCGCTCCTCTTCGACAAGGACGGCAACCAGGTCGGCGAGACCGGCGGAACCTGCACGACCACCCGGGTCGACAACGGCGGAGCGGAGACGTGCGTCGTGACCTACACCCTCCCGGGCGGACAGCTCACCGTGCAGGGGATGGTGTTCGGCCACCTCGTCCCGGGCCCGCCCCCTTCGTTCGACAACGCGATCACCGGCGGCACCGGCAAGTACGACCGGGCTCGGGGCTCGATCCACGCCGACACGATCGCTCCGGGCGAGAGGCGCTTCACGATCGACCTCCAGCGCTGACGGTCCCAGCCGCTGCCGCTGCCGCTGCCCGATGAGGGCCTAGGAGCTGCAGCCGTTGCAGGTCCCGGGCCCGTCGGGGCTGCGGTACGCCAGCTCGCACTTCGTGCAGTTCACGAAGGGGTCCGGTGCTACGAAGGCGGGCGCGCGGGCCAGCGGCACCAGCGGCGGTGGCAACTGGGCCGTGAGCCGGTGGGCGATCAGCCCGGCCGGATTGCGCAGCCCTTCCGGCAGCCGTGCGGACAACGCGTTGACCAGCGCCTCCACCCCGGCCCCGCGCTCCAGCCAGGCCTCGACGCCACCCGCGAGGTACCGGACGTCCCGCTCCCCGAGCAGCAGCCGCGGATCGACCCGCCGCAACTCCGCGAGCACCTCACAGGCGAGCCGGTGCCGCCCGGGGTCGCCCCGCTCCCGGGGCGCAGGCAGCCGACTGCCGGAGGCGGAGTCCCCGGCCGTGGACTCCGCCTCGGGCGTGCTCGCGGTGGCGTGCTCTGCCGAGGCCTCCGCCTCGGGCTCTACGGGCGCCTCCGCCTCAGGCTCTACCTCCGCCTCCGGCTCTACTTCCGCCTCCGGCTCTACCTCCGGCGGCGGTGGCGGAGGGGGCCCTGCGGAGGGACCCGCCGGAGGGACGCCGCGACCGTGGCCACGGCGTGCGGCGACGACAACGGCGGCCCGGGGGTGGTTGTAGGACACCGTACGGGTGACGATCCGCCCGCCCGGCAGGCTCTCCAGAGACCGGTCCAAGTATCCGAACGCCACCAGTTCCCGCGCCCGTTGGCGATAGAGGCTCCCCGAGCGGAAGCCGCTTGACCAGGTCCTTGATGCCGATGGGTGTACCGGTGTAGATCCCCAGGATCCGCGCGACCGCCGACATGTCGGGATGCTGGATGAGGTCGTTGCTCACCACCGTGAACCGCCCGGTGAGCCGGACGTTGGCGTGCCGAACTCCGCGACCCGGCAAGACCACGCTCCCACCCGAGTTCGACCCGACGGGCGTGCCGTCACCGGCCCGGCCCGGCCCGGCGGGGGCGAGGCGAGGGCGGTCGCGAAGTCGGTGACCTAGCCGCACCGCGTCGGGCAGCTGCTCATCAGCGGAGTCAGCCCGGCCGCCGCGCCAGGACCAGCCGCCAGCTCGGCGTTCCGTCCGGCCGGCGGCCGAAGTGGTGCAGGGGGAGCGTCTCCACCGTGAAGCCCGCCGCGCGGAGGTCGGTGCGGACGGGGCCGAAGGGGAAGGTGCGGTAGTACATGACGAACGGGGGGCGCCAGACCGCGTTGCGCACGCGCATCACCGCGTCGAAGCCCGACAGGGCCCACCAGGCCGGGCGGCTCGGGCCGATCGGGGCCCCGATCGGGAAGGCGAAGACCCCGCCGGGGCGCAGGGCACCGTAGACCCCGGTGAAGACCGCGGGGCGCTCGGACGGGAGGAAGTGGCCGAAGGCGCCGAAGCTGACCGCCAGGTCGTACGAGTCTGCGAGCGCGGCGGGCAGGGCCCGCGCGTCGGCCCGCAGGAGGTCCACCCGCTCCTCGGGGTGGGCGAGCCGGGCCTCGGCGAGCATGCCCGCGCTCAGGTCCACCCCGGTCACCCGCCCCCGGCACAGCCGCCGCAGCATGCCGAGGCCCGCGCCCGTACCGCAGCAGACGTCGAGTCCGGCGCCGAAGGGGCCCTCGTGGCGGGCGAGCGTCTCCTCGACCGCGTCGAGCATCCGGTCGGGGGTGCGGAAGGGGGTCCGGTCGAACTTGGGGGCCAGCAGGTCGTAGCCCCGCTCGATGGAGGACAGGCCCTGTACGGCCAGTTCGCGGAGGGTCGGGCCCTGGGAGGTGAACACACGGTCAGCCTAGTCAGCGGGGGCGCGGGAGGGCCGCATTTCGGGCCCTTCGGCCCCGGGCGGCCAGAGCCCCGGCCGCTCCGCTGCGCGGTCGACCCGCACGCGCACGTACGGCGGCCGCGGTGGTCCCCCTCCTGGCCACCGCGGCCGCCGTCCCCCCGTGCACCCCGTTGGTCCCCCGTGACCCCCGGTCCCCCGTGGTACGTCCGTGCCGTACGACCCGGCCCCCTGGCCCCCCCCGGGCCCCCCGTCCGGGTCGTACGCGTTCTGGTGGGCCTACGGCCGCGGCGGCCCGGACACGTGGTTGTCGAGCGACACGATGTCCTCGCCGGAGACGTGGTTGTCGAGCGGCTTGGCCGGCGTGCCCGAGGTGAGGTCGTCGGCCGGCTTGGGCGCAGTGGCCGGGACGGCCGGGTCGTCGAGCGACGCGAGGTCGGCGGCGGTCGGCAGAGTGTTGTCGTTCGTCGTCATCGGATCTCCTGATGGATGGGTCGGGCCCGTTCGGCGATTCCCCCGCGGACCGCCGAACGGGTGGTCCTCCAGCCGACCCGGTCTGCCCCCCGACACGCCGAGTCGATGAACCCCATCGTGGCCGGAGGCGATAAACGAACGATGAACGTGCCGTTCAGTTCGTGAGGAGCCCTGCGCGGCCCTGCGGAGCCCTGCGCGGCCCGAAGGCCCCGCAGGCGGCCTCAGGCGGCGATCTCCGCAGCCAGCAGCGCCCGTACCTCGCCCAGCTCCGGCGACCCGAGCTGCGCGAACACCACCTCGGCGTCCCGCCAGCACACCCGCGCCCGGTCCCGCTGCCCCAACTGGCGCAGTGCGCGGCCCAGTACGGTCAGCACCGTGGCGCGGCGCCACTCGCCGCCGATGCCCCGCAGCGCGATGGCCTGTTCCGCGTGGGAGGCGGCCAGCGTCGGGCGGCGCGCGGCCAGGTGGACCTTGGCGAGGCGGAAGTGCGTCACGCCCTCCCACAGCGGCTGCCGGTTCTCGTGGAACAGCGTGAGCGCCTTGCTGAGCTGGGAGTGCGCCTCGGAGAGCCGGTCGGCCTTGGTGAGGGCGATGCCCAGCGCGTAGCGGCCGTTGGCCAGGCGCAGGGTGAGTCCCATCCGGTCGTAGATGGCGATGCCCTGCTGGGCGAGTTCTATGGCGCTGGCGAGGCGGCCCTGCTCCACGTGGATGCGCGAGAGGTTGCACAGGGCGCTCGCTTCGCCCACGTGGTTGGAGTCGGCCCGGAAGTTGTCGATGGCCTCCAGCAGGTACCGTTCGCCGTCCTCGTAGCGCCCCTCGTAAATGGCGCTGATTCCGCGGTCGTTGGGCGCCCAGCAGCGGGACAGCGGGTCCCCGGCGGTGCGGGCCAGCACGGTGGCCTGGCGGGCTTCGTCATCGGCCTCGGAGAACCGGCCCGCGACCAGGTGGGTGTTGGTCAGCGTGGTGCGGGCCCGGCCCTCGGAGTACGGGTCCCGCGCGGCGTGCGCGGCGTCCCGCAGCGCGGTCGCGGCCGACTCGTACTGCTTGGAGTTGGCGCCCGATTCCGCGAGGTCCTTGGCCGCCAGCAGCAGGTCCACGGCCCGGCGCAGCAGGTCCTCCCGGCCCGGGCGCCGCGCGGCGGCCTGCCGTACGCAGGCGAGCAGCGGGTCGGCCTCGGCGTACAGCCAGTCCTGGGCGGAATGCGGCTCGGTGAAGACGAGTCCGGGGTAGCGGGTGGCCGACAGGTGGGCCACGAGCCGGTCGCCGGGCCGCTCCAGGCCGTACACGCCGGTGGCGGTGGCCAGGTAGAAGTCCAGCACCCGGTCGAGGGCGGCGTCGCGCGCGCTCGGCGGCTGCTCGTCGCGCTCGGCGCAGGCACGCGCGTAGAGGCGTACGAGGTCGTGGAAGCGGTAGCGGCCGGGCGCGGCCGATTCGAGGAGGGAACAGTCCACTAAGGCTTCGAGCAGGTCCTCCGTGTCGTGCTCCGGCCGGTCGATTACGGCGGCTGCCGCCGCGAGGGAGATGTCCGGCCCGTCGGGCAGCCCCAGCAGGCGGAACGCGCGCTGCTGGGCGGGCTCCAACTGGCCGTAGCCCAGCTCGAAGGTGGCCTTGACGGCGAGGTCGCCGGCCTGGAGCTCGTCCAGGCGGCGGCGCTCGTCGGCGAGCTTGGCGGCGAGCACGGAGACGGTCCAGGTGCGGCGGGCGGCGAGCCGGGAGGCGGCGATGCGGATGGCGAGCGGCAGGAACCCGCAGGCGCCGACCACGTCGAGTGCGGCCTGGCGCTCGGCGCCGACCCGCTCGGCCCCGACGATCCGGGTGAACAGTTGGAGGGCCTCGTCGGGGCTCATCACGTCGAGGTCGACGAGGTGCGCGCCGGCCAGGCCGGCCATGCGGACGCGGCTGGTGACGAGGGCGGCGCAGCCCGCGGTGCCCGGCAGCAGCGGGCGGACCTGGGCGGCGTCGCGGGCGTTGTCGAGGAGGACCAGGACGCGGCGCCCGTCGAGGGTGGAGCGGTAGAGGGCGGCCCGTTCGGCGGGGGAGTCGGGGATGGAGGAGTCGGGGGTCCCGAGGGCGCGCAGGAAGGAGCCGAGGACGGCCTCGGGCTCGGCGGGGCGGGCTTCGGTGCCCTGGAGGTCGACGTAGAGCTGGCCGTCGGGGAAGTGCGGGCGGGCGGCGTGCGCGACGTGCACGGCGAGGGTGGTCTTGCCGACGCCGCCGATGCCGGCGAGGGCGGAGACCGCCATCACCTGGCCCTCGGCGCCCGTGAGGATCTCGCCGAGGTCCCGGACGAAACTGGAGCGGCCGGTGAAGTCGGAGACCGTGGCGGGCAGTTGGGCGGGCCTCACGTGTACGGGCGCGGCGGCCGGTGCCGGGTCCTCGGCGCGGGCGAGCTCGGAGTCGGCCCGCAGGATGCGCTGCTGGAGCTCGGCGAGTTCGGGGCGCGGGTCGACGCCGAGTTCGTCGGCGAGGAGCCGGCGGGTGTCGGCGTACACGGCGAGGGCCTCGGCCTGGCGGCCGCTGCGGTAGAGGGCGAGCATCAGCAGCTCGCGCAGCCGCTCCCGCAGGGGGTGGGCGGCGGTGAGGGCGGTGAGCTCGGAGACGGCCTCGGCGTGGTGGCCCAGCTCCAGGTCCAAGTCGAGTCGGGTTTCCAGCAGTTGGAGGCGCCACTCGGCGAGCCGGGTGCGCTCGGTGTCGGCGTGCGGCCCGGGTACGCCGGCCAGCGGTTCGCCGTCCCATACGTCCAGGGCGCGGGCCAGCAGCGTACGGGCGAGCGCGCGCTCGCCCTGGCCGGCGGGGGTGCGGGGGGTTCCGGGGGCCCCGGGGACGCCCTTGGCGGTGCCGGAGCGGGGGGCGGAGCCGGACCCGGAGTCCTTCGCCTTGCCGGCGCGCGCGGCCTCGGCGTCGGCGGCGAGGGCCCGGGCGATGCCGAGGTCCAGGGCCTCGGGGTGGGGCAGGCGGATCGCGTAGCCGCCGGACTCGCTGACGAGGAGCCCGGGTTCGAGGATCTTGCGGAGGCGGGAGGCGTACGTACGGATGGTGGCGAGGGCCTGCTGCGGCGGGTCCTCGCCCCAGATGGCGTCGATGAGTTCGGGTGCCGTGGCGGTACGGCCCTCGCGGAGCAGGAGCACGGCGAGCAGCGCCCGCTGCTGCGGGGTCCCGGTACTCAGCGCCTCGCCGCCGCGCCAGGCCCGGATGGGCCCGAGCACGGAGAACCGGTTGCCTCCGGTGGCGGAGGGCGGCTGGGTCCCGTTGACGGCTTCGTCGGCTCTGGCTTCCGCGGCGGGCGCTGCTTCGACTCCGACTCCGGGCCCGGCGGCTGTGGCAATGGCGGTGTCACCGGACTCGGGGTGGTTCCGCTGGTGCGGGATGGCCGGTGTGCCGTCCATCTGGTCTCCCCCCTGCCTTCCCTAGGTGTAAGGGCCAGTCTGCCCTGTGTTGCGCGTACACGTCAGTCCGTAACGGACCCAGTCCTTACGGATCCGGGGCCCGGTCCTCACGGATCCGTGGCCTGGTCCGCGCGGATCGGGCACCTGGTTCGTCGGATCGGGCACCCGGTCCGTGCGGATCCGGTGTCCGGTCCGCGCGGATCGGGCATCCTGCACCGCCCAACTAGCTGACGGTTCGTCAGATTGGCGCTACCGTGAGGGCATGGAGACCTTCCCGAAGATCATCTCGGTGGACGACCACACGGTTGAGCCCCCCAACGTCTGGCGGGACCGGCTCCCGTCCAAGTACCACGACGTCGGCCCCCGGGTCGTCCGCGCCCCGCTGAAGGAAATGACCTTCCTCGGAGGCAAGTTCGCCCCCGTCATGGGAGCGAAGGGCGACGACGGCCCGATAGGCGACTGGTGGGTGTACGAGGACCTGCACCGACCCCTCACCCGCCTCGACACGGCCGTCGGCTACGACCGCGACGAGATCAAGCTCGAAGTCATCACGTACGAGCAGATGCGCCCGGGCTCCTTCTCGGTTCCCGAGCGGCTCGCCGACATGGACGTCAACCACGTCCAGTCCGCCCTCTGCTTCCCGACCTTCCCGCGCTTCTGCGGCCAGACCTTCACCGAGGCCAAGGACCGCGAACTCGGCCTGCTCGGCGTGCGCGCGTACAACGACTGGATGGTGGAGGAGTGGTGCGGCCCCGACGCCGCCGGCCGCCTCATCCCGCTCACCCTCATCCCGCTCTGGGACGCCCGCCTCGCCGCCGCCGAGGTCCGGCGCAACGCGGCGCGCGGGGTCCGGGCCGTCGCCTTCTCGGAGATCCCGCCCCACCTCGGGCTCCCCTCCATCCACACGGACGAGTGGGACCCCTTCCTGGAGGCGTGCAACGAGACCGGCACGGTCATCGCCATGCACATCGGCTCCTCCTCGCGCATGCCGTCCACCTCGGCGGACGCCCCGCCGGCCGTCGGCTCCACCATCACCTTCGCCAACTGCTGCTTCTCGATGGTGGACTGGCTGATGAGCGGGAAGTTCGAGCGCTTCCCAAACCTCAAGATCATGTACGCGGAGGGCCAGATCGGCTGGATCCCGTACATCCTGGAGCGCGCGAACGTGGTCTGGGAGGAGAACCGCGGCTGGGGCGGCGTCGCCGACAAGGTGCTGCGCCCCCCGTCGGAGCTCTTCGCGGAGCACGTCTTCGGCTGCTTCTTCGACGACGCCTTCGGACTGAAGAACCTGGACTCCATCGGCGTGGCCAACGTCCTCTACGAGACGGACTACCCCCACTCCGACTCCACGTGGCCCAAATCCCGGGAGGTCGGCGAGTCCCAGATGGGCCACCTGGCCCCGGACGTGGTGGACCGCATCGTCCGCGGCAACGCGATCGACCTCCTGAGCCTCACCCCGGAGGGCCTCTGGCCCGGGGCGTAGCGGGCCGCGCCCGCCCGTGGATGGCCCCGCCCGGAACCACTCCGGGCGGGGCTGTCCTGTCCGTCGGTGAGTGTCGATGGGTGTCGATGGGTGTCGATGGGCGGACCGGCCCTGTGGGCGGCCGGAAGGCGGGGCTGACTGCAGAAACGATATCTCTTGACGTCGATCTTGATATCGTTTAAGTGGACAGGGGCTGATCGGCCCCCTCGCTGAGGAGGTTCACGATGGCCAGAACCGTGATCGACGTCGATGACGCCCTGCTGGCGGAGGCCGCCGAGCTCTTCGGTACGAAGACGAAGGTGGCGACGGTGAACGCGGCCCTTCAGGACGTGGTCAACCGACGCAAGCGGGAAGACTTCCTGAACTGGATCGCCGAGGGTGGGCTGCCCGACCTGACGGGCCCGGTCGAGCCGGCCGCGGAGGCCTTCGCGGAGGCTGAGCACGTTCAGGACAGGGCGGCATGAGCGAGCGCTTCCTGATCGACAAGTCTGCTCTCGCGCGCTATCCCAAGCCGGCCGTGCACAAGGTCGTTTTTCCGCTCCACGTGGCGGGAGTCCTTGCCGTGTGCGGAGCCGTGGAAATGGAAGTGATGTACAGCGCCCGCTCGAAGGCCGATGCGGAGCGGATCCGCAAAGGCATGGGCGCCTTCGACTGGCTCCCCACTCCCGACGAGACGTGGGATCGGGCCTTGGCCGTGCAGAGACAGCTCATCGAAGCGGGCAACTGGAAGGCGCTCTCGCTCCCGGACCTGATCATCGCGGCGACGGCCGAACGGCATGGAGCCACGGTCCTGCACTACGACGGCGACTACGACATGATCGCCAAGGTCACCGGACAGCCGGTGCGATGGGTCGTCCCGCCCGGCACAGCCGACTGACGGACCGGGCTGGGGCAGGCTGAGGGTGGCGGGGCCTGGTCTCGCGTCCGCCCTTGCGGCAGTCGCCGCGGGCAGGGCAAGCTCCGCCGGAGCAAATCGGGGAGGTTGCCTGCGATGGACAAGCGGACCGTGGTGACCGCTGTGCTGTGCGCGGTGGCGGCGCTGGGCGCGTCCGCGGCCATGACGAAGGTGGTGCCGGCCGATGACGGCAAGGCCCCCGTCCATGCGAACGGGGCTCCTTCGGTGACGCCGTCACCTGCTCGTCCGTCGCCGTCGCCGTCGCCGTCGGTATCGGTATCGGTATCGGATTCATCATCAGCGGAGCAGGCTCAGCGGCCCGATGGTCAGACCCCCGTACCGGCGGTGTCGCCTCCCGCGCCGGGCGGGCCCGCGGCCTTCGCCGGGGCGCTGTTCGAGGGCGAGGTGACCGGTGCCCATTTCTGTACGGCGACCGTCGTGCACAGCCCCGGGCGGAACCTGATCGTCACCGCCGGCCACTGCCTGCTCGCCGGCCGGGCCGCCGGGGGCGGAGCCTCCTTCGTACCCGCATACGCGGACGGGCGAGCCCCGTACGGTACGTGGAAGATCGCGGAGGTCTTCGAGGATCCGCGCTGGTCGGCCGGGGCGAACGACGACTACGACCTCGCCTTCGCCCGCCTCGCTCCCGACGCCTCGGGCCGCCACATCGAGGACGTCACCGGCGCCGCCGTCCTGGACACCACGGGCCGCACGGACGAGCAGGTCACGGTGACCGGCTACCCGGCGGACCGCAAGGTCCCGCGCACCTGCCTGTCCCGCGCGGTCCGGCTGAGCGCAACGGAACAGCGCTTCGACTGCGCGGACTTCCCGGGCGGCACGAGCGGCAGCTCGTGGATCGCCGGCGACGGGAAGATCATCGGCGTCCTGACCGGCGGGGAAACGGACGACGTCTCGACGAGCACGATCCTGACCGGCTACGCGGCCGAGCTGTACGCACGGGCGACCGGCCGCCGGTGAGCCGCCGCTCAGCCCGCCGGGCGGCTGATCAGGCGAGGAGTCCCAGGTGGACGGGGTCGGCGGGGGCCTCGTCGAGCAGCTCGGCGAGGCGCGGGGGCCACAGCGGTTCGCCGAGGGTGGCGAGGTTCAGCGGGGACAGCCACCGCCAGTGGGCCTCGGGGTACTCCGGTACCGGATCGCGGTGCGGGCCGGTGGTCACGTAGATGTGCTCGTGCTGGCGTACGGGGATGCCCTGATGGGTGAAGTCGTGCTCCCAGGTGCAGAGCAGCCGCTCCGGCTCCAGGTCCGTCCAGCCCGTCTCCTCCCGCAACTCCCGCCGCACGCACTCCTCGGGCGTCTCCCCGGGATCGATGCCACCGCCGGGCGGCAGCCAGTGGACGCCGACTTCCACGTTGTTCTCGCGGAACAGGAACACCGATCCAGCCGGGTTGAGGACGACGATTCTCGCTGCCTGACGTGGAGTTCGAGGTGAAGTTCGCATCAGACCAGCGTACGACGGGGGGTGCGGGGGGCGGGAGGGTTCGGATGGCAGCGAGGGGCCGGGTCGGAGTCGGCCAGGGCGATCAGAGGAAGCGGGACGGCGGAGGCCCGTCCCAGGCGGGGGAGCGCTTCTGGGTGAAGGCCCGCGCGCCTTCCGCGGCGGCGGTGGTCGCGAACACGGGCGTGCTGAGCGGGTCCTGGACGGAGTAGGCGGCGTGGCCGGGCGGGGGTGAGGGGGTGAGGGAAGTCG